>NZ_JBMDIL010000017.1:0-170429 GCF_057808655.1 Rhizobium sp. FG96 | reverse complement strand
TCCCGGTTGGGGCGGGACCAGATCAGCTGGTAGCCGTCCTCGCCTTCGACTTCGGTGAGGGTTGCGTAGATCGGAGCGGGGAAGCTCGGGTCGTCCAGCTTGACCGAGAGGTAGTCGCGGTCCTGCTCGGAGCGCTTCTGCCAGGCCGCACCGAGCTCGACGTTGCCGGCGTAGATGCGGTAGTGCGGTCCCTTGTCGGAGGGGTTTTCGATGCGGGCGATGCGGGCCTTGACGTTGAGGGCAAGCGTGCGGATCGAGCCGTTGAAGCCGGTTTCGGTGGAGGTGAAGGTGCCGATCGTTGCCATTGTGGTGTTCCTTTCGTTGGTTTCGGGCCGCGCCCTTCGCGGCCTCGATGGCTGTCGAAAGGACCGGGGACGATCGGACCGCACCCCCGGGGTCCCCATTGCGCATCGCGCCGTGGGGTGGCTTGCCGGGCCGCAATGAAATGGAGGGCGGCCGGGAGGAACTTTGTTGCTGCGCGAGGAATGCGGCACGCCGGGGTCCCCACTCGGCCTGTCGAGTGGGGTTGCGTCCGCAGGGGAAGAAAGTTTCGGATGGCCGTTGCGGGAGGACGATCGAGGCGACGCCGGTCTCCGGTCAGACATGCCTCATCGAGCCCGCGAATGGAGCCCCGCTATATCAGGCAAAGGCACGTGGCAATGGCGGCTGCGCACAATTGGACCATAGCTCCGATTTCGGCTGATCGGGGGACGCTTCGCTCCGGCGTCAGCTTAAGCCGTACCAGGTCCCACGACCGGCTCCGTGGAGGGTCAGATGTCCCTGCTCGGTCAGCGCCCGAAGATGATCCTTGACGGTGTTGCGGCTCGCGCCTGTCGCTTTGGCCACATCCATCACCGTGACGCGCCCGCGCTCACGCGCCAGTTCGAGGATCGCGACGGACAACTCCGGCAGGTCGCCGAGGAGAATGCGCTCACGCTCGATCTTGCGCTCGAGACGCTGCTTCTGGCGTTGCAGGCTCCGCAGGAAAAACTCGACCCACGGATTCCAGTCCTGTTGGTCCGTTCGTATCGTGCCCTGCGTTCGGCGAAGCGCGAGATAATAGGCTTCCTTGTTCTGCTCGATAACACTTTCCAGTGAGCTGTACGGCACATAGGAATAACCCGCCCGAAGAAGCAGCAAAGTGGTCAGAGCGCGCGACAGTCGGCCATTGCCATCCTGGAAAGGATGGATTTCCAGAAAGACGACGACGAAGACAGCGACGACGAGTAGAGGGTGAAACGTGCCATCCTTCTCCTGAGCTTGTTGCCAGGCCACTAGTTCCGACATTCGGCCCGGCGTATCGAAAGGGGAGGCTGTCGCGAAGACGACGCCCAGACTTCGTCCATCCTCGTCGAAGGCTTCGACGTTGTTGGCAAGGGTTTTCCAGTTTCCCCTGTGTCGTTCATCTTTGACCGAGTGCGCGAGCAGATCCCGATGCAGTTGGCGGATGTGATTTTCGTTAAGCGGGATTGCGTCGAAGGCGGAGAAGATCGTCTCCATCACCTCGGCATAGCCGGCAACCTCCTGTTCGTCTCGGCTGGAGAACGAGCCGATACGGAGGTTCGAGAGCAGCCTTTCGACCTCGCGGTCGCTTAATTTCGCGCCCTCAATACGTGTCGACGATCCGATGCTTTCGATCGTCGCAACCCGCCGCAAGCTGGACAGCCGATCGGGTGCGATGCGACCAAGCGCTCGCCAGGCGCCTTTGAATTCGTCAATCTCGGCGATCAACGACAGGATCTCAGGCGTGATACGCAATTTGGAGAGATCGAGCGCCGTCATCCATTTTCCCATCCGTTTCCATCCAAATGGGGTATGACATAGCGAGATCCATTTTTCCATCCAATTTCATCCAATATGGAAGAACGAACGGGAAAAAGCCGCGGCACGAAGGAGGTCGCCCTGTTGTCGGGAGGAGGCCCCGCCTTGGCGAGCGGGGCCTCGTCCGGATCTCAATCCCGGTTGGGGCGGGACCAGATCAGCTGGTAGCCGTCCTCGCCTTCGACTTCGGTGAGGGTTGCGTAGATCGGAGCGGGGAAGCTCGGGTCGTCCAGCTTGACCGAGAAGTAGTCGCGGTCCTGCTCGGAGCGCTTCTGCCAGGCCGCACCGAGCTCGACATTGCCGGCGTAGATGCGGTAGTGCGGGCCCTTGTCGGAGGGGTTCTCGATGCGGGCGATGCGGGCCTTGACGTTGAGGGCAAGCGTGCGGATCGAGCCGTTGAAGCCGGTTTCGGTGGAGGTGAAGGTGCCGATCGTTGCCATTTTCGTGTTCCTTTCGTTGGTTTCGGGCCGCGCCCTTCGCGGCCTCGATGGCTGTCGCAAGGATCGGGGACGATCGGACCGCACCTGATAAGGCCGGAATGGAATGGAGGGCGGCCGGGAGAAACTTTGTTGCCGCGCGAGGAATGGCGGCGTAGCCGCCAGGGGAAGAAAGTTTTGCATGGCCGTTGCGGGAAGACGATCGAGGCGAAGCCGCTCCCCGATCAGACATGCCTCATCGAGCCCGCAAAGGACGTGGCCTATGCCGACGGGTCAAGAGGAACACGCTGATGGCAACCTGCCACCGCCTCACCCAGCGGAACATTGCTGTGGTCGAACCGTTTCTCTATCGCAATGCCAGAGCCGCAATTCGGTGGCGACGGACCGGCCAGAGTGGGAGTTGCCTCCAGTAATCAACCCGGTATCGTGTGCTCGCGATTCGTCGCCTGGAGGATACATGCGTCAGCAGACAAAGCCGTTTACCGTCGAAATCAAGCAATCCCGAAAGCTCAAACCGACCGACCGCAAAACCTCGATCTGGGGCAAGCTGGACCTGACACCAGATCAGGGCGCGCTCAAGCAGAGAGAGCCGAGAGAGGTGTCGGCCGTTGGCGGATGCAACGACCGACGCTGATTTTTAAGCCGCGACTTTCTCATCAGCTGCATCAGGCTGCAGATCGTGCAGGAAGGTGACTGCCCTCTGCGCATGAGCGGCCGCCTGAAAAATCGCCCGCCTGTCTTCGGAAAGCACGGCGAGCCATGAGGCAAGGTACGACGCGTGATCGGGCCGTGGCTCGAGCTCCGGTACGATTCCAAGGTCGGCGCATAGGAAGCAGCTGCCGAGCTCGGCAATGAGTTCCTCGCGGGCGCGCTCGCTCTTGTCCTTGGCATAACGGCTGAGATCGCGGCCCACGCGCCGCGGGTTCGCGGTCCAGTGCGTTGCCTCATGACTCAGCGTTGCCGTGTAGGAAGCCGCATCGCGGAAGGTCTGGAACGGCGGCATCTGGATATGGTCGGTCACCGGCGAATAGTAGGCTTGCGTCCCGCCATGGCGGATAACGGCGCCGGTGTTGCGGAAGAAGCGATCGGCATTCTCTATCCGCTCGACCGGATCGAGAGTCGGTTCCGGACGATGGTAGTGATGGTCCGGCAGACCGTCGATCTGGTCCACATTGAACACAGAATACGCCTTCAGGAAAGGGATCTCCCGGTCGACCTCCTTGCCATTGCCGTCGGTTTCCGATTTGGTGAAGCGGCTCGCGAACACCACAGTCGAGCCGGTTTCGCCCTTGCGAACCACGGCTCCGAGCTCCCGCGCTTGCTTGAAGGTCATCCACACCGGAGAGGCGAAACCTCTCGCCATCCCCTCGGACCATAGAAGGAGAACGTTCATGCCCGAATAGGGCTGCCCGTTGTGCCGTAGCGGCCGCGTAATCCTGCCTTGAGTGTTGGCTACGCTCCACGGCTTCATCCAGGGACGAACCCCTTTTTCCAGATCGGCAACGATCCGGTCGGTGATCCTCGTGTAGATATCGCCGCGTTCGCCTTCGGTTTTCCTGTTCATGTCTCAAACCTCCTATTCCGAGCCGCGCCTATCGCGGCCCGTCGCGGAGGTCCGAGGGCAGGAGCGGAAGGGCTTGGAGCGCACCGGAACGGCCGAAACAGCGTGGAGGACGGCGAAGCCGTTGCACCTCACAAGCCGGGCTCCTGCAGGACCGCCGACAGGGACGGGCCGCGATAGGCCGGTTCCTCATTTCCTTGCCTGTTTTTCCCCTGGGGCAGCGCGACATGCGGAAAGGCCGGCCCCTCTTGGGAGCCGGCCGATGGAAGCTGGAAAGATGAGGGTAGGGCGGCACGTGGGCGCCGCCCGGGCCGCTTTACCCGAGGGCGGCCATTTGCGCTTCGGCCGCCTTGCGGTCGAGATTGGCGCCGGGGTTTTCGACCGGGCGATCGAAGGGCTTCCAGGTCTCGCCGACGACCTGCTCGTAGGCTGCGACGGCGCCCTCGGCCGCCATCCTGAGCGCATGAGCCTGGACACCCATGTCGGCCGCGAACTCGCGCTTGCGCTGGGCGGCGCTGTCGTAGCCAACGGGACCATCGAGATCCTCGTCGCGGGCATCGTTGGACGCCTTCGCCGTGGCGTCGCGGGCTTCTGTGACCGCACGAGAGTAGAACTGCCCGGCGCCATGTGCCGATCCGACGAAGGCGCCGACGATGCGCTGGAGATGGATCTGCATCGCCCGTTCGCCGAGGCCCTCCGCCAGGCTGTCGGCGGTCTCATTGATCAGTCGCTCATGCAGGTCGCGGATGCCGTCGCTGTCGACCAGTGCGGTTCCGAAGCTTTCGGCGATCTTGAGCGCCTGGGCGCTGTCGGGGCAGGTGAGGCGGACCATTTCGAGGGTCGCACCCTTGCGGAGTTGCACGACGCGGGCGGAAGAGCGGTTGGGGGTCGCGGGCTTGGCCATAACGGTTTCCTTTTCGGTTTGGTCCGAAGCGGTTCCGGCCCCGTGCCGGTCTGCCCTTCGGTGCGGTCAAAAGGAACCGGCGAGGGACGGGCGATTTCACAGGTCCGGAGCGGCTGAGCGAGCGGAGCGGGCTTGCGACCAAGCGGGGGCACCCTGCGCGGGACGCGGGTTCGCTTTGCGCAGCGAGGCTGTTTTGGCCGCACCGCGGCGCGAAAGCGGCCTTGAAACGACCGGCCGCCGGTTCAGACCGCAACGAACACGAAGGGCAGGCCGGCACGGGGCTGAGACTCTCCCCGAAACCGAATGTGGGAAACGATGGCCATCCTCGCAATGCCTCTCACCAATACGCGGGCACACTCCGCAAATGCGCTGCCGGCGGCTGCCTCTCACGCTGCCTCTCGCCAAACCGCGTCACCGAGCTTCAGCCGTAGCGTGGTGATGGCACGGTCCTGACGCTCCAGTTTCCGGATGAGCGCCTCGAGTTCGCCGCGACGTTCGAATGACAGGCGATCGAGGTGATCCTGAAACAGCATCTCATCCGACCGAGTCCATCGTGAGCCGGAGCGCTTGTGCGTGCGGTTTTTGGCTTTCGCCTTTTCGGTCACGGCCAGGCGCTCAGCGCGTGTGGCAATCTGCCGATGGACGAGATCGAGATGATGGCGCGTCTGACGACGCGCCGCCTCCATGCGGGAAAGGAGCACCCACGGACTGATCGGGGTCATGTCCCGGTCCTCCGCCACTGCCAGCCGATGAAGTCCGAAGGACCGTCATAGACGGCGTGACGTTGTTCATCGATGACGAAGCCGAACGGCCCGCGGGTTGCATATTCGGCGCTCGGAACAAGAAAGCGCCGCTCGTCGGCACGTTGGTCCCGCATGCCGCCGCGCGTGGCGACCACCTCCGTCATATCGGCATAGTGGCTGGAATAGATCGCCGAGACGACGACCCAGTCGCCGGCATGCCTGCGCTCGAAGGCTTGCCGGTCCTTCGTCCAGGATTGGCCGGACCCGAGTTCGCGCCCGTGGATCTCTTCCCATGCGGTCGGCCAGCTGTTGCGGAATGTCTCGTCCGCACCTTTGCGCTCGTATGAGGTGAAGAGCTCCGGGAAGGAGAGGGCGACGATGGCCCATTCGGCATCCTCCTCGTACCAGTGCGAGGACTTTCGCAGCAACGGGGAGACGCGAAGATTCCGTTCGGCCGACAGATGAAACCCGCCATGGCCAGCCGTCATATGGGACACGATCCCCTCCGCGTAGACGGTCGCAAGCTGCGACGGTCCCCAGGGCGTACTGGCCGTCATGCGGGTCTGGATCCGCCTCAGGGCGGATAACTCGCGCTTGTGCTGGGCCGTCTCGAAGACCCGGGCGCGAAAAGCCGCCTCATCCTCGAGGCGGCCATCGTGACCGTAGAAATCTGCGCGCGTCAGCTCGGAAAGCGGATGGACGAGCCGCCAAGCGCTCGCGAGGAAGCTCGCGCCATCGCGCGCCGGCATCATTGCCAGATGCGTATCGCCGATCCGGGCGACCGGAAATCCGTCGGCGCTGACGCCGAATTCCACGTCCAAATCCTCTAAAGCCGATACCGGCTCATGCTGAAGTTCTGAGGTCCTCATGCGGCGGCCCTCCCTTCGACCTGAGCAGCCGCAACCTCGTCGGCGGTCACCTCTTCGAGCACGGCGTTCGGATAGCCGTGTTCTTGCAGCCAGACCGCGGCCGCCTCGCGATTGTCCGCGAGATGGACAAGTTCCGCGTTCGAACCGGCGCGATCGAAGACGCGGATCGAACCGAGGGCGGGGCGCTCGAGCACCTTGAAGGTGAGATCGGAGTCGAGGCCGAAGGTTCGGTGAATGCGCATGACGATGGTGTTTTTCCCGCCGAAATCCGCCTCATGCAGTGTGAAATAGCCAGGCGAGTTGTAGTTTCCGGAGCGCGGACCCTCCTTGCGGATCAGCCGGCCCTTGCTGTTGCGCGTCTGCCAGGCCGCGAGCTTCTTCTTGAAGCGCTCGGGCGGGCGGGGTGTGCCATCGGACCAGGCAATGATGGAGCCGATCGGGACGAGATCGTAGATCAGGGACGCAGACATTGGACATCTCCTTGAAATTCTGCGGTGTTCATGGAAACGAACCGCCGCCGGTGATGGCCGGCGGCGGGGGATCGATCGGAAAAGATGGGAGGGCTTCGGCTATTCGGCCGCGATGCCGTAGGCGGTCTCGACCGCGTCGTCGGCGCCGTCACCGGCTTCCGGATCGGCGACAGCAAAATCGGCCTCCTCGCCGGCGACGCTGCCGTCAGCAAGTTCGCCTTCGAGGCGATCCGTTGTTTCCTCGGAGGTCACCGTATCGTAATCCTCCACGACCTCGCCCTGCTTGATCAGTTCGGCGAGATCCTTCGGATCGGGGGCAAACAGGGCGGCCGGATGGACGAAATGCCCTTGCTTGAAGTGCTCGACCAGTGCGGCACGGGTCTCGCGGACCCTCGGGCGGGGGAGAACCGAGGTGCCCTCGCACGAAGCCTCGAGCGCCTGCCGCGACAGGCAAAGCAGGAAGTCTTCTGTGCCCATGTTCGGGAGGTATCCGTCCGCGCCGATGGCGTCGCCGGCTATGCGCGACACGATGCCGCTGTTCGACATGCCTCGGCGGCACGACAGCACATCGACCAGCATCGAGCGGGTGGAAACCCGCAAGGTGTCGCGGTCGAAGGCGAGCTTGCCGTCAGCGTCGAGCAACCGAGCCGCATGGCGGGCGAACCGCTTCGCGCCGAAGACGTGGTCGTTTGCCCCGGAGTCAACCCGGACATTCATGCCGGCAAAGGCGAGGACAAGGAGGGCCATCAGCGTGTCGTCCTCGATCGGTGCGCGGGCGAGCGCCTCGTGCAGCGCGTCGGTCCTGAGGTCGCCGATCATATCGAGGCCCTTCTGCGTGACGTCGGGACGCTGCTTCGGCCCGTCGATCGCATCCTCGCCAGCGGTGTCGCCACCTCCGACGACCGCTCCCTTGCCCTTGGTCTTCTTCTCCTCGGGCATCCGGTAATGCACGGTTTGAACCTTGCCGTTCCGATCCAGATACATGGCGGTGTGGTCACCCTTGCCGGGCTTGCCATAGACGCGGCTTGCCTTTTGCGGCAGCTTCACCTCGCCCCATTGAGAAACCTCGGCGATCATTCCCTTCTTGGGCAGATTGTTCGTCATCCACTCCTGCTGGGCGCCGAGATAGGCTTCGACATTGGTGGTGTAGCGGCTGTCCTCGTCCGCGGGAGCGAACAGATCCTCGATCCATTCGATGCCGTAGGCTTCTCTGAGATCGTCACCGAAGCTCGCATCCTTGGCATACATCCGGGTCTTGCTCAGCGCGTTGGCAATCTGCCACCATGCGGCGGGCTGGCCCTTCTTCGGCTTCTGCGCCTTCCAGACCTCCTTCTGCTCATCGAGGTGTGCTGCCGCGATCGTGCGGAGCTGCTGCTCATTCGGCATGTCGCCGAACGCCATCTGGTCGAGCATCGCCGGTAGGACGTTGGCGAGCAGGCGCAGCTTGCGGATTTGCCGGACGGGCAGGGCGAGTGCCACCGCAATTGCTTCCTCGGTCCAGTCGAGTGCGACCAGGCGTTCGATGCCGCGCCACTGGTCGACCGGGTTCAGCGGTTCGCGCGCAATGTTCTCGACCATCGACCGCATGGCGCCATTGTCGTTTGCGGCTTCGACGACGAGCACCTCGATTTCCTCGAGGCCTGCGGCGATGGCCATGCGGGTGCGACGATGACCGGCTTCAATGACGTAGCCGTTCCCACCACCAACTTCGGGAAAAATGACGGGCGGCTGGATGATGCCGACGGCCTTGATGGTGGCGAGCAGCAGCGCATCGGCCTGCGGGGTGGATTTGGATTGCCGGGTATTGTCCGGATTGTCCTTCAACGAGCGCGGATCGACCTTCATGATATGCATGGGATTTTCCTCTTCCGGGATGCGGGGACGCGGCCTCTTGCCGGTCCTTCCTGTCTTCATCTCTTTCCGAAGACACTTTCCGAACCGCAGGACGGGCGGACCGGCGCAACTGCGGCCGAGCGTCCCTGCTTCGAAGGACAAGCGGGGTGCCTCGCGCCCTGCGCGGGACGAGTGGCCGGGATGCGGAGGCGGCGGTTGAGCGCAAGCGGCGACGGGACGACCGATCTGCGACCGGTTCTCCTCCCGGATTTTCCTCTATCTTTTCCCCACAACGACAAGCTTGATTTGACACCATTAAGGTGTCATATAAAGTCATGGAGAAAAGGCGCCCGACATACGATCTCGAGGCCGTTAAAGCTGTTTTGGGGTCGATTTCGACGCTTGCCATCACGACGACGGCGCTGCGGGATGCCGCCTCATTGGGCTACGACCGCGCCGGCATCGTCGCGACCATCGACACCATCGAGCGCCGTATGTTCTACAAGTCGATGACAGCGAACGCAGACCATCGGGTATGGCAAGATGTTTATCATGTGCCGGTCCCCGAGCACGGCATGGTGCTTTATGTGAAATTCCAGGCGGACGTGATCACGGAATTCCGGATCATGTCATTCAAGGAGAGATGATAATGGCGGTTGCAGCAAATATACTGCCCGAAACGATGATCTCACCGGAAACCGGAGAGACGCTGCGCCGGGACGTCCGACCGTTTGTCGTGACCTACAAGGGCAAGAGCAAAACGGTCGACCTGCCGGGATATTATCCCGATAGCGGCGACGAAGGTGTTCATGTCGGCAACGACATGGAGGCAACGGACGCGGCCTTGCGGGCGTTGAAGGAAGAAGTTGAAGGCATTCCCTCTCCGTCGACAATCCGCAGAGTGCGCAAAAAACTAAAACTGTCGCAACGTGAAGCAGGCGGCATCCTGAAGGTTGGTGAAAGCGCGTTCGACAAATACGAGCGCGGCTTGGTCGAGCCAAGCGGCCCGACCAGCCAATTGCTGCGCCTTCTCGACCGGCATCCGGAACTCATCGAAGAGTTGCGGCAACAGGCAAGCTAAGCGGCAACAGCAGCGGCTTCGTCCGTACGCCTCGCATCATCGGCGAGGGCCTGATCGATGTCGCGGAGCTGTCTGCGCTTCTCGGCAAGTTCATCCGCAAAGGGGAAAACGCCGCCTTCACGCGAGCGATAGGAGGCAAGCCGCCGACGCGCTTCCTCCAAGCGGTGGCGATAGCGTTCCCGCTCCTCGTCGAACCCGTCGAGCGCGTGCTCGAGGCGGGACACGGCGCCGAGCGGCGTCACCGTCACCGCAAGATCGATCTCGTAATCCGCGCCGGTGCGCTGGAGCGTGGTGAGGTAACGATAGCCATCACCCTTTCCGAAGCGCTCGCCCTCATAGACAAGATCGAAACCCCCAATGCTCGCCAGATGAACCTCACCCTCCTGCTGCAGTTGGAGAAGAGTGAGGATTTCCTTCATCAGCGCGCGGCCGGCATCCTTGCGCTCCTGGTAGGCTTTGCCGAGAACGGTCATCGCGAAAGCGTCGCCGGTAGTCGGCACCAGCCGGCCGATATCCTGGCCGATCTCCGCGATGCGGCGGGTCGAGACCTCGATGTCGCCTTCCGCATCGCGCATTTGCCGGCGGACCGCATATTGGTCGTCGTCATGGGCGGCGCGCAGCCGTTCCAGACGGGCGACATCGGCCTCCAGTCCAGCCTTCTGCATCAGCCGTTCGTCACCGGAAGCGATGGCCTTCGCCATGGCGAACTGGTTGGCTTGCCCTTCACCGAGATCCTCGAGCCGGCGGATCGATGTATCACCGCTGAGCGCTGCCGCGATGAAGCGGGCCTTGCGCTCGTTGTTCTGCCACATGGAAGCATCGAGCGACCCTTCCGTGGCATAGGCGAAGATATCGACCACGTCATGCTGATTGCCCTGCCGGACAATTCGGCCCTCGCGTTGCTCGATGTGAGACGGCAGCCACGGGACGTCGAGATGGTGCAGCGCTTTCAGACGGAGCTGCGCATTGACACCCGTGCCCATTGTCTCGGAACTGCCGATCAGGAACCGAACCCGGCCGGCGCGCACATCACCGAAGAGCCGCTGCTTGGCCTCGGTTTTCTTGAAGTCCTGCATGAAAGCGATTTCGCAAGCGGGAACACCGAGCCGCACGAGCTCGTCGCGGATCCAACGGTAAGCCGAAAAGCCGCGGGTCTTCTCGACATTGATGGTGCCGAGATCGGAAAAGATCATCTGCGCCGCACCTGGCAGCTCGTAAGCCTTGCCGTCCGGGCGAATAAATGTGGCCTCGCTGGTCTCCTGCCAGATCCGGAAGGCGTTGCGGACGAGGAGGTTGAGCTTGTTGTCCTTTTCGTTATCGTTTACCGGGATGACGAGGCGCAAATCGATCGCCGCATGGCGGCCGTCGGTGATGACCGAGAGCAGGATATCGTCGCCGGGCTGTGCCGGTCCCTCGCGCATCTCGATCGCTTTGATACGGGCATCGAGGATCTGCTGATAGGCCTTGAAGGCCGGCGTCGGTTTAGCGGTGAGGATCTGCCGCCGGCCGGTGGAGATATCAGGCACCCTGACGAATTCGCGAAGATCCTCCGGCATGACGACATCGGCGAAAGCGCGGAACATCGCGATCAGTTCCGGAACATTGACGAAGCTCGCGAACCGGCTGACCGGTTTGTATTTGCCGGAGGGCTGTATTTCGAGCTCGGTCGTCGTGTCGCCGAAGCACGATGCCCAGGCGTCAAACTCGTGCAGACCGCGCTCGGCAAGCGCTTCGTGTCCGAGCAGGCGTTGGATCGAGAACATCTCGCCAAGCGTGTTGGTGATCGGCGTGCCGGAAGCGAGCACCAGCGCCCGGCCGGGATTCTTGGTTTCGATGAAGCGGGATTTGACGTAGAGGTCCCAGGCGCGCTGCGAGCCGTTCGGATCGATACCCTTCAACGTCGACATGTTGGTCGCGAAGGAAAGCTTCCGGAACTCCTGCGCCTCGTCGACAATGATCTGGTCGACACCGATTTCCGAGATTGTGAGAAGATCGTCCTTGCGAGTCGCGAGGCCCTCCAGGCGTTCCTGCAGACCCTCTTTCAGTCGTTCGAGGCGCTTGCGCGAGACGCGATCCTCGCTGTCGACCTTGGTCAGCAGATCCTCATAGAGTTCGAGCTCGTCGTGGATCATCTGCTGTTCAAAGGCCGACGGCACAGCGATGAACCTGAACGCCGAGTGCGTGATGATGATCGCATCCCAGGTGGCGGTCGCCGCCCGGCTCAAGAATCGCGCCCGCTTGTCCTTGGTGAAGTTGGTCTCGTCCGCCACCAGGATGCGGGCATTGGGGTAGAGGGCGAGGAACTCACGCGCCGCCTGCGCCAGGCAATGGCCGGGCACGACCAGCATCGCCTTGGCGATCAGACCGAGGCGATGCTGTTCCATGATTGCGGCCGCCATCGTCATCGTCTTGCCGGCGCCGACGGCATGCGCGAGATAGGTCGAGCCGGACGAGATGATCCGCCAGATGCCGCGCTTCTGGTGCCCATAGAGAACAAAGGCGCCTGAGGCGCCAGGAAGTTTGAGATGCGAACCATCGAATTTGCGCGGCGCGAGGTTGTTGAACCGGTCGTTATAGACCCGCGCCAGCCGGTCGGTGCGATCCGGGTCGGTCCACACCCAATCCTGGAAGGCCTGCTTGATCTTCTGCAGCTTGTCGCGCGCGGCTTCGGTATCGACCACGTTCAGGACGCGCCGCTCGCCGCCGGCGTCCTTGAAGACGTCGAAGATCTGCGGAACGCGGCTGTTCAGTGCGTCGGCGAGCAGTTCACCGGCATCACGGCGGCTGGTACCCCATTCGGATGTACCGGCGGCACTGTAGCCAAGCTGCCGCGCCTCCACGGTCCAGTTGCCAAGCTCCGGCATATGGTGGATCCTGATGTCGGCGCCCATCCTCTCCTTGACGAAAGCCACGACATGGCTCGCCGGAATCCACGGCGCACCCAGACGTGCGGTGATGTCGGAGGGGCGAAGGTCGCCGGGCTGTACGGCCCGAAGCGCACGAACGTTGCGCTCATAGGCTGGATCCAGTCCCGCGGCCGCTTCAGCGACAGCGAGCTTGGTGCGGACCGGGCCGGCGAGATAGGCGTCGGCCGTCTGCCAGGACCCGTCGTCAGGATCCCGGAAGATTGAATCGCCGAGTTCATCGACGACCGCATCGGCATGTCTGTGCAGCAGTTCGGCGATATGCTCGATATCGACGCGACCACGTTCGTTGAGGACAACAGCGAGTGCATCGGCGGCGCTGGTGATTACCGGCGGGGCAGGGGGCGAAATCACCCGTTCGGAAAAGATCGGGCCGGGCTTGGCCGTGTCGGTGTCGAGATCGTAATCCTCGATTGAGGCGACCAGCCAGCAATCGGGGTCGTCAAGAAAGGGCTGCAGGTTCGGGCGGCGGTGCGTTTCGCGCACCTCGCCGGTTTCGGGATCCTCAGTGATGCTGACGGTGGTGTGGTTGATCGGCCCGAAATCGCGCACGAAACTCGACCAGGCGATTCGTAGGCGAACCTGCAGATCGCGCCACGGCCGATCCTGTTCCTGGGCCTTCAGCACATCGCGCACGGCGTCGCGGATCGGGATCAGTTTCTTGATGATGCGGACGTGCTTTTCCGGCATGCCGTCGCCGGTGCGGCCCTTGCGCACCTGGACTTCGACCGGCGCGCCGTCGACCATCTGCATGAGACCGCGTCTGATGTCGATGAGGAAGCTACCCTCCCGGACCTGTCGACTGTCGGGGCGAAGGTCGACGATCTCGCCGAGCTCGGTCTCGAGGTCGATGTCGATTTCGGTCGGCTCGCCGTCATAGCGGCCCTCGGGAAGCAGGAGGATCGCCTGCTGCAAAGCCGCCTCAAGGTCCTCGCCGGCACGCGGTCGGCAGGTGTAGGTCTCGCCAAAGGGGCCGGAGGTCAGGGCATGATCGCCAAGCACGAAATCAGGATGTCGCGCAAACCAGCGGTTCACCCGAATTGCGCCGTCGTCTTGCGTCGCCGGTCGCACCTCCTCAAGGGCGAGCCAGGAGAGGTCTCCCTCAGCCTCCCCGGTCTTGCGCTTGCGGAAGAAGAGCAGGTCAACCACGACGTCCGTGCCGGCATCGCGGCGGAAGGTGCCCTCCGGCAGGCGGATCGCGGCGATCAGGTCCGCGGTTTTGGCGATGTGTTCGCGTGCTGTCGCATCCGCCTTGTCCATCGTGCCGGCGCTGGTGACGAAGGCGCCGAGCGCGCCGGGTTTCAGGAGGTCGATCGAACGGGCGATGAAATAGTCATGCAGCCGCAAGCCCAGCGAGCGATAGGCCCGGTCGGATCGGACGGTCCGGTCGGAGAAAGGCGGATTGCCGATGGCGAGATCGTAAATCGGCGCCAGATCGGCGCGCGCAAAGTCGCCGTTGATGATCCGCGCCTTCGGCTGTAGCAGGCGGACGATCCTGGCGGTGACAGGGTCAAGCTCGATACCGGTGAAGAAACTCCGATCGCGCAATGCTTTCGGCATCAGCGCGGGGAACAGGCCGGTGCCGATGCCAGGCTCGAGCACCCGGCCGCCACGCCAGCCAAGGCGCTGCAAGCTCGCCCAGATGGACCGGATGATGAACTCCGGCGTGAAATGCGCATATTGCGTGCAGCGGGCAAGGGACGCGTAGTCTCCCTCCGAAACCGCACTCTGGAGCGAAGTGCCAAGCTCGCTCCAGCCGGCGCGGAAGTCAGGCTCGCCCGGACGACGGAATATCGTGTTCGCAAGTTCCGATGCGCCAAAGCCTGTAAAGCGGATCAACCGCTGCTGCTCCTCGCGAGTGGCCGGCCGGTCCTGCTTCTCGATGTTGTTTGCGATCAGGATCGCCGCGACATTGATGCGCGCCCGTTCCTTCCACGTCGCCGCAAGAACGCGATCGGCATCGTCGAGGTAGAAGTTGGACCGGCCGCCCTGTCGCCGCGGCGCCGGACGCTTTGCCGTCGCGACCGGCAAGGCCGGGGCAGAAGAGGGCGGTGTCGGTTCGGGGTCGTCGTCATTGGCAGCAACGGCATCGAAACCGCCAAATGCTGTGACGCCGCCGAGGCCAAGGCCGGACGACAGCGCGCTGCTGCCGAACATGTCGAGAGTGAAGGGATCGTTGCTCATGAAGTTCTCCTCGGGAAAGGCGAGCGTCATCACCCGCGGAAAAGCTCGCGGGATTGAAGTACGCTCTGGGTTCAGGGATTGGTGGCCTGACGGGGGCCGGTGGTCTCAGTGATCAGGACTTCGCGATCAGGGTGAGCTGCATCGAGTCCTGATGAAATGCGATGCGAAGGTGCGTCGCCTCTGGAGCCGCCGCCATCATCGGTTCCAGCTGTTCCGCGTCGATGAAATCGACGCCGTCGTCGCCGCCGAATGTCCGGCGTTTGACGTCGAACCAGTCGTCATTGGTGCTGGGATCGCACTCCTCGGCATAGACGACCAAGGGCTTGGCGCCATCGAGCAGCTTGCCGTTGGACATCAGATAAACGCCGTGATCGCCGACGAGCCAGAGGCCCGGCTTCTCGTCCTTGCCAGGGCGCAGGCCGTAATAGAGATCACGAAAGCCACCATTGGCCTCCGCATCGGCCCGACCGCGGGCAATCACCGCGCGGACGGATGTGAGCGGGAAGGAAAGCATGGCGCGACCTCCTTCATGCGGCGATCGGCGAGGGGAGGTGGCGCAGTTGCACCGGCAGCTTGGCTGCGATTTCGTCGTCGGAGAGATCGTCCAGCAGCTTCAGGGTGCTGCCCGTCTGGCCGCCGTAAAGCATGATCGTGCGCTTGCCACGCGACTCCTCCGGCCAGCGCTCGCCAGCATAACCACGATAGTCGTCCGCCGTCATACTCCAGATATGCTCAAGCCGTTCCTCGCGCGACATGGCGCGCACCGGCCGGCTCTCGCGCTCGATGATTTCGACCCGCATGCGTTCAACGGCCTGGCGGTCGGAAAGATCGCAATAGCCATGGAAATGCCGGATGACGCCGTCGATCCGCAGCGCAAAGAACACCGATGTCACCGATCCTGTCAGAAACTCGCGCATCGCAAACATCGATCCACGGATCCAGAGCGGCGGCAGGATTTCGAACATGTAGTCATGTTCGGTATCGGCGATCTCGAACCATTCGCCGGCATAGAGCGGGGCAGCGTCATCCTCCCAGCGGTTCGGACGCTGGGCGTGACGATCGAACATCCGGTACATTTGCTGGCGTGAGGCGACGCCCTGGAAGACTTTGCGGATTGCGGAAGAGGGATTCATCTGCGGCTCCTTCGGAGTGGTTCCGGACCGAAGTGCGGCACTGTCCTTCCGACCTTGCCATCCTCTTCAGTCCTTCATGACACCTTCCGGGCCGCCGGCATCGCGACCGGCCGGGTCAAGGGCCGGCTCCGCCGGGCGAAGCCTCCCTTGACGCGGGCGAAGCGAATGCGGCACGCCGCCTTCCTTCCTCTCCCTCCTTTCTTTCTCCCTGATTTTCAGGGCCTCGTTCCAGTCGTCCGCCGGCGGGCGAAGGCGCGACCAGTTGCAGCCGACGTCGTCAGCGAGCGCCCGTAACCGCTCGGCAAACATCTCGCCTTGCGGATTGGCGTCTGTCGCCGCAACTAGCAGAGCCTCGGGCCGCGATGCCATCTGCCGCAGCGCCGCCTCCGTCGACGGCGACCATCCGCCGCCGGTGCTGAGATAGAGCGTTCCATCCCGCAACCCCTCGATGGCGGCGAGGCTCATGGCGTCGATCGCAGCTTCCGTGACAGCCAGGCGCAACGCCGTGTCCTGCCCCAGGCGGAAGAGAACCTTTGTCCCTCCGGAGGCAAAACCGCGATACTCGGGACCCCGCGCCTCCCAACCGGTGACGGCTCCGGCGCTGTCGGTATGCGCTGCCCACATGCTGGCATATGGCCCCTCGCGCAGACGATCTTGCCGGATCGCGGCGCGAAGCAAAGATGCCGGCAGGAAACGCTGACCATCGAGATAAGCCCAGGTCGACGAACCGGGCCATGGACGGCGGCGTGTTTGCCATCGCTCGGATAAAGAGAGGTCGTAGTCTTGCTCTATCTTTGGAGACCGCCATTCCGGTTCCGTGATCGAAATACCGACGAGCGCGGCAACACGTCCGGCGCATTCGAGAAAGTCGACATGGTCGAGATGCGCGACGAGACCGAACACGTCGCCCTTTGCATCGCTGAGCGGATCGAACCATCCGCGCCCCTCATGGGTGACGATGACGATCTCGCTCCCCCGTCGAAACTTCACTGCCCGCCGCGTGCTTTCCTTCATATCGATGGCGAAGCCCGTCTGCTCGAGAACGGCAGCACACTTCACCCGTTCGCGGAGCGCCTCTATTTCTCTTCTGTCCATGCCTCTTCTTCCTCGCATTTCCTTGCCCGTCTCTTCTCGGGCACGCTTCCACCAGCCGCGAAGAGCAAAGGCCGCCAGGGCGCGGCTGACAATTGTCGGATCATGCAATGCCTGGGTCGGCCGCGGCGAAGCCTCCCTTGCGGCCTGCCGCTCGCAAGCGGCACTCAGGAACGGCGGCTCAATGAGCCGCCCATGGGAAAAATTCATGGACGATCTCCAGATCGTCGTCGGCGTCGATTTCGTCGGACGGAAGGACGCCGTATTCGCCGTCGACCGTGAACAGAGTGACCGGGACCATCAGGTCGCGGGAAAGCTGGAAGGCGTGGGACTGGGCGAGAGAAAGATCGTGCGACATTTGAAGTGGCTCCATCGGGAGCGGGCCAATTCCCGCTCGATGGCTCCTCACAAGGCCCGAGGACGGGCGCGATCACCGCGAGGCGAAGCCGGAGCGGCCGCAGCTTGCTAGCGGACCCCCTGCGGGTTGATCGTGGAAGATCCGGCACCGGGCCAGGACGCCATCCAAAAGAGCGGGATTGGTTTGCTCCAGCTGGAACGCTCTGTCGGGTACGGCATTCGCATTTGAGCCAGACGCTTCCCGCGGCTCTCGGCAACAAGATCGCTTCCGTTTTCAAGTCAAGAGCGGGCGTCGGGAGTGATTTGCCCCTCAATCGGGGTTAGGGAGGTTCGCCTTCTGGAGCGCCTCCGCGATCGATTTTGCCTCCAGCGTGCGTAAAGCACTTCGCAGGCAGTTTTCGATATCAACAACGCTCTTACCCTCGAGGGATGCGATCTCGGCGACGGTTCTGCCTCGATAAATCCATCGGATGCAGCTCTTTTCAAGCGGCGAAAGTATCCATTCCTTCATGACAAAAATCGCGGTTGGTTGCGCCGTGGTCGGCGGAGAGCGTGGCACCGAGTGCCCTCATCGAAACATCGGTGGAGGTGAGTTGGCGACGCCCCAACAAAAAGAGCTGCCGCCGGGACCTGGTCGACGGCAGCCAAGGTGCCTCGGAAAGTCGAAATCTCTTCTTCGCTCCTTTTCATGTAACGTTATAACATCTCGCATAATGCGATTTATGGAACTACGCGCCATCGGAGCCTCTCGCACCAAGACATTCTGGTTCGGTTCGGTTGTAAAACCGCCGCTCCTCGCCAGCGGGGTCGCTGGAGATTGCCCGCAGATTGAGACTGCGCACCTCCTCTTTGGTGGCCTAGCGGACGGTCACTTGCTCGTTGAAAGAAGCTGAGCTCGATCCTACAGACGTTGTTTGAAGAATTAGAGCCTAAATAGGCGAATGACAGCATCTGTCAGCCTCGACGAGCGGGTTTGAAACCCGCTCGTCCAAGTCGGCGTCAGACAAGCTCACCGAGGGCTGCGGCATCAAAACCGTTCAATTTCGCGAAATCGCTCCCCTGGATTTTGGTAACCCATTCGGGATCGCCAAGAAGGGCGCGTCCTACGGCGATTAGGTCGAACTCATTACGCTCCATCCGCTCGACCAGCCGGTCCAGGCCGGCGCTTTTTGATCCCCTGCCCTGGAAAGCGTTGGTGACGTCCCCGTCGAGGCCCACGGAGCCGACGCTGATCGTCGTCGCGCCAGTGAGTTTCTTCGCCCAGCCGGCGCCGTTGAGGCCGTTCTCCCCATCGATTTCGGGGAATTCGGGCTCCCAGAACCGGCGTTGCGAGCAATGCAGGATATCGACGCCGGCCTCCACAAGCGGCACCAGCCATTCGGCCATGACATCGGGGCTGTCCGCCACGCGGACATTGTAATCCTGCTGTTTCCACTGGCTGAAGCGCAGGATGATCGGGAAGCCGGGACCGACGGCCGCACGCACCGCGGCAACTATCTCGGCTGCGAACCGCGACCGCTCCTTGATCGTCGGCCCGCCATAGCGGTCGGCTCTGCGGTTGGTGCCTTCCCAGAAAAATTGGTCGATGAGATAGCCGTGCGCACCGTGGATTTCGACGGTGTCGAAGCCGAGGCGTTTGGCATCGGCCGCGGCTTTCGCGAAGGCCGCAACGGTATCAGTAATGTCTTCCTCGGTCATCGCCACGCCGCGCGGAGCATCGGGTGCATCGAGTCCGGAGGGGCTCTCCACCGGTGCGTCGGGCTCCCAGTTGTTGATGTAGCGCGCAGCGCCGGTGTGCCAGATCTGTGGGCCCATCCGCCCGCCCACCGCATGGACCTCGTCGATGACCTGCTTCCAGCCGGTAAGGGCCGCGTCGCCATGGAAGAACGGAATGCCGGAATCGTTGCGTGAGGCGGGACGGTCGATGACGGTGCCCTCGGACAAGATCAGCCCGACCTGGCCTTCGGCACGGCGCCTGTAATAGGCAGCATTCTGCGGGCCCGGTACGCCGTTGTCGGTAAACAGTCGCGTCATTGGTGCCATGACGATCCTGTTCTTAAGTTCCAATGATCCAATTTTCAGCGGCTGGAATAGCACGCTGGTATCCGAATTTACCATTTACAAAGTCTCCAAGTTAATGAGACCTCATAGGTATATATCGTACACCTAGCGTCAAGAAGGCACTTACGAGTGCTTAGGTATACGTCACTATACCTAGCGGCAACTACGGCGGAACTGCGCGGGGAAGGCGCTGATATACGGCTTAGCGTCAGGCGGAGTGAGCGGCTCTTATTTATTAGAGAACTCAGGTCCACCTCACTGATTTGAGAGACGAGGTGTCAAGGAACGCGGCATGGCCATCACCTTCACGTCCAGCCATTGGAGCGGGATGGCAGCCTTTTTGGAGGATGGCCGGATCGAAGTGGACTACAATTTAGCGAGCGTTCGATGAAATTCGTGCCTTTGACAAGAAGGAACTCGTCGTTCGTGCGCAGCGCGAGATGGCGAAGCCGCCGGCACATTGGCCAAGGATATCAGATCGATAAGCGACTTCTGAAGTTCACTGTGGAACGTTTCACACCCTTTGCTGATTGCAAGGTGAGCAACGATCAGACGCTCCAGAATGCAATCTTCCGCCACCGAAGCTGCTTCTTGAGGCTGATGCCTAATGGAAACCGTCTCAACGTGCTTCTCTTGTTGCAATGGCAGCTAAATCCGGACGCGGTCGCGGCCCTTGAGGCCGAGCCTCGCGCGGGCCTCCGACGGTGTTGCAATCTCAAGACCTAGCGCTTCCACAATGCCGCGTATCTTACGGACCTGCTCGGCATTCGATGTGGAGAGCTTTCCGCGCTCGATATAAAGGCTATCCTCCAGCCCGACCCGGACGTGCCCGCCGCGCATGGCGGAATGGGTGGCGAAGGGCATTTGGCTACGGCCGGCCGCCAGCACTGACCACTCACACGCATCGCCGAACAGCCGGTCGGCCGTTGCCTTCATAAAGGCGAGGTTTTCCCATTCGGCTGCAATGCCGCCGAGAATGCCGAAAATAGTCTGCACCAGGAACGGCGGCTCGATCAGCTTGCGGTCGACGAAATGCGCGAGATTGTAGAGGTGGCCGACATCGTAGCATTCGTGCTCGAAACGCGTGCCGTGCGCCTTGCCGAGACGCTCGATGATGCCTTCGATATCGCCGAAAGTGTTTCGGAAGATGTAGTCCTTGGTACCGCTCAGATAGGCCTGTTCCCAGTCGTGCTTCCAGTCGAAGCCGCGCTCGGCGAGCGGAAAGATGGCGAAATTCATCGAGCCCATGTTGAGCGAGCACATCTCCGGCTGAAAGCGCAGCGGCCCGCGCAGGCGCTCCTCCACCGTCATCGTGAGGCCGCCCCCGGTCGTCAGGTTGAGGACGGCGTCCGTCGCCTCGTGAATGCGCGGAAGAAACCGGGCATAGATCTCCGGATCGGCGTCCGGGCGCCCCGTTTCGGGATCGCGGGCATGGAGATGCAGGATGGCGGCACCCGCCTGAGCCGCCTCGATGGCCGACGCGGCGATTTCGGACGGGGTTACCGGCAGATAGGGCGACATGCCGGGCGTGTGGATCGCGCCGGTGATGGCGCAACTGATGATGACTTTTTTTCTGTTCACGGCGTCGCTGTCCTTTCTAGCTTTCGTCGGCCCGGGCGCGCAGTAGCGCGCCGATGCGCTTGTCGCGCCTTTCGCTGATGTCGGTGATTGAGCGTTCCTCATAGGCATCTTCGACGGCCGCAACGATCCGCGCCTGCAGGGCTTCATTGAGGTCCGGCGCGTCCAGTTCGGCCCACAGGGTCTGCTGCATCGGCGCAAATTGTCTCATGAAACCACGGATGCCGGCGGGTCCGCCCGCCAGGTGATAGGTCAGGAACGGTCCCATCAAGGCCCAGCGGAGGCCCGGCCCCTCGGTGACGGCCCTGTCGATATCGCCGGCCGAGGCGACGCCCGACTGGAGAAGACTGACCGCCTCGCGGAAGATGGCGGCCTGCAGGCGGTTGGCCACATGGCCGAAGACCTCCCGGTTCAACCGGATCGGCGTCTTGCCGACCGAGAGATAAAAGGCCTCCGCGGCTTCCAGCGCCCAGCCTTGCGTTTTCTCGCCGGCCACGAGTTCCACGAGGGGAACGAGGTGCGGCGGATTGAAGGGATGGCCGAGGATGACCCGCTCTGGCCGGGCGCAGGCCACCTGCATGTCGGTGACGCCGATGGCGGACGAACTCGATGCGATGACGACGTCCGGACGGCTGGCCGCATCGATCCGCGCCAGCAGCGCGATCTTCTCGTCGAGGCGTTCGATGGCGCTTTCCTGGATGAAATCGGCGTTGCTGCAGCAGACGTCGAGGTCGGGCGTGAAGACCAGAGAACCCACCTTGCCGCCGCCTGCCGCGATCGCCCCGCTCAGCGACGGCATGAAGCCGGCGACGGCCTCCCGCAGCCCGGCCTCGGCATCGGCGCGCACGTCCGTCGCCCAGACGTCGAGCCCGTGCGCCAGGAAGAGCGCCGCCCAGCTCGCGCCGATCGTTCCGCAGCCGACGACGGTGACGCATTTCACCGTAGGTCGCATCACCGGCCGCGCTCCGTTCCCGCTCCCGCGCCGCCATCCACCAAGACGGCCAGCATCAATGCGTCCTCGGTGCCGTGATTGACCCACGCGTGGTTCGTGCCGCGCTGGACGACGACGTCGAAGGGTTTCATCTGGCGCTCCTCGGTATCGAGGACCAGGGTGACCTCGCCCGACAGAAGCACGATGTAGTCGGTCGTCGGCGACAGATGCATGCTTTCGTGACGGGTGGTGTCGGGCTGAAGATGTGAAGCGCCCATCGCCGCGAACCAGTCGCGCCCAGCCTTTTGTCGCTCGTCCCAGGACAAATGCGCCGATTGCGATTCCGGGGCGATCTGGAAGAAGCGGAAGACGGTGCCGCCCTTCGGCGGCTCCAGCGACCGCGATCGTTTGGCGAGATCGACCGGCTTCGAGTGATCGTGAGGCCCGGCTTCAGTCAGCCAGAGTTCGGTCAGAACCGTCATGATCTGGTCGGCCCTACCGTCGATCATCACGCGGGATCGACCGTTTTCATCGTTCTCGGTGACGATACGGCGTACGTCTTTTAGCATGGTGCTTCCTCCTCATAAAAATTCCGGGCGCCACGCGCCAACGGTCAATGGTGTTTTTCGCGAAGGCCGATGACGGCCGTCAGGATAACGAAGCCGAAGATGATGTTGCGGATCGCCAGCGGCAGCAACATGCCTTGCAGGACGGTGGACAAGGCCGTGAGCAGAAACGCGCCGCCGAGCATGCCCGCATAGCTGCCGCGCCCACCGGTCATGGCGACGCCGCCGATGACGACCACTGCGATGGATGGCAGGAGATACGGCGTGCCCATGTCGATGAAGGCCTGCCCGCTGAAACCTGCGAGCAGGATGCCGACGAGCGCGGCGCACAGGCCGCTGAGCGCATAGGTCGCGACCTGGACGCGGGCCACCGCGACGCCGGAAAAGAAGGCTACGGTCGTGCTCTCGCCCGTCGTAAAGAGTTTCCGCCCGAAGGATGTGCGCGCCAGGAGGACATGCGCGACGATCGCGAAGGCGGCGAGAAACCAGACGACCGGGGTGATACCGAACAGCTTTCCGGTCATGAGCCAGCCTACGGCGGCGGGCGGCAGGCCGTGCGGGGTGCCGTCGGTGACAACGAGGGTGAGGCCCTCCAGAATGCCGTTGACGGCAAGAGTCATGATCAGCGGATGAATGCCGACGACGCCGATGCCGATGCCGCTGAGCGCCCCAACTAGCGCGCCCGTCACCAGCACGGCGGGGATCGCGGCGTGACCGAGGCCAGTGCCGGGCTGCGCCCATTCACACAGCATGACGCCGCTGAAGGTGATGACGGCGGGGATCGACAGATCGAGTCCGCCGGCGATAACGACGGCCCCCTGCCCGAGCGCCAGGATCGCAAGGAAGCTCGCCAGCACAAAGAGCGTGTTGAGATAGCCGCCAACCCCGACGCGCCCGTAGAACAGGATGAGCGTGAGGAAGAGGACGAGGGCGAGGCCGCCCCAGGCCGGCGTTGATCTTCGGATATCGGCGCGGTTGCGGCGCATCCAGCGCAGGAGGGGCCGCTGCGGAAGGGTGTCATCCACACGCGGTACAGGGGTTGCCCCGGAATGCTGGTGGAGCGCCGCGGCGCCGCCCGCCCGCAGGCGCAAGGCGGCCAGCCGCAGTGATTGCGCCGCATGACGCAGCTGGGCTCCGGACGAGGCCAGGACGGCGAGGATCAGAAGCATGCCTTCCACGACGGTCGCGTAGAAGGCCGGTACGTTGAAGACGAGTAGCAGATTGACGATCAGCATGAGCGTGAAGGCGCCGAAGATCGTGCCGAGCGGGCCGCCCTTGCCGCCGGTGAAGGCCGTGCCGCCGAGAACCACAGCGACGAAGACCGGCAGCAGCATCGGCGGCCCGACGGTTGGGTCCCCGGATCCCGTCTGCGCCGTCAGGAACAGGCCCGCGAGCCCGTAGAGCCCCCCCGCGATGACATAGACCGCCATGCGCGTCGCCGTGGCCGGCACGCCCTTGGCGCGCGCCGCATCCTCGTCGCTGCCGATCGCGTAGATATAGGTGCCGAGCCGGGTCGCGCGAATGAGGATCCAGAGGAGAAGAACCAGCGCCAGCAGCAGGGCCGGCATCGGCACGAGGCCGGCGACGGCATCAGTCATGAACGCATCGGAAAAGGCCGCCGGCACCGCGCCGCCCGGCTGCTCCATCACCAGAAGCGTCAGGCCCTCGACGATGAACATGGCCGCCAGCGTGACGATGATCGACGGCAGGCGGAAGACGACGATGAAGAGTGCATTGAAGAGGCCGGTCGCCGCCCCGGCCGCGATACCCGCAAGCCCCCACAGCAGCATCGACGACGGACTGTCGGACACGTTCGTGGCGATCAGGCAGTTCGACAGGGAAACGACGGCGCCGACCGACAGATCGAGCCCGCGCGCCGTCACCACGATCGTCGCGCCGGTAGCGGCGATGGCGAGCGTCGTCGTGCTCGCGAAGGTCGTCGAGATGTCGTAATAGCTGAAGCCGGCCGCAAGATTGAGGTTGAGGACGACAAGGGCGAGGATCAGCGTCGAAAGCGACACCAGCATTCCGTGATGCCGCCCAGCCCACCGGGCGAGCATCGGGCTCCGCAGGGTGACGGCCGTCATGCGCTTCTCCTTTGGTCCGGCGCCTGCGCTCCGAGCATCAGGGCACCGATCCCCTCCTCGCTCGCCTGCGCATGGGGAATATCGGCAACGATGCGTCCGCGATAGAGAACGACGATCCGGTCGCTGACGCCGATCAGCTCAGGAAGTTCGGTCGAATGGAAAAGCACGCCGCCGCCGGGCTTTTGCTCGTCCGCGAACCGGCGCAGAAGAGTATAGATCTCGTGCTTGGTTCCGACATCGACGCCCCGCGTCGGGTCGAACACGAGAAGCGTGCGGCATTGCGTCAAGAGCCACTTAGCCAGCACGATCTTCTGCTGGTTGCCGCCGCTAAATTCGGCCGGCGTCTGGTAGAGCGCCCTTGCGTGCAGATTGACGGCCGCGAATACCGCGTCGACCTTTGCCCGCTCGCGCGTGCGGTCGATAAGGCCGAAGCGCGAAAAGTCACCGACGATTGGCAGCGAGGCGTTTTCCGTGCCGCTGCGGTGCAACGCCAGCCCCTGGATCTTGCGATCTTCCGGCACCAGTCCGATCCCGCTCGCGATCGCATCCGCGGGCGCGGCGAAATGGCTCTCCCGCCCTGCAACCAGGATACGGCCGCCGGAGGGGCGTTCCGCGCCGAACAGCGCGTTGAACAGCTCGACCTGCCCCATGCCTTGAAGCGCCGCGACGCCGACGATCTCGCCCGGCCTGACGGTGAGATCGATACTCTGCAACCGGTTTGCGACCGTCAGTGCGCGCGTCTCAATCAACGGCGGCGTCGCGAGCGCCGTCTTGTGAACCGGGCGCGCCGGGAAGGTCGCATCGACGGACCGTCCCATGATCTCCCGGAACACCTCGGCGTCGGACAGGCTTCCGACCTTGTGCGTGTTGATGTGCCGGCCATTGCGCAGGATCGACATGGCCGAACAGAATTCATGCACTTCCGGCATGCGGTGGGTCACGAGAATGATGGTGGTACCCCGCGCTTTCAACTCGGCAATGCGCGCCCCCAGCCAATCGACATCGGCCTTGGACAGCGCCGCCGTCGGCTCGTCGAGGATCAGGATGCGCGGCTGGCGAGCGATGGCGCGGGCAATTTCTACCTTCTGCCGCTGCGACAGGGCCAGTTCCCGCACCAGCGCGCCGGGATCGATGTCGGAGAGATCAAGATCCGCCTGCAGAGAAGATATGTACCGCCGGGCGGCGCGGCGGTCGAGGAAGAGGCCCCATTTCAGTGGCTGGCGCGGGATCAGCAGGTTTTCCGCCACCGTCAGATCGGGAACGAGCGGGATTTCCTGAAAGGCCGTCTCGACGCCGAGGGCGCTGGAATGCTGCCGGTCGATGAATGAAACCTTCTCGCCGAACAGATCGATTTGCCCGCCATCCGGCCGGACGATGCCGCTGAGGATCTTAGCGAGTGTCGATTTCCCGGCGCCGTTCTCGCCGAGCAGCGCATGCACGGCGCCAACGCCCACGCTGAAGCTCGCATCCACCAGGGCCTGGCTCGAGCCATAGGACTTTGTAATTCGATCGAGGGTGATCGCTGCGGACATGATAAAGCTTTCGGAACAGGAAAAGGGTGGGGCGTCGCGATCGCGGCCACCCCACCATGATGTGCGGGTTCATTTATTGTCCCGCCGGCTCCGGCTGTCCGACGAGGGCGGCCTGGAAACCGACTTCCGGCGTCGCGGCATTCAGGATGTTGGCAAACCAGCCGGACGGCACGAGGCCCGGATCGAAGACGTTGCAGCCGGCCGAGAGTTCCGCGAAACTGCCCGTTTCGCAGAGCTTGGCATTGGCGGAGGTGACGGCCTTAAGCGGCATGACGGTGGCCTTCGCGACGTCCTTGCCGTCGAGCGCGTCCAAAGCGAGCTTCAGCGCCATGGCGCCGGCGCCCGGATGGCTCTCAAGCGAAATGCCCGGCGCGCCGAGCGGCGCATAGGGCGATGCCGCGTCCTTGATCGCGCCTTTTGGAAGCATCATCACCCGCATGCCGTTGGTGCCCTCAGCACCGCATGGGACAAGTGTCTTGCTGCCGGCCTCGATCTGGAGAGACCAAGCCTGGACGCAGGCCGTGGCGCCCCATACGCCCTGCACGTCGTCCCAGCTCATGGTCGACATCACTTCCGTTAGCGCCTTGCGCGCCACGGCCTGCGACCACATGCCGTTCGGTTCTGCGACGATCTTGATATCGGGATATTTGGCGAAGACGGCCTTGGCCGCCGTGTTGCGGCTGGTATCGACCGAGGTGCCCGGAACGCCCGTCATGAATATCAGGTTGCCCTTGTGGCCCATCTGTTCTGCCACCCATTCCGCGCTCTCGGTCGCCAGCGCCACCTGATCGGTCGCGACATTGTAGGCGCAGGGCTCGGTAACGGAGCTGTCATAGGCGAAGACCTTCACGCCGTGCGCGCAGGCATTCTTAATGGCGGAATTCAGCGCCGTCGGCGAGATGGGATAGACGATGATGGCATTGGCACCGGCCTGCACCATGGCGTTGATCTGCTGGATCTGCTTCTGCGCGACTGGCCCGGCCACCTGGATTTGCAGATCGACCTTGTCTGGGTGCGCCTTCGCCATGGCGGCGACCATGTTCTGCGCCTCGGCCTGCCAGTCGTTGCCGACATAGCTCATGCTCAAGAAGACCTTGTAGGGTCCCTTGTCCTGCGCACGGGCCAGCCCGGGGCCGGTCACTATCGTCAACGCCGCACCAAAAAGGGCGGCGCGCATTGCACCTTTCACAAAAGTCATGGGTTCCTCCTCCCAATCGTCACGACCGCCAGATTGCGCGGAATGAGACCTCTTGCGAAAGGTGAGTAACGGACAGATAGGGGGTGCTAAACGGACAATTGCCATGCTAGAAGATAGATGCGGGCCGCAAGGCCTTCGTCATCATCGAGCCGACCCATGCCGACCTATGCGCCTTACAAGCTCTATGCCCTGATCGAAACCGCTCGCGCCTTTGGCTGCCCGCCCGAAGAGATGCTACGCGGAACCTCTCTCAGCTACGAGCAGCTCGCGGACGGAACGTCGCAGACGTCGATCCAGAACTATCTCACCGCCTGCACAAATGTCGTGCAGGCCTGCCCCGATCCCGCGCTGCCGCTCGCCGTCGGCAGATCGCTGCATCTTTCGGCCTACGGGATCTACGGGTTCGCGCTTCTTTGCAGCCCATCCGTGCGCTCCGGGTTCGAATTCGCCGTGCGCTACCATCAGCTCGCGACCCCGGTTTTCGAGATCGCCTGGGACATTCGCGGCGATGATTTCATCTGGAGTTTCCCCGACGAGCGGAGAGTCGGCTACGACCGGCCGCTCCATGCGTTCCTTATGACGCAGCAGCTCGCGCAGCATGTGACGCACGTCAAGGACATCGCACATGCGGACAGGCTCCCAAAGTTGATCGAGATGACCATTGCGCCACCGGCGGAGGCCCGCATATTCGAGGAAGCGTTCCAATGCCCCGTCGCGTTCGGCGCCGATGCCACGCGCGTCGTCTACGACCTCTCCATCCTCGACGACAGACCGCCGCTGACGAACCCGATCACCTACGCGACCTTACGGCAGAGCTGCGAGAATCTGATCGGCGCGGTTAGCGACCGGACGAAGGTGTCAAGCCAAGTGTCGCGCATTTTCATGGAAAGCGCTGCCCGTTTTCCCTCCATGGAAGAGGTGGCCGCGAGGCTCGCCATGACCTCGCGCACGCTTCGGCGCAGACTGACGGCGGAAGGAACCTCCTTTTCGGGGCTGCTCGACCAGGTGCGCAACAAGCTCGCATGCACCTACCTCACCTCGACCGCATTCACGATCGAGGATATTTCCGAGCTTTTAGGTTTTGCCGACGCGGCGAATTTCCGCAGCTCATTCAAACGCTGGAACGGCACGACGCCCGGCCAGTTCCGGCTGCTGAAATAGCCGGTCAGCGATCGCCAAGTACGCGGGCATGGGAATCGGTCTCAGGCGGGCGGCCAAAGGCCCCGGTCGCGTAGCCAGTCGACGTCCGCCGCATTCCGCCGAACGGGAAGACGTTGAGCTGGGCGATGGGCGCCGGATTGGAGCGCCAGTGGTTTTCGATCGGCGCGACGAAGTCTTCGGGCGAATGATGGCTAACGAGGCCGACCAGGGAGGTGCCGCGTTTCCTTAGAAATTCGAGCGAGTTGCCGATGTCGAATTGCACGGCGTATTTCAGCCGCGTCGTCACCTTCGCTGGGGCCGCCGATCCGAGATGAACGGGCAGATCGATCCCGCGACCGAGCAGCCAGTCCGTCCGGGCCGTGAATGTCTGCGCGTCGAGGCCGAACTGCGTCACCATCCGAAGCGCGGCATCCGTGCGTAATGCCCACACCTGCTTTAAGGTGAACACGGTTGCCGAGGGTTAGCAATCCTCTTTCCACCAGCCAACGGGCCTCTCAGACGACCGTGTCACTGGGCTATAGCCCGACAATGTACCGGAACACTCCGCTCAAAATCGAACAGTTCGAAGCGTTGATTAGAACAGATCAGTCTCCTCAGTTCGATCGACCAAGGACGTTAAGACGGCCGATCTACAGGATAGTCAAACCTCCGGTCTCCTGCGATCGTCGTGGCAACCTTCGCCACCACGCTGGCGACCCAATCTATCGCTGGATCCGGGGCGGCACCGGCCAGCCGCGCAACGCCTATAGTCCATGACGGGCTTGGGGCCGGTTCCTGGTGAATAGCGATGGCTGCGGCGTCGGCGAGCCGCCGCGCAACACGCTCAGCCAGCAGTGAGACGAGGTCTGTCGCCGCTACGATGAAAGGCGCCGCCAAAAAATTCGGCAGGGTCATGACGACGCGGCGGGAAAGGCCGGCATCGCGCAGCCGGTCGTCGAGACTGCCCGCGGTGCCGTCCATCGACACCAGCAGATGGTCGAGCTCGGCCAGCATGTTCAGGGACATGGCGGTGGCCAGAGCCGGGTGGTTTTTTCGAGCCACCAGCACCAAACGCTCGGTGAAGAGCGGCGTCAGAACCAGCGCGTCTGGGGCCGCCGCGAGTGGGCCGATCGCCAAGTCGATGTCGCGACGCCTCAGATCGCCCACTACAGCCTCCCGGCTTGTCGGCCGCCGCCGGATGTCGAAGCCGGGGGCGGAGATTCGCATTTCAGCCATCAAAGCCGGCATCAGCACCAGGTCCGTATAGTCCGAAGCTCCAATTGACACGGTTCGAACAGCGCGGCCGGGATTGAAGGCGTCGGTCTCGGCCAGCGCGGTGCGTACCGCAGCCAGTGCATGACCAATCGGCGCGCTCAGCGCTTCCGCGCGCGGCGTCGGCCTGACTCCGCCGGCCTGCCTGATGAATAGCGGGTCGTTCAATAGGTGACGCAGCCGGGACAGAGCGTGGCTCACCGCCGGTTGGGTCAAGCCGAGAGCTTCGCCCGAACGGCCAACATGCCGTTCCCGCATGAGGGTCTCGAACACCACCAGCAGGTTGAGGTCAACTCGACGAAGATCAATTTCGTGCATGTACCGTCATTATAACAATTCATTGGATTTATAAAGTGGCATCGCTGATAATCGTGTGCAATCGCGGATACGGTGAACTTCAACAATCGCAAACGAAAATCATCGACGTTTCTGGCCGCTCGCTTTCATATGAAAATGGCTTGCGAGAGAGCTTTGGATGTCAAAGCTTCGATTTCTCCAGTTGGGGAGAATGCGACCAGGGATTCTTGCTCACTCGGGCAGAATCTATTTCGTGCTGACCGCGATGCCCTCCCAGCAGAGTAGTTGGGCGCAAACACAGTGAACAAGCCTTATAGGAAATCCTATGCTAACCGCTCTCTACACCGTCACCATTATAGACGTCCTCACCGCCGCCTTCTTCGCCATCGCCGGTCTTATCCGCCCGACTATGGTTGCACCCGGCCCGCAGACTGACTCCAGTCGAATCTTTGCGCTCTACACGCTCGCCCGCACAATTCCGATAGCCGTCGTCACCATCGCCGCAGCGGTCTTGGCCCCACTGATTGTGATGCTGTGGCTCAGCGCACTTTCTGGGCTGCTCCAATTGCTTGACGGCTATGTCGGGACCCAGTTGCGGAACGCCCGCACGACCTGGGGCCCTATTTTTATGGGAGTAGTTCAATGCACATTGCTCGCTTTGGTCGTCTCGGGAGTTTCCTGAGGGAACTTTGCGGCGCACAGGGCGGCTCCGATTCCGAAGAAGTCGACGTCCGACAGCAGTTTCTCATCGTTTCCGAACCGTAGGGCGGAACTCCAAACGCATCGGCCGGATGACGCTCGGCGACTGGGCTGATGTGGATACGCGACTTCATCAGAACGCGAAAATGTCACCACTTCGCTCGATCGCTTTCGGTTGCGAGCATCTACAGGAATCGTGAAATGAGCCATTCAATCGAACGTGTATCGAGCGCCGAGAGAAGAGCCTCATTGTCAAGCTGGATTGTGGTCGCCCTATCTTTCGCATACACCCTTGTGGGCATGCCGATAATGGGGCTCTTCAACCCCACGCCACTTTTTGCTCTAGCATTTCTTTTTATGATTATTCACGGACTTGGAAGATATGGCTGGGGTAGTATCGCTTTTTATTGTTTTTCTGCATTGTTAATTTCAAATGCGCTCGAAAATGCCAGCATAATTACGGGATTTCCGTTCGGGCACTATCACTACACAGGACCATTGAAGTTGTTCCTCGTTCCAGTGACCATCGGTCCGGCTTATGTCGCGATTGGATACGTCTCGTGGTCGGTTGCAAATATCCTTTTCGATCAGGTTGATACCCGTCTTTCCAAGGGCCTGGGAGTAGTCATTCTCCCAGCTTTCGCTGGCGCGATCATGACAATGTACGACCTCGTCACCGATCCCGTCACTTCGACACTCCGACATGTCTGGATTTGGGAGAACGGCGGTGCTTATTTCGGAGTGCCGCTGACGAACTTCCTCGGCTGGTGGTTCGTTACCTACTTGTTTTTTCAGGTCTTTGCCATTTTCCTTCGGCACAGAGAAAAGCGTGGCTCTACCGTTCGTCATAGTGGCGGCTTTTTGCAAGCCACCCTTCTATATTTCAATCTAAGTATGAGCGTCGTTATGGACTACTTGTTCAGCAACTCCGGCATTGGCTCAGTCTCGGACAAATCAGGCATGGTGTGGAACGCGCAGGCACTGCAGGAAAGCATGCTCACAGTTTTTATCTTTACCATAGTTTTCGTATCCCTTCTGGCGGTAGCCCGGATTTCCTGCACCGTTGGAAGTATTTCACGCGAGAACTGACAGCCTGTCAGCGAACCTCGCGGGATTTGTTTCCAGGGTTCGGTGCACTGGATTCCCGCCAGCAAACGCGCCGCTAACGGGTATTCTCCCATAGTCCTCTCCAACAACAACGAAAGATCAGATCATGAACCGTGTAATGAATCTAACTGCCGCTGACGGGGCTACCATCAATGCCTATTGCGTCGAGCCGGCTGGAAGACCGAAGGGAGCCTTGGTAGTGCTGCAGGAGATCTTCGGCGTCAACGCGCATATTCGCCGCGTCGCGGACCGCTTTGCGGCTGAGGGTTACCTGGTGATAGCGCCGGCGTTGTTTGACCGCGTCAAACCTGGAACAGAACTCGGTTATACCGCGGAAGACTACCCGGCCGCCGCCGCTTTGGTCGGACAGGTGGATCACGACAAGACCATGCTCGATGTTGCCGCAGCCGTGAACGCCGCAGCCGAACACGGCCAGGTCGGTGTCGTCGGTTATTGCTGGGGAGGATCGCTAGCCTATGCGGCCGCCAGTTCGATTGACGGCGTCGCAGCGGCTGTCGGCTATTACGGTGGCAATATTATTAAATCTCTCGATCACAAGCCAAGAGTGCCGCTAATGCTGCATTTTGGCGAACACGACGACTTCATTCCGATGAGCGACGTAGATACCATCAAAACTGCGCTGCCGCACGTGCCGGTTCATACCTACGCCGCGGGCCACGGGTTCAATTGCGATGCCCGCAGTTCATATGACGAATTGAGCGCCGCTCAAGCACTGGACCGGACTTTGGCCTTCTTAGCCAAAAATCTGAGCTGATGAATCTTGCGCTACCGTCCGTGAAACGAGGCGCTGTATCGGTGGGCGGGGGCATAGCCTCCACCGCTCCGACTGACAAATACGTTTGCGCCTGACAGCGGTCCAATAGACGCAGAAAGAGCCGGAGAAAGCCGGATTTTCTTCAAGAGCCTCCACTCCTCGTTTCCCTTGGAGGCCGTCTACTCAAGCACGGTACCCAGCGCGCAGAATCAACTCATTCGTGCGCCGGATCATTCGAGCACCTAGTTGTCAAGCGCAGCTTATTGCCCACGATTCAAGGCGTTAGGTATGATGTAATCATTTCGACAATCAACGTGCGCCGGCGTGCCAGAGCTTTCGGGTTAGTCACATCCGAGTCGAAGATCACGTTAAGCGTGTGCCTATTCGAAAAGACGAAGAAGCCGAGCGCGCAAATCGAGAGGTAAAGATCAAGCGGATCCACCCCCTTCCGAATTGCGCCGAGTGCCTCGCCGCGATCGAGCACACGCTGGATAATCCTTATAAGTGGAGCATGCATATCCGCAATGCGCCGAGAGGTCTTTAGGTGACGCGCTTTGTACAGGTTCTCCATTTTTACGAATTCAATGTAGTGAGGATATCGCACGTAATGCTCGAACTTGGCTGCAACGAGCGCTTCAATCGCCTCCAGGGGCTTCAGAGATTCGACGTTAATAGCTTCTTCAACTTCGACGAGCTCAAGATAGGCGCGTTCGAGAGCCGCTAGGTAGAGCCCCTCTTTGCTCTCGAAATAGTAGTATGCCATGCGCCGATTAGCGCCGGCCTTTTCCGCTATGTCTTCAACGCGTGCCGCATCCAGCCCATTGGCCGCGAATTCCTCCATTGCCGCATCAAGGATACGCTGTCGGGTCGCGGCCGCGTCGCGAACGTTGACACGCGCACGTGGGGACCCGCTGCGCCCCCCTGCCCCCTTGAGACCTGCAGGTTCGGCCAATTTTTTCAATGAAGGAAGTGGCTTGCGGACCGACATTGGAATCTCCGGTTGGGAACCATCCTTTTGCCGCTGGCATCCAGATTTGACAAGCGGCATGAGAAGTTCTTGTTCGTCGGACTTGTGATTTAGCACGGCAGGTGGGCCAAACGAGGCGGGCCGCGCAGTGGTTGAAGGTGGCGCCGTAGTAAAGCATCTGAAAATGCGGTGACTTTGACCGCCCGTTGCTCACGTTCGGGATCAAGGCTGCACATATCGTCAGTATGCTTCGCATCGGGCGGCTCTGTCAAATTCTCACCTACATCGAGATGACGGTTAGCCATACGGTCATGACGTAGAGAAGGCGGAGGCGATCTTGCGACCCAGGATCCGAGCCGGAGACTCGACAGGACGAGCGGCGTTGTCGGCTGGCCAGACGGACGCGGCATGCCCGCCCTCGACTAGCTTGAACTGCGCGAGAAGCTGATTGAGGGAAACAACTTCCTTCGCAAGGCTATGACTAGCGGCGGTCGATTCTTCGACCATGGCCGCATTGTTTTGCGTGTCGCGGTCTATGTGATTGACGGCCGTGTTAATTTGCTGCAGTCCGTCGGACTGCTCTTGTGCCGACACCACGAGAGCTAAAATGTGCCGGTTGATTTCCTGAACCTCAGCGACGATAGTCTTCAGTGCCTGTCCGGTGTCTCCGACTAGCTGAACGCCCTGCTGCACCTGGATGTTGGACGTGGTGATCAGCGCCTTGATTTCTTTGGCAGCATTTGCCGAACGCTGGGCAAGCTCGCGCACTTCCTGCGCGACGACGGCAAAGCCCTTACCAGCTTCGCCAGCGCGCGCAGCTTCAACCCCGGCATTCAATGCAAGTAGATTGGTTTGGAACGCGATCTCATCAATGACGCCGATAATGTTGGAAATCTGGTTAGCCGATTTTGCAATCTGTTCCATGGCACGAACAGCTTGGCGCACGATCTCGCCGGACTGCTCTGCGCCGGCCTTGGCACGGCCCACAAGTTGGCCCGCTTCCTGCGCGCGCTTTGTACTGTCCTTCACCGTCATGGTGATTTCCTCCAAGGCAGCAGCGGTTTCCTCGACAGCCGCCGCCTGCTGTTCCGTGCGTTTGGCAAGATCGTCGGCAGCCGATCGGATCTCAATGGCGCTGGCGTCGATCCCACGCGCGTTCAGTGCCACGCTGTTCAGAGCTGCCTGAAGTTTATTCGCTGACTGGTTAAAGTCACTGCGAACCGGGTCAAGGCTGGCACTAAAAGGCTCCGTGATACGGTGTGACACGTCACCTTCCGACAGCTTCGAAAGACCGGCGGCAAGACTATCTACGGCGAACTGTACATCGGCAGCTTCCTCTGCCTTCTGTCTTTCGCGCTCGACGCGTTCCTTCTCGCTCATCGAGCGAGTGGCCTCGGTCTCCTGTTCAAGCTGGATACGCTCGATCGCGTTCTCACGGAATACCTGCACTGCTTTGGCCATTTGGCCGACTTCGTCTTGACGTTCAATGCCGCCAATTTCTGTCGCGGTGTCGCCTGCTGCCAGAGAGGTCATTCGCTCGCACAACCGCGCAATCGGAGCGGTAATCCCTTTCGATGCGACAAGGAAAGCTGTCACGATACCGGCAACGAAGAAAGCAGCTATAAAGCTTAAAGTGATCAAAATTGTTCCGTTTGTCTGGTCGGTCAACTCATTACTTTTCGTGTCGAGCTCAGCCAAGCGTGCGTTGTAGTAAACGCGTAGATCATCACGCCACTTGTCAACGATGGGATCGGCCTCAGCCAGGAGCTTTATTCCATCATTTGTCTGCCCCTTTGCATCTAAATCAATTGCCTTATCGGTCATCGCGAAAATGCCCTCGGCTCTCTTCGCAAATTCAGCGAGTGCCGCGGCGTTTTCCGGAGTCAAAGCGGCTGCATTTTTCAGTCGATCAACAGCTGCGGCTCTATTCGATGCGTAGGTTTTGTTGATGTTCGCAAAGTGACGAGAGGTGCTGTCGTAAGCCATCATTTGGTAAGCACTGTAGAGCACGTTGACCATCGAAGAGACAGAGCGCGATGTCAGACCCGCCGCCATGCTGTCTGTCGCAAGAAAGGCGGAGTAGCGGGTCGCCGCCTCTTTGAAGCCGTAGGCCATAAATCCAGCGCCACCTAAGCCTACCACACAGAGTGGAACCATAATTGAAAGTATTTTCACGCGGATATTCATATTCTTTAGGAAAGACATTGAGACCCCTCGAATCTGAGCCCGGACCTGCCTGTGCTGGCGGCTCCCGGAGAAAATGTCGAAATTGCACGCTTAAGCCCGATTCATTCGGGTGGTGGTCGCTGCAGCAGCCATCCTGATGATCTGATGTCAAACTGCCATTGACTCACGCCTGCCGTCGTGATTAACTCACGAGAGAGTTAATTAAGTGTGAGGAGGAGGAAAATGCGGGTTCTCATCACTGGGGGTATGGGTGTTATCGGCGCGGAAACGAGCCGAAAGTTTGTGCTCGAGGGACATCGTCCGGTCGTTTTTGCTCGACATCGCGAAGACCGGCTAATTGGTGACATCGCCGACAGGATTGACTTCGAAGCCGGCGACATCTTGGACATGCCGCGGCTCCTGGGAGTAATAAAGCAGCACAAGATCACTCACATTGTTCATGCTGCCGCCTTTGTTGGTGCGGTCTCGGCCGCCAATCCAGCGCTGAGCATCCAGGTCAATGTCATGGGTACGGTCAACGTGCTCGAAGCCGCGCGCCTATTTGACGTAAAGCGCGTCGTCTATACCAGCGCAAAGGGTGTCTACGGTCCGATCCTTGGCGAGTATGGAGCACCGCACTACAAGCCGATACCTGAGGACATGCCGAAAAATCCGCAGCGCATCTATGACAGCGCCAAGCTGATGGCCGAGCAGACGATGCTCTACTATGCCAACAATTTCGGCGTGGACGCGGCGATACTACGCTTCGCAACCACCTACGGTCCGGGCAAGACTGCGCGGCATGGCAAGATGGGCGTTACAAGCCAGATCGTCGAAAGCCCGTTCCATGGCATACCCTTCGTGCACCCATATGGAGCTGAAGCCGTGGACGACTTCATCTACAACAAGGACACCGCTCTCGCGATTTATTTGGCGACCGTGGCGGAGAAGGTGCCAAGTCGCGTCTATAATATAGGCAGCGGTGAGGGAATGGGCCTGATTGATATCGCTGGCATAGTCCGCAAACGCATTCCAGGCGCACAGATCGAAATCGGTCCGGGTGATAATTTCTTTGGCATGCCTTTTCCGCCGCACGGTGTTTACGACGTCAGCCGCGCCCGTGACGAATTGGGCTTCCGGCCTGAATATGACGTCGAGCGCGCGGTGGACGACTACGTCAATAGTCTCGAGCGCATGCAGGCGCAGGGCATCTGAGTAAAACGGGAGGAGAGCGCAATGCGTGAGAAATTGGAACTAGTGCGGCTGTCACTGGCCGAGAGAGACCGCCGTTGGGCGCTAGCCCGAAGGGAAATGGAGGCACGGGGCCTCGATTGCCTGGTGTTATGGGGCTGGCCGGCGATATGGGATTTCTGCACGGCGAACGCGCGCTATCTGTCGCCTATCGGTGGAAATGCCGAGTTCAACATTCTCGTTTTTCCGCTCAAGGGCGAACCGACATCGTTCGTGATGATGCCGACGTTCATCGATGGTTGGCGGGCGGCGCAGGATTGGATTTCCGACGTCCGCCCAAAGCGTGGCACCTGGGCCGACAGCGTCATCGACCGGCTTAAGGAGCTGGGGCTGACCAATAGCCGTATTGGCATGGACGGGCTGGCAGGTCCACTTGATCCAGACGGCTGGTTGCCACACAGCGTCTATACTCGCCTCAGGGAGCTTGCTCCCAAGGCTGAGTTCGTCAATCTCGATGATATGATGGAGATGATGCGCACCGTAAAAAGCGATGAGGAGCTTCAACTCCTGGCTCGTGCGGCCGGTCTGGGTGACCTTATGTTGACAACCTGCCGCGACATCGCGCGGCCCGGCATCAGGGAATCGGCCGTATATGGCGGCATGATGGAGACCATGCTCGCCAACGGAGGCGAAGAGCCGACGCTATTCTTATGGGCGTGCGATCCGCTGCCTTACCCGCATCCGTTCCGCCTGCCGACGACGCGAACGATGGACCGCGGCGACGTAATCATTTGCGAAATCCATCCCAAGATCGGTGGCTACTACACGCACGTCGAGCGTACGTTTTCGCTCGGTGCGGCGACTGATGAACAGCACCGCATCTACGAGGGCTGCCTCGCGGCATATGAGGAGGGCATGAAGAACTTCGGACCAGGCCGACCCATTTCCGTCGCAATGGACTCGGTGCGTGACGTTATCCATGCCCAGGGCCTTGGCATCTGCGAGACGGGCATCCACGGCCACGGACTGGCATCGCTAGAGTATCCGCGATATCGTCATCATGCCATGCAGGCAGATCAGGCAGCGCTCAAGAAGCTCGGCGATGAATTCCGACCGGGAATGGTTTTCGCCTTCAACATCGATCTGTACGATCCGAAATTCCACGATGGCAAAACGGGTTGCGTTTTCGCTGAGACGGTCGTGATCACCGAAAACGGTGCCCGTCGCTTGCACGAATATCCCACAGATTTCCAGACCATCGAAGTGTGACCGCTGATATGACCCAGATCAAGCCCGACTATCCGCCGATCCGCCGCATCATTACCGGTCATGAAGGTAATGTCGCCAAGGTGCTCATCGATGGCGCGGCCGCAAATGCCAAATACCCGTCTCCAGGAACCGTATCGACCCTAATCTGGTCGACCGATTGCGCCCCGGCGGAAATTCCTGCCGGCACCGCAATCGAAGACATGGGCGCCCGGATCATGGGTACCGCGCCTCCCCCATGCGGAAGCCGTTTCGCCATTATTGATTTTCCGCCGGACAACAAGCCATACCTCCATAGAACCGAGAGCGTCGACTACGTCATCGTGCTGGAAGGCGAGATCGAGATGGATATGGACGACTCGACGGTGAAGATGAAGACCGGCGATGTCATGGTGCAGCGCGGGACAAATCATGCCTGGGCGAACCGCAGTAAGGCACGGGCCCGCGTGGCGTTCGTTCTCATTGATGCAAAACCGCTCGACATCGGCAAGCCGGTGTTGGGCGCAGCCAACGCAGGTTAGGCTATGCTCGAATTTCGGAACATCAGCTTCTCATTCGGCGGACGAGGCAGCACGATCGACGTACTGAAAAATGTATCGTTTGAGTGCCGTGAAGATGAGATTGTCGCGGTCATCGGGCCTAGCGGCTGCGGCAAATCAACTCTGCTTAGCCTTGCTACCGGTCTACGAAAGCCGAGCGCCGGTGAGGCGCTCATCGACGGCAAGGTCGTGAAAGGATCCGACCCTCGGCTTGGAATGTTGTTTCAACAGACAACGCTGCTTCCTTGGCGATCGGTCGTTGAGAATGTCGAACTCGGCCTTGAAATTCGCGGCGAGCCGAAAGCGGCTCGCCGGCAGCGCGCCACAGCCTTAATGGCCCAGTACGGTTTGGGCGGCTTCGAGCGGAAGTATCCGCACGCCCTCTCGGGCGGTATGCAGAAGCGCGCAGCTCTGGCGCAGATGCTGGCAATTGAGCCGACGGTGTTGTTACTGGACGAACCATTCGCGGCGCTCGACGCTCAGACGCGCGTTGTCATCCAGAATGATGTCGTCAAGATCTGCCGCGCCGGCCGCCGATCCATGCTGATCGTCACGCACGACATTTCCGAGGCCTTGGCGATGGCCGACCGGGTCGTCGTCCTCACCCGGCGGCCAGCAACTGTGAAGGAAATATACGAGGTACCCTTTAGCCGCCAGGCGGAAAGCGTTGCTGCCGCGCTTACAATGCCGGGCTTCTCCGAATTCTACGAGCGCATCTGGAATGCTTTGGATATCAGCGTCACGGGCATGGGAGCGAAGACATGAATACCACGACTACGCACCACGCGCTTGTCATTGCTGGTCGGCTATTCGTGCTGGCGCTCATCCTGATCGGGACCGAGCTTGGCGTCCGCTACGGTATGATGAGTCAGCTTTTCTTCTCTAGCCCCAGCGATATCTACGCCGCACTGCAAATCCAGTGGACGAATGGCTCATTCCTGCCGAACCTTGGTATCACCGTTTTCGAGACAATGCTCGGTCTAGTAGCGGGCTCGTTACTCGGCATGGCAGCTGGCTTAATCTTGCCTCAACAGCGCATCGTGTCGAGCATCATTGAGCCATTTCTGATGACGCTCAACGGTATTCCGGTAATCGTGATTGCGCCACTATTCATTCTGTGGCTCGGCCTTGGTCTAGCGTCGAAGATCGGCATCAGCATATACATTGTCTTCTTCGCGATGTTTATCCCAGTCTACACCGCGTCGCTGCGGCTCGACGCGACATTCGTCAACGCCCTCAAAGTCATGGGTGCAAGTCGCCTCCAGATCTTTTGGAAGGTAATCGTGCCTTCGTCATTGCCGAGCGTTTACACTGGACTGAAGATTGGTTCGGGTCTCGCTCTAATAGGGACGATCATCGGCGAGTTTATTGCCTCACGCGCAGGCCTTGGCCACATGATCCTATATGCTTCAGGGACCTTGGACACCCCTACCCTTTATCTAGGTATCATCACAATCGCCATCTTTGCTGCAGTCCTCAGTTTCGGGGTCGATGTATTGGGACGCCTGTTGGTACCACACAAGTTCTCAGACCAAAAATGACAACCACGTTGCTGAGGAGAGCAACGACTACAACGGGAGGAAGTGCAATGATGAACTTTAGAGCTGTTACCGCAATCAGCCTTGTGCTGGGAGCATTATGGTCGTCGTCCGCCGAGGCTGAACCAGTGAAGATTTTGCTGCCGGTTGCCTCGCTGGATTCCCTGCCAATTTACATCGCCCAGGAGAAGGGCCTCTTCAAAAAACATGGCGTTGAAGTCGATGTGATCACCGGCCGCGGCGGCGGAGAAGCGATGAAAGCGTATCTTGCTGGCGAGGTTGACATTGTTGCGATCGGGTTCCCGGAGGTAGGCTTGATGCGTGCCCGCGGCGTAGACATCGAGTTGTTCTTTGCACAAATGTCACGAGTCACTTTTGCTCTTATCTCGCGCAAAGAACTTGGGCTGAAATCGGTTGCCGAACTCAAAGGCAAAACGGTTGCGGTTACCAGCCCAGGATCGCTGACTTCTAACCTTGCAAGGTATTTCGCAAAAGAGGCGGGGCTGGATCCAGACAAGGACCTAAGTTTCGTTTCCGTCGGCGGCGGCGGTGAGTTGCTGGGGGCCCTGAAAAGCAAGCAGGCCGACGCCGCCATGCTGTTTGAGCCTTTCGTCACCATCGGAACCCAGCAAGGTCTTGCGGATACGTTGGTTGACGTGCCGCAGCAGCTTGACGCTTTTTCGTCGTCGCCCTTGTCGACCAGCAAGGCCTTTGTTGACAAATCGCCGGAGGAAGCGAAGGCGGTATTTGATGCGTTAGCGGAATCTTTGAAAATTATACACGGCGACAAACCGCAGACGTTGGAGATCGCTAAAAAAAGCTTCCCAAATACCGATATTAAGGTGCTCGAAGGGGCGCTTGCGCGGTTGGAGAAAACCTACTCGCAGGACGGCCGCTTTACGCGCGCGAATATCGATCAGACGCAGAAGATATCCGTCGACATGAAGACCATGCCGAATGCCTTCCCCTACGAAGACGTGGTTGCGCCCATGGCGCGTGAAGGCGGGAAGTAGGTCCCTACGAGAGACTACGGGCGGCCCTTGGTCGACCGTAGTCGCAAGTCCTGATCAACGTTCCGACCGCTGAGCTGCCGATCTACACTTGTCACCGAAGCTTGCGGAAGTGGCCAGCGTCGGGACGTTAAATGGCAACTGCGAACGCTTGGCCTTTGAATGACAGTTGGCTAGCGGTCGGGGCCATGGTGAACGCGGGCTTTGCGACAGCTGCATCAGGACAGTCAACGTGAAATCATGTTCTGCGTGGCAACACGACAAGGTGGGAGAGGGCTGGAAGTGGTACTGAGAATTGGAGCTCTTAAAGAGTGTCATCCTAAGGAGTCGAGGGTGGCAATGACACCCGAAAGCGCTCAACAGCTGCAGCGCCTCGGCTACAGTTGTCTTGTCGAAACGGGTGCGGGCGAGGCGGCGGGTTTCTCGGACGACGCCTATCGTGCGGTAGGCGTCACGGTCGTTACTGAAACAACGGCGTTATATGCGTCCGACGTCATTGTGAAGGTTCGACCGCCGAGTGCAGCGGAGGCGAGGTATCTCGCCTCCGCAAAGACGCTGATATCTTTCTTTTACCCGGCGCAGAACCCTGAGCTTCTCGATCTGGTGATGGAAAGCGGCGCCAATGTCATCGCCATGGACATGGTGCCGCGCATCTCGCGGGCTCAGAAGATGGACGCGTTGTCGTCGATGGCCAATATCGCCGGCTACCGGGCAGTAATCGAGGCAGGTAATAATTTCGGGCGTTTTTTCACCGGCCAGGTGACGGCCGCTGGCAAGGTGCCGCCGGCCAAGGTGCTGGTGATCGGCGCCGGCGTCGCCGGTCTTGCGGCGATTGGCACGGCCACCTCGCTAGGCGCCATGACCTATGCCTTCGATGTTCGGCCAGAGGTGGCCGAGCAGATCGAGAGCATGGGCGCCGAGTTCGTCTATCTCGACTTCGATGAGCAACAGAATGATGCCGCCACCGGCGGTTATGCTACACCCTCGTCGCCGGAGTTCCGAGAGAAACAGCTTGAAAAGTTCCGCGAACTCGCCCCTGAGATCGACATTGTCATCACCACGGCGCTAATCCCCGGCCGAGATGCGCCGAAGCTCTGGCTCGCCGACATGGTTGCGGTGATGAAGCCCGGTTCGGTGATCGTCGACCTCGCGGCCGAGCGCGGCGGCAATTGCGATCTGACTATCGCCGATCAGCGCGTCGTGTCCGACAATGGCGTCATCATCATCGGCTATACGGATTTTCCGAGCCGCATGGCGGCCCAAGCCTCGACGCTTTACGCGACGAATATCCGCCACATGCTGGCAGACCTGACGCCGGGGAAGGACGGTCAGCTCGTCCACAATATGGAAGACGATGTCATCCGCGGCGCGACCGTTGCATACCAGGGTGAGATCACCTATCCGCCGCCACCGCCCAAGATCAAGGCAATCGCGGCACAGAAGCCGAAGGAGAAGGCGAAGGAACTGACGCCGGAGGAGAAGCGGGTACAAGAGTTGGCCGCTTTCAAAGCGCAGACGAAGAATCAGGGGATGCTGCTCGCTGGCGGCACTGCGCTTTTGCTTCTCGCCGGGGCATTCGCGCCGGCAAGCTTCATGAGCCATTTCGTCGTCTTCGTGCTGGCGTGCTTCGTCGGCTTCCAAGTGATCTGGAACGTATCGCATTCGCTGCACACGCCGCTGATGGCGGTGACCAATGCCGTCTCCGGTATCGTCATCCTGGGCGCGGTCCTGCAGATTGGCTCCGGGAGCTGGCTGGTGATTACACTCGCGGCACTGTCCGTGCTGATTGCCACCATCAACATTGTCGGCGGCTTCCTCGTGACACGGCGCATGCTCGCCATGTTCCAGAAGTCTTGAGCCGCTAAGGAATTTCAAAAATGAACGTTGGTATCGTCTCAGCCGCCTATATCGCCGCTGCAGTTCTCTTCATCCTGTCGCTCGGGGGCCTGTCAGGTCAGGAAAACGCCAAGCGCGCCGTCTGGTACGGCATCGTCGGCATGGGGCTTGCCGCGGTCGCAACCATCTTTGGACCTGGGGTCGGCAATTGGTTCGTCATTCTTCTGATGATCGCCGGCGGTTCCGTGCTCGGTTATTACCTCGCCTCACGTGTGCAGATGACCGAGATGCCGCAGCTGGTCGCCGCACTTCATTCCTTCGTCGGTCTCGCCGCCGTGTTCATCGGCTTCAATGCCCATGTCGAGGCGGCCCGCGTCGCTGACCTGCATGAGGCGGCCCGCGCAGCATTAGACGGCTTTGCGGGCATCCTTGCCCATAAGACGCCGGTGGAGCTTACGATCATGAATGTCGAGGTGTTCCTCGGTGTCTTCATCGGTGCGGTCACCTTCACTGGCTCCGTCATTGCCTTCGGCAAGCTTGCAGGAAAGGTGGACGGCAAGGCGAAAAAGCTACCGGGCGGGCATTTCCTCAATGCCGGTGCGGCGATCTGTTCGCTGATCCTACTCATGATGTATGTCAATGGCGAAGGCGCCTGGACGCTTGTCCTGATGCTGCTGCTCGCCTCCTTCATCGGCTATCACCTGATCATGGGCATCGGCGGCGCCGACATGCCGGTCGTGGTGTCGATCCTAAACAGCTATTCCGGCTGGGCCGCAACCGCGATCGGCTTTTCGCTCGGTAATGACCTGTTGATCGTCACCGGCGCCCTGGTCGGCTCCTCCGGAGCGATTCTTTCCTACATCATGTGCAAGGCAATGAACCGCTCCTTCGTCTCGGTCATCCTCGGCGGCTTCGGCACGACCAGCGGCCCGCAGATGGAGATCATCGGCGAGCAGATCGCCATCGATGCTGATGGCGTGGCAGCTGCTCTCAACGATGCCGACAGCGTCATTATCGTGCCTGGCTACGGCATGGCGGTGGCTCAGGCTCAACAAGCTGTTTCCGAACTCACCCGCAAGCTGCGCGCTGCCGGCAAAAGTGTCCGCTTTGCCATCCATCCGGTGGCCGGCCGTCTGCCGGGCCACATGAACGTGCTGCTGGCCGAAGCCAAGGTGCCCTATGACATCGTGCTCGAGATGGACGAGATCAACGATGACTTCCACGAGACCGACGTCGTGATCGTCATCGGCTCCAACGACATCGTCAATCCGGCCGCACAGGAAGACCCCAACTCGCCGATCGCCGGTATGCCGGTTCTAGAGGTTTGGAAGGCCAAGCAGGTGTTCGTCTCCAAGCGCGGCCAGGGCACCGGCTATTCGGGCATCGAGAACCCGCTATTCTTCAAGGAAAATACTCGCATGTTCTATGGCGACGCCAAGATGTCTGTGTCTGAACTGCTATTCAAGATGGGTTAATCGCGGCCGCGAAAAGCATTTGGTGGCCTGCTCTAACAATACGCGAATAGACGAATTAGAATCTTAGAAGCAATGCCCCAATGCTTGAAGTCGTGTCGCGTCCTCGTATGCGCGAGGCAAAGCTGGCACTATACCGGAACCTCTGCAGCGACCTGAAGAAACACTGTGACATCCAGTCGTCGGACACCATGATCTCCTTCACCGAGAACTCAGACGACGACTGGTCCTTTGGACTTGGAACAGCTCAGTTCGTCGCAGGCGATCTTTGAGCAGAGCGATCATCGGGGCCGGACCGAAGACCTCTCTTGCGGCCGTTCGATCTGCGGACGATGCTGTCACGATTGGCCTCGTCAAGCTTCCAGAAGGAAGTCTCGTTGGCCCTTAAGCCTCCTTGAGGACACGGTCGGCAACCAAATGCTTCGAACATTTCTATCGTGCGGCAGGCGACGCTGTCCGCCTGCCCGAGCTGGTGCGAAATCCATTCAAATGAAATTGCTTAATGCTGGCCTCAATCTGAAGAAGGTAGGGCATTGTTGCCGCGGCCATCAAAGGCTGCGGCAATTGTAGGCAGCGACGCCGGAGCGGAGTACTTGCCAAATCGTTGAGCTACGGTGCAAGCGTTCCGGTTCCAGCTACGACCAGTTTTTTAACCTGCTCGGGATCAAGGGGCGCGGGGAGGTATTTATAGGTCACTGCATCGACCATCAGCTTGTCGAGACCGTTGACCTTATCCGGATCAAGGTTTTTCTTCGGGTAGAATTCGTCTCGCACCCGTTTCGCCAGTACGGGCTCGACGCCGGCCCAGACCCCGTAGGCATCGAGTGCGGCTGGATCGGCGTAGAGCCACTCCAGCGTCTCTCGATAAGCTTTCATGAACCGACCATAGGCCTCCGCCCGCTTCTCCAGGGAGGCGGCATTGGCGATCGTTACACGCACCGACTCGTCGGCGAAGCTAGGCACGTCGCTCCCTCGCGCGACGATCTGAATGCGACCGGCATCGACGTCCTTGACACCAAAGGGCGGTGAGCTCCAGCCAACATCGATCTGACCAGACATGACCTGAGTGAAGGTTGCAGCCGGGCCGCCAGTCGCCGTGGGCTTGAACTCGATGCCGAGGTTTTTCTCGAGTCCCAGCACGACAAGGTTGCTTGACGAGCCATTGGTCGAATAGGCGACCGTCTTGCCGGCCGCATCCTTCATCGTCTTGATGGGGCCGCCTGCCTTAGCATACCAATACAAATCGTGAGCACCGATCATCCCTGAACCGATGATCCGCACAGGCGCGCCCTTGGAGAAGGCACCCAGCACGCCAAAGGTTCCGACGCCGATGCCGATATCGACGCTTCCGGCGATCACAGCTTGTTGCGTTTGCCCTCCACCTTCTGTGTAAAGCAACTCGAGGGTAATGCCGTGTTTTTTGAAGAAGCCAGCGTTCTGACCCAGTTCACAGATCGAATTTTCCCAGTTCCCGCGTTGGCCGATGGCAACTTTGAACTTCTCCTCGGCGCCCCAAACCGGGTTGGTGCTTAAGACGATGGCAGGCACTGTCGCGCCAATCAGGCGTAATACATCACGACGGTTCATTTACTTTCCTCCCTGTTAAACTGATATACGCAAGCTGTGGGTGTTGAACTAATTCATCAGACTTGCCGATTACCATCCGTGACACCTCCTCTGTCTTTGCCGTCACGGAAGTCGAGCAGATTTCCGAAGGGCTAGGTCCTCCGCTCGGATGGGTTACCGCCGAAACGTTTGGCAATGCGCTCAGCGCTTGCGTTGACAACCGCTGCGAAGGTAATCGTGACGATGAGCAGTGCGTACATCTGCGGCATGTCGAACCGCGTGTAGGCGTTGATGATCATGAAGCCGATACCCTGGTTTGAAAGCTTTGTTTCGGCGAGTAGCACGCTGATGATGGCGACGCCAAATCCAAGTCGGAAGCCGTTGACCAGGGGGGCGACCATGGCGGGCAACTCAATCTTGAAGAACATTTGCCAGGCGTTGGCCTGGAGCGAACGCCCAACACGCTGAAACGTTGGATCGACGCCCCGCATGCCCGACGCGACACTAATGGCGATGGGAAAAAAGCACGCGATGGCGCCCATGGCGATCTTCGAGCCGCTACCGACACCGAACATCATGATCATTACCGGAAACAGAATAATCTTCGGTGTTGGTCCGAGATAGCTGAGCCAGCTCTCATAGGCCTGCGATAGAAGCGCGTTGCGGCCGAGCAGCACTCCGACAAGCAAGCCGACGATCCCGCCGATGATCAGCGCCAGGCCGAACTCGAAGCCCGTAACAGCAAGGTTGATGTAGAAATTCCCGTCCGTGAAAACGGCGATAAGACCGGACGCGACGGTCTGGAGCGGCGGCACCACGTCACGGAAGAACAGACCGGAGAAAGCAAGTGCCTGCCAGATTGCGAGCAGCATCCCCGCGGCGATTAGGCGAATGACCGCAACGCTGACATTGATACGTGCCGGAACGAGAACTATCCGCGTCGTTGCAGCCATTTTTCACCCCTGTCGAGAATAGCGAAGAAGAGAACACTGACGAACACGACGAAGCAGATAGCGGCATAGGTACCGGGCAGATCGTAACGCTCGGCAAGATCGTTGATGAGTTGGCCGAGCCCGCCGAGATTGATCAGGAATTCGACGCCAACTATATTGATCAGGCAGAAGATCAGCCCCAGCCGTAGGCCGACGAAAATCTGCGGCAGTGCCGCTGGCATGAGGATCTGGCGGAATTCCTGGGCCGGCGTCAGCCTGAAACTGCGACCAACATCGATCAGAACACGGCGAGTCGAAGCGAATCCTTCAATAGTCTTGAGCGCCACCGGCGCCACGCCGGCGAAAAAGCCGATTATGATGATGGTGAGTGAACTCCGCCCGAAGAGCACAAGAAAAAGAGGATACGCAAGCACGAGCGGTGCAGCCGCCAGGACCGCCAGCCAGGGTTCGAACGCCAATCGCAATTTTTTGAACCGGAAGAGCAAGAGACCTACTGGCACGCCGACAAGAAGAATGAGCGTGCTGGCGGCAAGGGTTTCGCCAACGGTCAGAAGGAAGCGACCAGCGACCCCCTCTTCCGTTACGACGCGCCAGAAACTTGCAAGAACATCCGTTGGCAGTGGAACTATATAGGAGCTGAGGACCTCGCTTAGGATCAATCCCTGAGCAATCGCCAATGCACCTGCCATCGTTCCAATTCCCAGCAGCGCGGCCGGGATTGAATGTTCCACGTTGGAAAGGCGCTTCATTTACGCCCCCGTTCCGAATCGGACAACCCACGCGTGGCCTCCTCCCGGAGATCCGCCCAGATATCCGCCACGATCGCGCCGAACTCCGGACTGCTGACAACGTCGGAAGTTCGCGGGCGCGGAAGATTAACGTTCACAACACGTTTTATGCGGCCTGGCCGATAGCTCATGACGAGGATTCGGTCGGAAAGCTGCACCGCTTCTGTTATCGAATGCGTAATGAGAAGAGACGTCTGCTGAAGGTCTTGCTGGATCTGCAGCACCTTGTCTCCGAGCAGCAGGCGAGTCTGTTCGTCCAGTGCAGCGAAAGGCTCGTCCATCAGCAGTATGCGCGGCTTTGCTGCAAGCGTACGGGCAATGGAGACGCGTTGACGCATACCGCCGGACAGTTCAGACGGTAGGCGCTTTTCGAAGCCGTAGAGCCCAACCATGTCAATGTAACGCGAGGCAGCGGCATGGCGTTCCTGCTTCCCCACGCCCCGCAGTTCGAGCGGGAAGGCAACGTTGTCAATGACGTTGCGCCAGGGAAAAGTCGATTCCTCCTGGAACACGATACCGATGGCCGGATGCGGCCCGTTGATCGTGTCGTTCTCCACACGAACGCTCCCTTCGGTGGCATTCGTCAACCCTCCGATCACATGGAAAAGTGTGGACTTCCCGCACCCGGACGGGCCAATGACCGACACAAACTCTCCGGGTGCCAACGTGAAAGACACCGAATCGACGGCCGTCAGTGCATTCGGACCATCGCCGAAGCGCTTTGTGACGTTCTCGACAGTCAGGGGTGGCGGTCCTGAAAACTTGGGAGCATCCGAAGGTTCAGCCGTGGAGGAAAGCTTTGTTTCAATCATCATGGCTCTGCCCTCGTCAGAGAGCTGGCCATAGCCGGTGTATAACCCGTGGCAACCCTTACATCGACGACTGCAACACCGCCGCGCTCGACCGCCTCGACGGCTTGCCTGAAGACGTCCTCAAGCTGATCCATTGATTCCACAGGGCCAAACCCGATTGCTCCCTGAGCCCTCGCCATTGCGGCGATATCGATCTCGGGGTCAGTCATCCGCATGCCGATCCACTTGTTTGCGACGGGACGGTCGCGGATACGAGCCACGCGTTCCTGGTGCACTTCATCGTTGAAGAAGGATTGGTTGTTGGCGATCACGAACAGGGCCGGAATGCGGTAGTGCGTTGCCGTCCATAGAGCCGTCGCGCCCATCAGGAAATCGCCGTCGCCGCATATCGCGATCGGCAGTCGGCCGGAACCGCGTAACGCTAAGGCCGCGCCGACCGCGATGCCTGGCCCCGCACCAAGGCCCCCGCCGCCATCCGAGCCGAGGAAATCGAGCGGATGCCGCAAGGGCCAGGATGCGCCGTCCCAGGACAATGGAAGGTGAAGCAGCGATACAGGCCTATCGGCGACCACCTGACGCAGAACCGCGGCCATATCAGGAACGGTTATCTGCCCTTCGACGTTGGCAGGAGGCGCGGGTACCGTAGCAGGCAAAACGGATACGTCGATCGCATCGAGCGTCGAGATCAGGCTCGAAACCACGACGTCAGGTTCAGCTGCCAGGAACAGATCGACGGGCGGCAAGCCCTGGTGGTCGGCGCTCCAGCCGTTATGCAAGACATGATCAAGGGAAACCTGAACGACCTTTGCCGCGGGGGCGCCTTTACAGGCCATCCGCAATGTCCCGGCAAGATCGACCCAGTCAAAGCTAACGATAAGATCGGCCTTCGCAATCGCATTCATCGCCTCGGGCAGAGGGAAAACGCCGGGACTGCCGACGTGCAGCGGATGGTCGGTGGGAAAAGCGGCGCCGATCTTAAGATCCGTCACCACCTGCGCGCCGAACCGCTCAGCCAGCGCAACGCGCTGCGCCCAGCCCTCCTCACTGCGGCTGACGCGTCCCATGAGGAAGACGGCGTCCCGGGCGTCTCCAAGCAAGCGCGCGAGTTGGGCGATCTGACCGCCCGAAGCCGATGCGGCAACGTCCGGGATATAGCGCGTGGGGTCGATGGGCTCGAGAGGCGCGATTAGCCGTTCCTCCTGCATCCCGGCATCGAGATTGATATAGACCGGACCTTGTGGCGCCGTCTTTGCGAGCCACGCCCCGCGCAGCAGCGCTTCCCGGGCGGCCGTTGGGGATGCTGGCTGCGCGTCCCATTTTACATAGGGCCGGACGATGGCCCCCTGGTCTTGCGCCGTGTGTATCCACTCGATCCAGGGACGGCGCTTGGCCGCATCGACCGGGCCTGTCGCCCCGAGCACAATCATCGGCATCCGGTCGCACCAGGCGTTGAAAATCGCCATGGTTGCGTGGAACAGGCCTACATTCGAATGCACGCAGACCAGCATGGGCTTGCCTGTCACCTTCGCCCAGCCCTGGGCGATCGCGACGGCGTGTTCCTCGTGGAGGCAGAGGAGCATCTGCGGACTAACGTTGCCGAGATGGTTGACGAGACTGTCGTGCAAACCCCGATAGCTGGCGCCTGGATTGAGCGCGATGAAGGGAATATCCAGCGATCGCAGTGTTTCGGCGATAACATCGCTGCCAAAAAGTGCGTCGCCTGTGGGGAGCAGCCTCGAGGGCTGCTCGATGTCGCCCAAGAGAGAGCCCGCTGGAACGGTGGTGGTTGTGATATCGTTCATCGCGGGGTACGCCCCCGGTTCAGATTGATATGGATATTCTTTTCCTGCGTAAAGGCGATCAACTCCTCCAAGCACTCTTCACGTCCAAGTCCCGACTGCTTGAAGCCGCCAAAAGGGGAGCCTAGGAAATGCTTGCTGGTCTCATTGATCCAGATGTAACCGGCTTGCACCTGGCGCGCGGTTCGATGCGCCGTCGTAAGGTCGTCAGTCCATATCGAGCAGGTCAGGCCATATTCCGGCTTGTTAACCTGTTCGATCATGGAGGCTTCATCGTTCCAGCGCAGTACGGACAAGACCGGCCCGAAGATTTCCTCCCGTGCGATGGTCATGTCCATTGTGACGTCAGCGAAGATGGTCGGTTCGACGAAATTGCCGTCTGCAAGTTCCGGCGCCGAAGGCCGCTTGCCCCCGCAGACGACCCGAGCTCCCTCGGCTTTGGCGGTCTCGATATAACGCATGACCCGCTCGTGCTGGACCTTGCTGGCGAGGGCGCCCATCGTCGTCGATGGATCCGTGGGAATGCCGGGCTTGAAGCGCGCCGCCCGTTCCGCAAGCTTGGCGACGACGGCGTCGTGGATGTCGTCATGGAGGAAGGCACGGCTGGTGGATCCGCAGGATTGCCCGCACCAAGTGAAGTTCATTCCGCCAACAACAGCTGTCGCGACCTCTTCCGGATCCGCATCCGCAAAGGCGATCAGCGCATTCTTGCCGCCTAGTTCCAGCAAGACCGGCTTGATCGTTTCCGCTGCGGCCTTCATCACCGCGCGACCGGTCGGAACGCTGCCGATCAACGCGACCATGTTGACGTCGGTGTGACTGCTGAGCGCCGCGCCGGCCTCACGGCCGCCGGGGAGCACGTTGAAGACGCCAGGCGGAAGCAGGCCACCGATGAGTTCCGCCAGCCGGAGCGACGAAAGCGGCGCCTGTTCCGGCGGCTTGATGATCACCGAATTGCCCGCTGCAAGCGGAGCGGCCGACTTGCCTGCGCAAAACATGAAGGGGTGGTTGAATGGAATGATGCGTGCGACCACGCCGCGCGGTTCACGAACAGAGAAGTTCACGGCATTTGGGCCAATGGGGATGGAATTGCCCTTCATCTCGGTGACCAAACCGGCAAAAAACTCCATTGACGCGACAGCTGCCATTACGTCGCCGAGCATCTCCGTATAGGGACTGCCTCCGTCTGCCGCGTCCAGCATCGCGAGTTCCCGGCCATTGCGACGCAAGACTTCGGCCATCGCCTTGAGAATCTTCGCACGCTCCAACGGCGCGACCTTGCGCCACTCCTCGAAGCCTTTCTTGGCCGCATTCACCGCAGCATCTACATCTTCCGCCGCCGCGTCGGCGACGCTGCCGAGCAGCTTGTCTGTAGACGGACTGTAGACCTCTGCCCTACGCTTATCCAATGCCTCGTGCCACTGGCCACCATAATAGAGGCCGGTTTTGGTTGGCAGGATCAGTTCGACGGTATCGGACTGGGCTTCCACTCTCTCGTTCATCGCGTTTCCTCCATCATATTGCGCAAGCTCTCAACGCGGGCGCATCCGTCTTCTGGAACCATCAGTTCCGGCGAGATCGCGCCTGTTCAAGCCACATGTCCCACGGACGTTGAAGCTGCCCCTCCACACTTTCGACGGCGGTTTTGCCCTCTTCCTCGGTGAGAAAAGTCACCTCTCCGAGCTGCATTGCTTGAAGTTGGTATCGAGCGTTAAGCTCGGCATAGACTGCCCGGTACACCGCCTGTTTGACGGAGCCGCCAGCGACCGTTGATCCGTGGCCGCGCATCAGAACGATGTCGTGCCCATTGAAGTGTTTTGCCAGCGCCTGGCCAAGCGCATTGTTGCTGACAAGCAAGTCAGTCGCATCGCCCGCGGTCTCGCGAATCTCAAAGACGGGTGCGCCTTGCCCGATAAAGCCAGCCATATGAAAGATCGGTCTCAGCCGCATTCCCTTGACCACACTCAAGGGAACAACAGAATGGGAATGGCTATGGACGACCGACATCACGTCTGGCCGTGTCCGATAAATCTCACTATGGATGAACCGCTCTAGGTAGACTTTGCGACCTTTTGCGTTGACCGCCTCGCCGTCGAGCGTGAACTCGACGATATCTTCTGCCGTCACCCGGCTCGGCGCCATATTGCGCGCTAGCAGAAATCGATCTGGACGCTTGTCGTGCCGAACGCTGACATGGCCGAAGGCATCTACAACACCTTGGTCGAAAAGAATTTGGTTCGCCGCAACAAGCTCTTCGATTAAATGAGGCGAAGGCGGTACTGACGCGGTCGCCGTATCGGAAATATCAACAGCGGCCTGATGTGAGCCTGCATCTGCACAACACAAGTTAACTTCTCCTCTCAGAAATACGCGCGAACATTTCGCGGTATTTATCGTCGCCCGTTCGGACATCGGGATGTGAATCCCGTGCCCCTTCCGCCTCGCCTGGAGAGTAAGGCCGCCCAGCTTTTGCGATAGCCGACTAACTCCACTCCCCGCCGGTCCGAAGTGAACGTACAGCTGATAAGACCTCTCTTCTAATATATAGTTCTGGCCCAATTCATCTGCTCTATGCTATGAATGGGAATGCGCTCAGCAGCCTCTCAACTCTCGATCCATAAGCTCGAGATATTTTGTCTCGTCGCCGAGTTCGGCAGCATCTCGCGCGCTGCGGAACGGCTGCACCTTGCGCAGCCGGTAGTTTCGGCGCATGTCAAATCCCTGTCCGAAAAGCTTGGCGCAACTCTGATCCAGCGCAATGGGCGCCGTATCGCGCTCACTGATGATGGCCGCCGCGTGCTGCAGTGGGCAAAGGAGGTAGTGAGTCGCACGCACGAAATCGAACGTGAGATGGCTGACAGGCAGCGCGGCATAGCTGGAAAGGCGATCGTCGGTGCGTCGATGACGTTAGGTTCTTACGTGCTACCGGAGCTGATCACGGGCTACCGTGCGCGATATCGGGGCAGCGAGGTATCGGTGCGCATAACCTCGCCAATGCTGGTGACCGAGGAGGTCCGAAACGGCGATTGCGATTTCGCCTTCACCATCCTTGACCCTCGCCACGAGATCGGGGGACTGCAGGTCGAGCGGATCGCAGCAGACCGACTGATCCTCTGTGCGCCGCGAGACTATGATTTGGACGCTGCAGGCGTGGACGCAAACACGCTGGCCGGACTCGATTTCGTTACCGCTCAATCCGGGACGCCCCGCCGCGAGATCGAGGAACATGCGCTGATGGAGTTTGGAATCTCGCGCCGATCAATCGTGATGGAGTTCGGCCATGCCGAGGCGATAAAGCAAGCCGTACGGGCGGGCGCAGGGGTCGCCTTCCTGTTTGCGTCTTCGGTTCGGGATGAGATTGCTTCTAATATCTTGCGACATGTCGAAACTCCGGGCATTGCTTTGGAGGTCCCGGTCTATTGTGTCAGACGAGCTGGCAAGAGGCTCTCCGGCTTTCAACTTCTCCTGCTCGAGAGCCTCACGCACGGCATCCACGATCAATTGTACGATCGCGACCCTGCCCCGTTGCCCTAATCCATTTTGAAATAAGCTCTGGCCTAGTCGAGTAGTCCCATTCTCGACATCGATGCCAAAGGCTCTCGGCTACCGTCAGACCGGAGAAAACAGTGCCATTCCTGCAGCGGGGATCTCAGGTGTGCTCGCCGAACGCAGATCACGTCCCTTCCTTGTCTCAAAGCGGCGACAGGCTTCGTCCCATAAGCGCGGGATTAGCGGCCAAGCCCTTGGTCGAATTTCTGCCTTGCCTGCTCGACCTGCGGCAGCTTATCGACAGTCCATAAATGCAGCTCCTTAAATGGTTGCTGCAGCGTCCTTCCCAATGGCGTGATTTCGTACTGGACGGCGACGGGCGAAACCGGGATCACGTGACGCGAGATCAAACCATTGCGTTCTAATCTCCGAAGGCACTGAGTGAGCGCCTTTTGGGTGACGCCTTCCAAACGGCGCTTGATCGCATTAAACCTTTGCGGACCGTCGGAGAGTACCGCCAGGACCATCATTGACCACTTATCGGCGATCTGATCGAACAGCGCGCGGCTTGGACAATCCGATGAAAAACATATTGGCTCAAGATCAAGCATCGCACTTCCACTCCAAATGTCCCCAGAGTGAACCTATCAGTTTTACAAAGTTTATTCTAGATACTAGAGATACAACCGCTCTCGTGAGCTTTTACAATTTAGCTGGCGACTTCTCCTCCGCCAGTCGCGATTGGCACCGGAAGCGATAAACGCATTTACCGTGAGTGTCATCGACGGCGACCAACCATGATACTTTGAAACGGAAGTTGGCATCGGAAAAGTCAAGCCCGAGAGCTCAGATGCGACTGTAATTTTGACGGTCTCGTTCAGGAACGGGTGACGGGACTGCTCGGCAAGGCAACCTTACGAGCCGCTTAGCATGAATCGGTCGAAAAACCCACTGAGATCTTCACGCGCTTCGAGGGGTAAAACGTGAGCGACATATTGATCTGGTCTCACAAGAATGATGCATCCCTGTTGGCGATCAATGCCGCGTAGATCGTAGATATCAATTTCGGCCTTGAAATCGGGGCAAAACATCTTCTCGTAATCGCGCAGGCCAAGCCGTCCCTTTATCGGTAAAAGCAATGCAGGCATCGTCGTGATCGCTAGATCGCGATGGGGCTGTTGGAATACCGCGCGCACGTCGATGATGGAATCAATGTCACCGCCCTTCGGCGTATATCGTATCAACGGAGATGAAGGTGCGTCGCTGAGAAAATCGCACAGGGCCGCAATGGCTCGGCCGGATTGGCCACTGTCCCCCTCCCCCGCGAATGCGTATAGTCGCCAACGACCGTCGGCTTTGGCAGCATGGCCCAGATGGACAGACTTGGCATCACCGAGACGCACAACCGGCGCCGAATGAAAGCGCGTGCCGATCGAAAAGCCCTTGGCGAGGTGCTGATAGGTTGCTTCGCCGGTCAGCTTCGATGTCCCGTAGCGGGTCGCGGTGCCGGCGGTATAGCGTCCAGACCTGACGAAATATTTCTGCACTTCTGCCGGGTCTATCCCGTGGGGATGGCTCGCAGACTTGAGCGGCGTGCTCAGCATCTTCGCCCATTGGCGGTCGAAATCGATCAATTCGCGGGCGACCGCCTGCCGTTCGGCGGAGTAGCTGTGCAACAGGTCTGGCGCGCAGCGGCCATCCAGCACGGAGGCCAGTTTCCAGCCGAGGTTGAAGGCGTCCTGCATCGAGACATTCATCCCCTGCCCGGCTTTCGGGCTGTGGGTGTGGCACGCGTCGCCAGCAATAAAGACATGCGGCGGGCGTGTCGCTAGCTGGTCCTCTGGTACATCGTCGAACTTGTCGCAAAGGCGCTGGCCGATCTCGTAAACCGACCACCAGGCCACTTCCTTCACATCCAGTGTATATGGGTGGAGGATGCGTTGCGCGGCGCCTATCAGCTTATCGATGGTGATGTTCTTGCCGGCAACCCGTTCATTTTCGGCGAGCTTGTCGAGCTCGACATAGATGCGGATAAGGTAGCCGCCTTCGCGCGGAATTAGCAAGATGCTGCCTTCGCTCGCCGACTGGATGACCGCCTTAAGGCGGGTATCGGGGAAATCGGTCACCGCGAGGACGTCCATCACGCCCCAAGCTTGATTGGCTGAATCGCCTTTCAACGCAAGTCCAAGCGAACTGCGCACCGTGCTGCGAGCTCCGTCGCAACCGACCGCATAGCGTGCCCTGACCGTTTCGAATTCACCCTCATGCCCTGCTTCGATGCGTTCGAAGCGCGCGGTGACGGGATGGGATTTGGAAGGATCGGTATCGATGACGAGCTCAACAAGACGCCGTCCGTAGTGTGGCTCCAGCCCGCTCGGCGATTTTCGCATCAGGTCCAAATAAAAATCGTGTACGCGCGCTTGATTGAGGATGACATGGGGCATTTCGGACAGCCCATCCTCGACATCCTGGATACGGCCGTGACGGACGATATTGTCACGATTGGCTTCATCCGGTTTCCAGAAAGAGGTTTCATTGACCCAGTACGCCTCTTTGAGGACGCGATCGGCAAAACCAAACGCTTCGAACATCTCCAGCGTCCGGCATGCAATCCCGTCGGCTTGACCAAGCTGGAGCGGTCCGAGCTTCTGGTCAACAATACAGGTCCGGATCGTCGGAAAGGCGGAGAGCTGTGCCGCAAGCGTGAGGCCTGCCGGGCCGCAGCCAATAATCAGTACATCGACATCATCCGGCAGTGTTTCTGTACTTGCATGGGCGGCATGCTTGCTCTGGGCGACTGCCGGATCCCCAGTGCGAAACCCATTCAGGTGAAACTGCATAGTTTTGCCTCGATCTGAAAAATTCAACACAGGTCCACCGCGGCCGTGGTGGCCGCGGCAATGCTTTGGCGTTCCTGCGGCGCGACCTGCGCCACGCATCGAAGCCCTTGGAGCGATTACGGCCGCACCGACCTTGTCCACGCCAGCATCGGCGACGCTGCCGAGCAACTTATCTGTCGATGGACTGTTCACATCGACCAACGCTCTCCACGTGCTTCGTGACTCGGATCTCCGTTCGGAAAACCGAATGATCATCCACCAAACGACGATTGACAGTATGCTGAGGATTTTTACCGTGTCAATTTTTTTCTAAAATCAAACCGTGAACTTGACAGTAGAACTGCGATATGAGGCTTAAAGAAGCTTGCAAAAACATTGGATTAGCCTGAGATCACTTTTTGCGGTTTGAAACCACGCCGAACGAACGTATACTGTCAGTCTGCCCGAATACGGCACTTTCAAAGGGTCTATTGGATCATGTCGGAGCACGACCTCTACGAGATGCCGGGGCACCTCATTCGCCGGGCTCAACAGATTGCTGTGTCAATTTTCCTAGAGGGGGTCGCGCCCGTCGACATCACTCCCGTTCAATATGCCGCCATGGTTGCAATCCGCGACAACCCAGGCATAGACGCGACGCGGCTTTCGGCAACGATTGCGTTCGACCGTTCGACGCTGGGAAACGTTTTGGAACGCATGGAAGGGAAGGGCCTGATCGTTCGGAAAGCTCACACAGAAGATAAGCGCATCAAGCTGTTGCACCTGCTTCCACATGGTAAAGCTGTGCTCGAAGAGGTCGAGCCCGGGGTCCTCCTTGCACAGGAACGTATCCTGGCGCCACTTGCGCCCGAAGACCGCAAGGCTTTCATGCGGATTCTGTCGCAACTAGTCGAACTGAATAATGATGCGTCACGAGTGCCTCTGAAAGCGGCTGGCTAGAAAACGTCTTGGCATCCGACCGCCCTTGCACCCGAAACAGCTTGACACCAGTGGTAGAATACATCGTGGCCCGCCTCTGCATCGAAGTGAGCGCGTGTCGTTTGGCCCTATTTTATCGCTTTTAGACCTACGTCCTCCCGGTGGTAGGCGCGCTGAAGACCGTATTCACAGATGAGGCGTCTCGAAAATTCCGTCCGCCGTGCCGCGAAGGCGGAAACCCTTCCCTCCGGCATGATTATTCTCCAGGCATCGCCTCAAGCGGCGATCCGGGCGCCATCATTGGCACCTCGCCGTAAACCATCACTTCGCAGCCCATCGCGAAGCTGCGCCGATGGCTAGCGACGGGCGCAATCTCGTCATCTACCGACCTTTCCGCCAACTCACCGGAATACCAGCGAGCAAAAGGTCTAATATGACGGCATCGCACGAAGCTTTCGGCCGGCTTCCACGCCCCGGTAGTCTTGCCCGCCGCTGCGCGGAGGCAGGTTTCGAGCGAAATGTCGGCGCCGAGATCTTCTAGACCATCGTTAGCCGATGACAGCTGGCCAACGGCAAGACTTACGCCGGCGGTCAGGCAATCGAGGCTGTTCATTCAAGCTCTGTGATACGAATTATTGGAAACTGATCGCGCGTCCGCTTGCCGAGAGCGACCGCAGATGCTGACAAAAGAACAGTTTGAACTCCTTGAAGGTCTCGAATCCCAAGGCGTTCGCGACACGGACAACCGTGGTTGGGGAGACGGCGCATGCGCCGGCGACGGAACTGATCGTACCGAAAGCGACAATATCTGGCCGGGCGAGAATCGCTCTCGCCACACGCTCCTGCTGCTCGGGGAGCCGTAGCCCAGTCGCCACGATCATGCCCTTCAGCTCGCCGAAGCTCTCGGGCTTCTTCAATGCGTTCATCAACATGGCTCCTCGCTGGAGTGGAGTGCGCCGGAGGCCGGCGCACCTCGCTCATCACCGCACGGTGACAGGTTGCTTTCTGGAGACGGACTCGATGCTGGCGAGCGCGATCGCCAGGGCGTTGCGAGCGTCTGCTCCTGTCGGCCCGCTCCTCACTTCGCCGTTTCGGACGGAGGCCATGAAGGATGCGAGCTGAGCCGTATAAGCCTGAATGAAGTGGTCGGTGTCGCGGCGCCAGGTATCGCTGGACACGCCGTCCTTGCCGAAGAGCGTCATGCTGGAACGCCTGACATCACCCATGGTCACCATGCCGCCCGAACCGAAGACTTCACCCCGGATGTCGTAGCCGTAAAGCGCCGAGAAATTCGCTTCCGCGACGGCGACCGAGCCGTTGTCGAAGCGGATATTCACCACGGCGGTGTCAAGGAAGCCCCTGTCCCTCGCATCCGGACGAACGAGCGCGTCGGCCATTGCGAAGACTTCGACCGGCTTGGCGCCCGGATTCAGCCAGAGCAGCGTGTCGAAGTCGTGGATCAGGGTCTCGTAGAAGATGGTCCAGAGCGGGATCCTGTCGGGATCGGCGCCGAATGGGCCGGGATCGCGCGTCAACGATCGGATGAGCTGCGGCGCCCCGATCTTGCCGGCATCGATCGCGGCGCGGCCTTCGGCAAAGGCCTGGTCCCAGCGCCTGTTGAAACCGACCTGCAGCGCGACATTCGCCGAACGCGCAGCGGCAATCGCACGATCGGCGTCCTCGAGCGTCAGGGCCATCGGCTTCTCGCAGAAGATCGCCTTGCCGGCCTCGGCCGCCCGCACGAGGACATTGGTATGGAAGCGCGCCGGCGTTGCGATGATCACGGCGTCGAGACCGGGATGGGCAAGCAGTTCTGCGACGTCGGTGTATGCAGCATCGACGCCGAGTTGCTCGGCGAGCTTCGCCGCAGCCCCCGGCGCCGGATCGGCGATGGCGACGAGTTCGGCATCGACCAGCCGGCGGGCGACGGTTTCGCCGTGAAAGGAGCCGATGCGGCCGGCGCCGATGAGGCCGACATTGACGGATTTGATCTTGGGCATAGGATTCGTCCTGTAATTTCGTGATTTCAGATCGTGAATGCGGCGCGGAACGCTTCGAGCGCTGTCTCTGGATCACCCGCGGCCCAGGCTTCCATGCCAATCGGCCCGGAATAACCCATTGCGTTCAGCGCCTTGGCGATACCATTCCAGTTGACTTCGCCTGTGCCCGGTTCGCAGCGTCCCGGCACGTCGGCGACCTGGATCTCGCCAATCCATGGCAGGCTCTTCCGGCAGAGCTCGATCAGGTTCCCCTCGCCGATCTGCGCATGGTAGAGGTCGAGATTGAGACGAAGCCTGGGGTGATCGATGCTGGAGACGAGCGCCAGCGTGTCCTCGGCGCGGCCGAACGGCACGCCAGGGTGATCGACCGGCAGGTTCAGGTTTTCCAGCGTAAAGACGACGCCTTCTTGCTCCGCCAGGTCGACGATCCGGCGAAGCGTATCGCGCGCTTTCAGCCACATCGCGCCGGTGACGACTTCGATCGGCTGCACCGGAAGGCCGCGATCGCCGAGGCCGGTGCCATGAAGGTTCAGCCGCTGAACGCCGAGCCGCTTGCCGACTTGCGCCGTTTCGCGCGCAGTCCGCAGAAGCTCGTCGGCGCCTTCGTCGTCGGTGAGACGGCCGGTCAGATAGCCGTTCATGATCGTGAAACTCGCGCCTGTTGCCGCAAGCTTGCCGATGTCGTGTTCCGGCCAGTTCCAGAGGCCGACGCCGAAGCCCATCTCCTTGAGACGCGAGGCGCGCCACTCGATCGGCTTGTCCCGCCACAGCATTTCGGCGCAGGCGGCCAATGGGAAGGGTGAATTGCTGGCAGTGCTCATGAGTGTTCCTGCTTGAGGGGTATGGAAGGTCGCGGCCCGGCGCGGATGCGCCGAACCGGATGTCTGTTCCGGAGCGACCAGTCAGATTGTTCCGCCGAGCTCCTCGGAGAGGGACTGCAGTTCCTTGCCGCCGGCCATCAGGTTCTGAAGGCCGTCCAGGTCGATCTCGCTCTTCGCAAATGTTCCGAGCGTCTTGCCGCGATTGAGTGCCGTGAACCTGTTGCCCACCGCATAGGCATGGCGGACGTTGTGGGTGATGAAAATGACGCCGAGCCCCTTGTTGCGGACCTGGTCGATATACTTCAGAACCATCGAGGTCTGGGCGACGCCGAGCGCCGAGGTCGGCTCGTCGAGAATGAGAACCTTCGCGCCGAAATAGACGGCGCGGGCAATGGCGACGCACTGGCGCTCGCCGCCGGAGAGCGTGCCGACCGCCTGATCGGGCTCGCGCACGTCGATGCCGATCTTGCGCATCTCGTCCTGTGTCACGTTGTTGGCGAAGTCCATGTCCATGTATTTGAAGGGGCCGAAGCCCTTCAGAGGTTCGCGGCCCATGAAGAAGTTCCGGGTCACCGACATCAGCGGGATCATCGCGAGATCCTGGTAGACGGTCGCGATCCCCGCATCCAGCGCGTCGCGCGGGCCTGTGAAGGATCGCTGCTGCCCGTCGACGAGAAATTCTCCCGATGTCGGTTTGAACACGCCCGACAGCGTATTGATGAGGGTGGACTTGCCGGCGCCGTTGTCCCCGAGAAGGCAGAGGACTTCCCCGGCATGGACACTCAACGAAACGCCATTGAGCGCGATGATGGAGCCGAAGTGCTTGACCAGGTTCCTGATCTCGACGATGGGCGTCTTGGACGTGCTCATCAGCGTTCTCCCGTCACGCGTTTGCGAATGACATTGTTGAAGATGACGGCCGTCAGCAGCATGCCGCCAAGGAAGACGAGATACCAATCCTGGTCGATCGACGTGTAGGTCAGCCCGATCAGAACCATGCCGAAGACGATGGAACCGAAGAAGGCGCCGATCGCCGAGCCGTAGCCGCCGGTCAGCAGGCATCCGCCGATAACGGCCGCGATGATCGCTTCGAATTCCTTCTGAAAGCCGCGGCGCGCATCCGTCGATCCGGCATCGAGCACGGTGAGGATGGCAACGAGAGTGGCGCACATCGCCGTCACGATGAAGAGAGTGGTCTTCACGCGGGCAACGGGGACGCCGGACTTGCGGGCAGCCCGCGGGTCGCCGCCGGAGGCGAAGATCCAGTTGCCGAAGCGCGTCCGCAGCAGCACCCAGGTGGCGATGAGCGCGATCAGCACGAACCACAGGATCTCGACTGGAATGCCGGGAACCTTGGGAGCGCCGCTCGGGAAGGTTTCGATGATGCCGTGGCTCCCAAGCCAGGAGAACAGACCGGCAAAGGCATCGCCTGAGAAGAGCGGCGCAAGCGGGCTGCCGGCCGCGGCCTCCTTCATGCCCCGAAGCTGGGTTGCTCCGCCGCTCGCCCATTTCAGGCCGACGAGCGTCAGGCCGCGCAGGATGAAGAGAAACGCCAGGGTGACGATGAAGGATGGTAGGCCCGTGCGCATCGTCAGCTGCGCGTTCGTGACACCGATGACGACGGCAAAGGCGAGCGTAATCAGAATCGAGACGCTGAGAGGCAGGTGCAGGACGACAAGAGCGGTGCCGAAGACGAGACCGGCGAAGGCGACCATCGAACCGATGGAAAGGTCGAACTCGCCGCCGATCATCAACAGAGCGGCGCCGATTGCCAGAATGCCGAGCTGCGCAGCCGGCGCCATGAAGTTGATCACACCGGCAAGTGTGAACATGGCGGGATTGGCGGTGAAGAAAAAGAAAATCGTGACGAGCGCCAGTCCGGCGACGGCACCGAGCTCCGGACGCCGCAGCAGCGCCCTCGTGGTCGAAACCTTCTTCAGCCGCTCGTCGGGACGGGCCGTAGCTCCGTTCTGTTCGTTGGCCAGCGTCATGGTCATACCTCGGAAATAGACATTATCCGTGCGCCGTCGTCGCCGCGATCAAGGTCGCGCGGCAGAAACGATACGGCTGTGAAGAGCAGCTCCCACCCTCGGTGGGAGCTGCCGCGGTTTCCGCTTAGCGGATACCCTGGGAGGATTTCTCGATAACCGAAGCAGCCGCGTCCTTCTCGACGAAGCTCGGGCCGGAGGCGACGTTGCCTGCCGGGATTGTGCCATAGCGGGCGTTGAGTGCGAGGAAGGTCACAGGCAGATAACCCTGCAGGTAAGGCTGCTGGTCGACGGCGAAGAGAGCCTTGCCATCGGCGACCGCCTGAAGGAAACCGGCAGAGAGGTCGTAGGATGCGACCTTGACCTTGTCGCCGTTGCCCATCTTCTCAACGACGGCAACCGCACGCTCGCCGACGAGCGGTGCCGACAGGCCGAGAACGACGTCGATCGACGGATCGGAGGTCAGAGCAGCCTGAATCTTCGATTCGATTTCGGCGGGGTCCGCTGATGTCGGCAGGACAGTGACCTTGCCGCCTTCGAAGCCCTTCTCGGTGCCGGCGCAACGCTGGTCGAGCGCGGCGTTGCCGACTTCCTGGTTGACGCAGAGGACATGCTTCAGGCCGAGCGACTTGAGCTTTTCCCCGACCTTGATGCCCGCCGGCATCTCGTCCTGGCCGACATGCAGCTTGATGCCGAGTTTTTCGGCGGCTGAAATGCCCGAGTTCATCGAGATAACCGGAATACCGGCGGCGACCGCCTTTTCGATAGCCGGGCCGAGCGCGTCGGGATCAGGATTGGAGACGACGATGCCGGCCGGCTTCTGGTTGACGGCTGCTTCGATGAGCTGGGCCATTGCAACCATGTCGAAAGTCTCCGGCGCGCGATAGTCGACCTTGACGTTACTGTCCTTGGCGGCCTGCATCATGCCGTTCTTGACGATCGACCAGAACGGATCCGACGCCTGCCCATGCGTGACGGCGATGATGCTCGGTTGCTCCTGAGCCTTCACGCCGACCGACCACGACGTGGCAATACCGACGGCGACGACACCATAAGCAAGCTTCTTCAGAATTGATTTCATTTTTTCCTCCTCCGGGCCGTCCACTCCACAGGACGGCTTAAAAACGAATGCTACCGGGTGCAAAATCTTTGCTACCGGGTGCAAACGGGTGCATCATATCGGCGAATAGGCTAAAAGCAAGCATTCATTTCACCGGAATCGGAAAATGGAATGTTTGTTCTATTTTCTTCGGGAGGCGTAATGCGGAAGCGGGCGACAGCAAAACAGGTGGCGGAAGCCGCCGGAGTGTCGAAATGGACGGTCATCCGGGCCTTCACGCCAGGCGCGTCGATCACCGAGGAGAGCAAGCGTAAGGTCCTGGAGACGGCTGCTGCCCTCAACTACACGCCCAACCTCCTGGCGCGCAGTCTCGCGACGAACTCGACGCGGCAGGTGGCAGTGTTTGTCGACGACTTTGCCAACCCGCAAAAGCTCCCCTTCCTCGAGACGCTGACGGAGCAGCTACAGGCGGCCGGCCTGGTTGCGATGCTCATCAACATCAACAATCATTTCGACCACGTGAATGCGCTGCTCCACGCCGACCAGCGTCAGGTCGACGCCATCATTCTCTTCGGCACCGCGTTCCGCGACGAAACCCTGACCGATCGCCAGCTCGGCCACGTCTTGCCGCCGATGTTCGTGCTCGCCCGCGACAGCCAGATCGATGGCGTGCCGGCCGTCGTCTGCGACGCCGAACTCGCCCTCCGGGACATCGTCGACCACCTTTACGACAAGGGATACCGCCGCCCCGCCTTCATGAGCGGAGCGGCGGCGCTATCGACCGCCCTTCGCCGTCGGCAGCATTTTGCGGAATTCTGGGCCGAGAAGGGTATCCGCAACGTCGAGCTCCTGTCCGCCGAGAAGTACAGCGCCGAAGCCGGCGCGACGTCAGTTCGAGATTACCTTTCCAAAACAGCGGCCGCTGATCGAGCGGATGTCCTCATGTGCGAGAACGACATTCTGGCGTTCGGAGCGATGGACGAGATCCGAGGCAAATTCGGCCTTCGCATTCCCGAAGACATTGCAATCGTCGGCTTCGACAATTACGAGCTTGGCGGATCGCACGCCTACAGCCTCACCACCTATGAGCAACCCCGGCATGAAATGGTCCAGGCGATCATCGCCATGATCTTGGGAAGGGTCGAAGCCGAAACCGTCACCCTACCCGGCAAGCTGATCGTTCGGCGCTCGACGTAAACCTCGCATTGAGGAAACCCCTAAGCCAGTTGAGATCCCATCAGGGGTGAGTAGCGGCCTGCACAGTGGCAGAGTGAGGTCGCTAGAAAACTCTCTGGAGGCCAATCATGCCGATAACAGCAGATCAAACTCAAGCGCAGACCGCTACCGCCGTCGATCTTGGCGCAATTTTCATCTCGTTGGAACTGAGCAAATCGTCATGGCTTGTGACCGCGCTATCGCCAGGCAGCGAAAAGATGTCTCGCCATACAGTCACGGGAGGTGACACTGCCGGCCTGTTCTCGTGTCTTGCCGCCCTTCGCCAGAAAGCCCAACGGCGAAAGAACAGACTTTACCCGCTGGTGGTAATCCAAGAGGCTGGACTTGATGGCTTTTGGCTAGGACGGGTACTCAGCAAGGAAACCTGGATTGAGAGCCACATTGTAGAGGCCGCGTCCATTGCCATGCCCCGCCGCCATCGCCGGGCAAAAACGGATCGCATCGACGGCGAAACGCTGATCCGGGCCTTGATGGCGTGGAAACGTGGCGAGCCACGGGCGTGCTCAATGGTCAAACTTCTCACACCTGAGGAGGACGATAATCGTCGGATCGGACGGGAGCGAAAGACCCTGGTTGCCGAACGTGTCTTCCACGTCAATCGCATCAAGGGGTTGCTCTTCACGCAAGGAATACGAGAGTACGAGCCTGTAAATCGCGATCGTCGCCAGCGTCTGGACGAGGTTCGAACTGGAGATGGCCGTCCGCTATCAAAGCATTTAAAGGCAGAAATCTGCAGAGAGCTTGATCGCCTCGAATTGATACTCACACAAATCAAGGCCGTAGAAGCAGAGCGAGATGCGTTGGTCGTCCAGGAGACGCCGGAAACGCCGGCAGGCGCGACGGCGCTTTTGGGAATCAGAGGAATCGGTCCGGAGTTCGCTACGATACTCTACACGGAAGGCCTGTTCCGACACTTCGACAATCGACGGCAAATCGCGTCTTACGCTGGCCTTGCTCCCTCCCCTTGGCAAAGCGGGAACGTCAATCGCGAGCAAGGTGTCTCTAAGGCGGGAAATCCGCGTTTGCGAGCGACAATGGTAGAGCTCGCCTGGTTATGGCTCCGCCATCAACCGAGTTCGGCGCTGACCTGCTGGTTCAAGGAGCGCATCGCCCGCAACAGCGGTCGCCTCAAAAAGCCGACGATCGTGGCTTTGGCCCGCAAACTGCTCGTTGCACTCTGGAAGTACGTGAGTTCCGGCGTCGTAATCGAAGGTGCAATCATGAAAGCTGCCTGACGCGCGAAACGGCCGCAAAAAGTAAATTCTAATCCTCAGGGTGTGATCACCCCCTGTCGGATCCAGGTGAACGGACCGGGATTCCTTTTGGCTTCAACTGCCGGTCTTGAGATTGGTCCCGTTCTCCTGAGCCGCGCCCGCGAAAGCGGGAAATTGGTGCCTGCCGCCAAGAGCGGCGACCGGATGTGAGGTTGTACAGGCTCGATAACGAGCCGGTAAGCGATGGGCTCAGACCGTGGATCTGCGAACAAAGGAGGCTTTGTGATGCCATCCAAATGAACCATTGACAAAAAACCTGATGTGAAAGGAATCGACTGCTGACCCCGCTCATCAAGCGGCATTACGACGCTCTCAACTGTATTAGAGCCGGTATTCGCGCGCGCAAGTTGACTGAAGATGAGACCAATGCCTGAGGGAAGCCGGATAGCGCCGCTTCGACGAGGTTCTCGCCAGCGAGCTTGGCGGGCTTGGGCAGGATTTACTGATGCTTGCCCATGGTGGATGCCGCTTTGTCAAAGGCTCCAAGGACCGATACGGGCAACCGGCAGGAGACGCCTGCCTCACGGAAATCGCCAGGGTGCTGGAACGCTACACGCGCAGCAAACACGACCTTGTTGCCCGCTATGGCGGAGGGTATTGCGCTGGCGCCGCACTAGCCCCCCGTGCCTTTCGACCCGCCATCACTAGCTGCTGAATTGTCGGCGAAACTCTTCGAGCTTACACTTCTGCTCACCGTTAACGTCAAAATTTTCTGGCGCGAGCCATGCCTCGTATGCAGGTTTGAGGGCAAGCCAATCCTTATCGAGCATTGCAAACCAAGCCGTATCCCGGTTGAATCCCTTGACGATCAAGTGTTGGCGGAAAAGACCTTCGTGTTGGAACCCAAATCGCAAAGCTGCTCGTTTCGAAGGTAGATTCTCGTTGTTGCATTTCCATTCAAAGCGTCGATAACCCAAGTCATCAAACAGATGACGAGCGAACAAGTAGAGTGCTTCTGTCGCTGCCGGTTTGCGCGAGATAAGCGATCCCCAGTAGATGTGCCCAATTTCGGCCACGCCATTGGCAGCATCAAGGCGCATAAGCGTTTGGCGACCGGCGACCTTTCCTGTTGCCTTGTCTATCACTGCAAAGAACAAGGGATCCTCACTCGCTGCCGAACTCTCCACCCATGCACGGAAGTGAAACCTATCCGTCGGCGGAAAATCAGGCAGCCATCGAAAACGATCAGCACCATCAGCTTGTGCCGAGGCGGCGAAAAGATCATCAGAGTGCCTGTCGGCGTCGAGCTTTTCCAGCCGGACTAGGCGGCCCTCCATCTCCTGAATGTTGGGTCGCTGACGTGGCGTCCATTGCTGCATTTCTTCGGCCATTTCAGGCTCCTATTCCGGGACTGTCTGTTAGAATTGCTAAACGTCATGCTTCCGGGGCATCGACGTTTTCTAGTGTCTCGCCCTTTCCCACCCGAACAAAGACATATCGAACTTTGTCTCCACCTTGGAGAATTTGGCAGCGATGGATCGCGCGGCGCGGGAAGTAGGCATAGTCCCCTTCGCCAAGTTCAAATGACTTCTTGCCGCCCACCCCGTAATCAACCCGGATACGGCCAGAAAGCATGTACATTACGCTGTCGAAATCCTTGTGGTGGTGCCACTGACTGGGTTGATCAAGGGCAGTGACATGGCACTCGCCAACCCAAAGGTCGCCCGCTTCCACCGCCTTGCGACGGTTCTGGCCTGGCGTAATTGGACCTTCTTCAAGCTCATGTGCCCGAACAACCCTAATATCTTCAAAAAGCCCGATGCTCATCCGCGTCTCCTTTAGCGTAGGATGGCTTGTTGACTACCGGCGCAATTATGCACAACGTCGGCGAACAATAGATGGCCATAATTTGTCGTGAAACGGTCAAATAGCGGATGTTTCGAGGCTCGAAATCGGGCGAATATTTAAGCTGCGAGCTTGTCCCGGTGTGAGTCCAAACGAGCGCCGAAAGGCGACGCCTAATGCAGATTGGCTTTTGAAGCCGACGGCGGCCGCAACGAGGGAAATGTCCCCATGCGTCATCAGTAGCACGAAGGCCGCATTTAATCTCGCCTGTAATCGCCATTGCCCAAAGCTGATGCCGGTCTCGCGATGGAAAAGTCGCGCCAATGTCCGGCTGGAAGCACCGCACGTATCAGCCCAATCCTCAAGAGTTCTTGGATCACTGGGGTTTGCGATAATCGCTTGGGCGAGCCGAGCCAACCGATCATCGTGGGGGAGAGGGAGGCGCGTCAGCAATGTCTTCGCATGCCTGATTTCGTCTAGGATGAGCGCGATCATATGAGGGACACGTCCTTGAAGTTCCCAATCAACCGGCTCATTGCAGACTGCGACGATCAATTCGCGAAGAAGCGGGCTGACAGCCATGACCCGTGTTTCGTCGGCAACGGCCTCCGCGAGGTTATGATTCATGAATAGTCCGCGCATCGCCACTCTGCCTTCCATGGTGATGGAATGGTGCTCGTTTGCGGGCAACAGCAGGGCTTTCGTTGGGGGCAGAACGAATAGGGCTTCTTCGGTCTCCACCCGCATTACACCGGTAATACCGTACACGAGTTGCGCTTTTGAATGACTATGCATCCCCGATACAAGTCCATCCGGGTAGTCCATGGCATAGCCGACAGCCGCCCGTTCCGCCGCCTCATTCGTTGCCATAAGCGCCTGTCGCTCTGGCGACAAGAAAATAAATCCTGCCTGCATTCGGACAGCTTAAACGCGTCTCAGGACTGAGACAAGTCGGTGCCGTGCTGCACGAGCGATACGCTCGGTCCGCCATATGGACCCCGAATAACCCGCCCGTGAAGTCCCCGCCGATTTGTCCGAAAAGGACATGATCGAAATGCGACCACGCTCTCCGCTCAGCGATGCACTGTCACGCTGCCAAGGCTTGACCTCTTTATCGATGACGACCGCATAGAGATCGACTCCAACACCGTCGAACGATCCACAAGGCCATTTGCTCTCAATCGAAAAAATGCCCTTTTCGCGGGCTCCGACGCCGGGGCCGAACACTGGCTACCATCGCATCGCTCATCGAAACTGCCAAACTCAACAGCGTCGAGCCGCTGGCCTATCTTACCGACGTCCTCACCAAGATCGTGAACGGCCATCCAACAGTCAATCGACGAGTTATTGCCCTGGTCATATGGTTATCCCGGCAAACCTGTCCTCCAGCCCGTGGCCTGAGAACCTCGCTTACAATCCGTCTGCGCCGAGGATACGTTTTCGCAGGACCTTCATACCTACGAGCCGGCCCGCGAAAGGCTTCAGCCGCTGATCGAAAAGGTATGGGGTTATTGCGAGGCCGACGAGATCGGCGCCAAGACGGTGACGCTCAAAGTCAAAATATGCCGACTTCAACCAGATCACCCGTAGCAAGACGGTTCCCCCCTACCGGCGATCACCGACCTCGAGGATATCATCGACTTGCTGCTGGCCCCGATCGTTCGGCCGTGAAACTTCGCTGACTCGGCCCTGCAAGATCCGGGCATGGTCGCGGCGGCGGCCAGGATACCGCTCTTCCAGCAGCTGGGCCTCCTCCACCCATTCAAGGTGGAACATCTGATAGTCATGTTGTAATTCACACCAAGCGCCAACTATGCGGCGTTTGCCGTTGAATCCGACCCCGATCGGCCAAATCACCCGCCTAGTTCGCTCGCCGGAGGGCGCGAAATAGACAATCCGCAACTTGCGCTGCTCGCGGAAAGCCAGGCGCAACAGTGACAGATCGAGTGGTTGAGCATTGTCTGCAGCATTGCACACATAGAAGGCGTTGAATTCCATTTCATCGCGGATATCCGGGGGCAATACAGCGCCGATCTTTGCCATCGCATCCGCTGCCGCCCGCGCTAACTCTGGATCGGCGTGTTGCGTTACCCACTTTGCGCCGAGGGCGAGGCCTTGAATCTCCTCTTTCGAGAACATCAGCGGTGGCAACAGAAAGTCGGGGCGGAGCACATAACCGACCCCACTCTCGCCGTCGATTATCGCCCCGAGCGCCTGAAGGGCTGCAATGTCCCGATAGACTGTACGCAGCGAAACGCCCGCTTCCCGTGCAAGATCAGCTCCCCGAATCGGCCGCCGGTGGCGGCGTAGCATCTGCATGAGATCGAACAGTCGCTTGCTTTTTGACATTGGAACAGCCTATCAGCCAAGTAGTGCCTGGTGTAGTCTACTGCATTGCGACCAACGCTTTGCCTTTTAATTTCAAGCCCCGTTCAAGGGCCGTTATCAAGGGGATCGCTCCACTCAAAGGTACAGTTTCACTAACCGGCAACCGAAGTTTTCCGCTCTCAGCAGCACTTGCCAAACCGTCCAGGATCTCGGCCCGCGCCGTACAGATGATCGGTTTGAGCCGCCGATTGAACAACGCGCGGATGAATTTTACAGGTGTCGGATCAATATCGAGGAATACTCCTCCTTTCCGTAACAAACCGAGACCTACAGCAACCGACATCGCTCCTGCCGTGTCATAAACAACGTCAAAGCGGCCGCCGAGTTTCGCGAGGTCGGTGGTGCGGTAGTCGAAAATATTGGTGACCCCAAGTTCCCGGGCGTGAGGCATAGCGTCCGCGTTGCAGGTGCCGGACACTGTAGCACCAAGCATCCGAGCTATCTGCACTGTCGCCGAGCCGACGGCGCCCATACAGCCGTTAACGAAAACATGTTGCCCAGCTTTTAGGCGAGCCTTATCGACCAGGCCATTCCAGGCAGTAACGCCAGGAGTGCCGAGGCAGGCTGCGTCCTCGAAAGAGACGGCATCTGGCTTCTTGGCAAGAAATCTTTCCGAGGCGACGACGGCCTCGCCGAGCGCACCACAATCCTTGACGTGCGTCAGGCCGAACACAGCATCACCCGGTTTGAAGCGGGTGACGTCAGCCCCAACCGAGGTCACCGTGCCGGAGAAATCACAGCCCATCCCCCGCGGGAAAGTCTTGCCTGTGACCATTTTAAGGTAACCATTCCTCAGCTTCCAGTCGACCGGATTGATGGCGGCGAATCTTACCTTAACGGCCACCTCATTGGATTTGGGTGCGCTGAGGACAAAGGTATCAAGATGCATGACATCAGGACCACCATATCGGGTGTATTGAATACGTTTCACAATGATCTTTCATTTGCGTTGCGGAAGATTGCCCTAACGTAGCGCAAGGCAGTGACAGAATTTGTCAGCAATGATTTATCGCATATTTTAGGCTGTTGACCTATCAGGAGAGAAATTCCCGCTCCGGATTTTTGGAGCATGTCGATGGTTATGAATGCCATTAAGCGGACGCAGCATCCCCTCCGACTGGGGCATGGATCGCGACGGCAAGCACACTACAATTGCCGAGGAGGTGCGCGCCTTGCTGCTAGACCAAAGAATTTCCGGCCTGTCGCTGTTGATCGAGGTGCTGGTGAGCGCGCTTCGCTTCAACCCGCTGATCGTACCCGTCCTGACGACCAAGCAAGGCGACGACTTCAACCGTCATGAACCGGCCGCGTTCGGACCGCCCCCTTCAGCGTCCATCTGCGGGATCTGGGGGCGATCAAAACTCTGCCCCGCACCGAGGCCATCGACGAGATCCTCCTGCTGAGCGAAGCGGTTATCGACGCGGGGCCGAGCCTGATAGGACCACCACCGCCCCGCAAGCTCGTGGACGTCGCCACGGCAAAAATTCGTTGCCCCTGAGCCAGCTCTCATCGCGAGGCGCTGCGAGCATGATGGACTTGCCAGCGCCAATGACCACCACCGCGGTGCTTTCGGCAGGTGACGTGCTCAATTTCACAGCGCGGCTGGTCGGAACGGCCCACGTATGTCCTTTTTGCGTCGAAAACTTTGTCGTCGCCTTCAATCCATGGGGAGGGAAGCGCGGCTATATTTGCAAGGATCGCCTCGTCCTGCCTAGATAAGTTCGCTCGACATGACGACGGGCAACGCCATGGCTGCGGGAATCTCCCATCTCCCTCGCCCGCTCGGCCATGGCGCTTTCGATCGCAACCACCTCCTCGTCGCGTACGGCGTCTTGGAGACCTCGTCCCGTTTTGTTGGCAACCCCTCAGCGTGCCGCTGCAAACAGATCGGCGAGGCCATCACCAACGCACACGCACTCGGAAATGCCGGCGCATTAGCAGCCCAAAGGAACCGCGCCACCTGCGGCCTCAACTCACGGCTCTATTGCCCGCTATCAACGATGTAGGCGCGCCGATCGGCTCACTTTGAGAGGCGGTCCAATCGAGGTTCCCGTTTCCGGGTTTGCTGCGGCCCTTCCCCGTAAAAGTGTCTGTACATTGCAGAAAAACGGCCTGCGTGGAAGAAGCCCCACTTCAGACAGATTTCCTTGATGCTTTGTTGGTTCGAGGGATCGAGAAGATCTTGCCTAGCTGCCCTCAATCTTAGTGTTCTCAAGTAGCTGGCCGGTGTAGCCTCCTTGAACGCTCGGAAGCCGTTTTCCAACGTGCGAACTGAGACATTGGCGGATTGAGCCACCATCGAAATCGTGATCGGCTTTCCGATGTTCACATGCATGAAATCGATAGCACGGCGAATGTGCCACGGTGTTGGTAGGAATCTCTTTTGTTCCAGTTGGTCGGAATAGCGGTGAGGCACCGACAGAACCAGTAAATGAGCAAGTGCATTGGTGAGGTTACCAAACGCTATGGGTGACTGAAGCAAGATGGCGTCCCCATTCATGCCGCAGATGATTGTTTCGACAAGATTCTTAATCAAATGTGCCGAAGCACCGGATCTATCAATTAGTGTTGACAGGTCGAGCGATCCATTAAGGGGCATTTCAAAAAGTTCGCCGAACGCTTGGGAAATCATGCCCCAGTCTATGAAGATGTTCTGCGATCGATGGAACATTCCCCGCACTAGGAAGCGATCTGCCTCACGGCTATGCCCGAGCAATATTTGACCCGGTGATGCTGCTATTGTGGTTTGTCGTCGGGTCAGGCCGGCGAGGCCCTCTCGCGCGACATGGATAGTTAGCAATTCCGGGGTATCTGCCGTTGCCCATAGATCGCACTCGCCGTTGCACGCGAGTTCAACAAACCTCAATGGGCCGTGAGAGCGCGCATTGGCCGCCCAATCGAAGCATCCATTTGTATTTGTGGGCACCGCGTGGAACTGACCAGCGTGACTGAACGTGCTCAACTTACTTTCGAAGTTTGCGCCCGTCCATTGTAGTTCAGCATTGGAATTACCGTTCACCTGACACCTTTAATGTCCAGCATAGCTATTGGCTCGGCCTGAGCCCTGTGGACGGTCGAATTTTGCGGAATTTAGATGTTGTTCGCAATCTTTATCACGCAGAGAGTACGGCTGCAATCTTACAATTGTGAACTACCCGCCATCTAGTTTGAATTGCTAGGGCTCATGCCTCACCCTCACAACTTCGGCAGACTCCATACAGCGGCAGCCTGACGCGGGCTTTGAAACAGAAACAAGCACCGACGAGGAATGCGCCTGAATGCGTTGGTAGTAGTGCAGGCCACGGCGCGATTTGATGATCACCGCAGTGCAACCCAGCGACCCGAACCCGGTTTGTTATCGTCGGCATCGCCCGCGCGATGGCAGTACGATCAACCATTGTCTCGACGGCCCGCCCGATGTGGGTCGATTTTTCTCATTCCAATAGCGATTACTGATCCTCGGATGACCGCATTTTAGACTGCGTCCAACTATGTGAAGGATAAAATTCTTCCGAGATCGCCAAAGCTCAGTGAACATTCCAGCTCTTCACCTAGAGTGTGTCGATGTGGGATCAGGAATTTATCCCGAGCCCGATACTGTGCCGAGCTCATTCACTAAAGCCCGAGATTTCCGGTATCCACCTTTCGTCCCGATATCCGATTTTCGCACGAAACATCATTTGCGGGTGATGGAGTAAGAATGGATTAAGCTTACCATCTTTATCTGACGACGGACCAGAAGCGTGTAGTCATGTGAATTTTGGGCGAGTCAGATGCATACATTCTATCGGAACGACGAAAATTCGCTCGATGTCGATTCGCTTCAGAAACCTGCCAATGCTGGTGGTGAGTCGGTTCATGTCATGCTCAACGAAGTCTTCGTGCCATTTGAAAGATCGGCGGAAGAGCGCAGAAGATCTGATGCGGCATTTCAATCCACCTACATGATCTACGACGAATTTGCGTCTGGCGACCGCACTGACGTCTTTCTCGTAGAGAAAACAAACCACGTCGTATTATTGCGCCAGGGCTTTAGCCATTTAATTCGACAACTCAAAGCCGCGCTGTCCTCGAGTGCCGGCAGCATCGGCCTCATTAGAGACCTTCCCTGGTGGCTCGCCTCCGGTGCCCTAAGATCTCTCCAAATGGACGGACGAGCATGCTGCTTCGCTGAAGGAAGACGCCGCCACCTTCGATCAGGTCGTTGTCAATGTTGGCTCCTCGACAAAATTGATGGATCAGGGCAGGCAGCAGAACTCGGCCAAAGTGGAAGAATCGGCTGCCCCCGCGTCAGGCCCCAAAGAGGAAGGCACGAAATTGCGCGGTCTCGTCGCCGCTTCAAGCTCGAGGTTGCTTCCGGTCCACGCATCACTGGCGAGACGAGCACACCGATAGCCTCGCCTGGCCTCCGCCAGAAGCTTCCCGGCGCGCTCACAGGTAGGATTCGAGCATGATGAAGAATAACATCGTGAAGCTTGCGGATACGCTCCCCATACCCTTCCCACTGGCGGATGTCACGGACAACTCGCCCGACTATATCATTGCATTCGATCTTCAAGACCGAATTTGTTACCTCAACAAAAAACTCGCAATCCGGCTCGCATTTGTCGATATCGGCCACGCTATCGGAAAGAGATCCATCGATATCTGGCCGGATGGACGCTTTAACAAATTGATGAAAGCGTCGCACCATACCATCTGCACTGGTGAAACACAGACCATAGAACTCGCTGCGCCTGATGAAGACGGCGTGATTAGATATTCCGACATACGCATTGTACCCCGCCGGGACGATGAGGGGAAGATCGTAGGGACCATAGCTTTCGGTCGGGATATTTCCCTTCTGAGGAAGCACACTGATTCATTGATGCAAAGTGAATACCATTTTCGTACCCTGGTAGAAAATACGCCGGACATGATCGTTAGGTACGGCTTGGATGGTAAGCGCTTGTACGTCAACCCTGCTTTTTCTGCACTACTCGGCTTCAATACCGATGAATTGCTTGAAAGATCGCCAGTTGAATTTCCTGTAGCCGATGTTGCCGCGATGATTCAGAAGAGAATTTTGCAGGTGGCAGAAACCAATCAAAGCACCGAATTTGAATTCGAATGGCAATCAATCGACGGCGAGTTGAAATGTTGCCTTGCGAAGCAAGTGCCAGAACGCGATGAACACGGCAACGTCCAAAGTGTGCTTGCTATTTATCGCGACGCGACGGACCTAAAATTTGCGCAGCGCCGGCTTGTCGAAATTGCCTATTCGGATGCTTTGACTGGCTTGCCAAACAGGAAGTTTTTTCAAGAAAAGCTTGAGGCAGCAATCGAGGCCGCGCGACGCGCGGGAGGATCGTTTGCCGTTGCTATGATTGATTTAGATAGATTCAAGTTCGTTAACGATACAATGGGGCATCAGGCCGGCGACCGTTTGCTGAAAGAGATAGCGCAAAGGCTCAAAGAAAGTGTTCGAGATAGCGACCTAATCGCACGGTTTGGTGGTGACGAGTTCATGATCCTCTTGCCGGAAACAACTGATTGCGACACGGCGGCGAAGGTCGCAAGGCGAATATCAAATACCGTCGCGGGAAAGTATTGCTTCTCCGAACACGAATTTTATGTAACTTGCAGCACAGGGGTGGCAGTTTTTCCGCGGGATGGCGCAAGTTCGGACGAGCTTATCCGAAATGCCGATTTGGCTATGTATGAAGCCAAGAGGTCAGGTAAAAACGAATTTCGTCTCTATGCCCCAAACTTGATAAAGAAGGCTCAGCAGTACTTCCAACTGAGCAGCTGCTTGAGACAGGCGTTCGACAGCGAGGAATTCGAGCTCGTTTTCCAGCCCCAGGTATCGTTGCAAACCGAAGAGTTGGTGGGGTGCGAAGCATTGTTGCGTTGGCATTCCCTTACTCTTGGCCCAATTTCTCCCGCCGAGTTCATCCCGGTCGCCGAAGAGCTAGATATCATTTCCGAGATTGGTGATTGGGTGCTGGCGGAAGCCTGCAAGTTTGCCGCCGAACTCAACAACACCCGAAAGCAGCCTCTTACCGTCGCCATCAATATATCGCCGAAGCAATTGAGCAAGAGAGGTTTCGCCCAGCACGCTTTGCAGATCATCGATGCCCATCTTTCCAACCGGAAATATATTGAATTCGAGCTTACGGAGTCCGCGTTGCTTACCGACAACGACACCAATCGCGAAACTATTTCAACCATTCGCAACGCCGGCGTTAGGTTCGCGCTTGACGATTTCGGAACCGGCTTTGCTGCACTGTCCTATTTGGCGGATTTCAATCTCGATACGCTTAAGATCGACAGGTCGTTCGTAGCAGCCGTCACGTCCGACAAGCGGAAAGCAGACCTCGTGTTCTCGATTATACGAATGGCGCAATGTCTCGGGCTAACCACCGTGGCGGAGGGAGTTGAGACGAAAGAGCAAGCACAATGCCTGGCTGCAAGCGGATGTGATTTCGGTCAAGGCTGGCTCTACGGCAAGCCGATGAAGAAGACTGACTTCCTTAAGAGTCATCGTATATCTCCGGCAATGCTTTAATAGCTCTCCGCCGCTACCTCCCTGTCTTCGTGGGCTGTCCACGGTGTTCGGGGTGCGATGTTCCCCACGACTGACGTTTGCATGCATGAAGTCAATGGCGCGTCGAACACTGCGCGGTGAAACCAACTTACTCTCGCTCTGTAAGCCCGTGGAAAAGCGATGTGGAATTGATCTGATTAGAAGATCGGCAAGCGTTTGTGTCAGATGCGCCATAGCAATGGGGAAGCGTAGGAGCGGACCGTTGTTTCGCATTCCAGTAATAATTGTTTCAGCAACGTTGCTAAACGCCCGGCTGGAGTAGAGAGATCGAGGCTCGGCTCCAAGTCCAGGCTACCTTCAAAAGGTGACTCCATCAGTACTGTGACTGTTTTCCTGACTACGGACCAGTCCAGCCGAAGAACGTCGGATCGATGACCTTCTCCGTTCACGATGAAGCGTTCTGCCTCGTGGTTGTGGGTCAGCAGAACTTGGCCGGAAGTCCCACTGACAGTTTTGCTGCCCCACGTAATGTCGAGGCGGCCCGTGCGCGGCACAAGAATCAGCAGAGATTCGGGAGCTTCCGGTACTGATCGCCCTTCCCAAGAAGTCTGGTAGAGGCCCGAGATCAATGTCAAGGTACCATCTGACCACGCATCTGCCTTCCATCGAAAATCTTGCTCACTGCCAAGGGGCGAAGCCAAAAACGAACAAGACAGCCCGCGAAAACGCACCGACCATTTCGTCAAAGGTGGAACCTTCAAAACGAGGAATAAAGACGGAACCAATGCTCTCGGGCATTGAGACATACCTCTAGAAACAGCGTTTATGTTGGATCCAACGAAGTCCTCGTCGAGAGGACTTCAGATCGGTTGGTCCGCCGGCTCTCGGCAATGGCATTCAGAATCATCGGTACGCCCCGCAACATCGGGAGCGGAATTTCTCCGGCAAGGGTCAACATGTCGTTGACCAAGAAAATTTGCGACACCCACGGTCTCCGCCTTGGCAAGTTGATTCTGAATGACTGTCAGCTTGGCAAGGACGTCCTGGATAAGGTCACGGGCACTTTCCATAGCCTCCTTTTCAAGTGCGATGCCGAGTTTGCTCGGGTTCGAATGGCCGCTGGGAATACTCAAAGGGAAAGTGGCAATGTTGGTCATCAAAAATCCTCCCATTGCTGCGTTGCGGAGGCCGTGGCGGCTCTGCCGCCGCCAAACGTTGATGAAATCTTCCGGATCATGGCCGCAGGCGCAGAAGACCTCGGCTGGAGTGTGGAACCGGAAGAGCGGATCGACCCCGCCTGTGCCCCGTCGAAACGGAACTTTGCAAGTTGTGAGGAAAGTGCGGCCGCTTCTTCTGCCAGTTTCTGTCCGGCGGCCGATGTCTCCTCGACCATCGCGGCATTCTGCTGGGTCGATTGGTCCATCGCGTTGACGGCGGCATTGATTTCCCGGAGAGCCGACGATTGTTCTTTTGCCGATTCAACAATCGAATCCACGTGACGGTTGATCTCCTGCACCTCCAGGACGATCTCCGTCAGCGCCTTGCCCGTCTCATCGACCAACGCTACGCCGGAGCGCACTTGTTCAGCGGAGGTGTTTATCAACTGCTTGATTTCTTTGGCGGCTCTCGCGGATCGCTGCGCCAATTCCCGCACCTCTTGGGCCACAACGGCAAAACCCTTGCCGGCCTCACCAGCACGGGCGGCTTCAACACCGGCATTGAGCGCCAGCAGATTCGTTTGGAAGGCGATTTCATCGATGACGCTGATGATGCTGTTGATCTCGCTGGACGAACTTTCAATCTGCCCCATCGCATGAACGGCTCGCTTGACGACAATGCCGGAGCGCTCGGCATTTTCCCGCGTCTTGGTGACTACCGTGCGCGCTTCTTCAGCACGGGCGGTTGAGCCATTAACGGTTGCCGTGATCTCGTCGAGGGCAGCTGCGGTTTCTTCAAGCGAAGCAGCCTGTTGCTCGGTACGTTGGGCAAGATCGTTGGATGCCGTGCTGATCTCGGCAGCACCGGCGTCAATCGAGAACGCACTGCCGCCGATTGCTTTCAGTGTTGATTGCAGCTTATCGGCGGAATTGTTGAAGTTCTCACGCAATGCGTCCAGGGACGGCACGAGTGGTCGGACAAGGCGGAAGGCGAGATTGCCGTCGGCCATCGCCTCAAGGGCTTGACCCAGTTGCTCGACGGCATTGTTGGTTTCCGTTGCCGCGGCCTCCCGCTCCCGGGCGGTGCTTTCGAACTGATCGCGTTCCGCGGCAGCGCGTCTGCTTTCGTTTTGGGCGCGCCGCGCGGCCTGCTCGCTAAGCGCCTCGCGGAGAGCACCGACAGCGCGCGCGAGATCGCCGATTTCATCGCGCCGTGCGTCAAGGGTGATGTCGCTTCCTGCGCCTTCTTCTCCCGCCATATGCTGCAGAGCTGATTGCAGCCTTGCGATCGGCCTCGTAATCGAGCGGCTTGAAAGGAAGGCGGCGACGATCGCCAATACAATGGCGCCTGCCAGCGAGCCAAATGCCATTGTCTGGAAACCACTGGCGGATTGGCGAACCTCCCCGCCTACATTCTGGTTCAGCACTTCCTGGTAGTCGATAAATTTGTTGATGGCACGCAGCCAGGAAGCGAACAGGGGGCGCGCCTGTTCAAGCAGGATTTTCTTTGCCTGCGCTCCGTCGCCCTTTTCCTGGAGCGCGATGATCTGGGCTACCAACGGATTGGTCTTGGATTGGATATCAGAGATTTCGGCAAGGATCGTCTTCTCTTCCGCCGATGCGCCTGCCGCCGAGGATACGATCTCCGCCATCCTCTTTTCATTGACGGCATAGGTATCAGCGAGCTTCGCAATCAACTCAGCGGCCGCCTGCCTATCTGTAGCGGTCTCGACCAGGGTAACATCGCGGATGGCGATTGCCCGGTCGTGCACGCTGCCGCGGAAGTTAATGGCGAAGCGCTGTTTGACGCTATTGATATCATTAATCTGCCCAAGACCTCCGTTAATAGCGTTGACCTGCGTCACGGAGTATTCCGTCAGCCCTAACATCAAGAGGAGGAGGAACCCGAAACCGATCCCAAGTCGCGTTCCGATTCCGAAGGAAAAAAAGGTGCGTTTCAATTTTGAGACTCCTGAAGATAGGCGCTATGATCAAGTCCGATATCGCGATGCCTTGCGCCAATCGAACTTTGATGGGAAGAACCGCCGCAATTCATTCGGGCGGAAGTGGGTGCGTCGGCTTGATCATCTACTGATCCGCTTGGCGCCGCCTCACAGAACTCGCCCATCTTTGTTAACAGGGATTTGAGTTTGTCCGGGCGAATTTATTTGTCGCCGCAAAACGGACAGTGTGGCGAAAAGTGGATATCAGCCCCGTCAGATTGTTAGTATCCAAGCTCGTTCACCGGTAACCCAAGCTCATGCAAGGCTGCATCGAGGCATCGCGAGATCACCCTACCGGCCCTTTGCAAGACAAGCATAAGTCGGCGTCGAGTGGAGCCGTCGTAGTTCAATGGCTCACAATTAATGATAGTTGGCTTAGGGGAGAAGCTTCATCTGCTTTCTAAGGCTTTTGTCGAATGCATTGGCGGGGACAAAGCGCCGCAGAAAATAGAGTTGACGCGCATTCTTACTCGCCGGGTAGCGGAGCTTCGGTGTTTTCGCTGTCGCTGCCGTCACTACGGTCTGGGCGACGATCTCAGGGGGATCGCCCGCTTCGATAGAACCTTTCCAGACGGAATTCATCAGGATCCGTGCCTTGTCGTAGATGCCAAGCATTTGATCAGGCTGGCTTGCGTTATGGTCCAGCGCCGTGCGGGTGAACGCCGGTTCGACCAAAACAGCGCGAACCCCAAATGTGCGAACCTCGTGATCGAGAGATTCAGTATATCCCTCGACAGCGTGCTTCGTTGCCGTATAGAGCGCGCTAAAGGGGCTCGGGATGAAACCGACCACCGAACTGATATTGATGATGCGGCCGCTGCGCTGGCCTCGCATGATCGGCAGGACTCTGTTGGTAACGCGTAAGACGCCGAACATATTGAGGTCGAACAAAGCCTGCGCCTGCTCGACAGATGATTCCTCAGCTCCACCGATGAGAGCACCGCCGGCATTGTTGACAAGCAGGTCAATACGACCAGCTTGTCTCATGACCTCGGCTACCATAGCGGACACAGAATCGCTGTCCGTCACGTCGCAAGTCAACATGACCATCCCTTGCCTGCTCCCTGTCATTTTTTTCCGGCTCGTGCCGAAGACCTTGTAGCCGGCGGACTGAAGAGCGCCTGCAATTGCCTGGCCGATGCCGCCCGCCGCCCCCGTGACGATTGCCACTCCGCGATTATCGATACTCATGTAATCTCCTTTTCGACGCGCCATCCGTGGCGCTGCAGGTCTTGAATGGGAATGTCTGCTGTCGCTGTAGAATCGGCCCTTCTTGACAGGCGACGCCCTCGATTTAGATTGCGACCTAACTCTATCAGTGGTATTGATGTCAAATGAAATCTAAATGGAAGCCGAAATGAAAGTCAGTCGAGCGCAAGCCGAGGCCAACCGCGAAGCCGTCATCAATGCCGCAAGCCGGCTGTTTCGGCAGCACGGATTCGACGGGATCGGATTAAAAGACCTGATGAAAGGGGCCGGCTTGACCCAGGGCGGGTTCTACAAGCAGTTCGACTCCAAAGATAATCTCGCAGTGCTCGCCTCGAGACGGGCCATGGAGAGCGCAACGCGGAGATGGTCAGCGATTGCCGCACGGAGTTCGGATCCCCTCGCAGCCGTGATCGAGCTCTATCTGTCCGCCGACCACCGCGACGAAACCGGCGACGGTTGCCCTCTGGTCGCTCTCGGCGCCGATGCTGCGCGTCAAAGCAAAGACGTGCGCGCTCCGTTTCAGGACGGCATAGAGGCCCATCTGCAGATCCTTGATGAATTGCTACCTCACGCCGAGGGGGGGAAACCATACCACGCGGCGATGGCCATTCTGTCTATGTTGGTGGGTGCCGTCACGCTCTCACGTGTCATGACAGACGAAGGCATGTCGCAGGATGTCCTCAATGTCGCTGCCGAGGAGATCAAGCGTATCGCTGGATCTTCGCAGAACGACTGAATGCTTCCTTGGCGGGCGCACGCTCTCGCCGAGACCTAAATTCCGTTAGCCTCCGAAGGCGGCGAACAAAATCGACAGGTAGATCCGCATGAGACGTATTGTTATCACAGGGATGGGAGCTGTCAGTCCCCTCGGCGCAAACGTGCCCACGTCCTGGTCTAGCCTTTTGGCCGGTCGGTCGGGAATTCGACGGCTTTCCGACGATGCTGTGGGAGATTTACCCGCGAAGGTCGGCGGAGTGGTCCCCACCATCGAAGAGGATCCCGAGGCCGGTTTCGACCCCGATGCCGTCTTCGCGCCCAAAGATCAGCGCAAGGTCGATCGGTTCATCCTTTTTGCGCTGGCCGCAGCAGAAGAGGCGCTCACCCAAGCGAAATGGAAGCCGGCTTCCGAAGTTGATCAATTGCGGACCGCGACGATTATCGCTTCAGGCATTGGCGGATTTCCCTCCATTACGGACGCGGTCCGTACGGTTGATCAGCGTGGGGTCCGTCGCCTCTCACCATTCACTATCCCATCTTTTCTCGTCAACTTGGCAGCTGGGCAGGTCTCGATCCGGTATGGCTTCAAGGGTCCGCTCGGCGCGCCCGTCACAGCGTGCGCTGCGGGCGTACAGGCAATCGGCGATGCCGCTCGCCTCATCCGGGCGAATGAATCAGACATCGCAGTTTGCGGCGGGACCGAAGCCTGCATGAACATCGTCAGCCTCGGCGGCTTTGCTGCAGCGCGTTCGCTCTCGACGGGCTTCAACGAGACGCCGGAGAAGGCGTCACGCCCGTTCGATATGCTGCGTGACGGCTTCGTAATGGGCGAAGGAGCGGGCATTCTGGTCATAGAGGCGCTGAGCCACGCGCTTGCAAGAGGTGCGGAGCCGCTGGCGGAACTTGTCGGTTATGGCACGACAGCAGACGCTCATCATGTCACCTCTGGTCCGGAAGATGGTAATGGTGCCCGCAGGGCAATGGAGATCGCAATCTCTCAGGCCGGCATTGCGCCCGGCGATATTCGCCACCTGAATGCGCATGCTACCTCCACGCAAGTCGGCGATCGCGGGGAGATCAACGCCATCAAAAGCGTGTTCGGCGCCGACTCCGCCATAGCAGTCAGCGCAACAAAGTCCGCTACGGGGCACCTTCTGGGCGCTGCGGGTGGACTTGAGGCAATCTTCACGATCCTTGCGCTCAGAGATCAGGTGGCCCCACCAACCTTGAATTTGAACGCCCCTGATCCGGAGAGCTACGGTATCGATTTCGTTTCCCACAGGGCGAGGCCGCTGGACGCGGACTATGCGATCTCGAATGGTTTCGGATTCGGTGGGGTCAATGCCAGCGCAATTTTCCGTCGGTGGCCTGCCAGATCCACAGAAAGGATGGTCGCGAGCATTTTCTGACTGGCATAGCTGAATAGGTGCAAATGCTGTGCTTTTGTAGCTGCCGGTCCGTTTTGAGATTAAGGCGATGAGATCTCAAATCTCTAGCCTCTGGGCGGCCAAGGAAGAGTGCCCGCTTCAAATGGACCTCAGAGAAAGCCAGCTGGTCATCGCTGCTGGCAATTAACTAGGCGGATCGAACACGAACCGGCCCGTCACCAATATGAAATCCGAGGAGGAGCACATGGACTCAACAAACGAACGCCCGATCCTGGTAACGGGGGCAGCCGGTGCGGTCGGCGCAGTAGGCCGTAACGTCACTGAAAGACTTCTGGCCCATCGGTTCAAGGTCCGTGCCCTCGTCCGGAGGGAGGATGACCGCTCGGCAGCTTTGCGTCGACTGGGCGCTGAAATCGTCGTCGGTGATCTGACCGATCTTACCTCTATGCACCGGGCGATTGAGGGCGTCTCGCGAATTTATTTCGGGATGTCGGTTTCGGCTTCCTATCTGGAGGCGACCGTCAATACGGCCGCCGTCGCACGCCACCACGGTGTCGAAGTTTTTGTGAACATGTCCCAGATGACGGTGACGCAGATGAGCATTACCGAAACGACCGATAGCCCCCAACACAAGCTGCATTGGCTCGCCGAACAGGCGCTCGTCTGGTCTGGTTTACCCGTCGTCACGGTGCGACCGACGGTGTTTATGGAGGGCTTTTTCCTCCGTTTCGCCGCCGCCAACGTCCGGGAGAAAGATGAATTGGTTCTCCCGCTTGGCGACAGCAAGACATCACCAATCTCAGCCGTGGACGTCGCCGACGCTGTTTCGTTTATTCTTACCAATCCTGGGCCGCATATCGGCCAGATCTACAATCTGACCGGGCCCACCTCCTCCGATCCGGCCCATTACGCCGCGATCTTTTCCGATGTGCTCGGGCGCACTATCCGGTACCGGGATGTGCCCATTGCTGCGTGGGCAGGCAAACTACGGGACCTCGGAGTGCCACCACATGTGATCGATCATCTGGCGGTAATGGCAGATTTGCACCGACAAGGCCGGTACAACCGTTTGACTGACGATTTTGTGCGGCTTGTCGGAAAAGAACCCACCAGCATGCACAGCTTCGTCAAACTCCACGCAAACGAATTTACGCTTGACGAATTCCGGGGGCGAGAAATCGAAACGTGAAACTGGCGATCTGTAGCCAAGGGCAGAGTGCAGCCGCTTGGCATTGTAGATTGTGGGTGGGTCAAACTTATCGGTCTGCGGTCAGAAACTCCTCCCCGAGACGGTTGAACTGGCCGCGTGCTCGATCTAAGTCCAATGCCCGCAATTGCTGAACATGTGAAGGGCCGCATTGGGTAAAAGATTTAAAAGACGGAGGCTTGTCTCCGGCGGGATCACTTTGTCCTCGCGACCGTGCACAATCAGGGCAGCGTGCTGCAAGCACGCGATGGTTGCTTCGTCCGAAGCCAGGGCATCGACACTAGCTTGGCGCGGTAGTGCGAACATAGATTAAAAGCTCTTCTGGAAGCCGGGCCGCACGCTCGCTTCGTAACGAAGCTCAGCCTATTCGTCCGACACCAGCTTGTGGTCGTAGGCGAAGATGTCGAGCACTCGCCGCATGTTTTCGGTGGAAGGCTGTTAGCACCATACAGCGTCCAAGCCAGGTGTGATCGCGAAAGAAACCCAGACCCTTCCCATCTCAATATTTTGTATTGTTCATCGGCCGCTCAGCGATCACTGCTCCTGTACGCTGGGCGGCCTCTATCGATAACAAGTGCCGAATATTGTTTAACCTAAAATTAATATCATTCGCACCAATCATCCCTGTGCTTCGGGTTCCGAGTCTGCGCGAAGCCTTCTTGAAGCAGCTTTCCAGCCGCTGAATTTGTGCACTCAGCGAACCCACGGGTTCGTAAGCCTATTCCCGCCGACCAGTTGCATCTTGGCGTGCCGTTGGAACCGCTTGCGTAACCGTTGAATGTTCACGGTGGTCAAGTGACGGCGAAGGATCCCCTTATTAAGTTTACGATTGCGTCTGCAGCGCCGAGCATTGAGGCCGACCACGCTTGATGCAGTTGAAAGGAGTCGAACTGCTGGCCCTTCGGATGATCGTGTTGCTCAGCTTGCGAATTCGAGCCGTTTTTCAACATCATCTGACGGTTCCTGGGTTGCGTGTGCAACCGCCTTTGCCCGAAGCCGGATTGCATCGCGGGCGGGCGGAAGCCCGAATAGCCGCGCGTATTCCCGGCTGAATTGGGACGCGCTTTCGTATCCGACTGTGAAAGCGACACGAGCGGCGTGGCCTGGGGTCTCCAGCAGTCGACGACGTGCCTCATGGAGACGGAACCGCTTTTGATATTGAATGGGTGTCATGGTCGTCGCTGCCTTGAAATGACGGTGAAACACCGAAACACTCATTCCAGCCATCCGCGCCAGATCTTCGACCTTGAATGGTTCGGTGAAGTGTTCGCGAATCCACACGAGCGTCCTCCTGACCTGAAACTGGCGGCCGTCAACCTGTGCAATTTGCCGAAGCTTTGCTCCTTGTGGTCCCTGCAACAGGCGGAAGAGGATTTCACGCTCAATCATGGGTGCCATGACGGATATTTCTTTTGGTCTGTCGAGAAGCCGCAACATTCGCAGAAAGCTGTCTTCGAGTTGCGGATCGCTCGGGCTAACGCCGAGACCACACAGGAATTGCGGATCCTCCGTATCCGGCGTGTCGATCACGAGGTCGGCAATCTGGCGCGGATCGAATTTGAACGAGACACCGAGAAAAGGCGTCTGACGGCTTGCTTCCGATATTCTCCCAAAGACAGGCAACTCGATTGAGGCGACGAAGTAGCTGCCCGTGCCATAGTGCAGTACGTTGTCGCCGCACGTGATGGTCTTTTCCCCCTGCAGCACCAGACACATGATGGGTTCCGTCATGCTTGCCGTCGGCTCGCTCATCCGTTCTGCTCGCATCAGACCGACGCGCGGAATGGCGGTCACCGTGCGGTTGCTGCGCGAGTACTTCTCGATCAGGGACTTCAGTTCTTCGCCATTTTTCATGGCGTTTAGATTTACATTGGCCTCCCATGTGCGCAAGGCCTTCGGCAGGATTAGGCAAGAGTTCAATAGAATTTGGCACGCGATCGGAAGGCCGCCCTCTCATATTGGACAGGCAACTAGAACGGAGAAACGACCTTGTCGAAGAATGTATTGATCACGGGTGCCAACAAGAGCATCGGCTTCGAAACTGCCCGGCGGCTCGCAGAAATGGGATATCGCGTGTGGCTCGGAGCGCGCGATTCTCGTCGCGGCGAGACAGCAGCGGATACTCTGCGCGCGCTCCACCACGATGTTCGCTTTATCGAGATCGCGGTCGAGGACGATAGAAGCGTGAAGTCTGCGGTGGAACGAGTGCGTCAAGAGGACGGCAAACTCGACGCGCTCGTCAACAATGCAGGTATCCCGGGCGCATTCGTCAATCCCGCGGACCAGACCCTTGAAGATATCCGTCAGGTCTACGAGATCAACGTGTTCGGTCCCATCCGCGTCATCCAGGCATTCCTGCCTCTTCTGAAGGCCGCGGGCTCCTCCAATGTCGTCAACGTTAGCAGCGAACTTGGTTCGCTTGGCGCCCTGACTGATCCCGAGAGCGAATTCTATGGTGTGAATAGCCTTGGCTATAACAGCTCCAAGTCTGCCCTCAACGCTGTGACCGTATCGTTTGCCAAGGCGTTGGCACCCTTCCACATCAGCGTTAACAGCGCAGATCCCGGATATACGAAGACCGACTTTAACGGCAACACCGGATACCGGACAGTTGAGCAGGCGGCGGAGATTATCGTCCGGCTTGCGGCTGCGAGCGATGGACGGACGGGTATCTTCATCAATGACAAGCGCACGCTACCCTGGTGAGCTTCATTCAATCGGTGGGACGCGGCGATGCTGCGTACTGCCTTAATGAATTCGATCTTTCAAAAAAAGGAATAGTCAGGAATTTCGCCCCTTTTGCTACGGCAGACCTCCGCGAACAGCCGGGGCGGTCTCCCCAACCTCGCAACGCCCTGACAAACAAATTGGCTTCTCGAAAAAGCAGCAAGGTACGGCGACTCGGATGACAGAGAGACAGCCGGAAAAATGGTTCGCAGAGGTCTTGAAGTAACCGGCTCAACCCGCCCGGGTACGAGTTTGATTACCAATCCCCTGTCTGTCAGGGGTAGAAGCTTTGATAGCGCAGAATTTCCTTTTCTAGCTCGTCGCAAAGCTCCTGGTATTCCAACAACTGATTTTCGTTGGCGCCCGTCAGCCGCAATCGATCTCGAACCAATACCGCTTCACTGTAGTCCTCGCAGAGCTCCCGAATAGACGGGGTGAGACACGAATATGCGCGAAGGGCTGGGTATCTCATAGCGAGAGACGCCCAACCGTGTTTGAATAGGTCGATGCGAGCACGTTCCATGGAACCGATTATAAATCAGCAGAGGTTCGCTTAATAGCTGACGGATCCTTCCATCCCTGTGAAACAAGCAGCCTTGCTTGACGTTTCGCCCCCGCGCTGCGCCATGCATTAGTTAATGCCGAGCAGAATCTTGCTAGTATCAGGGTGTCAGTATCATGGTCGTGAATCGCTCCTGAGTGCAATGAACAAGAGCCAACCTCATCTCGCTCGTCTCGCCGCTCACACGGAAGCATTGCTGGCGGGCAACATGGCCGAGCAGGTCGGGGCGATATGCTATCGCAGCGACGACGCGGGCAATATCGAGGTCCTTTTGATCACCACCCGTGAGACCCAACGCTGGACTATCCCAAAGGGGTGGCCGATCAAGGGGCTCAAAGCGCATGAGGCCGCACAGCGAGAAGCGTGGGAAGAGGCCGGAATAAGAGGCAAAGTCAAAAAGAAGCCAATTGGTTATTTCACCTATTTGAAGTTTCTCGAACCCGGAAAAACCGTTCCCTCACTTGTGCAGGTGCACCTCCTGGCCGTTGACAGCCAGCGTGATGGGTTCCCGGAGCAGGGCCAGCGGACGATCGAATGGATGCCGCCAACCGAAGCAGCGCGACGCGTGCGCGAGCCTGAGTTGAAAGGCCTGTTTACACGCCTGCGTGATCTCAAGACCGGCGACTGACTTGAATATGGCCGCTAGTGGCGGTCAGCGGGAATGACGCTAAAGGTCTTCGGCGACGGTGTTTCGCCCGCCTTCTTTCGCCTTATAGAGAGCCCGGTCCGCGCTTCCAAGCAAATCCTGACTGGTGGATCCTGCCGGCAGCGACGCAAGCCCAACGCTCACTGTCACACGCCGATTTGGGCTGCCCTTATGTTCGATGGCCAATTCCGGGACGCTCTTTCGGATGAGTTCTGCAATGGCCATCGCCTGTGCCGGGCTGGCAACCGGCAAGAGCACAGCAAATTCCTCGCCGCCATAACGTGCAACAATATCGCTCGGACGAACCTGGTCTCTTATTGCCGCCGCAATCTCTTTGAGGCAGACGTCGCCGGCGGGATGGCCATAGCCATCGTTGAAGAGCTTGAACCAATCTACGTCGATCATCAGGAGAGCGAGATCTTTGCCCCCTTGCGACGCGAGATCGAATTCCCGCGAGAAGGCGGCATCAAACGATCTTCGGTTCGCAAGACCGGTCAATCCATCCTGGTCGGCCAGCGCCTGCAGCCGACGGTTCGCTTCCTGAAGTTGTTCCTCGATCGCCTTGCGAGCCGAAATGTCACGCAGGGTTCCGATGATGCCCGAAGGCGTGTTCGCTTGCGGATCTTTCAACGTCTTTAGCTGCGCCTCAACCCAGATCCATTTCCCGTCGCGATGGAGCAAGCGACAAAGGAGCAAATTCCGCTCGAGTCGTCCCGCGAGAAGCTCGCGAAACGCCAATCGCATGCGATCGACATCCTCGGAATGGGCGATTGCCATCGGTTGCATGCCGATCAGCTCTTCTGGCTCTCGACCGAGGATATCGCGGCACGCTGGAGAGACATAGTGATTCACGAGATCACAATCGAGTTGGAACACCATGTCCGTTCCATGATCGGCCAACAGCCGGTAGCGTGCCTCGCTGTCCTTCAGGCGCTGCTCTCCCAACACCCGATCATGGATATCCCTGCCGACCGAATGGATAGCGGTCACCCGACCGTCCGGGCTTTTCAGAGCCTTATTGGTCCATGCCATCCATCTGACCCGACCATCGGGCAACACCACCTGATTTTCATTTTCGATGCTATGGTCGGCCGTGCAAACCTTGCGCAAATGGTTCTCAACCGCCGGCCGGTCAGTCTCCGGAATAAAATCGAACAGGCTCCTCCCGATCATGTCGTCGGGCTCGCGCCCATAGTGATGCGCGTATGCGTGGTTGACGAACCGCAGTTCGCCCTCGGGGTTTGCCAACGACACCAATTCCGTTTGGCTTTCGACGAGGTCCCGATAGCGCGTCTCGCTTACGGCCAGCTGGCGCTTTATGGTCTTGAGCGCCGTTATGTCGGTGATGACGGCCAGTGAAACACCTCCCGCTTCCCCGGGAACCCGATCGAGAACCGCTGACAGCAAAACATCGATAATGCGGCCGTCCTTACAAACCATCTGGTATTCGACATTGTCGCTGCGACCGGTGAGAAAGAACGCCGGAAGGACCTCCGCCATGGCCCTAGCACGCGACTCGGGGGTCAAAAATTCCGATGAACGCCTGCCGATGACTTCCTCGCGGGTGTAGCCGAGCTTGTCCAGCCACGCGTCGCTGACCGACATAAGGAGCCCGTCCTTATTGATCGAATGAAGCATGGCAGGGGTAACCTTGGTCCGATGCTCGAGCTCGGTCCTGATTTCTTCATTTCGCCAGGCCTGAATATCGATAGGGGAATTCCGCGACACTTCCATTCCAATCTGATTGACAGCTTTTGTGTGCTTGGTCTTTGGGCACCATCAGCAGCACACGCGATCCTATCTAGGGCGTATTATTTTAAAATGAATGCGTGCGGAAACTGGCTCAGCAGGGCGCTTTCCCATATGTTGCAACAGCGATCAGATTGGCAGGCGCCACTGCGCCAGCGCCGGGAAAAAGAGGTGCGAGGGCAATTTGTCGACACAGTCCCTCGTCCCCAGGCGCCGGCCATGACCTCCCGCCTGGAGGCACGCATGACCGAGTCTCGGATCGACCAGGGTGCATTGTTGAACGCTCGAAACCGCGGTTGCTGGAAATTCTCGCGCCCGGTCTCGTCACACCGCGGCCGTCGACGATCGTAATTGCCGGGGCGCAGTTCGGCTATGCCGCGGGCTGGAGCTAATGCAGCCGGTGGTCGGCCATTTGCCAAGCCCATCTCGGCGACAGGGATCATCGGCACCGATACCCGCCCTTGTCGGCTCAATTCACTGGACTGCAGAAAACTAACGATTATCATACCTGTGTGGGAGCTTGCGGTAGCAGACGCATGATGCTGCCCCTCGGACGAGGAGGTGGAATTGGGCCTGTTCTCAGATTTCGCGCTTAATCTCGACGACGTTGAAACGCTCCGGTCGATCGTCACCGACGCATGTGACGAGCTGAAGATTCCTCATGATCACGCCGGCCTTGTCGCAAGGGTCATAGACCTACACGCGGAAGGGCGCTCGCGGCATGAGATTATCGAGGTGCTGCGGGCTGAGTTTCGCAATTCCGCTCGGTGTCCATGCTGCGATCGCTGATCCTCTCCGGAATATGCCGTCGGGGTTCCATCTTAGTTCTGGAGGAGGGAGGCAACAGGTCGGAGCCATTTCCCACGTCACGCATTTTGCGTGACGTGATGGAACCAAGCACGCTTGGCGGGGTTTAAAAGGGTTAAATCTGCGCCAATGACGGAAGCGAGGGGACGGATGGGAAAAGTTGAGCTTGTGAGTGGCAGTCCCATTGTCTCTCAGACTGATGTTTTTCCTGACGATTACGAAGACTTTTTTGAAAACGGAGCTGTCGCGCTGCATTTGATCGGGCCCGACGGCACGATCCTGCGCGCCAATCAGGCCGAACTCGATCTGCTCCGCTATGCCGCCGACGAATATATAGGTCGGCACATTTCCGAATTTCATGCAGACGCCGACACGATCAGCGAAATGCTTGCACGCCTTAGCGCTGGCGAAAAGCTCGTCCGTTTCCCAGCCCGGATGCGGGCCAAGGATGGATCGATCAAGCACGTCGAGACCACCTCCAGCGCCCAGTTCCGCAATGGCGAATTCATCAACACCCGCTGCTTCACGGTCGATGTTACGGAGATCGTCCATGCAAGGCGCCAGCTGGCGCGCAAGGACGAAGAAATGCGCCAGGTTCTTGAAGCGCTTCCAGCCGCTGTCTACACGACGGATGCCGACGGCAAGATCACATATTTCAACCGTGCGGCAGCTGAATTGGCCGGCAGGGAGCCGATCATCGGTGAGGACGAATGGTGTGTGACCTTTCGGCTGTTCACTGCCGATGGGCAGCCACTGCCCCATAACGAATGCCCGATGGCCATCGCTCTTAGGGAAAATCGCCCCATCCGTGGCGTGGAGGCCATGGCTCAGCGGCCCGATGGCTCGATGTTTCCATTCCTTCCCTTCCCAACGCCAATGCGCAACGATGACGGTGTGCTGACAGGGGCGGTGAACATGCTCGTGGACATCAGCGACCGCAAGTTGGCCGAGACCAATCAGCGGGTCTTCCTCGATGAGCTCAACCATCGCGTCAAAAACAACATGATGATGCTCTGCGCTTTGCTCCGTTCGGCGGAACGCGAGAGTGACAGCCGCGAGGCACGCATTGTTCTGGGTGATGCAGCTCAGCGCGTCGGCGCCATGGCTGCCGCGCAGCACGCTCTTTATACCGAGCATGACCGCTCCGAGGTGAATGCGAATAATTTCGTGAACGCCGTCTGCGACAGCGCAAGGCAAGCATTCTCGGACAACGTCACTCTGCACATTGACGTCGACTCCGACGCCGGAAGCTTGGCGAATGACGTTACCATGCCTCTCGCTCTCGTTTTGAATGAGCTACTGACAAATGCGGCAAAGCACGGCTGTGACGAGGCAGGCAACTGCGAAATTTGGGTGTCGCTCAGACGGTCGGACGGCGACTTCCTGCTGATTGTCCGCGACAACGGGCCTGGCTTCGATTTCAAAGTCACGGGACGACGGTCGTCTGGAACCGGTCTCGTCTCTGGACTGGTTCGGCAATTGCGAGGCTCGTTCTCGGTCGCTCCCGGCCCCGGTGCGCAATGCACCGTCCGCTTCGCCGGTCAGTTCCAACCGGAAAGCAGCCTTGACTTATGATCGCCTTGGATCCACCTGCCAACAACGACAATAGCTCCGCCCCTGGATCCGTTGAGGGTGCCAAACAGGGTGCGGGAGCAGGAAAGCCGACACGCATCCTCATCGTTGAGGACGAGTATCTTATCGCGCTGGAGATTGAACATCGCCTTTGCGAGGCCGGCTTCGAGGTCATCGGCATTGCAGTGACGGCCGATGAGGCAATTTCCATGGCAGGATCAGACCGTCCGGATCTAGCGATCATGGACATTCGCCTCGCCGGTCACAAAGATGGCGTCCAGGCGGCGATCGAGTTGTTTAAAAAGCTTGGTGTCCGCTCGATTTTTGCCTCCGCGCATTCAGATGCGAAAACCCGCGAAAGAGGTTCGGCAGCCTCGCCGATCGCCTGGTTGCAGAAGCCCTACACCGCCGAGGCCTTGATCAAGCTGATCAAACGGCATCTGGGATAGATGCCATTGCTACGCCCGAGCGGGCGGTCACCAGACCCCAACGATGCCTCACGACTTCGTGTTACCGCCCTCGAATGCTTGAACCCGTTCGTTTTCGCCCTACCCTTGAGCCTCGGGAAAGTGAGGGCAACGATGATCCCGTCACAGATTGCGCAAGGGCATAACGCCTTGAACGACGCTGACGTTGCCCTTTGTCAAAGGGTCTTTGACCAGCTCATCACGGCAAAGCAGATCACGACCGATACCGAGCGCGAGGAACTAGCCAGTCGGATTATCCAGTCTTTTCAGCATGGGGTGAAGGATGAGGACGCCTTGGTGCGGCTGCTGATCTGACGGGGGATGAGACAGTTTTAGCGGTCCGGATAGCGAACTGCGCGCTTTGCGGGGTAACGGCAGGAATTTTACGCCTAAAACGTGTGGGCATTCTTCCAGGCGAGGCGATGACGCGGTAGGGTGATCAAACATGCACCCGACCATCCTAACCGGAGGCTCCGTATGGCTGAGGTCTTGCTTTTCCACCACGCACAGGGGCTGACCCCAGGTGTGTGCGCGTTTGCCGACGACTTGCGGGCCAGAGGTCACATCGTGCACACGCCGGACCTGTTCGGCGGACGCACTTTCCAGAGTATCGACGAGGGTCTCGCCTACGTCGGTGAGATCGGATTCGAGGAAATGCGGGAGCGCGGCGTCCGCGTCGCCAACGAACTGCCTTTTGACCTCGTCTACGCTGGGTTCTCGTTTGGAGTGCTGCCGGCACAGAAGCTTGCACAGACCCGGCCCGGAGCGCTGGGAGCCCTGCTATTCTACTCTTGCCTGCCGATTAGCGGCACGTGGGCTTTCGGACCCTGGCCGGACGGCGTGCCGGTCGCAATCCACGGTATGGACAATGACCCGATCTTCATCGGCGAGGGCGACATCGATGCCGCCCGCGAGATTGTGGGGAAGGTCGAGGATGCGGAGCTTTTCCTGTACCCGGGCGATCAGCACTACTTCGCCGACAGCTCGCTCCCGTCGTACGACGCGGACGCGTCCGCCCTACTCACCGTCCGAGTGCTTGAGTTCCTGGATCGCGTCTGATCCATGCCGGCGGCTTGACTCATTCACGAAATGGCGTCCCATAACGGCGCTTACGATAAACTCCAAAGCCGGAGCAGTTGAAGAGATGCGAACCGGCGACAGGTTGGTCAGATAGCTTAAGTAGACTGCGATGTTGGCCACCTGGCGGACCGCTGTCGGCTGCACGACGGAAACTCTCAGCCAAATATCCTGCCTATAGGCGGCGAGACTTGCCCTTATAATGAACCTCGGTGTGGCCCAAGTCGTGACCTCATCACGAGACGAAAACTACTCGAACCAATTGACCTGGTCTGCAGTAATAAGGGGATGCCTATTCCAGTTGCGCAGTTTCTGTATTGACCAGAATGCTGCGGCGCAGTTATCTGGGACTCAGATTTTGGTTGCTCCAGTAAGAGGGTAACGGCCGCACAGAGACAGCCACTATGACCGCAATCCTCACCGCCTGCACTCAGAGAAAGCGGGTTACCCACAACCCTTTGCTTTCTGCTCGAGACCTGCCATGCGGCACGCTGTCGGAGGTGGCCAATGCTTGGTCCGAGCGCCTTAGGACGGCAGAGGCGACCGGCCCGGCGAGAGACCTCTATGCCGGCCGCTCTTTTGTCGAGGCCAGCAAGGCGTCAAATACCGCCCGCGCAGATCTTTATATTGTCTCGGCCGGCCTCGGCCTCGTCCATAGAGATGATGCCGTCCCTTCCTACAATCTGACGGTTTCTAGGGGTGATGCGGACTGTGTCATGCCGAAGCTGCCTGACGGCTGTGTCGAAGCGGACTGGTGGGCCGCCTTGGGCGGCGCCGAAGCGCTCGTCAGCATGGTGGAGGCGGCACCTCATGTCGTGGTGATTGGCCTTCCCTCCCCTTACCTGCGCATGATCGCCCCTGCTCTCGCGCAATTATCCGCTGAGGCTGGCCGGAAGATCCGGATCACGGGAGGGCGCTTTGCGTCCGAACTCGATCCGCGCCTGGAAGCTGCACGCCTTCCTTACGATGACCGCCTGGATGGTCCCGAGAGTACATTGCCCGGGACGAAGTCCGACTTTGCAGCCCGTGCTGCCCGCCATTTTATCGAGAACGTACTCCTCAAGGAACCGACCGCAGGTATCGATATCCATCGTGGTCAAGTGGAAGCGGTCATGTCGACATGGACGCGTCCGATCGCCAAAGTCGGCGCCCGTTTGTCTGACGCTGAGATCAAATCGATTGTGCGCGAACATTGGGCGCGAGCCGAAGGACGAACCACCAAGCTGCTGCGGATCTTGCGCGACGAGTTGAATATCGCTTGCGAGCAAAAACGTTTTCAGGGGCTGGTGGCCGGGATTCGCGAGGAGAAGGCCCTATGAGTGGTGATGATAACACTCTTCTGGTTCGGGCGGTCAAAACGCAGCAGGGCGACGGCATCGACGTCTACGCCTTTTTCCTGCACGGTTCTGATCTCACGAGGATCGCAGATATCAGCCGAATCCATCGCGACGAAAAGGATCTGAAGGGGTTTCAGCGAAAGGAAATCCGCAGCCACGTCAAGGCAATCGTCGAGTTCCTGGACAGCGGTCCCGTACTCTTCCCCAATGCGATTACCTTGGCTCTGTCTCCCGAGGTCGCGTTCGACGTGTCCCGCGGCCCAAAGCCGAAAGGGCTTACGGAGGTTGGCCAATCCGGGACACTGAGCATCCCGATCGGAGAAGACGGTCATCGTGCAGCCTGGATCGTTGACGGTCAGCAGCGCTCGCTGGCCCTTGCCAAAGCCAAGGATAGCCGTTTCCCGGTTCCCGTCGTCGGCTTCGTGTCTCAGGACGTTCAGGTTCATCGCGAACAGTTCATTCTGGTCAACAAGGTCAAAGCGCTGGATGTGCGACTGATCAACGAACTGCTTCCCGCCGTGGGTACACTCTTGCCAAAGGATCTCGCAGCAAACCGTCTTCCAAGCGAGTTGTGCAACCTCCTCAACAGGCAACAGAAATCTCCTTTCTATCGGCTCATCCGTCGAGCCTCCGATACCGGAAAAGAGGATAACGTCGTCAACGACACCGCGCTGATCGACACAATCAAGAAGAATCTCAAGGCCCCCCATGGCGCCCTGAGCCAATATCTTGCGAGCGACGCGTACAATCCCGACGCCATGTACGACGCATTGGTTCTTTACTGGACGGCGGTTCGCGACGTTTTTTCCGACGCATGGGGCAAGCAACCGACGGAAAGCCGATTGATGCACTCGGCCGGGATCAAGGCGGTCGGAGCTTTGATGGACCAGATAATGTTGCGCGCCGACAGTTCCGCAACGCCGGAAACAGAAGTTAGACAGGCCCTGCAGCGGATCGCGCCTCTTTGCGCCTGGACTGAAGGGGCATGGGAGGGTCTCGGCTTGCAATGGAACGAAATCCAGGGGACGCCGCAGCATAACCGGTTGCTGGCCGACCATTTGATGCAACTTGACCGCAAGTTATCCAGGCCGGCCCGATGAGATTTATCTTTGCTGACAGCCTCGATCACGTCGATCCCGGTTACGATTTCATCAGAGACCGTTACTCAGAGGGCCGGACCCCTTATTGGGACGATGCCTATCCGCATGAGATCATGGGATATGCCCCGTACAAGGGGATGCTGGTTTCGCGCGGCATTGTGGGCGGGGCCGCCGTTGGCGGAAAATACACGGAAGCCCAGGCCATGCGCTTCCGCCGCGTCGGCGCGCGTGAGTTTCTGCGTCTCGACAAACCACAATTCGAGCAACTGCCGATTTTTGGCGATTGCGGCGCCTTTACCTACCACAAGGAAGACAAACCGCCGTATACGCCGGACGACACCGCCGAATTTTACGACGATGCCCGCTTCACTCACGGCTGCTCGGTCGACCATATCATCTTCGATTTCGACGAGAGCCTGAAGGGTTTCGAGGGCGGTACCGAGGAGGCGCGCCGACGCTTCGAAATTACGCTCGAGAACGCCTCGGCATTTCGCACATCCACCCAGCATATGTCGAACCGGTTTACGCCGATGGGCGTCATTCAAGGCTGGTCACCGGGGAGCATGGCCGAGGGGGCACGTCGCCTGGTCGCGATGGGCTACGACTATCTTGCTCTCGGCGGTACCGTGCCGTTGAAGGCCCCGCAGATCAAAGCCTGCATTGCCGCGATCCGTGGTGTTATTCCAGACAGCACGCGCCTCCACATTCTCGGTTTCGCAAAGGCCGACGAAATAGACACGTTTGGCTCCTTCAACATCACGAGTTTCGACACGACCTCTCCTTTGATCCGTGCGTTCAAGGACGCCAAGGCCAACTACTATTTGCCAAACACGGCTGGCAAACTCGACTACTACACTGCGATCCGGGTTCCCCAGGCGCTCGAAAATCCCAAGCTCATGCGGCTTGCAAAGCGCGGGGCCGTGAACCAGGAACAACTCGTTTCGATGGAGAAAAACGCGCTCGCCGCGCTGAGATCCTATGACCGTGGCCAAGCCGATCTCGAAGAAACCCTCGACGCGGTTCTCGAATATGCAACGCCTGCAGTCATGGGCGAAACGATTGCCGACTTGCCGGGTGCGAAGGCCGTCAAGGATCTGAGAGACCGCTACAAGCGCACCCTGGCCGACCAGCCTTGGAAACGTTGCTCGTGCCCGATCTGCTCGGCCCTTTCGATTGAAGTCGTGATCTTCCGGGCAAGCAACCGCAACAAACGGCGCGGTATTCATAATCTGGGCGTCTACAACGCCCTTGTTGACCAACTCCCAAGTAACAGTGGGCGAAATGACGATACTCAAATTTCCAGCGATCAGAGCCAGACAGAGCGAAGCGCACACAGTCCTTTCATTTGCAGCGCTAGCGTCTGACCTGCAGAAATTTGCGGTCATCGAACGGGTTGCCCGCGATGCCGAAGGTGGACTGAGTGGGTTTCAGCGTCCGCAGATCGCCGGCCATATCCGTGAGATCCGCGACTATCTGGAAAAGCCGGAGGCGATCCTCCCCAATCCGATCGTCGTAGCGTTCACCAACAATGTCGAGATCAGCGACGAAGGCGGCGATGGTCGCTGCGTCGTCGAAATCGACGTTGCATCCGGAGCGCCCGGGATGGTCGTTGACGGGCAACAGCGTTTGACGGCCCTTGGCCAGGTCCACGAGAAGGATTTCCAAGTGTTCGTCTCGGCCATTATCTGCCGAGACGATGAGGAGTTGCGCCGTCAGTTCGTCCTGATCAACAATACCCGGCCACTTCCGAAGTCTTTGATCTATGAACTGCTGCCGACCGTTACCGGTCTTCCGCGGCGGCTTGGCGACCGCTCCGTCGCTGCCGATATCGCCGCGCGTCTGAACTACGATAAAAGCTCCTCACTTGAGGGTCAGGTCTACCAGCACACCAATCCGGGCGGGATGATCCGCGATACCGCAATACAACGGGTGATCATCAATTCGCTGAGCGACGGCGTGATGCGCGAACTGATCCGCGAACCGGACGGTCCCGACCTCTGCTTCAAGCTGATCAGCGACTTCTACAAAGCCGTCCAATACGTCTTCAAGGACGAGTGGAAAAACCACACGCCGAAGACGTCGAGGCTTGTCCATGGCGCTGGCATCATGTCGCTGGGCTACGTCATGGAAATTCTGGTCTTGCTCGACGGCGCCCGCACATTCGACGACTTCGCCAAGGGTCTTGCCTGCCTGATCGACACGACGGCCTGGACGTCAGGCGAATGGAATTTTGCGGAAAACGACAAGCGCCACTGGAAATCGGTTCAGAACGTCAATCGCGATATCACGACGCTCGCCCAATACCTGGTCACCATCGTTCGCACCGACATCCGACGTCGGCGCAATGAGGCCCAGGGGAATGTCGACGAATCGCGCCAAAAAACGATAGCGGGTGCCTGATGAGCTACGCGGTCAAGGAACTGTTCAAGACCCTACAGGGTGAAGGAGCCCAGGCCGGCAGGGCCGCTGTATTCTGCCGCTTCGCCGGATGCAATCTCTGGTCGGGCCGCGAGGAGGACCGCCATAAGGCGGTCTGCCAGTTCTGCGACACGGATTTTATCGGCACAGACGGCGATGGCGGCGGCAAATTTCGGGATGCAGCGGACCTGGCGGCAGCGATCGCTCGCACCTGGGGCAACAAGGAGAGCAGGCGATACGTTGTTTTTACCGGCGGCGAACCCCTTCTGCAGATTGATGCGGCGTTGATTGCTGCCGTTCACGACTATGGCTTCGAGATCGCGATCGAGACGAACGGGACGATCGAACCGCCTGCCGGTATCGATTGGATCTGTGTCAGCCCGAAAGCCGGAGCGCCGTTTAATCTGAGATCGGGAAGTGAACTCAAGCTGGTTTATCCGCAAGCCGACCTGCTTCCCGACGATCTGCCGGATGTCGCCTTCGACCATTATTTCCTCCAGCCGATGGACGGGCCTACCCAAAGCGAGAACGTCGCAGCTGTGACCGCATTCTGCCTTGAGAACCCTCGTTGGCGCCTTAGCCTCCAAACACATAAGATGATCGGGATCCCATGAAAATCACGCAAGCATTCACCTTCGAGGCGGCTCATCGTCTGCCGAATGTACCCGCGACACATAAGTGCCATCGGATGCACGGCCATTCGTACCGGGTCGAATTGCAATTGAAGGGCTCGGTCGATCCTGAAACAGGCTTCGTCATCGACTTCTTTGATGTGGAGAAAGTGTTCGGCCCGGTTCTCGAAAGCCTCGATCATCATACACTCAACGATATCGAAGGCCTCGAAAACCCGACAGCCGAGAACATCTCGGTTTGGATCTGGCGAAAGGTCAAACCGCTGCTCGACGAGTTGAACTCGGTCAAAGTGTTCGAAACACCGGCCTGCTGGGCAGAATATGAAGGCGAATAACGGGGAGCGTGTGATGTCGACAACTGCGCTGGTGCTGTTTTCGGGGGGACAGGATTCCACGACCTGCCTTGCTTGGGCGCTCGATCGGTTCGAGCGGGTCGAAACGGTGGGTTTCGATTACGGTCAGCGCCATCGCATCGAACTCGAATGCCGCGAGACGCTGCGCGCCCAGATGCGAGCGCAAAACCCTCTCTGGACGGATCGCCTTGGCGAGGATCATACGATTTCGCTCCCGGCCCTTGGCGAAATCTCCGATACCGCTCTGACAAGCGGCATGCAGATCGAGATGGCCGAGTCCGGCCTGCCGAACACGTTTGTTCCCGGCCGCAATCTGATCTTTCTGACCTTTGCGGCAGCCTTGGCCTATCGCCGCGGATTGAAGCATATCGTCGGCGGCATGTGCGAAACCGATTATTCCGGTTACCCCGACTGCCGGGACGATACGATCAAGGCCCTGCAGGTGGCGCTCAATATCGGAATGGAAAAGCGGTTCGTCCTTGATACGCCACTGATGTGGATCGACAAGGCGCAGACCTGGCAACTGGCCAAGAACCTCGGCGGCCGGGCCCTCGTTGATCTGATCGTGAAGGACAGCCACACTTGCTATCTCGGCGAGCGTGGTGAGTTTCACGACTGGGGCTATGGCTGCGGGACATGCCCAGCATGCGATCTCAGAGCGAAGGGCTACGAAAAATTCGTGGCAGAAGAAGTGTGACAAGGAGAGCGGGATGAATATGCGGCATCGGCAATGGATTGAAGGCGGGATATTCCTGGCTGGCTTCGCCGCCTGCATTCCGCTTGCCAATTACATGATCGGGCATGTTGGTACGGTCTGCGTGCCAAACGGGCCATGCCTGATACCGGTAGGCTTTGGCCTTACCGCACCGAGCGGGGTCCTGCTCGTTGGCCTCGCCCTTGTATTGCGTGATCTGGTTCAACGACGCCTCGGACTTATCTGGGCGATCGGAGCCATCATCTTTGGTGCATTCCTGTCGACGACTTTCACGGCACCCGCGCTTGCGCTGGCATCTGCGAGCGCGTTCCTGATGTCCGAACTCGTCGACTTGCTGGTGTTCACGCCTTTGCAGAGAAAAGGGCTCGTTAAAGCAGCCTTCGCCAGCAGTGTTGCCGGTCTCGTCGTCGACAGTGTGATGTTTCTTTGGCTCGCCTTCGGCTCCCTCGATTTTCTGGCTGGACAGGTTGTGGGCAAACTGATCATGGTTGTAGCCGCGCTTCCAGTCCTTTTTTGGATCCGCAACCGTGACCGACGATTGGGGCTGATGCCAGCATGACGGACAAGGGCAAAGAATCGCTGGGGTGCTTTCAGGCGATTTTGGAGGCCTTTTTCGGCAGGCCCATAACGTATTTCCCGCGGAGTGCCGCGACAGGGACCGGGGACGAGCGGATCGATGACGGGGTCGTCATCGCCACGATCGAAGAAGAGATCAAAAAGATCGCAGCAGACGATGGCAAGCTGGATGATGCACTGAAACTCGCGCGCGAATCTCTTAATGAGGTCACGAAGCACACGGACTATCAGGACGGCAAGGCCACCAGGCTGCTCACCATCTTGACCTTCATGTCGGCCTTTTCCGGCCTCCTGTTCAATCGTCTTGCAGACGGCTACCCGCTTTCCGCGGTCGATTGGAATGGAGCCAAGCAAATCATCATAAGTGGGCTGATCATTGCGAGCTACGGCCTGTTCGCCGCTTTCGCACTGCTCGCGACGTTCGGCGCCCTGGTGACGTTTCACGCGATCCGGTCCCGCTTCAGATATCCGACGAAAACACGCGCGGAAGAGCCTGGATCCTTGGTCTTCTGGATGCCTATCTCTTGGACGGAACCCAAAAACTGGGCGCATGCTTTCATCGACACCGATTGCAAAATTACGCCGGACATCAAAGTAAAATATCTCCGGAACTACATCGTCGAAACTTATCTTGTTGCAGTGAAAGTGGCCGATAAGGTCCGGGTCTTGGAACCGGCACAACGTCTGCAATCCTCGGCCATCAAGGCGTTGATCCTTTGGATTGTGGTGACTGCGCCGGTATTTGCCTTTGTGCCGCCAGCGAAAAAGGAGTCTAATTCGGTGATTCGAATAGAGACACCGATCTCCGCGGTGTGCGTCACGGGTGGAAGCAATGTCTCCACGGCAGCAAATGGTCAGCCCTGCGGCGCAGCGCATTGACACTGGTTTGACTGGACCTCTTGTCTTTGTCGACGCAGACAACACGCTCTGGGACACGGATGGGGTCTTCGCGCGAGCGCAGTTGACCTTGCTGTCGCTGGTCGAAGAGGCCTCTGGCCAGCAGAGCCGTGTCGAGGACCGTTTGGACTATATCAGGGCTTTCGATCAGGCGCTCGCCGAGCAGCATCATCTAGGACTTCGCTATCCCCCGCGACTTCTTATCCAAGCTCTCGCGCTCGCCCAGCAAGGCTTATCGCAGCGCGAAGCGGTGCGCCGCGCCTGGAGCGACGGATCGCAATCCGGTCTGGCCGCTGGTATGATCTCTCAGATCGAAAATACCTACATCGAGTTGATTTCAAGGCCGCCAGAGCTCCTGGATGGTGTCCTGACGGGGCTTCGTGCGCTCGCACTGGTCGGCGCAACGACTGTGGTATTGACCGAGGGGAGCCGCAAACGCGTCATGCGCACAATCGAGCATCATGACCTCGTCGACTACATCGACCGGGTTTTCGAGGCGCCGAAAACCGCGAGGATGTTCCAACGGGTAAGAAGCCTGGCGAGAGCGGGCCAGACAGTTTACATGATCGGCGACCAACTGACCCGAGATATAAGGCCGGCCAGCGAAGCCGGTCTGACGACCATCTATATCCCCGGGGCGTTCCAGCCGAAGTGGGAACGACAGACGGGAAACATTGCGGCGCTTCAGGCCTCTACGTTCGACGAAGCAGCGGCGCTTGTCATCGGCGTGGAAAAAGACGCCCGCCCACCGCAACCGGCGGGTGGGGAGCAAGGCTACTTGCGGTTCCAGAACAAGACATGATCGTCATCCATGCCTATTTCGGATCCTGGGGCACCGCGCTGACGAGGGCGCCGACTTCGCCTCCGTCCGTACCGAGCCCGCCTGTCTGCAGGATATAACCGGCAGTCGCCTTGATGCCCGGGCCCGTATTATTGACCCGGTCACCGACCATGGCGATCCCGTGCCAATGTCCGCCCTTGTTCCAATCGACGGCACGCAGGCAGTGGGCAAGGTCCTCCGACCAGTCGTCTCTTTCGTCTTTGATAAGGGCCGCAGCAGCGGTGGCGATCGCCTGCCAGCCGAGACCAAAGGCGAACACGTATCCTGGCGCGCCTTTGGCCTCGTCCCCTTCCCGCAACTCGCGCGCCGACACTTTGCCGCTCATCAGAAGATCCCATTCCGGGATGTTATCGATGATGACTTCCCAGACGTCCCGCAGCTTTTCTGCGACGGCGCCAACACGATCATCGGCTGGATCAATCTGTCGGAGCTCGGTGATCTCGCCTTCATCCTTGTATTTCGCACCGTAGAACGCTTCGAGAAGGATGTGGTGGGCCTGAACCAGTGTCCCCATCGTGATGACGTCGGGAGATTTCTTCGCAAGCGAATTCGAGAGTTCATTCACGCGCTTTTCGAACAGCGGCACATCCTTCATGATCCGCTTCGTGATGATCACGATCGGGTCTCGGCTTTCGAAAGCGTAGCCGATCGACTGTGAGACAGGCTTTGCGTTCAGGTTGAGATCGCTGAAATGCTGACGCAATTTCTCTTTGTCGACATAAGGCAGGAGGACAACCGGAACTTCCTGTGGCGTCATCCTGCTACGGTCCTGCTTCAATGCTTCAATGATAGCGGCAGCGCGGTGCTGCCCGTCGGCTGGAAACATATCGACACTTTCGTCGATCTCAAGCGTACCGATCTTGCTGTCTGCTGCAATCGGGATGAATTTGAAATCTGAGCCTTCCTTGAGCCGACTACCACTTGCGGGCACGAGGATCAGCGCGAGCGATGAGAAGAATGCATCATCGCTGTTGAGGAGATAAGGGACGATCTCGTTGATCACACGCGCCTTGGCAAGCTTGCGCTGCGCCTCCTGCCCGCCTTTTCCGCCGAACACGTCGTCCCAGTCGCTATTTTCCGGAAGTTTGACGTATTTCGATATCGCTGAAAACGACAGGCTGCCCAGCCAGTAGTCCGTTGAGAGCGTCCTTCCCTTGACCACAGGAATCTGGATTGCCATTGGTACCTGAGTTCCTTTCACGAGGATACATTCTGCGGGCCGAGACCAGTGTGGAGCTGCTCTCGGCCTTTCTCGTTGCGCACCGTACTCCTGCCGCACCGCACGTTCAGGCAGCCGACTGACCGAATAATTTCATGACGATCGGCAGATCGACCACACCTCGGGTTCATCTCCGAGTTGCCCTGGTCGATCTGTAATTCTGATCGGTACATCTGTCAAACAGGCCTTCTCCAATATACCAAGCCCGCGAAGAAACATACTGGCCTAGCTTAGCAATATACCCGCTCTAGTTGGCATGTGAAATGCATTCCGGCCCGATTGTTTTAATAAAACCAATTGCTTGCGCTCGGCTTCGAAGCTCGTCATCGTTCGCCTTGATGTTCGAGTCGCAAGCACGGGTTGAATATGGCGAAGGGTTTTAGCGCGTCGACGATCAAGTCGTGGTTCCAGTATCGCTGTGAGAGAAAAGTCAGGTATGAGCTTTCCTCCGATGTCGAATTGGCAGCGATTCCGATCGCCCGCGACGTGCGAGAACAGCGGTGGGCGATCCTTGGAAACCAGTTCGAAGACCGCGTCGTCAAAAGACTTGCGCGAGAATCTAAGGTTTTGCGGCCCGCGGCCGGCGATAACGCCCTCAGTGAAGTTTTGACCGGCACTTTTCTCCGGGGTAAGCGCCAGGAAGTCTACGCTGCGCAAATGAACCTTCGACCGAGCGGGCCTGTACGTTTCCTCGATGGGACCGGGCTTTACCTCAATCGCAATCTTGCAGATCTGGTCCGTCGATCGGCCTCCACCACTGAGCCAGGTCACCACGAATTAACGATCATCGACGTTAAGGCGACCCGCCGCGCCACCCCCTTCCACAAGACGCAGGTCGCCTTTTACGCGCGGGTTCTGAAGGCGCTTCTCGATGAGATGAAGATTTCGGACACGTCGATCAGCAAAACGGGTGAGATCTGGCGGATCAAGGATGACAGTCCCGCGGATTCCGATGAGTGGCAGGTCGATGAGTTTGCTCTCGACCCCTATGTCCGCCTTGTTGATGACTTTTGCGCGAAACGTCTGCCGGAAATCGCTTCAAAGCAGGTCGGCGCCGGCTTGGATCACACCCAATTCCATGTCTATTTCAAATGCGAGCAATGTAATTTTCTGGAGCACTGTCGCTCTGCAATCGACGACCGCAACCCGCCATTCTCTCGGGACGTTTCAGCGGTTGCGGGGTTAACCCACGAAGCCAAGCGGTCTCTTCAAAACCTCGGCGTAAAGTCGGTCGGTCAACTTGCGACCGCAAAGGGTCTTGCTCAGGCACCCGGCATCAGCTGGTCACTCTCCAGGCGGGCCGGATTGCTTGTCAACCGAGCGACAGCGCTGGCGGAAGGGACAACCCTTCGTACGGAGGAGCAAAATACCTACCTGATGCCACCTCGCATCGATGCGGCTTTGCTAATTTCAGTCGATCATGATCCCGTCGACGAGCGAATTGCAGCCATTGGTTATAGACGTGTCGACAACGGTGCCGTGAAAACAGACCTCGTCAAGGTTGTTCGGTCCGGAAACTCGGTTGATGAGATCGCTGCGCTGGTGGAAGTGCTGGCGGCCTTGATCGGCGACCTCACGGCGATTGACGCTCACAATATAGCCGTCGAGGGCGACGATCAGCAGTCGATCTACGCCCATATCCTCTTTTTCGAACCCTCCGAGGTGATCAACCTTCAAGCGGCAATTGGACGCCACCTTGACGATGAAAGGATCAGATCGGGGCTGCTCCATCTCGTGCGCCTGTTCCCGCCCGACCATCTTGTTCCCGAGCCGGAGTTGCGGGGAGTCCACCATCTTCCAGCCACAGCGCTCAGGTCCGTCATCGAGCAATTGTGGGCCGTGCCTGTCAGCGTCGCATACGATCTTCGTCAGGTCTCCCAGGCGATACTCGGCACCGCCGATCCGCGCGCCTACAGTCCCGCACCCCAGTTTGAGCGCCCCTTCTCATCGCTCTTGTCGATCGACGTCATTCGCGACTTGCGCGAGAACGGTGAAATCAGAACCTCCTTTGACGATGTGCGCCGGGACGTCTCCGACAGACTGTCTGCCATACAGGCTTTGACGGACTGGATATTGCTTGAAAACCGAAAAGCGGCCTCGAGCGGGAAGGCTCTGCTGCGCCTGGCTAAAAAGCCCTTTCGGTTCCAGGCTACCTTCGACCCTTTGAACGCTGTCGACTTGGACGTTCTGCTTGCCTGCGAACTTCTCGAAAACCGCGCCGGGATGCTCGACGCGTTGATCAACCTCGCCAAGCCGGCCGAGCGGCGCCGCGACACCGGAAAGTGCTTCGCCAACCTCTACTTTCGCGATTCTCAAAAGCGCGGCGGCAAGGTCTTTATGCAATTTTCGGTGCCGATCGAAAGCCAAAGTGCGGAACTGAATGCTGGCGAATTTGGACTGATCCTCACCGACGACGACCCCGATAACCGGCTCAATCCCGCTCTCTGGCCGGCATTTGCATGCCGCATCAGACAACAGGCGAACACTGCAGCACCTGACCCCCATGTCCTTCACTTGGAGATGGATCGCGCGGTGTTCGAAGGCCCGATGTTTCAGGGCGTCATGCAGCGCCACGGGCGAAACAATTGGTTCGTCGACAAGGCATTTTTCGACGTCAACACCGATCGGGCAGCACGCTTTCTCAGCTATCTCGCCGCAGGAGATACCAAGTGAATATCCGTAGCCAAACGCTGTCATTCCTGCGCGATCCAGCTTCGTTTGCCCAAGGGGCAGACGACCCGGACATATGGCTGTCTGGACTGACGGATTTTGCGGTACCAAATCTCGCGAAAGAGCGCCAACATCCTCTGCGCCCGGCGCAAGTCGCCGCGTGGCAGGGCCTCGCATCGACCAGAACCGGCCTCATTCTCGGCCCTCCGGGGACAGGCAAGACGCATCTCTTGAGCTGGCTGATACTCGGATACATCCATTCGAGAAGGGCGGCGGGTCTACGTGCAAGGGTGCTGGTGACCGCCTTCACGCGCAACGCTATCGGCAATGTCATCGATGCAGTAGCCAGAAGCACCGCTGAGCACTGCCCGGCAAGCGTCGACGTCCGCTATTTCGGAAATGGCCCTGCCAGCGGACTTCGATCCGATGTGCAGCACCGCAAGATCATCAGCAACGATACTGTCGCCAGTGCCCTTGACGATCTCGCTGAAGATGCGTTCGTACTGGGCGCGTCGGTTTGGACGGTAAATCGACTTCTTGGCGCGTCGAAGAACGGCGACGGTTTCACCTCCGACACGTTCGATCTCGTCTGTATTGACGAAGCCTCACAGATGGTTCTGTCCCACGGGCTGATGGCGACAGCGGGGCTCCGCGTCGGCGGCCGACTGATCGTTGCGGGGGACGACCGCCAGCTCCCGCCGATCCGTTCGGGGCGTGAGATAAAGATGGGACAACGTGAACTGGGAGGATCCCTCTACGGCTTCCTGAAGTCGGCTGCGGTGCCAGAGTTCGCGCTCGACGAGACTTTCCGGCTCAACCAACCACTTGCCCACTATCCGGAAACGAAATTCTATCCAGGTTCCTACCGATCGGCTGTTCCCGAGAGCCGCCTTCAATTTGCACCCGGCTGGAAAGATGGTTTGCAGGATTGGGAAGTTGCGGCACTCGATCCGGACTATCCGGTCGTCGTGATACTGCACGATGGTCCAACCGCAGCCACCAGCAATCCCTTTGAAGCCAGCCTGGTATCGAGACTGGCTGAGAAATTTGCAGAACGCGTTGCGGCAAAGGAGCAGACGGGTGGCTTGCCTGCCGACTTTTGGTCAGAGCGATTGGCCATCGTCAGTCCGCATCGCGCGCAAAATGCCGCCCTCCGCAACGGCTTGCCGATCGACTTGCGAGCCAATGCTTTCGTTGAGACCGTCGATCGCATTCAAGGCAAGGAACGGGATGCGATTTTCCTTTCCTATTGCGTTTCGGACCCCGAATTCGCTGTCGCCGAAGCTGACTTCATATTCGCCTCGGAGCGGCTCAATGTGGCGATCACACGAGCGCGCAAGAAACTGGTGATGCTCGTCGGACGACGCCTGCTCGATGCCATACCCACGGATCAAGAGCAGATGGACAAGGCGGAACTCCTGCGAGAATTCGCGATGAGTGCGCCTGTCCGGGGCTCGGCTCTCGTCGCGGACAATGCCGGTGCCAAGGTACCGATCGAAATCCGGTCATTCGGGTTCAAAAACAGTCCTGCAATCGAGCCCTTCGAGCCGATCGAAGATGACCAGGAGAACGAAGGAGATGCCCTGCCCGAGCATCTTAATCTTCTCTTTCGGGCCGTTGAGCAAGTCTCGCTGGTCGATCCACACGGAAGTGCTACTATTGCCAAGATCCAGCGGGCGCTGGCGCGCAAAGATGATGTCTTGCCCGGCCTCGCACAACTCCATGCCATGGGATATCTCGGCCTCGAGCACCGTCCCGGGTCATACGGCCACTTCTGGCGCGCCAAGCCATTCGAGAAGCGTCGAAAGGTCTTTGATGTCGAGATAGACACTGTCCGCCGGACCCTCAAGGATGTCATCGCTCGCAATACCAGCGGCAGTACGTTCGCCTTCTACGACAAGGTGCGAAAGCCATACGCATGGATGGACGGAGCCGGATCTGACCTATTGAAGCCACAGATCGATCGGCTTCACGCCGAGGGACTTGTTGCATGGCGTGTAAGCGGCACAACGAGGTTGCTGGAGTGGAACGACAAAACGTCTGAGCAAAATTCGACGCCACTGGAAGAACCGCCGAGACTCGACGACAGCGACTTCGAGATCCTCAACGCCTTGGAAGACATCGAGGCCAATCGGATCAACTTTGGCGTCTTTGAGGGGTGGACGTCTGCGGCAGGACTTGCGGACACCACCGGCCGGTCTCGATTGGAGGTCGCCGCGGCATTGCCGAAACTGGCCGCCAATGGCTGGTTGATGATGGCCGGTGAAGGCAGAATACGCTCGCGTATGGCAGAACTTGCCCGCGAGATCCGCTACGTCAAACAGCGTTTCGAAAATGATGACGCGGACGAAAGGCCATTCCTAGTCCGCAGTCTCAAAGTGGAACTGCGTGACCGGGACAAGCCGGAGCGCAACGTCTCGCTCAAAAAAACGATCGACGCCCTCAAGCCTGACGTCACCGCGGCACACGTAAAGTCTCTCGATGCACTATTTGGCATGCTGGAAGAACTCTGGGGGGTGGATCCGCAGATCGCAGGATTTCAGGCCAGGAGCCTTGGGACGATCACGCGTGCATGGAATACGGGCAGCACAACTGCTTTGGCGATTGCAGCTGATACAGGTTCGGGCAAAACAGAGGCAGCGATCTTGCCGCTAATCGCTGGCGCGTCTGCGGATTACCTGTCGGGCAAGCGCGGCGTGCGCGCGATTCTCGCTTATCCTCGTGTTCGTCTGGCGACAAATCAGGCCCAGCGCATTGCTGGCTATCTGGCGAAGTTCAACACTCAAATGGGCATGCCGGTTCTGACGCTCGGTGTGCAGATTGCGCAAGTCCCTCGGTCCTTTGCAAATCTGCGCGACCACGATGTGAATGCAGGTTGGCAGACACTTGGTACCAACGAATTCAGCTTCCCGCTGTTCAATTGTCCCCGCTGCTCGTCAGATTTGACGCTGAAGGTCGACGCCGGCCGGGCGGACGCCGATCGCATTGCATGCACCTCCTGCGACTGGGCATTCGACGGATGGATTGGCTCTAAGGATAAACTGCAGCGCACGCCGCCGGCATTTTTCCTTCCAACAACAGACTCGCTTCATCAATGGATGCACGATCCTGGATACGGACGCATCTTTGGCGACGATCCGGGCTGGCTTTCGCCGAAAATCCTCGTCGCTGACGAGATCCATCTCTATTCGCACATTCACGGTGCCCAGGTCGGCTACACATTTCAGCGCCTTGCGGCTCGGATTGGCGTGAACAATCCTCACGATCCGATGCTGATGATCGGAATGAGTGCCACTCTCGGCAGTCCGGGTGCGGCATGGGCAAAACTGATCGGTGCATCGAAAGCGGCGGACCTGCTGTCACCGGAAGCGAAGGAAAAGCAGCGAAACCCCAAAGGCCGGGAGTACTTCTATTTCATCCAGCCCGAAGTGGAATCGAGAGGAAAGGACATCGCCGGAGCCTCGACCTCCATTCAGTCCATCATGTGCCTGGGGCATGGAATGCGTCGAAGGACAGGCAAGGCTGGCGGCTTCCGCAGCCTTGTCTTCCTGGATTCCATCGACAAGGTTCGACGGTTACATGCCGCCTATCAAGATGCGGAAAATAAAGCGCTGGCAAAGTTACGAATTGCAGACTTCCCCGATGATCCCGTGACTGGCAACGAGCGCTCGGTCTGCTGCGGTGAACCGCATGGGTGTGACGCATTTCGAAACGGCGAATGCTGGTATTTTGCAGCCAATGATCAGGCACAAATCTCGGCCGGCGGCCGAAAGGTTCCCGGCAGCCCTCTGACGGTTGCCAATCAACCTGTATTCTCCGGCGCGACTGGGCGGATAGAAACGCTCATCCGTTCTTCCGATATCGTTTTTACCACCTCGTCCTTGGAAGTCGGCTATGACGATCCGGAAATCTCGATGGTTTATCAGCATTACTCACCCGCTAATCTTGCGAGCTTTGTTCAGCGCAAGGGGCGCGGCGGCCGTGGTGCAGACGATCGTCCCACGACCGCGGTGACGCTCTCGATCTACTCAAACCGAGACACGTGGTGGTTCCAGAAGCCGCGCGAGATGATCGAGCCGATTGGTTTTGAAACGCCGATGAATCCCGGGAACTATTTTGTCCGGCGGGGGCATGTCCTTTCGGCAACCCTGGACGCGCTATCGCGCTACCAGCGCACACATCGGGTCGCCATCAACTATTGGAACCCGCCGGCGGCGGCTATGGAAGCGGCGGAATTGTTCGTCGAAGCGATTTTCGGTGAAAAGGCTTGGCGTCAATTTGAAAGGGAATCCCTTTCATCGCTATGGAGCGCGGCGACGGCAAACACCACCGGGGGCGATCCCAACGACGATGCAAGGGTCTTGCGAACACGGTGCGATTGGATACCCGACCTCCTGTTCGATACCATCAATCTGCCACGGATCATCGTAGAAGTCGCCGGTAAGGACGACCGGCCGGAGGATGTCACGATCGGCCTCGCCACGCTCGCACCTGGGAATGCGTCGAGGCGATATGACGGCACGGATGTGGTGTGGATCCCCCCGGCGAATGGAAACGAGCCTTGGTTCGCGCCAGATGACTATCAGGCGGGCTATCAAAAGAGGCCCTTCGGCGACGATGCCAATGCGTGGTTGCAAAGGCTTCCCGACGATGCGAGCCACCTCCTCAAGGATCTTGTCCCCGATTACTTCAGGCCGGGCCGCGTGACGGCTCAAAGGCTCGGGCAGATGTTTGGGGCGGCGTGGCAGTCCGACTGGAGCATTAACGGGGCAACTGCCCGGATGACGCCCGCGGGAACGGACAAGCCACAGCGTATTCGACATGATTCACGCAGCACCTTACGCGGGTTCCCGATCATCAAGAAACAGGACGCCGCAGCAACCGCGATAGATCCCGGCCCGCTTGGTCCTTGGATCGACCAGGTCGAGTACTACAAGGGCGATGGCATGGGAGGGCAGACAACCGGACTTGCGCTTGCCAAAGTCTATTGGGGTGCCGATGCCGAAGCGAAGTTGGAGGATTCCCGTCTCGAGCCGGTCACCTTCACCCAGACGTTCACGGCGCCCGGCGACAATCGGCCAATGCTGCATGGCTACCATGTGCAGACGGAAGGGGTCAGCCTTCGTCTGAACGCCGCAATGCTTGACCGGGTGGTTGATGCTGAACTCGCCGACCTCGACCAGGATGAGCAACTCAAACGATGGCGATCGGGCCAGATGCTTCGCTTCTTGATCGAGAGCAAGGCGACGTTTGCCGGTGTCAACAGCTACGAGGCGATGCGAGGCGCCGAACTGATCGTCAGCGCCGCTGCAGATCCAGACCTGCGTCGCAAGATTACCCGGTTGCGCACATTCTGGGGTGAGAAGGCCCTTTATGAACTGTTCGAAGAAACGCGGTCATCGCTTCTTTCGCAACATCCGCTTCTGACAGTGGCCCGCACCGAGGCGGTCGCAAAATCGCTCTCCGATCAGCGGTTTCAGAAAATCTTCCAGGACGCCATCTCCTCGGTTTCGGATCAGGGCAGCTTCCGGCGTTACCTGAAGAGTGCGCTCATTCACAGCTTGGCCAATCGGATCAAGGCCTCCTTCTCTCAATTCGGTGGCGGTGACGAGAGGCGTGTTATCGCCCACGCACGCCTGCCAATCCAATTCAAGGATTCAGAGGATCTGGAGATCACAGTCTGCGAAGCCGGCGCTTTTGGCGATGGTACGGCGCGCGCTTTCGTCGCCAATTTTGCCGCGTTTCAGAACGACTGGGTCGAGGGGCTCGGCCGGTGCCCCAACGCGGACGAAGACGCGATCTATCGCCGTTTCCTCGACAATCACGATCGCCATGCCTCTTGGCAGGACCTCGACCCGTACGATCCGGGGTCTCTTGCAGCAATATCCGCGACGCTTCAACTTGACGATAGACCCGTCCCGAGCCCAATCCTTCGGGTTCTCTACGGAACCGAAACAATCGGTGCCGAACGTTCCTCGCTGTATGAACTTTCGACTGCCGTGCAACAGGTCAATGCCGATTTTATCAGCCAATCACAACGTCGGCCAACCTTGTGGGAACTGGCCAGTTTCGCTGTGAAGCGGGCTCAGCAGGAGCCTGACGGGCATTTGGGCAAGCTTCTGGCGGCATATGGTGGTCTGGAAGACGCGGTCCTCGAGGAAGCTCTGAGCCCCGAGGGCAGGCTTACCGATCAGGTCGCCAGGTTGAACGGGACACTATGCTTTGATGGTTGCCGAGCCTGTGTGCATCAACCGAGCGACATGATGAGCGACAACATGGTCGCGTCGTCGACGAGCAGAACGATGCTAAAGCGATATCTCTGCACACAAGCCTGAGGCTTCACCCGATCGGACGCACTTCAAAGAGGTCAAGGGCATCATGCTCAGACAGCCATCGCAGGATGTCCGGCGTCACGGATCCAAGCTTGGCCTGATTTTGCGCAAGGGCAGACAAGAAGTTGTCGACCTCTTCATCGGACGTGAACGATGTCTTCTCCGATTCGAGCCGCGCACGCGTGTCGATGAGAGTTGCGATCACCTGCTTGAACTGGTCGGTCTGCGTTACATTCAGGCTCGTGTTCGCATCTTCTCCGAGCTTGACCATGCGTGCACCGAGCGTGCTGTCGTGATCAATCTTCGCGAGAAGTTGCCCAAGGGAGAGAAACGGCCGGTACTCCGCGGCTACTTCGGTGCGCCATCGTTGTTTCATGGCCGAAAAGGCGCCGCCAATGGCGGATTTGAGTTCGGGAAAGTCACGTTCGATCTGATGCAGGGTTGTTGCGTCGTTCGCCCCCTCGAGCAATGACGCCAGATGCCTGGCGCTGTCGCTCATGTCATTGATCTTCTCGGCGGCTTCCGGGACCTCACCGAAACCGATCATTTCGGCAATGTCGTAGGTGTCAGAAAGTCGATGAGCGGCAAGGGTTATGTCGTTCAATAGCGAAGCAACGCGCGTCAGGCTCTCGCCGAGCGACCGGCGTTCCAGGGCCTGGGGCAATTCAGGCAGAAGCGATTCCAGGTCGTCGAGGGCGTCAGTCATTGAGTTTTCCATGATCGCTTAGGACTTGCGTCACGATACGACCGACATCGTGGACCTGCGCGAGAGAGGAGGACCCGCGGCCATCGTTGATGCAGTCTTTGACATGTCCCAGCAACTGGCCTGTGGTCTGCTCGCCTGTTTTTGCGGCGTCCAGAAAGATGCCCAGATCCTTTGACGGCGCGAGACTGAGTTGCTCGAGGCCGAGGCCCGATCCCATGTCTCGCAGTTCGGCCACGAGCAGGATAAAGTCCTCGACAGTTTGGTCGGCTTTTTGCTCTATCCGAGCGGTCGCCTTGCCGAATTCATTTTTCCACGCAGTGATACTTTCAGGATTCGCGCGCGGTAAGTAGCTGGAAACCGACGACATGACTGCGTCAACTCTTCCCAAATGCGCCTCAATGGTCCTGCCCCGCAGCAGATCCTGGAGGCTGGAAGCGCGAGATTCCAGTTGCTGGCGTTCAATTCTGACGATTTGGCCCATGCTGTGCTTGAAGTGGGATGCAATCTCTTGAGCGGCATCGAACTCCGATACACCGGTTTCTCCGGTGCTCGATGGCGGATCATCAAATCTTTGCGTATCACGAAGGCGTCTGATGGCGCCGGCAACGCGTGAGACATCCGCCAGTCCGAACCCGGCAGCGGCACCTTGCGGCAGCGAAATCATCGCCCTCAGGGCATCCCGAAAGGTCGCGTGGTAACCTTTTGTCCTGTTGAGGAACTCTTGCCAAGGGGCCGAACGTGTCGTCGGGTCACTTTCATTCGGGGGTTCGTCGGACAGAATGCCTTGCAACTGCTTGAAATGCGGATCGTTCGGGCTCACGGTTCCTCGAAGCCACGCCCTGGCGACCAACAATTGCGTGATCAGGGGAACAGGGCTCCATCGGGAACCGTCTGCCTTTCCTAAGCGGCGATCTGCATAGTCGGAAAGAAGACCTTCAAGTCTGGTCGTGAGGACGGCCAGAGAATGGCGATGAAAGGCGATATCGTTGACGGACATCGTGCCATTCAGTTGCAAGCTTACAACAGCCTCGAGACCACGCCAGAGCCATTCTTGCCTCGGGATGGTCAAATACCCGCGCTGCGAAGGCCCGGTGCCCTCAATTTTCACCTGCTGCTCGGTCAGGATTCGTCTTTTCGAATAGGGATCGAGCCCTACGCGACGCGGGTCAAGCTGAGACAGGATGTCGAAGAGGGCCGAGTTGTAGACTGAGGGATTTTGCGGTTGACTGCTGGTTTCCCAATTTCGGATCTCATCGAGGCGGGTTTGCAGATCGGACTTGGCAATCAACCTCCTCGCCGACGGTGGCGCAGGCGTGCGTGTTTGCGTCGACGATGCAGCGAGTGGGGTTGTTCGAACGGCCGGAGGTCTTGGCGGCGTAGGTTCGTGGAGCTCATCGTCACGCACGGGAGGAACCGACACGACAGGCTTCGACGACGGCGCCGGCTGTTCTGGTTGGGCACCCTCTTCTGTTCCTACCCACGGCAATCCGAAGGCATCAAACAGGGATCTAGGCACCCCGGCGAAAGACAGGCTACCGGACATATCGGTCACCGTGTCGGCGCGCTCCTTGTCTCCCCAGTAGGAAACTATTCGACGGACCCTTGCGAAGTCTGCGGGCTGCTCGGAAAGCTGATTTGTCAGGACGGCGGTGACGCGACGACCGAGATTGCGACTTTCGGCTACCAACGCCGCATTTTCCGTGAGGATAGTGGGAAAGGAGCCATCATTGATGGCTTTGACTTGCAGCAGATTGGGGCTGAGGACTGCCTGGAGGACACCGCGAGGCGTCTTCCAGGTCATGCCATTGTCGTTGTCGTTCAGCGCTTCGAAGAAGTGATCCAACGCTTTTTCCGTGAACGGATAAAGGCCAACCCCCGCGGATGTACCGAAAGTCGCATGGCATCGCTCTCTGACCTCGCAATGGTCGCAACGGTTCGGCGGCGTCGCATTTCTGTCCTGCCATAGGTCTTTGCGCCATTTGGCTAACGCATCAGGACCTGCCCGGACAGCAGAGAGATACCGCGAGACGAACCTGAAACGATCATCACCGTTTCTTAGGGTTGCGACATCCTGCAGTTCGCCGTCCTGCTGCGCGGCCCCGAGATTGATTTCGTGCGTGATTCGGGCGCGATAGTTGCCATGCAGCTTCCTGTAATATCCAGGCGTAACGCCGACAACGGAGATGAGGGGGCACATATCTGACGCACCGTCTGCCATTCTCGTTTCGGCGTTCGTGACGAGAACATCGATCAGGCTGTCATCAATTCCTTCCCAACTGGTGATATCCTCAAGCAGAAGAACAAGCCTTTGTCCACGCGCGGCGAGAGCGACGCGGATCTGACGAAACAGAGTTTTCAATCCCTCCGCCGAAACGCCGAGGAGGTTCTGAACCGCATCATTTCGGCGTCGATTAAGGGCCCCTACAAGCTTCATGGTTGTAGGGATCTTGGCGGCCTGCTCGGCCGCGATTTCATCGGCGGTCCAGCGAGACTCGCGCAATTCGGTGATATACAGTCCTTCTTCGATCAGTTTGCGCGCCAGCCGTTCGGTCGGGCCGGTGACACCGCTGTTGAAGACAGCCCCGCAATGACTTGCCAATTCTTCGATATCAAAGACATTGAAACTGGCCGACTGCGAATTGCGCTCTGAGCCTTCGTCATCGCCTTTGCCTTCCATGAGGCCAAGGATGCGCGCGGGTCCCTGCCAATGGCGCTTGATGGCCGGTGAATCAATGAGCTCACCGGGAAGAACGGTGCGACACCATTCGACGTCGTCGAGGGGCGGATCGAAGTGATCCGGGTGCAGCGCATTGGCAAGGTTGCTCAGGAGCAGGTTTGCCCGACCCTTGTCTGTGGCGCGAAGCCGCCTGCCCATTTTGTCGAACAGATCCTGGAATTCTGCCGGCAAGCGTTCACGCATCTGCCGAAGGGCACCTTCGAGGCTGCCGTCGGCACGCTGCAGCAAGAGCTTGACGTCATTGCTCTCCGGCCACTTCACGGATAGCCAGCGGATCAGGTGGGATTTCCCTGATCCAGGCTCGCCCTGCACGACGCAGAACGCGTGCTTGCGCGCGCTGTCGGACAGGACGTCCAAGAGAGCGGCCTCGTCGCGGCCATTGATCTCGCCGCCATGGCTTCCCGAAACATCGAAGTCGGTGATCGGCGAGTGAGTCGCGAGGAAGATACCCTCATGACCTTCCAAGGCCTCGTTGCTGATAATGGCGGTCGCGTCTTCGACCCGCCAGCACGCCGTCATGGGAGCGTTCATGTCATGCACCTCCCTTTATTGAAACCGCGAAAAAGGCGCTGATCTTATGTGTGCTGTTGGGGTGCAGGCGATGGTTGGAGGAGATATCTCCGAGGACTTCCAACTCCAAGAGGCCTTCATCGTGCAAGTCCCGGAGAGCTTCTGAAAGTACTGGCGACAATTGGCGGGGGTCCTGCGAGAAATTGATACGCCGGGCGCTCTCCGAATACATTCGGCCGCCGTCGATGAAGGGCATTTTCTGTCTCAACAGGCTCAAGAACTCTTCCGCCGCGATCGAAACGTTGCGCTCAACCTGAAGTCTCGATATTTCGAGCCGCAACCTTCTGGACATGTCGATCTCATAGGAAGGGTTCGCAGAAATCTCCTCCATCAACCCCAGAAAGACGAGCCATCGGCGCCAGTACGGCACTTTGACGGAATTCATCCGTCGTTCGTCCTCGTCATCGGCGCCAGAAGGGAGCGCGGCGTCTGCGATGTCGGCAAGTTCTGAGTTTGTCATCTCCAAAATCCAACCCGACGTTTGCCGTTTGGCGGATTCGCACGCCACCCATGCAAAGAGCTCCAGCAGGACGGCGTCCTTCTCCTGCGAGGGCAGATTGATCAGTTGGTCATAGAGCCAATCCGCAAATTCGTCATAGGTCTCGGCGGTACAGGCCGGATTGAGATGCAACTCCTGTCCGACCAACGAGACAGCGCCCATGCTCGTCGCCGCGCTCAGGACCTGGCTAAACGCGATTGGCTTTTCACTGATCGTCTGATCGTCCTTCAGATATTGCGGGTTAAGCCAGGCGGCTGCATCCGCCCGGGTGATCTTGCCCTCGTACTCCCGGAGAAGGGCAATCAGCGACCAAACCCGGTCCGATGTCCCCTGTGTCGACGACAACATGCTCATGCGATGGTTTCCAGTGTCGAAAAGTGCTCAAGCGCATCCTCCAAATAAGGAGCGTGAGAGGAGAGTGTCTGGTCCAAGCGACGCCCGTCGAGTTCGGTGCTCGGACTGGTAACAACGATGAAAGGGTCTGGAAGCCCGCCTTCCCCCTGCCATTGCTTGACTATCGCTAGCACGCGCGATGACAGCGGATCATGCGATCGCAACAAAACCGCCGTCGCGAGGCGTGGTAGCCGATACGGGTTTCGAACGACGCTGCTATGGGAGAAAACAAGGCCAATTCGCGCACCGGCCAAACACAATGCCTGCGCGCAGGCCGCGGATACCTCGTCGGGTGCCAAAACTTGTTCAATGCCGGTGGACACGAGGGTGTCGATGAGCGACGCCAAACCTCTTTCAAACAGCGGGTCTTTGGGGACGATCAGCGTTACGCCCGGCGGAAGTTTTGCAGGCTTGGCGGAACCGTCTTCGGGCCAGAAATCCGATTGAATCCGATGAGCGGCGGCAAGCGCGGGCCGCTCACCCCTTGCTCGACATCCGGGACAGCGACCACACGCTGATCCTTCGTTTACCGGTCGGTCTTGCAGAAGATCAAAGATATCGCGGAGCACGCAAGTTTTTTCCGCATTCCGCATGACGCGGGTAAACATGACCACTTCTCTGCCGGCACGGGCTTGCTCCGCATCTCGCAGCGCAAACGCACGGTCCCAGATTTCACCCAGATCATGCGCGAGAAGGCCTGGCTCCCGAATTTCAACGTCCCAGATGAAACGTGCAGGTTCCTGTGAGCATGAGATAACGTCAAGCGAGCGCGCACGCTGCAGGAGATTGAGAATGCTCATGTTCCAGCGACGATTGCGATCATTGGAAATCGTCAAGCCGAGCCGCATTGCATCGAGGTCGATCGAAATCCTGCGTTTGTCTGCAACCCAACGATTATTGGAACTCGACCGGATCATCGCCTCCCACCGCGGGGCAGCAACATCGCTTGTGATCCACGAACTGGTCGCGGTGGATCGAGCGTGGGTTACATCGTCCTTTACATTGTTTTTGTGCGCATCAGTAAATAGACAGACGGCAAGGCCTTGCCGTCCGTCACGGGCCGCACGACCGATCTCCTGATAATAACGGGCCGGACTATCCGGAAGGCAGGCATGCACGACCGATCGAACGTTTGACTTGTCGACGCCCATTCCGAAAGCCGATGTTGCAACGACCACATCGATTTTGTCTGCCGCCCAGTCCAGGACGATTTGGTTTCGCTCAAAATTAGAGGTTACTTCACCGCTGAAGAGCGCGATGCGCTGATAACCGCGGTCCTTCAGGCGACCGAAAAGTTCGGCTGCACTTAAGCGAAGATCGCGAGTTCCCCTTTCTTCCTCCCCCTCATCACCGGCGAGTGTCGTGTAGACGATGAGCGGGCGCGGGGCCCTGTCCAGGACAAAGTCGAGAGCCTGCAAGCGAGCCTCCGCGTCGTCATAGCCCTCAATGACGATATCGAACTCCGAACGAGGTGAGGCCCCATCTACTTCTGCCCATCCTCGCGCCGACGAATAGGAAGTTCGAAGAATGTCGCGTGCTGAAGGCGGCAAAGTCGCAGACAGGAGGACGCATCGCAGATCCTCATTTCGCGACCTCAACTCTTCAACGAGACCCGGAAGGCGCTGGAAATCGGGGCGGAACGTTCGCCCCCAGCTCTCTATGATATGAGCTTCATCGATAAATATGGCTGAGAGATGTGCTTGAAGCGACCCGAGCTTTTCGTCGGGGTCGGTCGCGGCCTCGACCAAATGATCTCGAATGGATCCGAGTGCGATCTCCGGCGAAATAAGCAGAACCGGCACCTCGCCGCGCCGGAATGCATCAACCAGATCGGCTCGGGCAGCCGCTTCCATCCCACCGACAAGAGCGCGGCTTCCTGTCAGACTTGGTATCAGCGAAAGCGTCCGCTCATGGTCCATCGCCAGCGAAACAGTCGGCGTGATAACGACAACGCAAGACCCCGGGTGTTCTTCCCTCATCCGGGCGGCGTATAATTGGAAGAGCAGGCTCTTTCCGGAGCCTGTCGGCAAGCATACCATCAAGGATGCGCCTCTGGGCATCGTGACGAGGGAGTGAACCGCAGCCTTCTGCCCTTCGGATCGATAATCGGAATACTGCGTGTGCCTGAGCAAGAGTGCGTCCGGCGGCAGGTGTTCTTGATATCGGCGAAGCGAGACGTCGAGGTCTTGGGCGGCCCAAAATCCCTTCGGCACCCGACCGTCCCGCTCGTCGAGCAGGCGAACAGATGTATCGGTCACCGCAAGACCGAACCGGCTCAATGAGTTGAGAATTTCCTCCGTGATCTGCAACGGCAATTCCGCTCGCTCCATCCGACCGCCTTTGAAGCGGACGATCGAGCGAACAAGCGCGAGCCTGTCTGCCGTCGTGACAGCCTCGGCGAGACAATCAATCAAGCGCGCTGTTTGCGAAGTCAGCCATTCGCGGCCGTCTAGAGCACCCTCCAGTAACATGCTTCAGACACCACCTCGGGCTTTAACCTCGGTACGGAAAGTTAAAAGGTCCGAAGAAATTCGAGACCCCTTCGGATCATTCTCCTGGGTGGAAAGTAGACCGCGTGAATACACACTCTCCCTACGCGCCATCTGGATCATGTTATCTCCCCCTGCAAATCATCTACAACCACTGTTGTCACAACCTTGGATTTTCTCAAGCGAAACGCTGGCCAACTCGCCACAATAAACGAAACTGAATTCGTTATCGTGAAAATAGTCTGCAGGGGGACCTCGCCAGAATGGCTTCCGATAGCCGTTCTGAGGAACAACTGGCCGTAGATTGCCTCACGGCTGAATAGGTCAGAGCTTTCAGTCACCTCCGGCTAGATCGAAACCTCGGATCTCTTCCCAGATCATCTGCAACACGATCGGTATCTTTGGCACAGCAATTTCCTCGGGCGTAGTACGTCAATTCAAATAATCCCCCACGCCCGAAATCTCCCCCTCCCCGTCATCTCCCTGAGGCCGAGTTCCGACACGATCCGCCGCGCCGCCTGCGGCGTAACCTCCAGAGTCTTCGCCACCATCCCCGCCGACACCAACGGCTTCGCCATGACGAGCTCGACCAGTTCCGGCAGCTTTGAAGACGTGCGCCGCCCCTCCAGCTTCCGCTCGAACAGGGTGCGCGCCAAAGACAGCCGGTCATGCTCTTTCATGCCGATCTCCGCGGCCGCCAGAAGACCATGGGCGATACCGAGCAGTCTCGTCTCCCGGTCGCGATGCCGGCGCTGATCGACCGGAATGTTTTTCAGGCCGAGATTGATGGCGGCCAGATGAGCGCTGGTGGTGATGTCGGCTTGTCGCAGGATCGAGGCAGCAAGCAGCCGGCCGAGCCAGGGAGCGTGCTGAAGGATGGACAGTTCGTTCCAGGCATCGAGGGCGATGATCGCCTGCAGCGCGGCTGGCAGGTTTTCGACCTGGCGCAGCACGCCACGCCATTCGTCGAGCCGGGCATCTTCATCCCAGTCGAGATCATATATCATCGGATCTTTATCTTGGACGCTACCGCGACCAGGTCGCTTTGCGTTTTCGATTGCCGCCTCCGATCGGGCGAGCACCGAATCGATGGCGGCATAGTCGACACCTGCGAGGCCTTCGTCACCGTCAGCATCCTCCGCCCCCTCCCCTATCGGCTCGACAGCGACAGGCCGCTTGGCGCCGCCTCGCCTCTCACCATCGTCGTCGCTGACCGACGTCACATCCGCGGTTTGCCTGAGCGTGCGAAGCCCGTCTGAAGACAGCGCCCAACCGGCCGGCTGCGCGGCGATCCGTCGACGCGTGCGCAAAACGTCTCGGGCGATGGTCAGCTCGTGGGTGGGTGTGCGAATATCTTTCGTGGCGTCGTGGAGAACGAGATCCTCGAGATGGACGAGCTCGCCGTCGATCCACAGCGAGGCGCAGGCGTCGGCGAAGTGGCACCGTTCGATCCAGCCCTGCCCGACCGGCGAACGGGCGATGCGTTCATCCAAACGCGCGAGGGCGACGGCCGCCTCAAAAGCCGGCCGCATTAAGGCATTCATGCCGATTTTAGCTAGATTGTAAGACATTGAAATCATGGTAAATGATTTGCTAAACGAACTCTATCTGAAAATTAGAGTTCCTCACTACTGACGGTTGCCTGTTGGGCTTGTCACTTCCAATAAGTAACCCTTATCAAAAGTGATGCGTACAGCCTGCTTGTACGCCTTGCCAATTGAGCTATAATAGCGGTCATCTCAGCTTTCGGAGGCCGTCCATGCCGCAGTCGACCTACAAGATCAGCGAGGCGCGCAAGAATTTCGCCGAGGTGCTCGAACGCGCCAATCAGGGCGAGGAAATCATCATCATGCGCGGCAACGAAATCTATGCCCGGATCGGCCCCGCCGATGGCGGCAAGCGACCGTTTGGCCTGTTGCGTCATCGCCAACTTCCCGACGACCTGTTCGACGACGTCGATGCCGAACAGGCGGCGATCGACGCCGGCGACTTCACCGAAGAAACCGGCATCTGGCAGGGCGAGTCCAGCGATCCTAAGAACCGCTCATGAAAGTGCTGCTCGACAGCCATGCCGTCTACTGGTGGACGATCGGCAGCGATCGGCTCTCGGCGACCGCCCGTTCGCTGATCGAGGACAAGGCCAACACGATCCTCGTCAGCGCCGTCTCCTTCTACGAACTCGACAACAAGATGCGGCTGAAGAAGCTCGACCTGAAACCGCAGGAACTGCGCGCCGCGGTGACCGCCAGCGGCCTGCAGACTCTTGCCATCAGCGATCTGCATGCCGAACTCGCCGCTGCCTTCGATTGGGAGCATCGCGACCCCTGGGACCGGATTCTGGCGGCCCAGGCGCGGCTCGAGCATTGCGCTTTCGTCTCCACCGATCTGGTATTCGATGCAGTGCTGCACGAACGTGTCTGGTAGAGGACGTTGAACATGAAACTCCTGGTTGAGATTGACGAGGCCTCGGCACGGCTCGAGGAATTGATTGACCTGGCGGCAGGTCAGGATGAGATCCTGATCTGCCGCCACAGGCGGCCGATTGCTGCGCTGACATCGATTGCCGCCGGGGAAGGGACGATGGACGAGGTCCTGAGGCTGGCTGCCGAGGGACGCGCCACCGTGCCCGCTGATGCGACCTCCAACCACGATGATCTCCATGACGACCACGGCCTGCCCCGATGAACGTCGTCAATCGCTGCACTCACGGACGAGGAAGAGGGTGCCATGGATGACCGGGTGAGATTTGCGCTCGAAAAGCTCCTGAACGTCGCCCACGAGGACACCGGCCAAGGCCGGCGCGTCGCCAACTTCCTGCTTGCCTGGTGGAACGCCGACGTGCATGGCGGTTTCGATCTCACCGATCTTGCCAATGTCGATCCGCACATTGGTGCGGACATGGCGACGATCTTCACCTTTCTCGCCCGCGAGGAGGACATCGTCTACCCGTATGACTACCGGAGCGAGATCGAGCAGATCATCGCGCGGTGGCGGCCACAGAAGGAGCAGGCCTAATGGTCGCGCGGCCGGGTCAGCCGGCGGTGCCGCCGGCGGTCGAGCGCCGCGCAGAACAGCTCGATACGATCGCCGCGGTGCTGCCGATCGACCGGCGCGACAAGCTCGCCGAGTTATTGACCGACCAGGATGTCGAGACACTGCGGCATCTCGTCAACGAAGGCATGGGCGAAAACACGCTGCGCGCGCTGACCTCCGATCTTGCCTATCTGGAAGCCTGGTCGTTAGCCGCAACCGGATCTCCCCTGCCCTGGCCGGCGCCGGAGGCGCTGCTGCTGAAATTCGTGGTGCATCATCTTTGGAATCCGCGCCAGCGCGAGACCGATCCCGAGCACGGCATGCCGGCCGACGTCGAGCACGCGTTGCGGGATGGCGGCTTCCTCAGGTCCACCGGCCCGCATGCGCCGGACACGGTGCGGCGGCGGCTCGCGAACTGGTCGACGCTAACGAGATGGCGCGGCGCTCAAGGTGCTTTCGCCTCCCCTGCCCTGAAGTCGGCCGTTCGCCTCGCCGTCCGTGCCGTGCCGCGACAACGCCTTCGTAAGAGCGCCAAGGCGGTGACCGGCGACGTGCTGGCGAAGCTGCTGGCAACCTGCGGCGAACACAGTCTCCGCGATCTGCGCGATCGGGCGATCCTCATGGTCGCCTTCGCATCCGGCGGTCGTCGCCGCAGCGAAGTCGCCGGCCTCCGAAGAGAACAATTGACGATCGAAGCCCCGGTTGAGGCTGAGGATGGAAGCCTCCTCCCCTCTTTGTCGATTCACCTCGGTCGGACCAAGACCTCCGGCGCCGATCAGGACGAAGTCGTCTATTTGACCGGCCGACCGGTAGTCGCCCTGAACGCCTGGCTGGCGGCCGGCAAAATCGAAAGTGGCAGCGTGTTTCGGGCGATCGACCGCTGGGGCAATGTCAGCCGCCGGGCGCTCGATCCGAAGGCCGTCAACGACATCGTCAAGCAGCGGGTAAGGATGGCCGGGCTGGAGCCGGCGGAGTTTTCGGCGCACGGGCTGCGATCCGGGTACCTCACGGAGGCTGCGAACCGAGGCATTCCCCTACCCGAAGCGATGGAGCAGTCGCGGCATCGATCGGTCCAGCAGGCGTCGAGCTACTATAACAGTGCGGTACGGCGAAGTGGCAAGGCCGCCCGGATGCTCTGAAGACCGCGCTGGACGAAATTGAAGAGGATGGCGGATAGGGTATTCATCGGAGGGCTTGATTCGGATCCTCTACGTAGCGTAGCCCTTCCTCACACTCGAAACGTGCCGTCCAGGACATCAAATGGCCTCCTCAAACTTGCAACGGCTTGGACTGGCGAACCAAAGGCCCGTCGCTGAGAAGGTTGCCATCCTCGTCGGACCCAACGGCTCCGGCAAAAGCCGCTTTCTTCGCGAACTCGCGATCCAGATCCGTGGTGATCGGGATCTGGCAATCATTTCCAACACCGCCCATGATCGCTTTTCCGGCTTGCGTGGATTGAAGCGCATCACGGCCGGCAGAGGCAGCAGGTCTCCAAAGAGCATCGTCAAGCGCGCGATCGGAAGGACCATCGACCAACCGGACTCACGATTTTACCAGATCGGCGCGATCCTCGAATACTGCGGTTATCGGCCACGGTTCGGGTTCCTCGTCGATTCGGACCCGTACACGGCATATCTAGACCCAGCAGATTTCCTGTTCGATCCAAACGACTACGACGCAGTCGTCGCATTCTTGCGTCGGCATAACCCTGCCGAAATTCTCTGGATTCACCAAGGGGAATCGGCGTTGTCGTTTTCATTGGGTCGAGAATTCGGAGCTATCCTCCGAAGCGAGGATAGCCTTCGACGGCTTGGACGCATTCGCGGAATCCAGGTCTTTCTCGAAAGGCACGATGGCGAAGTCATTGAGCTACTGAATGCCAGTTCGGGTGAACTCGCACTGATTTCCTCCCTCGTGTTCTTGATCAGCTCCATCGGCCAGGAACCGGTTATCCTGATTGACGAGCCAGAGAACAGCCTACATCCCCGCTGGCAGCGGGAGTATCTCGAGAAGATCGTCGCGGCAGTCTTTTACCGCAACGCCACGATCGTCGTCGCGACCCACGCGCCTTTGATCGTCGTTGGTGCTCTTGGAGCCTTGCCCGATATTGTCTCTGTGTTTCAAGTTCAAGATGGCGAACCGTCCGTACTCGATCTGCAGGAGGCCAAGGACTCAGCAGCGAACGTGGAAGGCGTCCTTTGGCGCGCTTTTGATGTGATCACGCCAGCAAGCCATTTCGTGAGCGAGGAGATGGTAGGTGTCGTTGCGCGGGTAGAACGCGGTGAAATTACCCGCGACAGCGCGATTGCGCTCGTCAACGATATGGCGATCAAGAGCTTCGACGAAAAACAGCGGAAGTTTTTCAAAGCGGTTGAAGACTTGATGGAGTAGGTCGATGCACAGCGGCGCGGGGACAACAAGAGCGATGGTTGACCGCTATTTGCCGGCGCTTGACGATTTTCAGCTGAGTGTGGAGGAAGCTGCGGCGGTCGGGAAGGCCTTGGAAATAGAGAAGCCCTGGGACTGGAAGTCCGAGGACCAGAACGAACTGCAGGCGCTCAAAAGCGCGAAGGACAAGATCCTCGCCTATCACCTCGCGCGCCATGGCGGAAATTGCTGTTATTGCCGCCTGAACCTAAATGGTGCGGGCCCGTACATGACCGATCGCGAGCACATCCTTCCCAAGGGAAAGCCGGTCTACAAACCATTCAGCTATGCGATCTGGAATCTCGCGGCCGCGTGCAAGCGGTGCAACATGCAGTTCAAGCGTAGCGGAGACGGCTTTGTCGTAGACGCGGACGATTCAACCAAGTTTCAAGACAGCAATAACTATCGCTTTGTGCACCCAAATTTCGACGCCTACAGCGAGCACCTGATACGGCTCGAAGCGCAGGTTGACACCAAGAACATCGTTGTGTTCGTGAAGACGGCCGGGAGTGAGAAGGCAATCTACACCCATGACTTCTTCGCCTTGCATGAACTGCAGGTCGATAGTTTCGACAAAGCGCAGGGTCTTGAAGGGGAAAGCCCCGAGACGGACCTTGCTGCCAAGGTTCGTAGGCTTGCCAAGCAATTCGATCAGTAGCGGAATTTGGGTTGCATGGACCGCTTCACGTGGCTGGCTTTTCGCGGAAGTACGTGATCCGCGGATCATGAGATAAGAAACTCTCTTTCCAGAATCACGTTCGAAAAACGATTGTTTTTCAGTTGTTTAAGGCTGTGGTCAGCTGACCACTAAAAAAGATGCCCTCGGCGCCCTGTGCCCTGAGGGGCACGGCTGTGAGGCTGACTTCTTCAGGAAGCATCATCACCGCCCCCCATACCGCTGTCATCGCTGAAGGCGAAAGGGGCGCCATCGTCGCCTGGCAAGGGCAGATGGATCTACGAAACCTTTCAACAGCGGCGCCCTATTGGAGCGGCGCAGCCATCCCTGAACTCGGCCCAAGAGGTCGCGGACAGCCGCATGCGTTCCACCGCCGATCTCCGGCCAGATCGCACCGCCGGGTGCGCCGTCGAGCCCTTCCCGGCGCCGTGGTCCTCTCAATCCGCTGCTTCCAATTGGGCGCGCCGCCCCCTGTTCTCAACACAGCACACGCGTCCCACAGCCCCCAACCCAGAGAGCTGGAACGACCCTGCCCCCATAACATACGTTCATTTTCAGCTGCTTAGGACTGTGGTCAGCTGACCACCAAGAAAATTGCCCAGATGCTTTCTTGGCCGCTCCACCCGCATCTAATTTTCGAGTTCGGGCTCATTGAAACCTACCCAGCTTGCAAACTCCCCTGCCCGTTGGCCCTCAACAACGCCATTATCATAGGACCAAGCGAAAACTCTCCTCGTTCCGTGCGCCTTGTCAGATCCCGCAGATAGCCGCCAGCCGAGTTGATGAAGTTTGCGCGCTCCAGGATGCAAGCGACAGCCGCGGCCGCATTTTCCGGCCCCATGGCATCGCAGGCTTCCTGATAGGCCGAGGGGCTCACCTTCAGCATCGATCGAACGACTACCGCCGCTGACATCAAGTCTCGCCAGTTTCCGATTGCGCCACCCGGCCCGTAGTCCGATATCGTCGGGCATGCCTTCAACACCACACCCAACGGGAACGCCTTAAGCGGCTCGCTCTTCGGCCGGCGGATTTCGCTCGGCTTCGCTCCCTGCTCTTTTCGAGAGCTAGGTTCAAGTTCACGGATGGATTCGGGATTTGAATTCTGTATGTGCTGCTCATTGTGAGCATCATTGGTGCTATTATTTTCGGAATTTTCGTGAAATTCCAGCCGATTGACTATCTCCTCGCGCAGCATCTCCATTTCTTCAAGGATCGTCGTTACATCGGTGAGCGTCGGAGCGCGCGGGATTCTGCCCACAAGCGCTACATAGATGTCCTCGATCGCTTTCCAGTCGCCTTCGGCGCCTTCCTCCATCGCGGCCGTAATTAGCTTGCGGACATCGCGTCGGCAGATCGTCAGGCTCTCCTTGGCCTTCCTGAACGCCGCTCTGTTGGCCATCACCTGCTGCGCCTTCATCGCCAACTCTTCGGACCGTGCCAAGAGCGGCGACAGATCGAAACCGAAGGCGCTCTCGATGCGTCCCTCGCCGTCCTTACGGGCGTAGCGCTTTCCATTGGCGCTATCCTTGCGGACGATTAGGCCTGCTTCCACCAGGATGGCGATATGTCTGCGCAAAGTCGCGCCCGCCATCGCATGCGCTCGTAAAGCAAGCTGAGCATTCGAGGGGAAGACAATCAGTTGGGCGTCTTGGCGCAACTCATTCTCAGGATAAAAGCTCAAAAGCGCGTCAAGAACCGCGAGGCTATTGGACTGAATCCCGAGTAGTTCCATGGCGGCGGAGGCGTCTCTGAAGACTTTCCACTTATCCGCTGCCTTGCCTTGTTTGATATCGGCCGAAGCCGACTGGCGCCGCACGAGCGCAAGCGTCATCGGCCGCCGCCCGAATGGCGTCGTCACACTTCCTGTCTGCATCGTCTTTCACCTTTCAGCAGGCAAAAGAAATCAGCTCACCAAAACGGCGCCAAAGACTCTTGACGAAGATTCGAGGAAATGCGATTCTGTTCGTGCTAAAGAGACAGAAGGGCTTCCACGACGGCAACGTTGAGGGGGCTCTTTTCTTTTGCGGGTTAGTCTCCCTGTTTCTGTGGATGCTTTGCACGGTGTGCCTGATAAAGCGCCGGCAAATGTTCGAGTACGAAGGCGGCAAAGTCTGGCGTGGCTTTCCTGTCGATCGTAATCTCCAGCTTGCTCTTGCTCTGTGTCACCTGCGCAAGTCTGTCGCCATCGGGGGTCGACATGACGTCCGGAAGCCCGCGCGCGATGCGACGCGGCTTGAGATGGCCTATCAGCGCCTTGAAGCGGTCTGCCGATGGCAGCGTCTGCACCTCTGCTGAGGCCGCAAATTTGATCGCGTCCGACGGCGAAGCTGCCTTCTCGACCAGTTCTGCCAGTTGTTGCCAGCTGGGTCGTCCAACTCCTGGAGCGGCCCCAATGGCATCGATCAGTTCGGAGGGGAGGGCGTCGACAAGAAGGAGCATCTTCGACAGATTGCTTTTATCGATCGACATTGCGGCAATGACGATCTCTCGCGAGAACTGCTTATTCAGTCGATGCGCGAAGCGCGCCTTTTCGATGAAGGTGAGATCCTCACGCTCATTGTTCTCCTGGCCCTGCGCGACGACGAGTTGCTCGTCCGTCAGGTCACGAACGATTGCCTTTACAGGAAGGCCAAGATCTAGAACCGCGCGCAGTCGGCGGTGGCCAAAGGCCACCTGATATCGGCCTGGCTGGTCGGGATGAGGTCTCACCAGGATCGGGACCTGCTGCCCTTGCTCGCGGATTGAATCAAGGAGTCCGTCGATGTCCCCCTGCATGCGATCCCGCACAAAGGAGGGCTCGATGGACGAAGCGTCCAGTTCCACCACGGCGTGGCCCTCAGCAAGCCGCCGCTCAATCTCCTCCGCGCGGCCAAGTCGATCGTTCTGCTCGCGTAGCGCGTTGCCAATGTTTGCGGTCAGCTTCGTTGACGGGTCGCGCTCCTTTCTCACCACCCCGAGAAGCGGCATGGAGCGGCTCTTTGCCGTCCGGCTCTCTGCTGCGGGCGTTTCGGGTGCGTCTGTCGAGACCCCGAGGATGTGCTTGCGGCTCATGTCGGTCTACCCCATGCTTTTTTAATCAGGCCTTCGATTTCGTCGTTGACCGCGTTCATGGCTTCCAAGGCTCGATCATAGGTCGAGCGCGTGAACTGGCTGCGCTCGACTTCGAAAAGGGTTTGGTTGGTCAGGCCGGCGTCCGAAACCGCTGTCGTCTTAAGCATCGGGAAATTGAGAACATTTTCACCAAAGATCGACCGAAGATAACCTACCATCTGGTTTTGCGGTCCATCGCTTGGTTCGAAACGCGTTATCAGGTAGCGCATCCAATTGAACTTGAACTCGGCCCCGGCGTTCTCAATTTCGCGTAGCAGGTTCGATGTCATGGCCAGGAACTGGTTCATGGACATCACGTCCAGCATCTGCGGATGCACAGTGACCAAGATGGAGGTTGCCGCCGTCAATGCCGACAGCGTGAGGTAGCCTAGCTGGGGAGGACAATCGATAACGACAACGTCATAGTTATCCGCGATGTCTTCGATGACTTGACTGATCCGACCGTAGAAGAGCGTATCGCCTTCCTTTCGCTTCATCAGCGCACGCGGCGTGTCGTGCTCGAATTCCATCAGTTCGAGATTACCGGGGATGAGGTGGAGATCGGGAATATAGGTCCCTCGGACCACTTGCTCGACCGGTACCTGCTCCTCATCGTACCTGATGGCGCCGTAGAGAGTTTCGTTCGGACCCACGTCTGTTTCTGGCTGACTACCGAAGAGGGCGGAAAGGCTTGCCTGAGGATCGAGATCGATTGCCAGAATCCGGTACCCGCGCATGGCCAGATACTGTGCGAGATGCGCGGCGGTGGTCGTCTTACCCGACCCGCCTTTAAAATTCATCACTGAAATAACCTGAAGCTGCTCACCGTCTCGGCGATGCGGCAGGTAGCGTCTGTTCCCGCGGCCGACCTGGTCCATGTGCTTGCGGATTGCATGGATGTCTTCGATCGAGAAAGTCCGCCGACCACCTGGGCTCATGGTCAAGTTCAGCTCTGGCATTTCCGAAGCAGTCTGCCTTAAATAAGACTCACCGACGCCAAGCAGCTTGGACGCCTCGGATGGCGCAAATGTTCGAATTCCCTTCTCGGAGGTCGGAGGGAAGACCTTGAGATGATGTGCTTGAAGTTGGCTGGAGAGGGCGTCTGCATGACGCTCCATCAATGCGGTCAACCCTTCAAATACGGGCGCTGTTTTCGCGGCGGTCTTCGCCATCTCAAAACCCATTTCTTGCCAGTGGCGATATTTTTCGCGAAACTTCAAAAGTTCCGCCACTGGCAATAAGCGTCGATTCTGGATTTTGAGCAAGAGCTTTTTGGTTAACGAAAGCTTAACGCTCAAGAAAGAAGGCGTCCAACGCAATCAATTTTTAGCCGTAGAAACATTGCCTTAGAAAGCACGTCACTCCCACAGGTTCATGGTCTGTTTTACTGTGAATCCTACAACCGCCTAACCGAATTGTTGCGGGAACAAGGCTGCTTTCGCGGAAAAGGGGACGGTTGCGCCGCGACTCACTCCAATCGGGCTTGTAGGATCCTACAACTACCACCCGAATCTGTTCCGTGCTGATTTCCCCGCCGACCAATATCCGACGGAGAAATTCATGCAGATTCTCGCGATTTCCAAACCGCGAAATATTCAAGAAGCTCGGCTTCTCCACCGCCATCATCAGCTACGTGCGCGCGTTTTTGCCGAGCGCCTGGGCTGGGAGGTCAAAGTCGTCGACGGTCAAGAGGCGGACGCCTTTGACGCTCTTATGCCGACCTACGTTCTCGCAATTTCCGACGGTGGCGCCGTGACTGGTTGCGCCAGGCTACTCCCGGCTCTTGGCGCGACGATGGTGACGAACATCTTTCCGACGCTGCTGCCGGATGGTCAGCTGAATGCGCACACCGCCATGATCGAGAGTTCCCGCTTCTGCGTCGATACGACTCTCGGGGAGGGTAGGGGAGACGGCTCCGTCCATGAGGCGACCCTGACCATGTTTGCGGGCATCATCGAGTGGTGCATGGCGAACGGCTACACGGAGATCGTCACGGTGACCGACCTCCGCTTCGAGCGGATCCTCGCTCGTGTTGGCTGGCCCCTGCAGCGGCTGGCGGAGCCGAAGAAGATCGGGGTGACCATGGCTGTCGCCGGGACCCTTCCCGCGAATGCAGACACATTCCAACGGCTCCGACCTGCCAACTACCGTTCCGAACTCAGCGCCGTCAGCCAAGCAGCGTAAGAAAGAAAAGCCGTGAACCAGCTTCGATCTCATCCTCGACTTGTCCGCAAACTCCAGGAGGCACTGGGCGACCAGCTCTGCTTTGCGCTGGAAGACTCAACGGTTGTCGAAATCATGCTCAATCCCGATGGCAAGCTCTTCATCGAACGGCTCGGTCATGGCGTCGCGCCTGCCGGTGAGATGTCGCCTGCCGCCGCCGAGATGGTGATCGGAACGGTCGCGCATGCGCTCCAATCCGAGGTCGATACCGAGCAACCAATCATATCCGGGGAGCTACCGATCGGCGGTCACCGCTTCGAAGGGCTGTTGCCTCCCGTTGTCGCCAAGCCGGCGTTCACCATTCGCCGCCGAGCCTCGCGCCTGATCCGGCTCGATGACTATGTGCGCTCCGGCGTGATGACCGAACACCAGGCTTCGACTATCCGCAGCGCGATTTCGTCCCGGCTCAACATCATCATATCCGGGGGCACCGGGTCGGGCAAGACGACGCTCGCAAATGCCGTCATCGACGAAATCGTCAAGTCTGCCCCGGAAGACCGCCTCGTCATCCTGGAAGACACCGCCGAGATCCAGTGCGCGGCCGAGAACGCTGTTCTTCTCCACACCAGCGATACCGTTGACATGGCACGGCTCTTGAAGAGCACCATGCGTCTGCGCCCAGACCGGATCGTCGTGGGCGAGGTCCGCGACGGCGCTGCGCTCACGTTGCTGAAAGCATGGAACACGGGCCATCCCGGAGGCGTGGCCACCATCCATTCCAACACCGCTATGTCGGCGCTACGCCGCCTCGAGCAGCTAACTGCCGAAGCCAGCCAGCAGCCGATGCATGAAGTGATCGGGGAAGCGGTCGATCTCGTCGTCTCGATCGAGCGAACGCCGCGCGGGCGGCGCGTTCGCGACGTCATCCAGGTCGAGCGCTTCGCGGGCGGCCAATACGAAATCGAATCCGACCAGCTTACGGAAGAACAGGAGGCGCGCCATGTCGCGTAGAAACGCATTCATCGCCGCTGTACTCCTTGCGGCACCCATCGCTCTTGCCTCGGTCTCGCCGGCGCTCGCCAGTTCCGGCGGCAGTCTTCCCTGGGAAGGGCCGCTGCAGCAGATCCAGGAATCGATCACCGGACCAGTTGCCGGCGCCATTGCGCTTGCAGCCGTCGCGATCGCCGGCGGCATGCTAATCTTCGGCGGCGAACTGAACGATTTCGCGCGGCGGCTCATGTACATCGTGCTCGTCGCTGGCATCCTGCTTGGCGCCACCAACATCGTCGGCCTTTTTGGCGCAACCGGTGCCTCGATCGGACTGCCCGACGAGCAGACCATCTCAATCAATCAAAGCGGGGAAGGGGAGGGGGCTCATGGCTGAGTCCCTGTCTGGCCTGCAACGCAACCGCATTCATCGGGCGCTGTCGCGTCCGAACCTGCTGATGGGCGCGGACCGGGAGTTGGTGCTGATCACCGGTCTTGCTGCAGTCATCCTCATCTTCGTCGTTCTGACGATCTATTCCGCGCTCTTCGGCGTTGCCGTCTGGATCGTCGTCGTCGGCCTCCTGAGAATGATGGCAAAGGCGGACCCGCTGATGCGACAGGTCTATATCCGCCATGTCTCGTACAAGCATTACTACAAGGCGACCTCCTCGCCATGGCGCCGGTATTGAGGGCAAGCCATGGTTGCTCTGAAACGCTTCCGGGCCACCGGCCCATCCTTTGCGGATCTCGTCCCCTATGCCGGCCTCGTCGACAATGGCGTCCTTCTGTTGAAAGACGGAAGCCTGATGGCCGGCTGGTATTTTGCGGGACCCGACTCCGAAAGTGCTACCGATCTCGAGCGCAACGACCTGTCACGGCAGATCAATACGATCCTGTCGCGGCTCGGGAGCGGCTGGATGATCCAGGTCGAAGCCGTTCGCATCCCGACATTCGACTATCCGTCTGACGATCGCTGCCACTTTCCAGATGCGGTCACGCGCGCGATCGACGCCGAGCGGCGGGCGCATTTCGGGCGCGAGCAGGGGCATTTCGAGAGCAAGCACGCGCTCGTCCTCACCTATCGGCCCCTGGAGTCCAAAAAGACCGCGCTGAGCAAATACATTTACTCGGACGAGGAGAGCCGCAAGAAGAGCTATGCCGACACGGTGCTCTTCATCTTCAGGAACGCCATCCGCGAGATCGAGCAGTATTTTGCCAACACTCTTTCGATCCGGCGCATGGAGACGCGCGAAGTCGCGGAGAGGGGAGGGGAGCGGCTCGCCCGCTATGACGAGTTGCTACAATTCGTTCGCTTTTGCGTCACCGGCGAAAACCATCCGATCAGATTGCCGGATGCCCCGATGTATCTCGACTGGATTGCGACAGCCGAGCTCGAGCATGGCCTGACGCCGAAGGTCGAGAATCGGTTTCTCGCGGTTGTGGCAATCGATGGCCTGCCGGCCGAGAGCTGGCCGGGGATTCTCAACAGCCTGGACCTGATGCCGCTCACCTATCGCTGGTCATCGCGCTTCATCTTCCTCGATGCGGAAGAGGCACGGCAGAAACTCGAACGCACCCGCAAGAAATGGCAGCAGAAGGTACGGCCGTTCTTCGATCAGCTCTTCCAGACGCAAAGCCGCTCCGTCGACCAGGATGCCATGACCATGGTAGCCGAGACTGAGGATGCCATCGCGCAAGCCTCCTCGCAGCTGGTTGCCTACGGCTACTACACGCCTGTCATCGTCCTGTTTGATCACGACCGTGAGGCTCTCCAGGAAAAAGCGGAAGCCATTCGCCGGCTGATCCAGGCGGAAGGATTCGGCGCAAGGATTGAGACCCTCAACGCCACCGACGCCTATCTCGGCAGCCTGCCCGGCAATTGGTACTGCAACATCCGCGAGCCGCTAATCAACACCAGCAATCTCGCCGATCTGGTCCCGCTGAACTCGGTCTGGTCCGGCAGCCCGGCGGCGCCGTGCCCATTCTACCCGCCGAACTCGCCACCCCTTATGCAGGTGGCGAGCGGCTCGACTCCGTTCCGGTTGAACCTCCATGTCGATGACGTCGGTCACACCCTGATCTTCGGGCCGACCGGCTCGGGCAAGTCGACGCTGCTGGCACTAATCGCAGCGCAGTTCCGACGGTACGAACGCGCCCAGATCTTCGCTTTCGATAAGGGGAACTCGCTCCTGCCGCTGACGCTCGCCGCCGGCGGCGATCACTATGAGATCGGTGGCGACGCCCAAGAAGAGGCAAAGGCGCTGGCCTTCTGCCCACTATCGGACCTCGCGAGCGATGCGGATCGCGCCTGGGCAACGGAATGGATCGAAATGTTGGTCGCCCTTCAGGGTGTTGCCATCACCCCTGATCATCGCAACGCGATCTCTCGCCAGATCGGATTGATGGGCAGCGCGGCCGGACGGTCCCTGTCAGACTTCGTCAGCGGCGTCCAGATGCGCGAGATCAAGGACGCGCTTCATCACTACACGGTCGACGGCCCGATGGGCCAGCTTCTCGACGCGGAACAGGACGGCCTTTCCCTCGGCGCATTCCAGACCTTCGAGATCGAGCACCTTATGAACATGGGCGAGCGCAATCTTGTGCCCGTGCTAACCTACTTGTTCCGGCGGATCGAGAAGCGTCTCGACGGTTCCCCGAGCCTGATCGTGCTCGACGAGGCCTGGCTGATGCTCGGTCATCCGGTATTCCGCAGCAAGATCCGCGAGTGGCTCAAGGTGCTGCGCAAGGCCAATTGCGCCGTTGTACTCGCCACGCAGTCGATCTCCGACGCCGAACGCTCGGGTATTATCGATGTGCTGAAGGAATCCTGCCCAACGAAAATTTGCTTGCCGAACGGCGCCGCAAGGGAATCTGGGACGCGCGAATTCTACGAACGGATCGGCTTTAACGAGCGACAGATCGAGATCGTTTCGAACGCCATTCCCAAACGCGAATACTACGTCGTCACCCCCGAAGGCCGTCGGTTGTTCGATATGGCGCTCGGCCCCGTGGCGCTGAGCTTCGTTGGCGCATCCGGCAAGGAAGACTTGAAGCGCATTCGCACGCTTAGTTCCGAACACGGCCGCGACTGGCCGGTTCACTGGCTTCAAATGAGAGGAGTTCACGATGCCGCGTCGCTGCTCAACTTCGAATAGATTCGTCGTCAGTCTGGTGGCTGTAATCGTTGCACTAAGTGCAGCCGCGCCAGCGCGTGCCGGCACCGCCACAGGTGCAGCGACCGAATGGACGCAGGTCCTCAACAATGGAGAACTCGTATCCCTCGTTGGCCAATCCGGCGAGCAAATCCAGAACCAGCTCACCCAGATCAGCCAGCTCGCGCAACAGATCGAAACGCAGCTCAATATCTACCAGAACCTGCTGCAGAATACGGCGACCCTCCCGTCGCATATCTGGGGACAGGTCGAAAGCGACCTCAATCAGTTGCGCAGCCTCATCGACCAGGGCCAGAGCATTTCGTTTTCGATGGGCAATGCAGACGATGTGCTGCAGCAGCGCTTCCAGAGCTATTCAAGCCTCAGGGCCAACCTGCCGGGCGCGACAAGCTTTTCCTCCAGCTACCAGTCGTGGTCCGATACCAACCGGGACACGATCGCCAGCACCCTGAAAGCGGCAAGCCTGACGGCCGATCAGTTCGACAGCGAGGAAGGCACGATGTCCTCGCTACGATCGATGTCCGAGACCGCCGATGGGCAGATGAAGGCCCTCCAGGTTGGGCACGAGATCGCCGCACAGCAGGTCGCGCAGATGCAGAAACTGCGCGGTCTCGTCTCCCAGCAAATGACGATGATGGGGACTTGGCTGCAGACCGAGCAGACCGACAAGGACCTGGCTCAGGCGCGACGAGAGAAATTCTTCAGCGCGACAGCCCCGTCGACGTCCGGCGGCGAGAAGATGAAGGTGGAATGGTGAGAACGAAACTGATCCTGCTCACACTCGCGGCCATCGTGGCGGCCGGCAGCACCGGCATCTGGCTGCTCATCTCCGAAAAGCAGGCTGCGCAGGAGCGTCGCGAACAGTTCTTTGGCACCTCCAAGAAGTATCCGACCTCTGGCGGCGAGAGAATGAAGGTCGAGTGGTGAGCAGATGACGGGGATACCTTTTCAACGGTTCAGGGCAGCGATGCTGCTTGCGACCTTCTGCGCACTGGCGGCCCAGCCAGCCTTCGCCCAGGAAGGCTCGGTGTTAACCTCATTGCAGAGCCAGATCACCACGGCCGCGAAGGGGTGGGAAACCACGGTCATGGATGCGGCGAAATCGTTATTCTGGATCCTGGCGACGATCGAAATCGGCATCGCCGCCGTCTGGCTGGCACTACAGGCCGCATCGCTTGACAGCTGGTTCGCCGAGCTTGTCCGGCGGATCATGTTCGTCGGCTTCTTCGCCTTCGTGTTGGCGCAGGGTCCCACCTTCGCCAAGGCGGTAGTCGACAGCCTGTTCCAGATTGGTGCTGGTGGCGGGACCGCGTCACCAGCCGACGTCTTCAATGCCGGACTCGCCGTCGCAACGAAGATGTCGGAAAAGATTCAGTTCGGTCTTTTTGAGGACAATGCGCTGGCGATCTCGGCTGCTTTTGCAATGGTCGTCGTGGTCATCTCATTCTCGCTCGTTGCAGCGATTTTTGTGTCGGTCATGGTCGAAATGTATATCGGCCTTCTCGCCGGCATGATCATGCTCGGCCTTGGCGGTTCGTCCTATACGAAGGACTTCGCCGTCCGATACCTAGTCTACGCATTCTCGGTCGGAATGAAGCTCATGGCGCTTGTGATGATCTCGCGCATCGGATCGGAAGTGCTGATCGGATTGGCAAACGAACCTGACATTGGAGACCAATTCCAGACGGCACTTGCGATCGCCGGCATTGCGGTCGTCGTCTTCATTGTCGCCATCTACGTCCCGAACATCATGCAGGGCGTCGTGCAGGGAGCTTCTGTCTCAGGCGGAATGGAAGCAATCCGGCACGGTGGGCAGGCCGCGTCCTTCGCCACAGGCGCTGGCTTCCTCGCAGCGGGTGCCGCGGGGACCGGCTTCGCGGCTGGTCAGGCTGCCCGAGCTGCAGGTTCATCCGTCGCCGGCGCAATGCTTCGCGGGATCGGAGCTGGCATCGGATCGGCCGGACATGCGGCAGGCTCGGCCGCCAAGGAGAAGGCCATCGGTTCTCCCGGCGCCTATGCAGGTTCGATCCTCGGTCTTGCCAACGCCAAGCTCGACCAGGCGCGTAGCGGGCATAGCGGACCAAAGCCACCTCCCGAACGCAAAGACTAACCGCAATTAGAAAGTGATGGATCGATGGCAGCGAACCGCGCCCCCGAAAACCCGTACCTCGCCGCACGCCAGGAATGGAATGAACGATACGGCTCTTACGTAAAGGCCGCCGACGCATGGCGCATTGTCGGCATCCTCGGTCTGACAATGGCGGTCATCGGCTTTAGCTATTCGATGTACTTGAGCACTCAGGTCAAATTGGTGCCTTACATCGTCCAGGTCGACAAGCTTGGAACCTCGGTGACGTCAGGGTTCCCCGAACAGATCGAATATGCCGATGTCCGGGTGGTGCGCGCCACGCTCGGCAACTTCGTGACCAGCTTCCGCAGCATTACGCCGGATGCCGTGGTGCAGAAGCAATATATCGATCGGACCTATGCGCTGCTTCGGACCTCCGATCCGTCGACGCAGAAGATCAATGACTGGTTCCGGAGCAACTCGCCGTTCGAGAAAGCGAAGTCCTCGACCGTTGCCATCGAGGTCAACAACATCGTGGCGCTCTCGAACCAGACTTATCAGATCGACTGGACCGAGTACGAACGCGACCGCAAGGGCAAGGAAATCGGCACGCGCCGGTTCCGCGGGATCGCAACGGTCACGCTCACCGCACCGCAGGATGAGGCGACCATCCGTCTCAATCCGATCGGTCTCTATGTCCGGGATTTCGACTGGACAGCGCAGCTTTAAGGGCAGGGGATTTCTCAATGCACAGAACAGGATTGATCGCAGCCGCCGGCTGCTTGGCCACGCTCGTCCTCGCGAGCGGCATCGAGGCGCAGAGCATGACAAACAACGAGGTGAAGGGCACCAACATTTCCAGGAAGTGGCGCGGGACATCGGGGCTGGTGACGACCGGCCCGGATGGCAAGGTCATTTTCCTGTTCGGAGAAACCCAGCCGTCGGTCGTCTGCTCGCCGCTTCAAGTCTGCGATATCGAATTGCAAGGCGGCGAGATCGTCCGCGATGTGCTTGTCGGTGACACGGTTCGTTGGAAGGTCGAACCGGCGACTTCCGGCGCCACGGGCGGGCAGGCGATCCATTTGATCGTCAAGCCGTCGGAACCGGGACTCGTTACCTCGATGGTGGTCACCACATCGCGGCGCACCTACCACATCCAGCTGAAATCCCATCCGAGCCAGTACATGGCGCGCATCGGCTTCGAATATCCGGAGGACGTATCGACCAAGCTCGCCGACATCAATTCCCGGCTCGAGACCGGCGGCATTCCCGGCACGGCGCCCGACAAACTGAACTTCTCGTACTCCGTGAGTGGCTCGGCGCCCTGGAAGCCGAAACGGGTCTATTCGGATGGCGTCAAAACCTACATCCAGTTTTCGAAATCGATCTCGGGGCAGGATGCGCCAGTGCTCTTCGTCGTCTCGGGCGGCCAGAACCGCATCGTCAATTACCGGATGAAGAATGACATGATGATCGTCGACTACGCGGTCGACAAGGCGATCCTCGTCTCCGGCGTTGGCTGGCGCCAACAGAAGATCACCATCCGGCGGGGAGGCTGAACCATGCGCAAGCTTCTCGTCATCATCATCACCGCCACCCTGCTCTCAGGCTGCCAGACAGCCGAGGATGGATTGACCACCAGTTCAACCCCGGTCGCCGTCACCGGCCCAGCCGCTAGCGCCATCGCCGGCGACATGGCGAGCCGCCTCGCCGAGCAGATCGATCCGGCAGGCACGACGACGCTCAAAATGGAAAAGGACACGTCAGATTTCGCGGCGGCGCTCGAGGCGGCGCTGAAAGGATGGGGCTACACCGTCATCACCGACGGCAAGGTAGGGAAGGATGTGAAGACGGTCGAGCTCGTTTATTCGATCGATGACGTCGACGGCCAGGTGCTCGCACGGCTCTCCACGCCGTCCGTTGCCCTTGGTCGGGCCTACACGGCCACGGCGGCCGGCGCCACGCCGGCAAGCCCGCTTTCCATCATGCAACGCAACTGAGGGGAGGCGAACATGGTCCAGTCTCTCCAGCTTGGCGCCTCCAACCAAGCCGACGATCAGAAGGGTATGCGCCGTCTCAATCGGCTGCCGATCATCATCGCCATCATCATCATCGCGTTGTTCGTCGGGGTGGTCGTGGTCGGGCTGTCGTGGCGCGGGCTGGCATTCAATCGGAACAATGATATCGAGAGCGCCTCGAATGCTCCCGCAACCAATTTTGGAGACCAACTCAAACGCGGCGTTACCGACGGCATCATCGGCGAGCCGGTTGAGCGCGAAGCGTTTCAGCCAACGCCCGCCGTCGAACAGAAGGTCGAGAAGGAAACATCTGTTGTCGACCGCCAGTCCGCGGAAAGGCAAGAACGGCGGCCAAGGCTCGAATCCGAAGAGGAATGGAAAGCCCGCCTGAAACGGGAGCAGGACGAACAATATATCCGCGAGGCGCAGCGCCAGCGTATGGCCCGCCTTCAGGCGCGGGCAACGGCTTTGGACTCGCCATTGAAGGTGGATATTTCCGATGTCGAAAAAGTCGCCAACAATTCCAGAGACACGGGCCGGCAGACGACAACTGCGACAGCCAACAATGCCTCCGACCTCTACGCCTCCGCTGTCAAATCAGGGCTGATGGGACAGAACGTCGATCCGAACACCCAGACTTCGAAGCAGGATTTTTTCAATCAGGACATCAAGGATCTCGGCTATCTGCCGAACCGGGTCGTACCGCAGATCTCGCCCTATGAGCTGAAGCGCGGCTCGGTTATTCCGGCCACGTTGATCACCGGGCTCAACTCCGATCTTCCGGGCAGAATCACCGCTCAGGTCAGCCAGAACGTTTTTGACAGCGCCACCGGCTATCGGCTCCTGATCCCGCAGGGGTCCAAACTATTCGGCCGCTACGATTCCAAGGTGTCGTTTGGCCAGGAGCGCGTACTCGTCGTCTGGACCGACCTCATCTTTCCGAACGGATCGACCCTGCAGATCGGCGGCATGGCGGGCACGGATGCCGAGGGATATGGCGGGTTCAAGGATAAAGTCGATCGACATCTCTGGCGCACCTGGGGTTCGGCAGCACTCGTCGCGCTGATCGGAACCGGGATCGACATGTCCATGCCGGAGAGTTCGACGCTTGCGACGCAGGATACGGCGTCCGATGCCGCCAGACGGAATTTTGCTGAAAGCTTCGGTCGCGTCGCCGAGCAGACAATCTCGAAGAACCTGAATGTACAGCCGACGATCCAGATACGCCCCGGCTATAAGTTCAACGTCCTCGTCGACCAGGACATCATCTTTCCGTCGGCTTACCGCATAAACTAAAGGAAACGCCAAGTCTGCAAGAGGTGCAAATCTGCGAGTTGCGCTGGCTGAAGAAATGGTGCCGGATGGTCCTGCTCAACGCAGGAAAGGATAGGCGATGACAGAAATGGATTTTGGCGATTTGCCGGATGACGACCCGGACCTTCTCGAAAACACCGCTTTGCCGAAGCAGTTTATCTCGCGCCTTCGAAGTGCGTTTTACACCCGGCTTTCGGATTTCGACAACATGGACGATATCCAGATGCCACGCGAGCCGGGAATTAACTGGCGTATCATCAAAGCCGTCAGATCCGAGCGGGCGCGTATCGACGCCAAGTGATCTTGCCGCTTGAAAAGCGCTGGCAGTTTTAGGATTTGGGGCCTTGCGTGGGCAAACGGGCCGGGCCTTATATCGCGTTCTCTTCAGTACATAGCACTCGCGTCAGAACACGGTTTCCATTCGCCCGCAAAAACTTTTCTTGATTTGTCATCTTTTTGAGGCAGGGAGCCTTGAAAGCTCCCCCTTTATGGGTAGTGCTAACGTACACGGCAAGAGGGACTGCTTTGCATCAACCAAGCACCGCCGGTTGCGGAGCTATCGTCAGTTGGCGATTAGCAGGTCCGCCTGTTGCCAAACGACGATGCCCATCATCCAGCGTCTCGGCTGGCAAATAAAGGACCGCGTTACGGGTCAAAAACATAGGAGAAGCGTTCGTGGACGGAGAATTTCGCTCGCTCGTTGATATGCTGGAAGTCGCGCAAGACGAGGCCATGGTCAAGGGCGCCCTCAGGCAGTTCACGCGTTCCTGCGGATACGAACGGTTTGCCTATCTCGAAAAAGAAGGCGCCCAGATCAGGACATTCAACTCCTATCCCAAACCCTGGGAGGGTCTTTACCTCTCGGCTGACTATTCCAGCATCGATCCGGTGGTGACGGAAGCGAAGCGCAAACGGGACGTTTTCTTCTGGACTGCGGAGGATTGGCCGGCCCGCGGTTCTTCACCACTCAGAAAATTTCGCGACGAGGCGATCGACCACGGGATCCGCTGCGGCATGACGATCCCTGTTGAAGGTGGTTACGGCGCGTCGATGATGCTGACCTTTGCATCCTCGGAAAGAGACGTGGACGTCCCGGCCGCATTCGACTCGAAGAGAGCTGTCCAATTGGTGATGATGGTTCATTATCGATTGAAGATGATTGCTGCCAAAACCGCCGTCAATCCGAAGCAGGTGCTGTCACCACGCGAGATGCTGTGCCTGACATGGGCGATGAAAGGAAAAAACACACTCGAAACTGCCGCTGTGACCGGCATCAATTCGAGGACCGTGCAGCACTACCTCGATAAAGCCCGTGCCAAGCTGGGCGCTGAATCAGTGCCGCAGCTTGTTGGAATCGCGAAAGATCGTGGGTTGCTAAGCTCTAATTAGCATCGTCGCGTCAGCCCTCCCACAATTGGAATACGAGCTGCAGACGCGCCCAATTCTGCTGTGTTTGGGCTTGGCGGCAACAGCGAAAGGCCGCCATTATGATGCCTTCGGTCCTTACTTAACTGTCACGGTCTGTCCGTCCGATAGCGTCCGCGCCACCACTTGATTGCGACCGTTCTCTTTCGCCTCATAGAGGGCGTCATCGGCTTCCGAAAGGATGCGTGCTGAGCCGAAGTGCAGACCTTTCCCCGTGACCGTTGAGATTCCTACACTCGCGGTCACTCGCCCGAACTCGCTCCCAGCATGTGGGATGTTCTCTTTGGCCAGGAGATGAGCAAATTCGTCGGCAACGATTGCAGCGCCTTTTTCGTCCGTGTTTGGAAGTAGAACCACGAACTCCTCGCCGCCGTAACGCGCCACGAGGTCCCCTGCGCGCTTCACGGACTTGTCTAGACATCTTCCGACGATGCGCAGGCAGTCGTCACCAGCAAGATGGCCATAGGTGTCGTTGTAGGCTTTGAAGCGGTCGACATCGATCATCAGGACACTGAGCGGCATACCCCTGCTGATACAATGTTCGGTTTGGGCCGCAAAAGCCCGATCGAAAGCGCGGCGATTGGTGAGATTGGTCAGTCCATCCGTGTCTGCAAGGGCTCTGAGCTGGTTAGCCGATTCCTGGAGAGCGATTTCCGCCTGCTTCGTCGCCGTGATGTCAGACACGACCACCATCGCCGTGCCATCATGGGCGAGCCGGGTCTTAAGTGCGCGCCACTCGCCGTTCTGAAGCTGGATTTCTTCGTCCTTGTTGACAGGAAGGCTTGCTGCCGCCAGCTCGATCCATTGCTCTGAAGCCACGTCGGGCATGTCGATACGCTCGCCCGTTTCCGCTACGCTGCGTAAGATGTCGCTGATATGCGCACCGACGACTCGAGCATCGCGTGAAAACGGGAATGCGTCCCGGTATTGCTCATTGCAGAAGACGAGGAACCCCTTCTTGTCGAAAATGGCGAAACCCTCGGACATGCCATGCATCGCAAGCGTCAGCAGGTTTCGCTTTTCGCGAAGCTCGCTTTCGAGTTCCACGCGTTCGGCAATGTCACGGGTGACGCCTGCGAGGCCAACGATGTGCCCCTCACTATCCCGAAGAGGGACCTTCGACGCAAGCAGGTGGCGATCGTTCAACCGCTCCTGAAAGTCTATCTGCGGTTCGCCGGTGCGCATGATCTGCTGTTCGCGGAAATACAGCTCCTCGGCTTCTGGAGGAGTGCGCAGGTTGAAGTCGGAAAGCCCGATCATGTCGGAAGCTGCGGGAAAACGGAATAGCCGGGCCATATTGTCGTTCACGGTCAGGAATTTGCTCTCCCTGTCTTTAACGTACAGATAGTCGGGGGACTGCGAGAATGCCGTTTCCAAAATTCGGCGCTCCAGCTGCACCCGATCTGTCTTGAGCATGATGAGGCCACACAGGATTGCAGCGACACAGTTTGCCGTGATGAGTGGGAACCCGATGGCCGAGAGCGCTTGGACCTCCGACAGGCTTGGAAGAATAGCGAGCACCAGGGTTAGCGCAAGCGCCAGGGCCAGGCTGAGAAATAGAAGGATGCGTCCCGCTGAGAATTTTGTGCGCGGCAGCAAATAGGTCGCCGCTCCCACCGAGCTCACGACCAGGATCGCCACGATCCCGTCAAGGGTAGCCGTTCCGGCAAGATAGAGGCGAAAGATAGCGGCTGGGACTACTGCACCGATGGCAGATATGGGGCCGCCCAATGCAGCGGTCAGCGCAAGCGGAACAAAACGAAGATCAAGATAGATTCCGGGCTGGTATTGGACTGCGAGCAACATGGAGCCGATAGAAGTGCAGCCCGCGAACGCACCAAAAAGAACTTTGTCGTGCCGAACGATTAGCCGACGGTACCAGATCGAAAAATGTGCCCACATGGCGAAGCACAAAACGACAAATGCCAGATTGCCCGCAAGCCGCTCCCAGACGCCCGTTGCCATGCATATACCCTGTGTAATCGCCGAGACCCGGCTGACAATCTGAGAGCGAAGCTGAAATATCAGCCAGAAGTTGCCTGTTGACGATTGATATTGCGTTAAGCATTCAGCGCAAAAATGTGGTTTTCAGGATTCGGCGAGAGATCAGTGATGGGGCATACACACGGGGAGGGGTTTGACCGCTTCAAGAACCTTTCGGAAGTTCCAGTTCAGCGACAACTGCGCGATAACGAGCTGCTTGAACATGTGAGAAAGGCTGTCGGGTTCCGGCACGTCGCCTTCGGTGGACTTGACCTGAACGGATACCACATCGGGCGAGGGCGCTCGATCGAGAGCGACATGCCGCCAGCCTATGTCGAAACATACTTTTCGGAACAGTGGAACCGCTCCGATCCCCTGCTTGTTCGGTCGACTGCACAGGCGACACCGATGACAGAGGAAGAGGCATTTGACCTTTCGCCGCCGGCCCAACGTCTTTCCTATCTGCATCGCTCTTACGAGATCGGCAAGCGCCTGCAAATTCCCGTCGCCAGGGGTGGTGTTGTTTATGGCGGTGTTTGCTTCACGACGGAGCGGGCGTTTACCCCAGGCGAACGAGAGTTCCTGGTATTCATCGCGGAGCCGTTGCACCGGACAATTTCAAAGCCTTTGATGGATCGTTTTGCCGCTGATGCCTTGCGGCTTACAGATGGTGAGCTGCGTTGCCTTCAGCTCGCCAGCACTGGCTTGACCAGCGAGGAAATTTCCGGGGTTTCCGAGTATCGAACCGAAACTGTCAACAGCTACCTGAAGAGCGCGGCGAAGAAGCTGGGCGCGGCTAACCGCGCTCATGCGATCGCCGAAGCAATTCGCCGGCATCTAATATGATGCAGGAGTCTTTGCTCTAACTTCACGTGAAATATAACGGCGCAGCCATCGTGGTTTCGGCAACATCTGCTCGGCAGCCCGTCCTCATTTTAGCAGAAAATTAGCGAATCGACCCAAATCTGGGGTAGGAAGAGACGAGCTCTCGCCTCCACGACACCGCATTTTGAGTATTCTGAGGTACGTACCACAATGTTCATCGAATTTGCAAAGCCGACTTGTGCGGATACTGTTGCCCACGGGCAACTTCCCATTCTTCGGTATCCCTCGGCTGAAATCTGGCGAGAATCTGGGCGGAGCGGTACGGAACTTACCCAAAAGCTCCCTGCCCGATCCGCACGCATCCGGGGGCACTGATGGTGCGGGCTCCTCAAACGTCTCGTTTCAAGTTCGTGCAAATGGACATCGACGAACTTCAGGAACAGCTTCCTCAGAGCCGTGAATGCGTAAAACTCCGCCCTCTCTCCAAGGCCGGAAAGGTCAGCATGGAGAACCTGCAGTTTTCCGCCGGCAGTTTTGACATCTGGCGGACGGATTGTGGCATCGGCGTCGAGGCAAGTTTCGATGCCCCTCCCGACTCGTGTGCTCTGTACCTTCCAATAGCGGGGGCAATGGAAGTTCGTTGTCGCGGCCTCGATCTCGTTTCCAAGTCAGATAGTATTCTGGTCGGCAAACTGCAGCAGACGGAGTTCGTTCGTAAGCATGCGGGACGCTCGCATATCGGCGTCACCTTCAGCCAGAACGCTCTCAAACGGGAACTGAGCTTGTTACTCGATCGGCCTGTGACGGGGGATGTGGATTTCGCGATTGAGATCGAAGCCAACACGACCTTGCACGGATATCTCATGTCCTTGGGAGGCTTGCTGTGGTCGACGTTTGCAAACGACAAAGAAGAAGCCTTGCCACTCCGGTCAACGGAGCTTCTGTTCCGGTCAATGCTCGTATGCATGCTGGAACAGTTGCCACACACCTATTCCAGCGCGCTCAAAGACCCGGCGGCGGCCGCTGTGCCTCGCCACGTGAAGCGAGCGATAGACTTCATGATGGCTCACCTTGATACGTCGCTAGAGATGGCGGACCTCGCAATAGCCGCTGGTGTGAGCATCCGCGCTCTGCAATCAGCATTCCAGCAGTTCAAGGACACGACCCCATCCGACTACTGGCGGCAATTGCGGTTGGAAGCCGTCCGGCGCGATTTTCTCGTTTCGGGAGACTTGACGGTCTCAGCTGTGGCCAGACGCTACGGGTTCGTCCACATGGGCCATTTTTCAGCTCTCTACAAAGCGGCTTTCGGGGAATTGCCTAATGAGACAATTCGCAGGGGTCGGGAAAGCCAAGCCCAGCGCGATTGAAAGAGGCGGGCGGAGACCTTGAAGGGTTTTCCAACCTTGCCCGGCCGGTTCGTTTAGATAGGCGCCGTTTCCATCGACGGTCGCTTTCTTCCCGGATATCCCTGTGGCGTGCCGAATATCCGAAATCCGCAACCTATTTGTTCGCCTTCATCTGGCCAATATTTGATTAATCACAAATTTACAATTGAGCCCAATTCTGGGCTTTATCGGAAAGGCGGATGAACGCCGGGGCTGGCAGGATGTCGGATTTCGATACGACCGGGGTCTGTGCCTGGTCGATATCAACTTTCACCGCCATCGAGACTACTGCGTCAGCTCATCCTTACGATCCGCCGGTTCCCAATTTCTCCTAATACAGCGTCGTTGCGAAATGCCGTGAGGGCTATTCGCTACTGGAAGGCGTGCGGGAAGGAGATGGAATGTCACAATGCTGGTGGCGCTGAAAGACCAACGAATTGCATGATTTAGGGGAATACTCTCAAAATGTCTAATCTCATTTCCTTTCCCAGTACCAGGTTCCAACAGCATTCATCCCCTGAGCTGCGGGCTGTACGTGACCAGATTCTGGAGGTCTATGCACAGCTCGAAGAGATCCGCATGGCGATAACTGCTTCTGCATCGCAAGGCGCTGCCGCACCTCGAATTCAATTGCTGGATCATACGGAGTTTGGTCTCTGGGCCGCGAACGGGCGGGGTGCTGCCTCCGAACTTGCCGGCGAGGGCTGATGAGATGCCGTTTGCTGGACAGCTCATAAGCGAACACAACAAGTCCATGGGTCGGTATATTCGGTCGATCAGCCGGCAATACCTTAACACGGTCATCATTATGATGTTGTTGATCGGGGCTACGTGCGCGACGGTGCTGGTGGCGCTGGACCGCCACTCGCTGCAGCAGAACATCAGCTTTCTGACCAGCAATCAGTTCATACGGTTTCAACAACTCGCCAACCAGACCCGTGCTCTGATGCGCGCTTCGGCTGACCTCAAGCTGCCCGAATATATTGTCGATGCGATGCGTGACGACATCCTCCAGGCAATTACGGACCTCCGCTCCGTGGCGAGCCGGTTGGAAACCATGCATGCAGAAATCAAGGGGAACTACCTTGAACGTCTACTCCCCCAGGACGAGGCGTTTGAGCGCGCAAGAGAGGATTTGGGCAAGTCTGTAGTGGAATTCCTTGGGCGAGCTGAGCAAATCGCAACGGCCGGCACGCAAGAGAGGCGGGATCGATATTCGTTCTGGGGAGCGATAGATTTTGCGGCAGCATCCGACAGCATGTTGATGCGCGGATTTTCAGATCTCAGTCAGCGTACTCACGAACGAAGCACGCTCAGTGTCTACAACGCGAAACTTGCGGGCGTGTGTCTTCTTGCGCTCATCGCAATGACCGTCCTCGTCACAGCCACGCTGGTGTTCCGCCCCCTGCTGCAGAAACTGCGCAATGAGCATTTCCGGACCGTAGACTACCAGTCCAAACTGGAGCATCTTGCGCATACGGATGGTTTGACGGGGCTTGGCAATCGCTCCCAGTTCAACACCGTTCTTACGCATCTTGTCTCTGAACTCGGACGCAAGGATCCGGGTTTTTCAATACTCCTGGTCGATCTCGATCACTTCAAGGGTATCAACGACAGCTTCGGTCATACTGCCGGAGATGCGATCCTCCGGCATGTCGCAGAGGCGCTTCGGCAGGTTGTGCGTGCAGGTGATACGGCAGTGCGTCTTGGGGGAGACGAATTCGCGATGCTTCTTCCTGGCGTGACGGATGCGTCATTATTAATTTCTATTGCGGAGCGCATAAGGCAGGCCATTGCCGAAGATATCGTCTTCGAGGGGCGAATTCTTCGGACGTCGGCATCCGTTGGTGGGGCTATCGCGCCTCTTCATGCAAATGATGGCACCGGTCTGCTGCAAGCGGCCGATGTGGCTTTGTACGCCGCCAAGGGGGAACGTAGTGCCGCCGTCGTCATCGACGAAGCTGCACTTGCCAACCGGATCGAGGACACTCAGCTCTTGGCTGCACTTGCCACCGCAGCCGACCGACAGGAGTTTGTCGTTCACTATCAGCCAAAGGTCGACCTCCTCACAGGCAAGCATGTGGGGTTTGAGGCGCTGGTGCGCTGGCAGCACCCATGTTTCGGATTGCTGCCGCCCGGTCGGTTCCTGCCATTGATGGATGGCACCCAACTCATGAAGGGTATGACCAAGGCAGTCATATCGACTGTTGGCCGTGACCTTCGTTTCTGGAAGCGTTCCGGCTTGGCGCCCGGCACCGTCGCCATCAACCTGCCAGAGATGCTTCTCCTGACGGACGAAAGCTATGATATCTTTGCGAAGGTAATCCGAGAAAACCGCCTTGAATGGAGCGATTTTTCTGTCGAGATCACAGAAGATGTATTCCTCAACCGAGGTTCCCAGCGGATTCTCAACGCTGTGGAGGGATTTCGTCGACAGGGCGTTTCCGTGTCGCTCGACGATTTTGGCACTGGGTTTGCTTCCTTGGTCCATCTGCGGGACTTCCCCTTCGACGAACTGAAAATCGATCGTAGCTTCGTTTCCGGCATCGAAACGGATCCGCGGTCGGCACAAATCATCCGCGCAATCGTGGACCTCTCCAACAATCTCGGAAAACGATGCGTCGCCGAGGGTATCGAGACGGATGCCCAAAGCCGCTTCCTTCTCGAGATCGGCTGCGAGCTGGGTCAAGGCTACCTGTTCGGCAAACCCGCGCCCGCTGAGATTGCGGTCTCTCACATTCCTGCGGTCCAATTCGTACCGTTTGTCGAAACAATCCACCCGGTCGCCGCGGGCGCACATTGACGCATCATTCCGGAGCAAATGCAAAATGACCTTTTCAAACAAAGCAAAGCATCTTGGTCTGGTTCTTGCGCCACTGGTATTTGGCCTGCCCTCCAGTCCTGTTTCGGCAGACGAGCGCGGCGCCATCGATGTCGTCCATTATTGGGTGTCGAAGAGTGAGGCACGAGCGCTCGACGTGTTTCGGGATGCTTGGTCGCGTGCGGGAAACCGTTGGATCGATCTTCCTATGGAAAACAAGGTTGCCGTTCAACGCACAGTGAGTGATCGCGTCGCCAGCGGCTACGCACCCGCGGTCATGCAGTGGAACGCCAATGAAGGTTCCCGGGAATTGCCGGAAATGGGAATCGTCCTGGATCTGGAAGAGGTTGCCGCGGCAGACCGCTGGCGTGAGGTGCTACCTGCGACCGTGGTTGATCGGATAAGCTTCAAGGGGAAGATCTACTTCGCACCAACGAACATTCATGCCGAGAACTGGCTGTGGACCAGCAAGGCCCTCTTTGATCGGCTGGGACTTCCGGCGCCGAGGACGTGGGAGGAAATTATTGGCGCTGCCGACAGGATAAAACAGGAGGGGCATGTTGCTCTCGCACTGGGAGGCGGCCGCTGGGAGATCTCGCTCATATTCAATAACATCATGTACCAGCAGCTGGGTTCGCAAGGATATGCCCGCGTAATCCGGGGTGACGCGTCGATGATACGTGATCCCCGGATGGCTGAAGCGCTCTCGATGTTGCGACGACTGTCCAGCTATGCTGAGCCTGCGCAGCGGCGGGTGGGCAAAACCTGGGCGGATGCTGCTGCGGCGGTGGGAAGCGGGGATGCCGGCATGCAGTTCATGGGTGATTGGGCCAAGGGAGAACTGATGACAAGAGGCTATGTCTTGGACAAGGACTTCCAATGCAGCCTCGTGCCGGGTACGGAAATCGCCTACTTCATGGTCGTCGATGCCTTCGCCTTCCCGATTACAAATCGCGAAGCTTCAATCAAAGCACAGCGGGATTTTGCCCGCGTGGTCATGGACCCGGTCAATCAGGTTGCTTTCAGCGGGCTCAAGGGATCACTTCCCGTACGGACAGACGTGGATCCGAGTAACCTTGATCGCTGTGGTCGTCTTGGATTGGAAATGATCGCAAGGAACAGCGACGTTAGCGCCCAATCCATGGCAATGCCCGCCCAGATGTCCGAAGCATTTATCGCGGTTCTTGCGAACTTTTTCGACGATGATCGCATACCCGTCGAAAGCGCTCAGGAGCAGCTTTATGCTGTCCTAAGCAAGAAATAGGCTCATCAGGGGAAGTGAGCGCTGATCACTCGCAACGGCCGGAGTGCCAGAGCGGGCCGCGGAGGTAGATGAGCCGAGCATAGCACATGCGGTGGCGGTCGTGTGCCTGCCAAGCAATTGATCGCGTCGGAATGACCGCTCATTTTTCATCCCGACAGTATCGGCCGATAATATCCGAAATTCGCACGCGATGTCCCATGGGCGCAGCTAAGGGTGAAGGGTCAAGCACCTATGGGTTTCGGTTAACACCAAATTAACCAGGTCGGCCAAATTTGGGGTCGTCGAGAAAGGCGGATGAGCGCCAAAGCCGGACATGATGACGGGTTTCGACGTGATTGAGGCACTGCCCGATCACCGTTTCAGCCATTTTAATCGAGGTCGGGAATGTCGAGCCAGTCCGCCATGCATACCTGCAGCAACTCCGTCCAGAGTGCTGCAGCTGTAGTCTCAAAGTCAAAAAGTCAGAGTGTCGAGCGTCGTCTCGATTTCATGCAACTCGATCAGGAAGGACGCGCCGGGATCCGATCGCTGAAGGCCCTCGTCGAACGCGAACTGCCACATGGCCTCGACAAATTCTACACGCAACTGCGAATAACCCCCGAAGCCAGCCGCTTCTTCTCCTCCGATGATCACATTTCCCGCGCCAAGGGCGCACAGATGGGTCATTGGGTCAATATCGCGGACGGCAACTTCAACGAGGATTATGTTGCCAAGGTGCGGACGATTGGCACGGTGCATGCCCGCATCGGCCTGGAGCCACAATGGTATATCGGTGGATACGCCATCATTCTCGACCATCTGATCAACAGCGCCGTCGAAGAGATATTCCCGAAGGGCGGGATGTTCTCGAAGAAGACGATGAAGCCGGCAGAGTTCGGCAAAGCACTCGCCGGTCTCGTGAAGGCCGTGATGCTGGACATGGACCTGGCGATATCCGTCTATATCGACGAGGCGGAGATCGCCAAGCAGAAGGCCCAGACAGAAGCCATCGACGCGGAGCGTCAGCTCGTCTGCAACTGTTTCGGCAAGGCGATGGCGGCAATCGCCGCCAAGGATGTGAGCTACCGGATCGATGACGATCTACCGGCGGCCTATCATGTGCTGCGAGACGACTTCAACAATGCACTGGAACAGCTGTCGACGACGATCCAGCATATTGATGGTGCCGCGACCCAGATCAGCGCCGGCGCGCAGGAGATCCGCTCTGCCGCCGATGATCTCGCCAAGCGCACCGAACAACAGGCCGCCTCGATCGAGGAGACGGCGGCGGCGCTGGAGGAGATCACGACAACTGTCAAGGATTCGAGCCGACGCGCGGAAGAGGCTGGGCACCTTGTTGCCAAGGCCCGTGCAGGCGCCGAAAAGTCCGGCCAGATTGTTCAGCAGGCCGTCTCCGCCATGGGTGCGATCGACAGCTCATCGCGGGAAATCTCCAGCATCATCGGGGTGATCGACGAGATCGCCTTCCAGACCAACCTCCTGGCGCTCAATGCGGGTGTCGAAGCCGCAAGGGCCGGCGATGCGGGTAAGGGCTTTGCCGTTGTCGCCCAGGAAGTCCGCGAACTGGCGCAACGCTCGGCCAAGGCCGCCAAGGAGATCAAGGAACTGATCAACAATTCCGGCGAGCAGGTAAAGGAAGGTGTATCGCTGGTCGGGCAGACCGGTGAAGCTCTGACGGAGATCGTCGGCGAAGTGAAAGAGATCGACCGTCACATCGGGGCGATCGTCAGGGCATCCAGCGAGCAGGCGACCGCTCTTCAGGAGATCAATACTGCCGTCAACACGATGGATCAGGGAACGCAACAGAACGCCGCGATGGTGGAAGAATCCACTGCTGCAAGCCATGCTCTGGTCCAGGAGGTCAGCCGTATCACGGGTATGCTCAGCGATTTCAACACCGGCCGAGGTTCGATCGCGCGTCCTCGCCCTGTTGGGAAAGCCACTGTGCACGCGGCGTCCTCTCCGGCGCGCGACCTTCGGTCGAAACTGCGTGAAACATTTGCCAGTCAGGGCAATGCAGCAATCGCTACCGGAGATTGGGAGGCGTTCTGAGAACGCGGACTGAGCGATTGCTCAGTGGTGTCCATTCCGTCGGGCTCTGTCCGCGTTCGCGGTGAAGTGCAGCCAGGAACAGCGCAGAGCACTTCGTTTTTCGGTCCCATCGCTGGAGCGAGAACCCTGTTTTGGGGTCCCTCGTGGAACGGAGCCGGGTCGCCATTTGCCAGACAAAAAATATGAAGAGCAAAGGCGCCCGGCCATCAGGTTTGCACTGGCCCATGGCTCCCAAAGAGAATTTTGACCATGAAGATTATTCACCACCTTATTTTACGTTTGAGCGCCGACCGGCACGGCGGCATCGCGATCATGGCGGCAATACTGCTGCCGGTCATCATTGGTTTTGCTGCTTTGTCCGTCGAGTATGGATACGGGTTGCTGGTCCGGGACGAAAATCAGCGCACTGCTGATCTGGCATCTTACGCGGGCGCGCTCGCCTATAGTGAAACAAGCTCGCAGGATCGGATGAGGTCTGCCGCGCTCAATGTTGCGAAGCTCAACGGCGTCGATCCCGCGAACGTTTCCGTCTCGCTTGCGGCGTCACCGAAAAACGAAAAGCTCCAGGCGGTATACGTTGAGGTGAAGACGACGAACACGCTGTTTCTGGCGCCGGTTCTAGGGGTGAAACCTCAGCTTGACGTCGCAGCAGAGGCCTATTCTTCGTTTGGCGCGGCGGAAAGTGCCTGCATCATCGCGCTTGATAAATCGGGAACAGGCGTGACGCTTTCCGGTGGTGTCCAGGTCGGCGCGCCAAATTGCTACGTGGCCTCTAACAACGATCTGATCGCACCATGTGGTACCAAGATCACAGCCAAGAGTGCCACCTACTTTGAGGGTTCTTCGCAGCCCTGTCCGTGGACAGCGAACATTGTGAAAGGCGACGGCAGCGAAGCTCCCGTCACCAAGCAGTACACCTCCGATCCCTTGGAAAATCACGCGGGCGTGGCGGAACTCAATGCTCGCCTCGACATAATTCGGAAGGCGTCCTGGCCGACTGAGGCTTCGGTCACCAAAGGCAAGGACATCGAGTTCGGTGGCAGCACCTCACCCCCGGACACTGCCGCCGCCCTGCAGGCCATTGGATGCAGCTACGATCCGGCCAACTACAATCAGTACTGGATGGACAAGTGGGATGTGACCTGCAGCGGTTCCAAGATCAACATCGGCTCGTTGCTTGTCCACGGCAACCTCCAGGTGAAGTTCAACGTCTCGGGGGTCAAGTCGACAGTCTATAACTTCTCGGGCAGGATTCAGAACGACTTCGGCACGAAGCTCGAATTCGGTGACGGCACGTTCAACGTCGAGAAGGGGGTCTATGGTGCGGACCTGACATTTGGAACTGGTTCGTTCCACTTCGGCATGGGAGGCGAGAAATGTGGTGATGCCCGCTATAGCCTCTGTGCCTCGGGCAAAGTCACCATAGATGGACCAAGCGCCTTCGTGTTTGACGCAGGTTTCTACACGGGTGCAGGCGCCACACTCAAACTCGGGGCCGGTACGTCCAACAGCTACACCATCGGGAAATCCAGCGGCGACAACGCCATCGGGCTTGATGGCGGCTCCATCACGGTCATGGCGGATGCCAGCACCGGAAAGGGTGTTTTCCGCCTGAACGGAGATCTGAACGGCGGTGGTGGCGGTAGCTGCATCACCATCCCCGCAAGCGCCGAGCATGACATATCCGGAAACGTCAATCTGGCAGGCGGTGCACGACTTGGCGCTGGTACCTATACCGTTGACGGGTACTTCTCGGTGAATACCGGCGGCTCCGCATGCAGCGACAACGTCGCGGTCTCCGGCAAGGACGTCACCATCGTCCTGTCAGGCACCGAAACACCTTCTGATTGGGAATGTAGCGGAAAGTCATTCTGCCTGACCGGCGGCAACGCCATCACGCTCAACGCCCCGAAATCCGGCCCCTATGCGGAATTGGCGGTTATCGGTCCGCAGTCTTCCAAGAATACGACAGGCGCTGAGATCACCTCCGGCGGCAGAGCGAAAATCTCGGGCGCCTTCTATTTTCCAAATGGCGTGATCGATTTTGGCGGTGGTGGTCAGCTCGGGGACGCGGGTAACGGCTGTCTGCAACTGATCGGCACGAGCATCTCGCTATCCGGCGGCTCCCAAGCGATGTCCGAATGTACGCAACTGAGTGGAACCCGAAAGGTGGCCTTGGTCCAATGAAGACGTTTCTGAGAATAATGGCGCTGCGAGCACGCGTTCGCCTTGGCCATCCGCTTTTTGTGTTGAAAGACACAAAGGGCAATGCTGCTATCGAATTTGCCTTGGTCGTTCCCATCTTCGCTCTCGTCTTCGTGGCGAGTGTCGATCTGGGAATGCTGGTGTTCTCGCGATTTCAACTGGAGGCGGCCGTCTCGGCAAGCGCCAGCTATGCAATCGCCCATGCCGACCAGGTCGATGGCAGCAACGGTAGCGAACTGGCCAAGAATCTTGCCCTCATGATCGCCAGCAATTATCGGGGCGATGCCACCGCGGCAATACAGGTCAATAACGGTCCGCAGGCCAGTTATGACGGGGCGACGATCAAGATCGGTGGCGTCTCCAGTCAGGCCAATGCCTGCTATTGCCCGAAGGGGAATGCCGCATCTGTCGAGTGGGGGTCGCAAGTCACCTGCAACTCGTCTTGCCCTGACGGCGGGCGTGCCGGACGCTATGTCGCTGTAACGGCAAAGCAGGCATATACCCCGTTCTTCACGATGTTCGATGTCGTCAAGGACGGTTCCATTGCCGCCAACGCAATGGTGCAGACGAAATGAGGTATTCCATACGCAGGTTCATTCGTGAACGTTCCGGCGCCAGCGCCGTTGAGTTTGCGTTGGTCGCGCCGGTCTTTTTGTTGTTGCTGTTTGGTATGATCGAATTTGCCCGGTTGTTCTGGGCGACCCATGCTCTTCACGAAACAGCAATCGCCACGGCGCGTTGCATGGGCATACCGCAGATCCAATGCGAAGACGGTGGAGCCTACAGCTCGGAGAATGCGATCGCATTTGCGAAGTCCAAAGCGGCGGGGTGGCTCATCCAACTTGATCCGACGGCGATCACTCTCGATCGCAGTGCCAGCTGCAACGGTTTGGAAGGTCTTTCAAAGGCGAGGATCGAATACGAGTTCACGACCGTTGTGCCAAATCTCCTGACGTCCCTGGCGGGCGGCACTCAGCTGAAAGCCGAAGCATGCTACACCAACTACTGATGTGGCCGCACGGGGCTCCATACCACGTTGCACGTCCCGACGGTTTGCTCTGCCGTGGATGAGCGGCGGGCGTCCCCCAGAATACGCGCCTTCAAGGGCGCGCGTATCATCTATAACAACGGCGTGGCCACGCGGGATTGCACGATCCGCAATCTGTCTGCAGGTGGCGCCCGGTTGGTCATGGAAACGACGATGGAACTTCCCAACGTGTTCGAGCTGGCGCTGGAAGGCGGTTCTCGGCGTCAATGTGAAATACGTTGGCGTAGGTTTAATGAACTGGGCGTCGAATTTATGGGTGGCAATATACCAACATGAACACAACGAGCTAGCTTCCAGTCTTCTCCGCCCGATACGATGATACTGATGGCCGGATTGTATGTTCGAAACACCGTGCTGAATCGTCCAATGGGACGTCGGGGATGTAGCCAAGTGCGTCGATGATCTGCGACAGCTCTTCCTGCTGGGCTTCGGACTTCTTCTGACGGGCAATGTATTCATCCTGCAGGTTTGCCAGGACGTCGCTGGAAACCGAGGGGTCGCCGCTCGCGCGAGTCCATTCCTCGTAGACAGCCTCATCCGCGGCGAGCAGCCGGCGGTGTTCGTGTATTGCCGACACCGCCAATTCCTCCAACGCTTCCTTCGGCATCGAACAGAACCGCGGATCCCGCTCGCTCTTGTCGGTCTCAGAGGACTCCGCATCGTTCATTCGTTTTTCCTCGAAACTCATTCCTTCACCACTCGAAACGATGCTTTGGTCCCGCACTGTGCGGCCGCGCTACAGACTATCATAAGACCAACATTGCAAATCCGTCGAAGATCGATTGCCCCCAATATCACAGGACATGTCGAATCGGAACTATAGTTCCTAGAACAATAATTCCGATTCAGGTTCCGCTCACGTCATGGATCTCAACGAGGTCATGGCGGTCAATTTGCGTCGAATACGTCATGGCAAGAAACTGACGCAGGAGGAACTGGCGCACCGCACAGGCCTGAGCGCACGCCATATCGGTGCCATTGAACGCGCCGAAATGTCGGCAACCCTCACCGTCCTTGGCCAGATTTCAGAAGCGCTGGGCGTCGAACCCGCCGAGCTTGTGACCAAATCGAACTGATCTGCAAATCGCGCCCGTGGTCGACTGGATTTTAGGGTTCGGAGGCGGTTTCCGCTCCGAAGCCGATGTGCATCGATCGATTGGGACAGCTCGACCACTGAGATTGAGCATGGGTCAAGGCTTTACACGAGCGGCGGGCCGCATTATATATTCTCCACAAGGAGAATGATTATGGCCAGCACATCACACGCCTACACACCCGCCGAGGCGGCGGCTGTCAGCGAGATCGCTGTGAAGTCGGTGCACAATGCGATCGACAAGCGCATCATCGAGACTCATCTCGTTGGTAGCAGGGGTCGAGCACTCACCGATGAGGATCTGCTTCGGTTGAAGCTCTGGTACGGCGTCGGATCGATCTTGTCTGCCGAGCGCCGCAAGCGCCTATTCGATACGATCGACCAGAACCCCGATGCCGAAACTGTTAGGGCAGACGATTATCTCATTATCGACGTTGCGCGAGCACGAGAACAACTGGCCGCGCGGGCCGAGGCGCTTCGAGAAGCCGAACGACTGATTGAAAGCGTGAAAGGCGTCGTGGGCGGCGAGCCGGTTTTCAAGCGAACCCGTGTTCCCGTGCGAACGATTGCCGCGATGAAGACCCAAGGCGCAAGTACAGCGGAAATCGTTGAGGGCTATCCTTCGCTCACCGAGCGCATGGTGGAACTTGCCGAGATCTGGGTTGCGGCCCATCCCGCCAGAGGACGTCCGAGGAAGCTTTCGGAGCAGGGCCTGAAGGTGAAATCCGTGAAGCGCCTGATCCTTCGGAACGAGAACGTCCCTAAAACGTCTGGCTCGACCTCGTGAAGTTTCTTATCGATGAATGCCTTCACACGTCTCTCGTGGCCGTGGCTCAAGAGCACGGCCACGATTGTTTCCATGTAAATTGGCTGGGACTGAGCGGCGAGACCGATTGGGACCTAATGCCTCGGATTATCGAGGAAGATTTCACCTTCGTGACGAACAACGCCCGCGACTTCCGGAAGCTCTATGCCAAGGAAGAGCTGCATGCGGGTCTGGTGATTATCGTCCCGCAGGTGCTGCCTGTGCTGCAACGAGAATTGTTTGCCCTCATATTGCAGGATCTGGCAGGCGCGCAGGATATGGTCAACGCAGTCATCGAAGTAACCCTCGACGGAGAGGAAGCGGTTCTCACGCGCTATTCGCTTCCGGAAGTATAGTCACCTTCCAAGGAAATCATTTTCCTCCGATCCTCGACAGGTCGATCCGCATCTCAGCTGACCCAACGTTCTCGCTTTTCTCGGCGCCTTCAGTGCTTGTATCCGCAGGAGGTATGTCGCTGCTCGCCTCGGCCTCCTCTGGAGGCAATACATTGTCTATCGTCACGCTTTTTCTCGGATCCTCCGCCTGGAACACGCTCACGCCTTCGAACTCGCCGGTCTTCCAGGCGTAGACAGCGTCCTCGAAGATCTGAGGGAAGACGTCATCGCTCTTCGGATTGCCGTACCATTTGGCAACGATCCGCAAGACCTTCGCGAACATCGCCGTTCCCTTGCGAAGGTTTTCGCAAGGATCGACGAGATCAGCCTTTAAGTCGGCCGTATCCTTGACGCCGACACCCGCAGGGAACTGTGTCAAGCCGACGCGGACCACTGCCTGGCCGACATACTGCCGGACGATCGCCATGGCCTCGTCCGGCGTCATCGCCTTCGGGACGAGGATCAATCGGCCACCCGATTTGACCGTGACGGCAAGCGGATCGTTCGAGCCCGCAGCGGTCACGAACTGTTCGACGATTGCCGGCTTCAATGAGGGGTCGGCGCATTGTTGGATCAGGGCAGCGTCGAGCATGAGGTCTCCTCGGGCTTCAGGTGTTGAAGGAAATCAAGAGGGGCTTATCGAACAGACGCGCCCAGGCTTCCGCATTGGCGCGTTGGATGGCGACGATGGATGTCCCCTTGGTCCACCAGCCGTTGCCGACGGCGACAATGACGTCCGGATCGTGGAGCATGGATTGGAGAACGGGCCAGACGATCAGTTGCTCGTAGCAGATCAGCGGTGCGACCCGAGCATCAGCGACCGCCACTACCGGGTCCGCGATGAAATGCGCCCGCGCGCCACCGCTCTGACCCAGCAGGGGACGCCAAGGCTGCCACATCGAGCCCGGGACCGGCATGCGCTCGCGATAAATGACGCGAGCACCGTTACGAGAGAGAGCGACCAGAACATTATCGTATCCGCCCGTATCGACGACCGCAGCGCCGGCAATGACGGTGACGTCAGTGCCCTGCAGCCCATTTACCCAGAGCCGCTCGACGGTCGGCGTCCAGAAGCCCAGGGCGCTCTCGGGGAGGACAATGGTGAGGGCGCCGCCGGATGCTCGATCCTTCACCGTGGCAATCAGATCACGGTGGTGCCTAATGCTGACGTCGCGACCGAGTGAAGCGCCGAATTCGAGATCGACGCCCCGCCACGCTTCCGTTAGCTTCGGCTCGTCCCAGGTTGCGGCGGACCAGATCCAAAAGCCTGCCAGGACAATCGCGACAGCTGGCCACATGCGGGTTACGAGGCCCATGAGGCCGGCTGTCGCGGCAAGGAGCCCCCACCATCCCCATCCCGGAAACAGCACGCCCGCGGCCGTGATCGGATGCGCCCAGCCGGTGATACCGATTGGCGGAATGGCCATGAGCAAGACTGCCGCGAGGTAGCGAAACGGTCGTGTACGTTCGCATCTCGTCCAGAACATTGCGTGGACACCGACAAAGCCCAGCGATGCGCTGAGCCAGAGCAGCAGTCCCGGCCAGAGGTCGGAGGAATAGAAGGTGGCAACGCCCTGCGGCAGACCGCGTGATGCAGCGAGGAAATAACCGGCGGAAACCGCTGCGGCCGCCAGTCGTGACCGCGCAAGCGCCCAGAGGGTTGGAAACGTGCATGCGAGCGGAAGGAAAAGGACGTGACCGCTCCACGCCACCGTTCCGGCGATGATTGAAGCGGCAATCAACAGGACCGGCCGAACGCGCTTACGGCACATAGGTGAGCACCGGTTGCGCCAGGCCGAGGATGCCCGAAACGGGAAGGGGACCGAAGTAGCGGGAGTCGTAGGAGCTCCTGTGCGGTGAATGGAGGAAGACGCTTTGTGCCGGCACGGCGCCGCCGAAATACGGCACCATCGGCCGACCCTTGCCGTCGCGCTGAGCCAGATCGGAGAAAGGGATCGCATGCCCGTCGATCGTTACGCCCGCACCGATTTCGACATGCTGCCCGGGAACCGCGATGACCGTCTTGATGAGCGGAGCGACCCCGCCCGGGCAGGTTCCGAAGCGGAGATAGCCACGCGCTCTGGCCTCTCGCATGACAGGCGTTTGCGGAGGGCAAATGAAGACGAGATCGCCTGCCGATACCACTCGATTGAGCGCCGAGATGCGCCATATCCCGAGGGGCTCGCTCGGCGTCAGGTTGATGCGGTAGCCGCCGATCTTGGCGGCAGCGGCACTGCCCCCAACGACGGTTGCCGCCACCAACAAAAGCACGACGGCATTCGATCGTCGCGCAGGTCGCATCCGACGTACAGAGACTTGCGCCGTCATTTCAGGGACAGTCCCTGGCTCTTTGTCTGACGCAGGGTTTCCGTCTGTTTCAAAGCCTCCGTCGTGCGCTCATGCGCGGCCAGCTGCTGCGCGGTCCGCATAAAATTCCATGCTGATTGCACTTCGGCCCTCTGTCCGGCCGTCATCCCCGCGGTGACGGTGTTAAATGTCTGTCCGTTGGTGCCTTTTGCGGCAAGAGGCAGGAAGGTCCGCTCGCCGAAACGCTCCGATACAGCTCTCGCAAATCCCTCGAGCTCCGCCTTCACCATTTTGTCGGCAAGCGCATATTCGAGACCGGCCGGCAGGTCGTTGCGGTCGATCGCATCGCGCACACGTTCGAGGGTCTGCTTTGCGTTTGCCGAGAGCGCCGGAATATCGATGGACACCTTCAGACGGACGGCGCGTTCCTCGACCTCATATTTGCGCTCCGCCTCTGCACGCTGGCGCAGATAGCGTTCCAGATTTCGAGCCAGAGCCGGCGCGTTGGTCAGCGCTGTTGCCCGCGCCTGCTTGTCAGTGCCGCTTGCCAGTAGACCGGTCTTGCCTTTCAAGGCGCCGAAGCTTTCCGGTTGATCGCGGATCCTGCCGATGGTGGCATTCGCCACCGCTCCATCCTTCAGCAGTGCGTCGACGTTGATCGCCTTGAACGCGATTCCCGGCTGCGCGTAGACGAGGTGGAAACGGGTCGAAACCTCCTCCCACTGTTTCTTCAAACCGGGATCGGCTGTGACCTTGTCCTCCACCGCCTGGTCGATTGATTTTGCGAAGGTGGTGATGCCGGAAACCATGGGTCTTGCCTTCCTGACAGTGTCATGAATTGGGGATTTCACAGAGCCGATGATGAGCCCGAGCTTGGCGGCGACCGCGGCCAGCCGCGCACCAAGATCGATGAGCTTTTGCTTTTGCCCAACCGTCCATTCCAGCCGATCGCGGAGGAGCGTGCGGGCCACGTTGACGAGATTGAGACCTCGAGCCTCGGCGAAGCGAAGGGCCTGATGGTAGAAGGGACCACCAGCGTAATCGAGGGTCGTTTCCTTGGCGTTCCTGCGCGAGAGGACTGGGATCAAGCCGCCGGCCTTGGCGAAGGATCTTCGGCCGTAATAGACGGCCAGGTCCTCACGATGACGAGTCATGGCGACATAGGTGAGGTGGCGATCAAGAGAAAGAGAACCCAGCACCTTGACCCGATCGACCGTGGCGCCCTGGCTTTTATGGATCGTCGTGGCATAGCCATAATCGAGGTTGTTGTAGAAGCGTTGTTCCACCAGCACCTGGCGCGCAAGCTCGCCATCGCCAACCTGCGCGACGATGCGGCCCGGCCCGGTCTCAACGACCTTGGCCAACATGCCATTCTTGACGCCGAGCGATCCTTCGTTCTTGAGGAACACGATCTGGTCGCCCACGGCAAAATTGCGATCGCCGTCCGCCGTCTTGAACATAGCTCCCTTGTCGAGAACCCCGCGCTCGATGAGTTTGATGCGCGCCATCTGGTTGAGCATGCGAACGTCCCTGCGCAAATGAGCCAGGATCAGCGACGTCTTCGCCGGATCGTAATCGCGGTCCCAGGCGGCGATGAGGTTGTCGACGGCGTCGGCCTTCAGATCCCACCCGATCACCTTGCCATTGGCACGGTAGGCGTCGACTGCCTTGCCGACGTTGCCGCGCGCCAGGTCGAGCGAGGCATCGCGCATCCATTGCTGGCGCTGGCGATAGATGGTTTCGAGTTCCGCATACCCAATGCGATCGGAAATCGCCCGAAACGCGGCGCCTGCTTCGATCGGTTGGAGCTGTTCGGGATCGCCGATGAGAACGAGCTTGGCGCCGGCCTTCGTCACCGCTTCGACGAACAGCGCCATCTGCCGCGACGACACCATGCCGGCCTCGTCCAGAACGAAGACCGTCTTGCTGTCGAGCTGGTTTCTTCCCGCATTCCAGCGAAGCTCCCAGGACGAAAGTGTCCGAGAAGGGATTCCCGCTTCTTTCTCCAGCCCTTCGGCCGCCTTGCCGGCAAGTGCGCCACCGACGACCCGATAGCCGGCCGCCTCCCAGGCTTCGCGTGCCGCCTTCATCATCGTCGTCTTACCGGCGCCGGCGCGGCCGATCACCGAGGCAATCCGCTCGGCTCCCGCGACGTGCTCGATCGCAGTTCTCTGCTCATCCGACAGGCGGTCATGACGGGCAAAAGTCGCGGCGAGCACCGGATCCCGCACGCCATGTGACGACCGTTGCGATAGCCAGACGGCGCGATTGGCCATCTGCGCTTCCAGCCGGATCATTTCCCGCGTCGTGTATTTGGCGGGCAATCTGGAACCAGTGGCAAAGTCGATCCGCTCGCGCTCAAGGCGGAACGTGTCGGGATGCAGGATGATCCGGACCATGAGGCTTTGGAACAGGGCGGGATCGTCGATATAACGATGCAGGATCTTGGCGACATCACGCTCGTCGAAGACGCTCTTCTCACGCGTGATCAGGTCGATGACGAGTTTTGGGCTCCGGTCGATCCGTCTCGCGTTTTCGGCTCTGCGCGCATCCTGCAGTTCGATGCGCTCGAGCTCGACCGGCTTCGTAGCAACATCGGCTTTCCGCTCGATCGCTTTGGTCCCGACGCCAAGGTGGATGGTCGGTTCGAGATCGATCCCCTGCTTTTCGAAGGAGCGGCCGTCGACGCGAAGGTCGAGACCGGCCAGCGCCAGATGCCTGTTCTGGCAGGCAAACCATCCGTCGCGAAACGCGTTGAAATCGTCGATGCCTCCAGCCCAGAGCTCATAGACGATCTTGCCGGCATCGTTGCGGATCGGATTGCCGTCCGGTCCAAGCAGCGCGACCTTCTTGGCGCCGAAACCGTCTTCGGTCAGCGGCCGCAAGGTTGTCATCAGATGAACGTGCGGGTTGCCCGGCGCGTCATGATAGACCCAGTCGGCCACCATGCCGTTCGACGTGATGTGCCGTTCGACGAAATCCCGCACGAGCGCGATATTCTGCTGAGCGCTCAGTTCGATCGGCAGAGCAATGGTGACGTCCTTGGCAAGCTGCGCATCGGAGCGCTTCTCGAAATCTTCGACCTTGTTCCAGAAGGCTTCGGAAGCACCGGCGACCGAACGATCCGCGATCATCGTTCGCAGCCATTCGGGAGCGTCTGCGGGAATAACGAACTCTTCGTGCAGTAATCCGTGCTTGCGAGTGTAGTCGATCGTTCGAGCCTCGCGCTCGAACTCCATCTTGGCGCAGTGCCGGTAGGCCGCCGACAGCACGGCGCTGCGGCCGGAGCCGCGGGCGACAACGCTGACGGAGAAATGGGGGACGGCCACAGCAATTCTTTCCCGGTTGCGAACGAAATCAACAGGTTCGTCGGAAGCGGAAGGCCCCGCCAGGGGCAAAAAGCAGAACGTCGCGTCAGCGACGTATAATTGCGCCCTTCGGATCCGCTCCTTCGGAACGGCCGGGATCATTCACCAAAGCTGGCGCTTTGGCGATTGTAGGATTCACAGTAGTGCGTTCCGCACGCTCCTCCGGGAAACTGGGTTCGAAAGACAAGCTTTCCAACCCAAAGGAGACGTACGGAATGAAAAGGCCATCCTCCAAGATCCGCGACGAAATCGCCAAACTCCAGGAGCAGCTAAAGATCGCCGAGACCCGTGAGGCCGAGCGCATCGGCCGGATCGCCCTCAAGGCCGGACTTGGCGAGATCGAGGTCGACGAGGCAGAGCTGCAGGCGGCCTTCGAGGACCTGGCGAAACGGTTTCGCGGAGGCGAGGTTCGTACGACCGGAGGAAAGAGGGGAGCAGGCGCAGGCGAAAGCAGGGCACCGTCCACGCAGAACGCGACTGGCGCGGCTGCGGGCGGGACTGCTGAGGCTTGAGCGGATGGCGCGCACGACCACATCCGACGCCCGCAAGAAGGACACGCGGGAAAAGATCGAGCTCGGCGGTCTGATCGTCAAAGCGGGCCTTCGATACGAGAAACGGGCGCTGCTGCTGGGCGCGCTCATCGATTTGAGCCAGCGCCTCAAAGCAGATGAGACCGAACGGCCGCGGCTGCTGGCGATCGGCGCGGGGGCCTTTGGCAACAGCGATGAATAGGATCATTCTTTTCATGGCGCCTGTCGTGCTGATGATCCTGGTCGTGATCGGATTGACCGGGATCGAACACTGGCTGTCCGGCTTCGGAAAGACGGAGGCTGCTCGACAGACGCTCGGCCGCGCCGGCATTGCCCTGCCTTATGTCGCCGCGGCGGTCATCGGCATCGTGTTGCTGTTCGCGAGCGCCGGCGCGATCAGGATCAAGACGGCAGGATGGGGCGTCGCCGCCGGAGGGCTAGCGACGATCATTGTCGCCATCGTTCGCGAGGCGATCAGGCTGTCGGCATTCGCGAACCAGGTTCCGGTCGGCAAGTCGCTCCTCTCCTATCTCGATCCGGCGACGCTGATCGGAGCGGCAGCTGCAGCGCTTTCTGCCTGCTTCGCCCTCCGCGTTGCGCTCGTCGGCAACGCGGCCTTCGCCAGTGCCGAGCCCAAACGCATACGCGGCAAGCGGGCGCTGCATGGAGAGGCCGACTGGATGAAAATGCAGGAGGCGACGGGCCTGTTTGCGGAGGGCGGCGGTATCGTCGTCGGCGAGCGATATCGCGTCGACAAGGACAGCGTAGGGACGCGCGCGTTTCGCGCCGATGATCCCGACACATGGGGTGCCGGTGGTAAGTCACCGCTCTTATGCTTCGACGGTTCGTTCGGTTCGTCGCATGGCATCGTGTTCGCTGGTTCCGGCGGTTTCAAGACGACATCGGTGACGATCCCGACGGCGCTCAAATGGGGCGCCTCGCTGATCGTCCTCGACCCGTCGAATGAGGTTGCCCCAATGGTGTCGGCCCATCGCACCAGCGCGGACCGAGACCTGTTCGTCCTCGATCCGAAGAAGCCGGAAACCGGATTCAATGCGCTGGATTGGATCGGGCAATTCGGCGGCACCAAGGAAGAGGATATCGCATCCGTTGCCTCATGGATCATGAGCGATAGCGGCGGTACGCGCGGTGTGCGCGACGACTTCTTCCGGGCCTCGGCCTTGCAGTTGTTGACGGCGATGATCGCCGACGTTTGCCTTTCCGGACATACTGAGAAGGAGAACCAGACGCTTCGCCAGGTCCGCGCCAATCTTTCCGAACCTGAACCGCAGTTGCGCCAACGCCTGCAGGAAATCTACGACAATTCGGACTCGGATTTCGTAAAGGAGAACGTCGCGGCCTTCGTGAACATGACGCCTGAAACCTTCTCCGGCGTCTATGCGAATGCCATCAAGGAAACCCACTGGCTGTCCTATCCGAACTACGCCGCGCTGGTTTCGGGCAAGACGTTTTCGACGGGGGATCTTGCCGATGGAAACACCGACGTCTTCATCAACATCGATCTCAAGACCCTGGAGACGCATGCGGGCCTCGCACGCGTCATCATCGGCTCGTTCCTCAATGCAATTTATAACCGCGATGGTTTGATGAAGGGCAGAGCACTGTTCCTCCTCGATGAGGTTGCCCGCCTTGGCTACATGCGGATCCTGGAGACCGCGCGCGACGCCGGCCGGAAGTATGGCATCACGCTTCTCATGATCTACCAGTCAATCGGCCAGATGCGGGAAACCTACGGCGGCCGCGATGCCGCGAGCAAGTGGTTCGAGAGCGCGAGCTGGATCAGTTTCGCGGCGATCAACGATACGGAAACCGCGGATTACATCTCGCGTCGCTGCGGCATGACGACGGCCGAGATCGACCAGGTCAGCCGAAGTTCGCAGATGAAAGGATCGTCGCGGACGCGGTCGAAGCAGTTGGCCGCACGACCGTTGATCCAGCCGCACGAAGTCCTTCGCATGCGCGCTGACGAACAGATCGTCTTCACGGCGGGGAACGCGCCGCTTCGATGCGGCCGCGCGATCTGGTTTCGGCGCGACGACATGAAAGCTTGTGTTGGCACGAACAGGTTTCACAAGCTTGGAAGCCCACCCGAAGCCCCTCTGATCGAGCCGGCGCGCAGAGCAGCGAGCAAGGTCGATCCAGAAAAATGAAGAGTATCGGAGAAATCAGCGTCGCACGAAAGGGCGGGATTTCGGGAATTCTCGTCGTGCGAGGAGCGGGAAATAGCGCAGCCGCAGGAGCCTCAACAAAGAGGCCCGAAGGGGAGGCGGGACCGACCGCGCCCCGCTCCCGCACACCGTCTGATAGCACGCTTGCTCATAAACGCGGATGAACCGAAGCCGATAAGTTGGGGAATACAGGAGAGGACCGAGGTGACGAAATCGAATGTGGTTCCGTTCAGAAAGCCGAGGAAGTCCGGCAGCAGGAACGATCGACATCGCTGGCAGGGGAAGTCACCCCGATCGGGACCGAGCCGCCCGCGCAAACCCCTGATCGCGATCGTCTGCGCCATGGTCATTGCTGCGGGAGGCTGGCTTGCCTTCGGGGGTATTAATAAGCTTTCTGGGTTTGTGACTGCGGCCAACACACCAACAGCGGATTCATCGTCAGCGGCATTTTCATTCTGCGGTGCAGATCGCCATGTGAACTGCATCGTCGACGGCGATACGTTCTGGTTCGAGGGAGAGAAAATCCGCATCGCGGATATCGACACGCCGGAACTCAGCCCGCCGCGCTGCGAGGCGGAAAGGATCAAGGGCGAGGCCGCGAAAGCACGCCTGCGGGCGCTGCTCAATGCTGGCAAGTTTTCGCTTTCAGCCGGGTTGTGCGACGAAGACAAGTATGGCCGCAAGCTCCGTACCGTGACGCGGGCAGGGCGCTCGCTTGGAGACACCCTCGTCAACGAGGGCCTCGCCCGGCGCTGGGACGGCGCTCGACATGGATGGTGCGGCTGAGAGCCGCGAGAGGATCGTCACCATGGGGCGGAGATCGTGTGCGGGCTCCGTGAGCACCGCGAATAGAGCCGTGCGCCGAAGGCGTCCCGCCCAAGCCTGTCATGACATTTCCGATTTCATCACCGATGTGAATCGATCCACCCCGACCGATTCAAAAGTGTCGTTGGACGCGATTCCCGCGATCGGCGATTCTGATCTCATGATCGCGCAACCCTACCATCTCTATGTCGAACGCACGGATGTCGCGAAGAACATGGCACGCTACTACGCCATGTCGATCGAACCGAACCTCTTTGGCGATGTTTGCCTACTCAGGAAGTGGGGCCGCATTGGCGCGAAGGGTCAAATGATGGTCCATCATTTCGGGCGGGAAGAGGAAGCTGTCGAACTGTTTCTCGATCTGCTTCGACAAAAGCGCAAACGCGGTTACCGCCCGCGCGCCTCTGTGGCAAATTGGGAAAGGCCCGCCGAAGCGGGCCAAGAGGGCGTTTCAGCGACGCCGGTCCCAGTCGGTCTCGAGGGACACTTCGATCTCGACGAAGAAGGGGATCTTGATCACGAGCTTCAAGCCGAGCTTGCCCTTGCGGAAGAAGTGGCTGATCACCTTGCAGAGAGTACGGAGCCGACGGCCGGTGGCGGCGAGGAATTGAGCGAGCTGTTGCATGTTGTTTCTCCTTTCGAATTGCGGTCATCGCGGGGATAGTCGGCAGACCGGAAAGGAGGGACGCACCGAAACGAATGTGGAGGACTTGCCGGCGACTGAATTTTGATCCGCGAGGAGCAGCAGTGCTGTGGGGAAAATTCTGGCGGCGGCAGGTTGCGTCGTGACGAACGGGCTGCAACATCCCCGATGAGAGATGACAGCAGGATCGAAAGGAAGAGGCTCAACTGGTCGCCATCGCTACGATCGCGATGCCTCCTCGACATCCCTATTGAGAGGCGGCTCTCGCCGCCCCTCGGATGAAACTGCACCGCAAGACTGATTATGATTCTGCGTGATCGTCGTAGCTGATACGGGACGCATTTACCGGGGTGCCGGTTTCCCGCGTGATCGCCGTGATGATCGGCGCAAGTGAGCCGAGTTCGTCGTCAGTGAGCGCGATCAGCTCCGGATAGTCGATATCAACGCCGGTATAGTCCGCCGTCAAAGCGATGGCCCAATCGCCGCCGTTGATGCGATATTCATGCGTGTCGAAATCGAATTCGAGATCGTCCAGCAAGTTGATAGTAAAGCGCCCGAATATCTCGGCCTCCCCCTCCAACTGATAGTCGGCGAACTCCTCGCCTCCGGTGAGAACGCTCCGCTCCAGCGCCATGATGATCCGCACGCAGCCAATTGCTGCCTCCAGTCCTTTGATCAGGCGATCGTGGAGCGCTCGCGAGAATTCGCTGTCGCAACCGATGCGGTTTGCGAGGACGACGAGACGGAAGCCTGAAAGCTTGGCGTAGAGCATGATGTTCTGATCGGTTGTCATGATGTGATCTCCTTCGTTGATGACGGAGATCGGCCACTCTGTAGCAAAGAGGGGTCAAGGACCGCGGGACGCGGCTCGCAAGCGGGGGAACCGATTTTTCCAGAGCCTGGCGGCGGAAAAATTGGGGGAGACCGCGCCGTCCTTGACGCCGGATTTGCTGGAGTAGAATGGGAGGTCATAGAGAGAAGAGACCCGCGGACCCGTAGGGGACGCGACCGTCTCCGGCGGGAGCCGGGGGGAGCGTTGAGGGGTGAAATCCCTGACAGCCGGGAGGCCGGTCGAGCCGGCGGACCGGCTCAAATAACAGGAGGAACGAGCCGCTCAGAATGGCGGCTCGGCTTCGACGGCGCCCTCCTGTTCGGCAAGCATGACGGCCAGATCGGCCTCGGCGAGTTGGAGCTCCGCCTCGATTTGACGCCGCTCGGCCGCGCCCCATGCGTTCCTCAGTTCGGCACGCAGTTCCTCGATGTGCTGTTCGATCGTCATCGTCTCATCTCCTTGAGTTCGTGAAAGACGACGACGCGGGGCGGGACGGGATGGCGGGGTCAGGGATCGCGAACGCGACCGCCAGCGGCGGCGAGTGGGGGAGCCGATTTTGTTGGAGCGGCGGGAACCGAAGCGGAGGCAAAATTGGGGGTTGACCGCTCGTCCTTGAGGCCGCCATGCCGGCACGGCATACTGGAGCGCTATGAGCAGACATTTCCGGTTCCGCATGGCACCAGGAAAGCCGGAAGCGGGCTCGATGCCCGCTCCCGGCTTCTCTATTCGGCCGCTTGGCCCCGCCTTGGCGAGCGGGGCCTCGTCCGGATCTCAGTCCCGGTTGGGGCGGGACCAGATCAGCTGGTAGCCGTCCTCGCCTTCGACTTCGG
>NZ_JBMDIL010000016.1:0-191099 GCF_057808655.1 Rhizobium sp. FG96 | reverse complement strand
ACCCCTACGATGTCAACGTAGTGCTCTCCCGCTGAGCTACACGCCCATCCGATGGCGGCGCATAGATCACAAAACCTTTGGGGCCGTCAATAGGCTTTTTTGAAGTTTTGTGACGCGACGCCTGGAAGCCTTATGCGGCAAGCATTTTATTCACTTCATCGACCAGGTCGCGGAGGTGGAAAGGCTTGGAGAGGACCTTGGCGTCCTTCGGCGCCTTCGAATCGGGGTTCAGCGCGACGGCTGCGAAACCGGTGATGAACATGACCTTCAGGTCCGGATCGAGTTCGGTGGCGCGGCGCGCCAGCTCGATGCCGTCCATTTCAGGCATGACGATATCGGTCAGGAGGAGTGAAAAGGGTTCTTCGCGGAGCCGGTCGTAGGCGCTTGCGCCGTTGTCGTAGGACAGAACCTTGTAGCCGGCCTTTTCGAGCGCCTTCACAAGGAAGCGGCGCATGTCATTGTCGTCTTCTGCAAGCAGTATCTTCTGAGTCATTATCCAGACCGCTGGTGAGATGAATTTTTATGGAAGGCTCCAGCCATTACACTAGTCCTTCCCCAGTAAACAACCGGTGAAGTGACGGCCCAAGGCTGTCATCCCCTGTACATAGTATGGACTTGAGGCCGGGCAACTGGCAACATAGGCCAAGTCAGCCTCGAACGACATGGTTAAGAGGGCAGAAGGTGCCGGAAATCCGCGAATACGAGCTTTTTGAGATACGTGAGCCCGTGTCGCAGACCATTCCCTTCGTTTACAATTCCCCCCATAGCGGCCGTATTTATCCACCGGAATTTATCGCTCAGTCGCGTTTGCAGGGCATTTCGATCCGCCGCTCGGAGGATCATTATGTCGAAGAGCTGTTCTCGGCGGCGAGCATGCTCGGTGCGCCGCTGCTCTTCGCAAACTTCCCGCGCGCCTATCTCGACGTTAACCGTGAACCGTACGAACTCGATCCGCGGATGTTCGACGGCATGCTGCCGTCCTATGCCAACGTCAATTCGCTGCGGGTTGCCGGCGGTCTCGGGACGATCCCGCGCATCGTTGCCGAGAACATGGAGATCTACTCTCACCGGATCCCGGTCCAGGAGGGGCTCGACCGCGTCGAGAGCGTCTATAAGCCCTACCATGCGGCGCTGCGGCGGCTGATTGCGCGTACCCATGTGCAGTTCGGCTTCGGCGTGCTGATCGACTGCCACTCGATGCCGGGTAATATCCGTATCGCCGGCAGCAACCAGCGGCCGGACTTCATCATCGGCGACCGCTACGGGACGTCGGCATCGGCCGAGTTGTCGCGCACCGCGATCAGCATTTTCGAGGAAATGGGCTTCAACGCCATCCGCAACAAGCCTTATGCCGGCGGCTTCATCACCGAGCATTACGGCCGCCCCTCGCGCGGGCTGCATGCGCTGCAGATCGAGGTGAACCGTTCGATCTATGTCGATGAGGTGACGCTGGAGAAGCGGGCCGATTTCCCCGTCATCGCCAATGCGGTGACAAGCTTCATGCGGCAGATGGCGGACTACGTACAGCGTTTCGCCGACGATACGGCGCTTGCCGCAGAGTAATTCCTCCCTCCAGGTCAAAAAAAACCGCGCTCTGCAGCGCGGCTAAGTCTAGGGAGGAAACACCCAAGGAGGGTATTTACAGTCAGAAGACTGTAAGAAGAAGCTACTATTGCATTGCACAATCGTCAAGCAAAATATTGCAGTGCAAAATATTTAGGCAGATAAAGATCGATTGCCTGAAGTGTTTGCATTTTAACGCAGTTTCGCTATGAAAAGCGCCATTACCGAGGCTAGAAACGGATCCGCCATGCTCCCCGACCGCTCGTTCTTCAATCGCCTGGCGGAAGCCGCCAAGGCTGAGACTTTGCCGCGTTTCCGCTCCGGCCTCAGCGTCGTCAACAAGCTCGCCAGCGGCTTCGACCCGGTCACCGAGGGTGATCAGGCGGCAGAAGTCGCGATCCGCAAGCTGATTGAAGAGCACTATCCCGAGCATGGCATTCTCGGCGAAGAGCATGGCAGCGTCGGTCTGGATCGCGAATATGTCTGGGTGATCGATCCGATCGACGGGACCCGCGCCTTCATTTCGGGCGTTCCCGTCTGGGGCACGCTGATCGGTCTGCAGAAGAACGGCCGGGCGGTCATGGGCATGATCGAGCAGCCGTTCACCGGCGAGCGCTATTTCGCCGATGAGAACGGCGCGATCTATACGGGTCCCGAGGGCGAGCGGCGGCTTCAGGTGCGCGATTGCGGCAGCCTTTCCAACGCCATCCTGTTCACCACCTCGCCGCATCTCTTTACCGGTAGCGAGATGGACAAGTATCGCGAGATCGAAAGCCAGGTACGGCTCTTCCGTTACGGCTGCGACTGCTATGCCTATGCGCTGCTCGCGGCCGGTCATATCGATCTGGTGATCGAAAACAGCCTGAAGCCCTATGATGTCGGCGGCATCATCCCGGTCATCGAGAAAGCAGGCGGCATCATGACGACATGGGACGGCGGACGGCCGGAAAATGGCGGCTCGATCATCGCCGCCGGCAGCCGCGCCGTTTATGAGCAGGCGATCGCCATCCTGCAGCGCTAAAGGGCGCGGGCGTCAGACGCCGATTCCTTCGACCTCCTGCTCAGCCTCGGCATCGCTGCCGGGGATGAAGGCGTGGAAGGCGGCGAGCGCGGCGGCGCGATAGGCGTCGCGCTCCTGGAAGATCTCGTGACGGGCGCCGTTGATCGGTACCAGCTGTCCGGCGCGGAAATAGCGCGACAGCCGCTCCTGGGCGATATAGGGCACGACGCCATCGCGGGTGGGGGCGATCACCACCGTCGGGATAGTGATCGAGAACAGGTGGTTCGGCGTCATGACCTTGTCGATCGTCTTGAAGGATTCGACCAGCCAGCGGGCCGTCGGCGGCCCGAGCGTTAGCTCGGGGTGGTCGCGCATCATCGAAACGTTGCGCTCGAAGCGCACTTCATCCGAGGTCAGCGGATTGTCGCGGAATTCCGGCTCGCGCAACTTGCCGGTCAGCGGCATGGAGCCGAGCCCGATGGCGCAGGCCGTCGATGCCAGCCTCCTGATCGTCGAGGCGGAAGCCGCTTGGCCGATCAGGCCGATGAATGGCGCCGAAAGCACCATGCGCTCGATACGGGTGGCGAGATAGGGTGCTGCCGAAAGAGCGATCAGCGCGCCGGTCGAATGCGCCAGAATGTAGAAGGGCAGGCGGGTATCGGGCAGCACGACCTTCTCGAGGAAGATATCGAGATCGCGCTCGTAATCTGAAAAGCGGCGGACATGGCCATGCTGGCGCTTCTTGACGAGGCGCGGCGAGCCGCCCTGGCCGCGCAGATCGAAGGTCGCAACCCAGAGACCCCGGGCGGTCAGGTCGCGGATCGTCTCGAAATATTTCTCGATATATTCGTTGCGCCCCTGCAGCAGGACGACAGTGCCCTTGGCAACGGAGGCGTTGGAGCGGAAGACGGCATAGCGCAGCTTCTGACCGTCGAAAGTCTCGAAATAGCCTTCGGTCCGGTTGTCGGGTGCCGGATTGTCTGGTGTCGAGATGAGAACCTGATCCATGAGCATTGCCATCGTTCGCTGAGCTTCCAGTCTAGGGGATAATGCACGAGGGCGTGAAATCAATTCTTAAAGATCGCCACCCGCCAAGAGCAGTGGAGAAAAAAGAGACCGGCGGGGCGAGAGGGATGCCCGGCGCCGGTCCATAATCGGACTGAAGAAGAAGGGACGATGCACTTCAGCCATCGGGCCAGTTTGATCACCCGACGATCCGATTCCTAAGGCAGGGCGGCTGAACGCATGCCGAACCAGGCGTTCATGCGTGGTTCACGGGTGTTAACGGCAGGGCTTGAACTCGCCAAAAGCCATCACCATCTGAATTCTGCAGGCGCCGGAAGGGCCTGCGAAACCGTCCCGAAGCTGCCGAATATGGGGTTTCAGGGGCATCTTTATCGCAACTCGTCGCTTCCCAAGGAGGACACTATGCGTCACGTCGATTTCTCTCCCCTCTACCGTTCCACCGTCGGTTTCGACCGTCTCTTCACGATGCTCGACAGCCTCGCTCAGCCGGATCAAGGCCAGACCTATCCGCCCTACAATATCGAGCGCACCGGTGAGAATACCTACCGTATCACCATGGCCGTCGCCGGTTTCGACGAAACCGAGATCTCGATCGAAGCCCAGGCTCACGCTCTGAACGTCAAGGGTGAAAAGAGCGAAGACAATGCCGAAGGCAGCGAGTTCCTCTATCGCGGCATCGCCAAGCGCACGTTCGAGCGCCGCTTCCAGCTGGCCGACCATGTCGAGGTCACCGCCGCTTCGCTGAAGAACGGTCTCCTGCATATCGATCTTCTTCGCAGCATTCCGGAGGCCATGAAGCCCCGCAAGATCGCGATTGCCGCCGAGCCGGTGAGCGCGCCGAAGGCGATCGAGGCTCAGGTCAACAGCTAACCAATTCCTCCCAGGAATAGGAAAAGGCAGGCGGCGCTCCGTTGGAGCGCCGCTTTTTTATTGCGCTATATCTAAGGGGATCAGGCCGGGCTTGCGGCCTGTTCGATTTCCTTGGCAGTCGCCCGCTTCTTGGCGGCGGCCGCATATTTCTGGGCGATGACGGCGCAGGCCATCAGCTGGATCTGGTGGAACAGCATGAGCGGCAGAACGATGGCGCCGATCGGCTGGCCGACGAAGATGACGTTTGCCATCGGCACGCCGCTCGCCAGGCTCTTCTTGGAGCCGCAGAAGGTGATGGTGATCTCGTCGGCCTTGTTGAAGCCGAGCATGCGGCTGCCGAACATGGTGAAGAGCAGCACGAAACCGAGCAGCAGCATATCGATGATGATGACGGCGGCGATGTCGCCGATCGAGAACTGGTGCCAGAGGCCCTCGATGACCGCCTTGCTGAAGGCTGCGTAGACGACCATCAGGATCGAGCCGCGGTCGACGGGCATCAGGATCTTCTTCTTGGAGCGGATCCAGTCGCCGATCCAGGGCTGCAGCACCTGGCCGAGCACGAAGGGCAGCAACAGCTGCAGCATGATCTGCTCAAGCGCATCCCAGGAAAAGCCGCCATGGCCGCCGACCGAGAAGAGCAGGCCCACGAGCAGCGGCGTCAGGAACATGCCGAAGATATTCGATGCCGAAGCCGAGCAGATCGCCGCCGGAACATTGCCGCCGGCCATCGAGGTAAAGGCGATCGACGACTGCACCGTCGAGGGCAGGACGCAGAGGAAGAGGATGCCAAGATAGAGCGGTTGCGGCAGGATCCAGTCCGGGATGAAGCCGATCGCCAGGCCGAGCAGCGGGAAGAGGGCAAAGGTGACCAGCAGGATCGCCAGATGCAGGCGCCAGTGCAGCACGCCAGCGATCACCACATCCCGCGACAGGCGGGCCCCGTGCAGGAAGAAGAGTAGGGCGATGGCGAAATCCGTTGCGATGTCGAAATAGCCTGCGAACGCGCCATTCGCAGGAAACAGCGAGGCGAGGATGACGGTGCAGACAAGCAGGATCGTCAAGGTATCGGGCAGGAAACGGCGCATGGTGGTGGTCCCGGGCAATAACAAGTTCATTGTCTTGTCATCCATTGTGATTCAGGATGCAAGGAATAACAGTTATCACGAAATGGGATCGTCATGCTTGATCTGACCCAATTGCGCAGTTTCGTTGCCGTCGAGCAGATGGGCAGCTTTACCCTTGCGGCGGAGCGGCTCGGGCTTGGACAATCGACCGTCAGCCAGCATATTCAACGGCTTGAAAGCTCGGTCGGCCGGAAGCTCTTGGCCCGCGATACGCATAAGGTGGTGCTTACAGGGGATGGCGAGGCGTTGCTGTCGCATGCCCGCGCCATGCTTTCAATCGAGGGGCAGGTGCAGTCGCTGTTTCGGGGAAACAGCCTGCGCGGCAAGCTGCGGCTCGGCGTTTCCGAGGATTTCGTGACCAGCCAGCTGCCGGCCGTGCTTGAGGATTTCGTGCGCTCGCATCCATCCGTCGATCTCGAGCTGACCGTCGCGCTCTCGGGTGCGCTCTATGAGATGCAGGACAATGGCGAGATCGATCTGGTTCTCGCGAAGCGCAGGCTCGGCGATGCGCGCGGCAAGCTCGTCTATCGCGAGCCGCTGATTTGGCTGGCGCGCGATCCGGAGCATGTTCTGCAGCAGAGTCCACTGCCGCTGATCGCCTTTCCGGCGCCGAGTGTCACGCGCAGCATCGCGCTGGAGGCGCTGGGGCGGACGCAGGTGGCCTGGCGGATCGTCTGCACCTGCGGCAGCCTGAGCGGCCTGACGGCGGCGGCCCGCGCCGGGATGGGCGTGCTGGTCCAGCCGCGCAGCATGGCGCCGGCGGGATTGAAGGAGATCGCGCCCGGGCGGTTGCCTGTTCTCGAGGATGTGGAATTCGTGCTGGTGCCGCGCAAGGGGGCGGACCGGGCGCTGGTTTCTGCTCTGTCGGACGATATTCTCGGGAAGGTTCGCAGCCTTCGCTCCGGCGGCTGACAAGAAAAACCCCGCCGGAGCGGGGCTTTTCTTTCGATCAGTAGGGGCCGACGCACTGCTGGCGGGGACCGTTATAGGGCTGGAACGTGTTGTCCGATGCCCTGTAGGAGCGATAGCGGCTGTAGCACCAGCGGGTATGCGAGTTGCCGCCGTAGTAGCGCGGCTGCGTGGCAGCGCTCAGCGCACCACCGATGATCGCGCCTGCTGCGAGACCGCCGATGATCGCACCGGCATTGTTGTGGTGGTGGTGATGGTAGTAGCGGCCGCGATAGTAGCGGTTGTTGTAGTAGCGCCTGTTGTTGCCGTGCCACCCATGGCGGATCCAGCGGCGGTCGCGGACCTGTTGCACATCTGAGGCAATGCCGGGCGATGTTATGTCGGGCCTCTGGATTGCCATGACCGGGAAGGCCTGAGCGGGGGCAATGCCTGTAAAACCGGTTACAAGCGAGACGAGTACGATTGCGAGCTTTTTCATGATTTTTCACCTTTCGCCTGTAAAGTCCTGAGGCGAGGGTAAAGTTCCGCAACACTTTGCTTTTGTTTGTATCTTCACGCAAAAGTTAACGCCCTGCTTACTATTTTAAGCAGGTCTCAACCCTGTCGCTTAGGCGTTTGGTCAGATTTCGGTTCGTAATTTAGCACCAGGTAAAGGTCGTCGTTCGGGGCAAGGGAGAACGGACCGATGATTTATGGTGCAGTGTTCATATCCGGGCTGGTTGCCTGCGTGATGATGATCGTGGTGATCGGCCACGAAGCAGAAAAGGCGGATCAGGGAGCGCCCCAATCCGCCGTCTTCGGGCATCAGAATTGATGCTGTCTTATGCCGCCAGGCATTTCAGGAAGCCGTCGACATCGGCTTCCGTCGTGGCGAAGCTGGTCACCAGGCGGATCAGCGTTTCGTTGTCGCCGACAAGTTCCGGCATGGAAACCGGGATCGGCCATTCATAAAATTTCGCACCACGGCTTTCGGCCGTCTTTGCAGCACTCTTGGTGATCACCGCGAACACCTCGTTCGATGCCGTCGGCCAGGCAAGGCGGGCGGAGTTGCTGGCGCCGATGCCGGCACGCAGGTGATCGGCCATGCCGTTCGAATGGCGGGCGAGGCCAAGCCACAGCTCTTCCTCGAAATAGGCATCGAACTGCGCGGCAATGAAGCGCGACTTGGAGAAAAGCTGGGCGGCGCGCTTGCGGATGAACGGCATTTCCTTTGCCTGATCCGGATTGAAGAAGACGATCGCCTCCGCGCACCAGCAGCCATTCTTGGTGCCGCCGAAAGAGAGAATATCGACGCCGCGCTTCCAGGTCATTTCGGCGGGTGTGGCGCCAAGCGCCACGAGCGCATTGGCGAACCGGGCGCCATCCATATGGAGCGGCAGATTGCGCTTCCTGGCGATCGAGGAAATCTCGCCGATCTCCGGCAGCGAATAGACGGTGCCGATCTCGGTCGCCTGGGTGATGGTGACGGCGCTGGCGCGGCCGTGATGCACGGCGTCCTCAGGGTAGCCGGCGATCTTTGCCGAAAGTTGCGCCGGATCGATCTTTCCGAACTCGCCGCTGACGGCAACGAGGCGCGAGGCGTTGGAAAAGAACTCCGGGGCGCCGCATTCATCTTCGATCACATGGGCTTCCGAATGGCAGAAGGTGATGCCGCCGGGGCGCTGGACGCTGGCAAGCGACAGCGAATTGGCAGCTGTGCCGGTCGAGACGAAGAACACGGCGACATCGCGCTCGAAGACTTCGGAAAAGCGGGCCTGGACCTTTTTGTCGAGGTCGCTGTTGCCATAGGCGGCGGCAAAGCCGGTGGAAGCGGAAAGCAGGCGCTGGGCAATGGCTTCGTGAGCGCCGGCCCAGTTATCGGATGCGAAGAACATGAGGAAACCGTTTATCAAATGAAAAGGCGGGGCAAATCCCGGCAGGGACATTACGCCATTGCGGTGAGCGATCAAGGCGCCATTGCAGTGAGCGACAAGGGGCCGCTGGCCGATCCATCACGAAATCTGATTTCGGCAATCAACAAACAAAATAATGCAAAACTGTGTAATTTTATTGCGTACCAAAAATACAGATTGTAATTTTCATTCGGAAGTTCATGTTTTTTTAATTTGATGGTCTTGCGGGCGCCCCAGCCTTCTGTCATAGAACTAGTGAATTAGGGCAGGGTTGCTGTCCTATTTTGGCCTTTATGGCCGAAGAGGCGCCGAGAGTCCTGACGTTTTCAGGCTTTCACGTTATAGTCGCCAGGAGCGCGGGCAATCGGCCCAAGCGGAGGCGGCTGGCAGGCGCGGAGCGCGGCGGATCGCTTTTGGCGGACGCATGCGGCCGGATCTTCACAATGCAACAGCGCTGTCACGCGCCGAACCTAAGATCGGGGACGGTGCATGACGAAAGGCCGCCCGCAGTCCCCGCGGGCTTTGACAGGAGCGAAGACGATGACGAAGAAGACGCCATCCACGAGTTTTGACCAGATTGCTGCAGCCGATGCGCGCGCAACGGCCAAAACGCGCAAATTCGCTTCCGGTCTGCCTGCCAAGCAGGGCCTCTACGATCCGCGCAACGAGCATGATGCCTGCGGCGTCGGCTTCGTTGCCCATATGAAGGGCCAGAAGTCGCATCAGATCGTCAAGGACGGTCTCTTCATTCTCGAGAACCTGACGCATCGCGGTGCCGTCGGCGCCGATCCGCTGATGGGCGATGGCGCCGGTATTCTCGTGCAAATCCCCGACCGCTTCTTCCGCGAGGAGATGGCGAAGCAGGGCATTACCCTGCCGAAGTTCGGCGAGTATGGCATGGGCCATATCTTCATGCCGCGCGACGAGAAGCAGATCGAGCATTTCAAGAAGGTCATCAAGGACGTCATCGTCGAAGAAGGCCAGGTCTTCCTCGGCTTCCGCGATGTGCCCGTCGATAACTCCTCGCTCTCCAAGGCGCCCGAGATCGCCGCCACCGAGCCGCATCACGTCCAGGTCTTCATCGGCGCTGGTAAGGATGCCGCGACCAACGACGAGTTCGAGCGCCGCCTCTTCACGCTCCGCAAGGTGATCTCCAACCGTATCTATGACGAGTTCGACGGCGAGGAGAGCAACTTCTATCCGGTGTCGCTGTCATCGGCGACCGTCGTCTACAAGGGCATGTTCCTGGCCTATCAGGTCGGTGACTACTACAAGGACCTGGCGGACCCGCGCTTCGAATCTGCGGTCGCCCTGGTGCACCAGCGCTTCTCGACCAACACCTTCCCGTCCTGGAAGCTGGCGCATCCGTACCGCATGGTCGCCCATAACGGCGAAATCAACACGCTGCGCGGCAACGTCAACTGGATGGCGGCGCGTCAGGCTTCGGTTTCCTCGCCGCTCTTCGGTGAGGATATCTCCAAGCTCTGGCCGATCTCCTATGAGGGGCAGTCGGATACGGCCTGTTTCGACAACGCGCTCGAGTTCCTCGTGCGCGGCGGCTATTCCATGGCGCATGCCGTGATGATGCTGATCCCGGAAGCCTGGGCCGGCAACCAGTCGATGGCGGCCGAACGCAAGGCATTCTACGAGTATCACGCCGCCCTGATGGAGCCGTGGGACGGCCCGGCTGCCGTTGCCTTCACCGACGGCAAGCAGATCGGCGCGACGCTCGACCGTAACGGCCTGCGCCCGGCCCGCTATCTCGTCACCAACGACGACCGCATCATCCTCGCCTCGGAAGCCGGCACGCTGCCGGTTGCCGAAGAGGATATCGTCCAGAAGTGGCGCCTGCAGCCGGGCAAGATGCTGCTGATCGACATGGAGAAGGGCCGTATCATCTCGGACGAAGAGGTGAAGTCCGAGCTTGCGACCAAGCATCCCTATCGCAGCTGGCTCGATCGCACCCAGCTCATCCTCGAAGACCTGAAGCCGGTCGAGCCCCGTGCGCTTCGTCGCGACGTGTCGCTGCTGAACCGCCAGCAGGCCTTCGGCTACACGACCGAAGACACCCGCATCCTGATGTCGCCGATGGCGACGACGGGCCAGGAAGCCGTCGGCTCGATGGGCACGGATACGCCGATTTCGGCAATGTCCGAGAAGTCGAAGCTGCTCTACACCTATTTCAAGCAGAACTTCGCGCAGGTCACCAACCCGCCGATCGATCCGATCCGCGAAGAGCTGGTCATGAGCCTCGTGTCGTTCATCGGCCCGCGTCCGAACCTGCTCGACCATACCGGCATGGCGAATGCCAAGCGCCTGGAAGTGCGCCAGCCGATCCTGACCAATGGCGATCTCGAAAAGATCCGCTCCATCGGTCACACCGAAGACCGCTTCGACACCAAGACGCTCGACTTCACCTATGACGTCGAGCGCGGCGCCGAAGGCATGCCCGAGATGCTCGATCGCCTCTGTGAGCGCGCCGAAGCTGCGGTCAAGGGCGGCTACAACATCATCGTTCTCTCTGACCGTCAGCTCGGCCCGGACCGTATCGCCATCCCGGCGCTGCTGGCGACCGCTGCCGTCCACCATCACCTGATCCGCAAGGGTCTGCGCACGTCCGTCGGCATCGTCGTCGAAACCGGCGAACCACGCGAAGTGCATCACTTCTGCCTGCTGGCCGGCTACGGCGCCGAAGCGATCAACCCGTATCTCGCCTTCGACACGCTGCTCGACATGCATGCCAAGGGCGAGTTCCCGAAGGAAGTCGATGCCTCGGAAGTCGTCTACCGCTATATCAAGGCTGTCGGTAAGGGCATCCTGAAGGTCATGTCCAAGATGGGCATTTCGACCTATCAGTCCTATTGCGGCGCGCAGATCTTCGATGCGATCGGCCTGCAGCAGGAACTGGTCGACAAGTATTTCTTCGGTACTGCGACGATGATCGAAGGCGTCGATCTCGCGGCGATCGCCGAGGAAACCGTTGCCCGCCACAACTCGGCTTTCGGCAAGGATCCGCTGCTCGCCACGACCCTCGATATCGGCGGCGAATATGCCTACCGCATGCGCGGCGAAAGCCATGCCTGGACGCCGGATGCCGTTGCGACCCTGCAGCACGCCGTTCGCGGCAATGCCGAGGACCGCTACCGTGAATTCGCCGAGATGGTGAACACCTCGGCGCTGCGGATGAACACGATCCGTGGCCTCTTCAACATCAAGAGCGCCGAGCAGCTCGGCCGCAAGCCGGTCTCCATCGACGAGGTCGAGGCTGCTGCCGATATCGTCAAGCGCTTCTCGACGGGCGCCATGTCCTTCGGCTCGATCAGCCGTGAGGCGCATACGACGCTGGCAATCGCCATGAATAGGATCGGCGGCAAGTCGAACACCGGCGAAGGCGGCGAAGAGAGCGACCGCTACATGCCGCTGCCGGATGGTTCGTCCAACCCGGAACGCTCGGCGATCAAGCAGATCGCGTCGGGACGCTTTGGTGTGACCACCGAATATCTCGTCAATGCCGACATGCTGCAGATCAAGGTCGCGCAGGGTGCAAAGCCCGGCGAAGGCGGTCAGCTGCCCGGCCACAAGGTCGATGCGACCGTCGCCAAGACCCGTCACTCCACTCCGGGCGTCGGCCTGATTTCGCCGCCGCCGCACCACGATATCTACTCGATCGAAGATCTGGCGCAGCTGATCTACGACCTGAAGAACGTCAACCCGACGTCTGACGTCTCGGTCAAGCTCGTTTCGGAAGTCGGCGTCGGCACGGTTGCCGCCGGCGTTGCCAAGGCGCGCGCCGACCATATCACGGTCTCCGGCTTCGACGGCGGTACCGGCGCATCGCCGCTGACGTCGCTGAAGCATGCCGGTTCGCCCTGGGAAATCGGCCTTGCCGAGACGCAGCAAACGCTGGTGCTGAACGGCCTTCGTTCACGCATCGCGCTGCAGGTCGATGGCGGCCTGAAGACCGGCCGCGACGTCATCATTGGCGCGCTGCTCGGTGCCGACGAATTCGGCTTTGCGACGGCTCCGCTGATCGCGGCGGGCTGCATCATGATGCGCAAGTGCCACCTGAACACCTGTCCGGTGGGCGTTGCGACGCAGGATCCGGTTCTGCGCAAGCGCTTCAAGGGCACGGCAGAGCACGTCATCAACTACTTCTTCTTCGTCGCCAACGAAGTGCGCGAAATCCTCGCGTCCCTCGGCTTCACCAAGCTCGATGACATCATCGGCGCTTCGGAGCTGCTCGAGAAGGACGAGATGCTGGCGCACTGGAAGGCCAAGGGTCTCGATTTCAGCCGCATCTTCCACAAGGTCGAGGCTGAGAAGGAAGCGACCTACTGGACGACCCGCCAGAAGCATCCGATCGACGACATTCTCGACCGCAAGATGATCGAGCAGGCGCAGCCGGCTCTTACGTCGAAGACCCCGGTTGCCTTCGAAGTCGACATCAAGAATGTCGACCGTTCGGCCGGTGCCATGCTGTCGGGTGAGGTGGCCAAGCGCTACAATCACCGTGGTCTGAAGGAAGACACGATCAACGTGACCCTCAAGGGTACGGCTGGCCAGAGCTTCGGCGCGTTCCTCGCCCGCGGCGTCACCTTCAACCTGATCGGCGACGGCAACGACTATGTCGGCAAGGGTCTCTCGGGCGGCAAGATCATCGTTCGTCCGCCTGAGAATTCGAAGATCGTCGCCGAAGATTCGATCATCGTTGGCAACACCGTTCTCTACGGCGCGACCGAAGGCGAGTGCTACTTCCGCGGTGTCGCGGGCGAGCGCTTCGCGGTTCGTAACTCCGGCGCCATCGCTGTCGTCGAAGGCGTGGGCGACCACGGCTGCGAATACATGACGGGCGGCGTGGTCGTCGTGCTCGGCGCAACGGGCCGCAACTTCGCGGCTGGCATGTCCGGCGGTGTGGCCTACGTTCTCGACGAGAGCGGCGACTTCGCCAAGCGCTGCAACATGGCCATGGTCGAACTCGAGCCGGTTCCGGAAGAGGACGACATGATGGAGAAGCTGCATCATCACGGCGGCGATCTGGCGCACAAGGGACGTGTCGACGTCTCCGGCGACATGACGCGTCACGACGAGGAGCGCCTCTACCAGCTGATCTCCAACCATCTGCACTACACGGGCTCCACCCGCGCCAAGCAGATCCTGGACGCCTGGGCCGACTACCGCCCGAAATTCCGCAAGGTCATGCCGGTCGAGTACCGCCGTGCGCTTGAGGAAATGGAGCGCGCCCGGATGGGGATTGCTGCCGAATAACTTGCAGAGAAGTCCGCCGTGCCGGTGCATGGCGGATGACCGGACTATCTTCAAATGACCCGCGCCGATCGGCGGCAGCATCCTGCTGCTGGTCCGCGCGGATGGATCTCAGGGGATAAGTGCTGATGACGGTCGAAAGAAGCAACCTGCCTCCGAAGTTGAGGCTGATGATGGACAACTGGCCGCAGGCGAGGCGGTCATGAGTGTAAGGGACGAAAATATGGGTAAGGTTACAGGCTTTCTGGAAATCGACCGGCAGGTTGCGAAGTATCAGCCGGCGTCCGATCGTATCCGGCATTTCCGCGAATTCACGATCCCGATGTCGGACCCGGAAGTGCAGAAGCAGGCTGCCCGCTGCATGGACTGTGGCATCCCCTATTGCCACGGTCCGACCGGCTGCCCGGTGCATAACCAGATCCCGGATTGGAACGACCTCGTCTACAACAACAACTGGGAAGCAGCGATCCAGAACCTGCATTCCACCAACAACTTCCCGGAGTTCACCGGCCGCGTCTGCCCGGCGCCCTGCGAGGAAGCCTGCACGCTGAACCTCGAAGATACGCCGGTCGCGATCAAGACGGTCGAACAGGCGATTGCCGACAAGGCCTATGAGCTCGGCTTCATCCGGCCGCAGCCGGCGACGGTTCATACCGGCAAGAAGGTTGCGATCATCGGCTCCGGTCCTGCCGGCATGGCGGCTGCCCAGCAGCTCGGCCGCGCCGGTCACGAGGTTCACCTCTACGAGCGCGAGTCGAAGCCCGGCGGCCTGCTGCGCTACGGTATTCCTGACTTCAAGATGGAGAAGAACTTCATCGATCGCCGCGTCGAGCAGATGAAGGGCGAAGGCGTGACCTTCCACTGTGGCGTCAATGTCGGCGTCGATGTGAAGATGGAGCAGCTGCTCGCCGATTACGACGCCGTTCTTTATTGCGGCGGTTCGGAAACGCCGCGTGAGGCAGGCATTCCGGGCACGGATTTCGCCGGCGTTCACGATGCGATGCCTTACCTCGTGCAGCAGAACAAGCGCGTCGGCCGCGAGAATATCGACAGCGTCGGCTGGCAGGCAGATCCGATCCTCGCCGGTGCCAAGCACGTCGTCGTCGTCGGTGGTGGCGATACCGCGTCGGACTGCGTCGGCACGGCTTTCCGTCAGGGCGCCGTGAAGGTCACCCAGCTCGACATCCGCCCGCAGCCGCCGGAGAAGGAAGACAAGCTCGCCGTCTGGCCGTTCTGGGCCACGAAGATGCGTACCTCCTCCTCGCAGGCCGAAGGCGCGGTGCGCGAGTTTCAGGTCGCGACCCTGGAGTTCATCGGCGAAGACGGCCAGCTCACCGGCGTCAAGTGCTGCGAAGTCGATGAGCGCCGCAAGCCGGTTCCCGGCACGGAGTTCATCATCAAGGCCGATCTCGCTTTCATCGCGATCGGCTTCCGCGGCCCGTTCACCGATAGCGTGCTGAAGGATCTCGACGGCAAGCTGACGCTCAATACCGACCGCCGCGGCTCGACCAACGTCGTTGCCAACGACAGCGACTACAAGACCTCGGTCGACAAGCTCTGGACCGCTGGCGACGTGCGCCGCGGTCAGTCGCTGGTCGTCTGGGCGATCCGGGAAGGCCGCCAGGCCGCCCGCGCCATCGACGAAGCGCTGATGGGTTCGACGGTTCTGCCGCGCTAATCTGCCGGTCCGTCCGGTTTCAGACGAGCCGCTTGCGAGACATCGCAGGCGGCTTATCTATGCCTGCCATGACCTACTCGTTTCGAAAAGCCGTGCCTGAGGATGCCGCCAATGTTGCGGCTCTGGCGATCCAGGTCTGGCTGCATACCTATGCGAAGACAGGCATTCGCCGGGCGATCGCCGACTACGTCCTGCAGCAGTTCATCGAGGAAAACGTCCGGCGCCAGATCGCCTCGGATCCGCAATATTTCATCCTCTGCGAAAGCAAAGGCCATCTCGTCGGCTATCTGCGGCTGGATTTCGAGGCGCCATGCCCTGATGAGCCCGATATCGATACCGAGATCGTCACGCTCTATATTCAGGAGCATTTTCTAGGGAAGGGTCTTGGCGCGAAGCTCCTGGAAGAGGCGGACCGCGTGCTGTCAGCGCGCGGCAAGCGTCATGCCTGGCTTGGGGTCAACCATCAGAACCTCCCGGCAATCCGCTTCTATCAGAAACAGGGGCTTCGGCGGGGCGGCTCGACCTATTTCGAGTTCGAGGGAGAGCAGCACGAGAATTTCATCTACATCCGCTCTGCCGGTTAGCCGTTACTTCGCCGAAACCTGCTTCGGCTCCTTTGCTGGAAGGCGGTAGTCGTCGACGCGCCCGGCGGGAGCCTCTTCGACCATGCCGTCCTGCACCAGCATGTCGCGCGGCGACTTGGTGAGCGAGACCGGCGGTGCCTTGGCGCCGAGCAGTTCGGAGCCGCCGTCGAGATTGGGATCGGAGAGGCTGATCGGCTGCGTATGCGGCACGTTCGGCTCGGGCAGGCCGAGGCTCGGCAGGTTGCTGGTATCGAGGCGCACGAGGTCCGGGCTCGCCTGCGTGCCGAGGATGCGGCGGGCAGGCTTTTCGACATAGAAGGCGACCTTGCGGCGGCCGGCCTGCGTCAGGTTGATGCCGTCGGAGGTGCGCAAGCGCACCTGCTGGCCGTTGATATCGGAACCGGTGACGATGAACTGGCCGCCCTCGTCGACGAAGCCGTCCCAGATGTCGACGAACTCGCCGCCGACGCTTTCCACCTGCTTGCGGTAGAGCTGGTTCATCTGGACCGCGTCCGAGGTCATCGAATCGGAACCGAAGGCGGGAAGACCGACCCAGAGCAGCGGGATCTTGCGGTTGGTCACTTCCCTACCGAAATTCAGTACGCGCTTCTGATACTCGGCATACCAGGCTTCGGTGCGGAATTTCTCCTTGTCGCCGTTGATCGCCATCTGCTGGCGGTCGTTGGCGCCGATCATGACGACGACGATGGCGGGCTTCACCTCGTCCATCATCTTCAGGAGCTGTTCGGGCCAATTGTAATAGTCGTCGCGCACCAGGCCGGAGGAGACATTGCCGCGCGCATCGATGACGACGCCCGGCGAGGTGTTGAATGCATCGGTCATGCCGTCGCCGAGGCCGCTGGCCAGGAAGTCGCCGACGATCAGGATCTTCTGGGCGTTTTCGAGCTTCTGGACCGTCTCCTCTTGCGGAACGACAGGTGCGGGCTTCGGCGCCGATGTTACCGCCTTCGGCTTGGCTGGAGGGCGCTTGCGCTGCGGGCGGGGGCGCTCCACATCCGGCGGCGGCGGATAATCGTCGACATAGGTGCGGCGGCCGAAGAAGAAATCGAGAATCGAGCGGCGCTCGTAGCGCTCCTGCGCATCGGCGAAATGAACGGGCGCGGTTACGCCGAAAGACAGGGCCAACAGCGCGATCGTCGCCGTCCGCCAGCCGGATTTACGCTTGTTGCCCTGTGGTCGCATGGTCATGTCCCGCATCTCGCGGCATTTTCGCATGGAGTGGGCGCGAGCGTCCACTCCGGATAGGATTTATGTCGCGAAATCTTGCCGTCTAGCGGCGCAGCGCGTTGAGCAGCGGAAGCGAGGGCTCGCCGTCGGCCTGCATCCCCAGGCGTTCCTGCACGGCCGAGATGGCGGCCTTCGAGCCGGAGCCGAAATTGCCGTCGACTTCGCCGTTGTAATAGCCGAGCGTCTTCAGGCGCGTCTGCAGCTCGAATTTTTCCTTCACATCGAGCGTGCCGTCCGGGCGCGGCCAGCGCTGCTTCATGCCGCCATAGCCGGCGATCTCGTCGGCGAGCAGGCCAACGGCAAGCGCGTAGCTGTCGGAGGCGTTGTACTTCTTGATGGTGAAGAAGTTGGAGGTCATCAGGAAGCCAGGGCCACCAGCGCCGCCCGGCATCTTCAGGATCGCCTTGGTGCCGGCGTCCTTGAAGCTCTTGCCGTTCGGACGCGTCAGGCCCATGGCCGCCCACTGGGCCAGCGTGTGGGTCTTTCCCGCCTGCTTGGCGGCAGAGGCCGGAACCGAAACTTCGTAGCCCCAGGTCTTGCCGGTTTGCCAGCCGTTCTTGGCAAGCAGGTTGGCCGATGTCGCCAGCGCATCGGGAACCGAATTCCAGATGTCGCGATGGCCGTTGCCGTCGGCGTCGACGGCGTAGAGCAGGTAGCTCGTCGGAATGAACTGCGTGTGGCCCATGGCGCCGGCCCAGGAGCCGGTCATGCCATCGGCGGAGATGTCGCCGTTCTGCAGGATCTTGAGGGCTGCGATCAGCTGCTTCTTGGCGAATTTCGCCCGGCGCTCGTCGGCATAGGCCAGCGTCGCAAGGGCGCGCGGCACGTAATGCAGGCGATCGTCCTTTTCGAGAACGGCGCCGTAGTTCGATTCCATCGACCAGATCGCCAGGATGATCGTCTTGTCGACGCCGAAATGGCGCTCGATGGCGTTCAGAGTCGAGGCATGCTTTGCGGCCATTTTGCGGCCGATCTCGACCGTGTAGGGGTTCACGCGGGAATCCACATAGTCCCAAATCTTGGTTGTGAATTCCGGCTGAAAGGCCGCCTTTTCAAGGACTGTAGGGTCGGGTTCGCTCACACCGGAGAAGGCTTTCCGATAGGTTGCCTTGCTGATGCCATTTTGCGCGGCAGTTTGATAAAAATCCGCGATCCACTTCTGGAACCGCTGGTCGGCAGCCGCGTTATGGGGTGCCAAACCGGCGGACGCGGTCACAACGAGGGCGAGGGCAAGACCACGAAGGGAGTATTTGTGATTTTTGGTCATCGGCAGTCCGTATCCGTCATCTCTGTTACAAGTGCGGCGGAGGGGCATTCCGTCCGGACCCGAGACTACCGGAACGAAGTCAACAAATTCTTTACCATGACAACGTCTTCCCGTCATCATTTGTAAAACAGTAGCGAATTTAGCTTAATTCACCCCAAATAGCTTGAGTTCAAAGCGATAAACCCCCCAGGAGGTTCTACGTGACGCAGCAGAAAAAAGTTCGTAAAGCGGTATTCCCGGTCGCAGGTCTTGGAACCCGGTTCCTTCCAGCGACGAAGGCCGTTCCGAAGGAAATGCTGACCGTCGTCGATAAACCGATCATTCAGTACGTGGTCGACGAGGCTCTGGAAGCCGGTATCGAACATTTCGTTTTCGTCACCGGCCGCAACAAGCACATCATCGAAGACTATTTCGATATCCATTTCGAACTGGAGCAGACGCTGCGCGAGCGCAGCAAGAAGGCGGAAATGACGCTGCTCGAAGCGCAGCTGCCGAAGGCCGGCACCGTCAGCTTCACCCGCCAGCAGGAACCGCTTGGTCTCGGCCACGCCGTCTGGTGCGCCCGCGAGATCGTCGGCGACGAGCCCTTCGCGCTGCTTCTCCCTGACATGATCATGAAGGCCGAAGGCAAGGGCTGCATGAAGGGCATGATCGACCTTTACGGCCAGAGCGGCGGCAACATCATCGCCGTCGAGGAATGCGCTCCGGATCAGGCTCACAAATACGGTATCGTTGGTGTCGGCGATGCGATCGGCGACGGCTTCCGCATCACCGGCATGGTCGAAAAGCCTGCCAAGGGCACGGCGCCCTCGAACTTCTTCATCAACGGCCGCTACATCCTGCAGCCGGAGATCTTCAAGATCCTGGAAACCCAGGAACGCGGCGCCGGCAACGAGATCCAGCTGACCGACGGCATGCTGAAGCTGCTGAAGGATCAGGCCTTCGCCGGCTACCACTTCCGCGGCACGACCTATGACTGCGGCGCCAAGGATGGCTTCATCCTCGCCAACGTCGCCTTCGCGCTCGACCGTGCGGATATCCGCCCGACCGTCGAGGAAGGCTTCAAGGCTTTGCTGAAGGGTCTCTGAAGTCCAAGCATCGGCCCGAAAATCGGAATCGATTTTCGGAAAGCCTGATGCGTAGATTCAAAGAGTTAGAGCGTCCTTTGTGCGTCCATATGGACGCACGGCGCTCTAGCGCTTCAACCGCAAACCGACACCGGCTCGCCATTGCTGCGAGTCGGTGCCTTCATCCCGCGTCGTCAGCTCGTAGCCGACAGTGCTCGTCAGATCGAGATAGCGGTTGATGTTCCAGATCAGACCGGCGCTCGTCGTATAAACGGTCTCGTCGCTGCTTGCTCCGGCCGGATAGTCGCGGAGCGTCACCCCACCCAGAACCGTTGCCTGCAGATTGTCACGCAGCTGATGCGTGATCGTTGTCGACAGGGCATGCGAGACGTAACCGCTCAGGCCCGGCGTGGTGGAGGGCTGAATGCTGGTCTGCAGGTCGAAGCCGACATTGGTGCCGCGCAGCGGCGACCAGACGATATTGGCATCGACGGTTGCCGTATCAATCGAGGACAGACGGTCGTCGTCGAAATTGGCCGTCTCGTAACCGGCGCTGACCTCGCCCTTCAATTTCTCGCCGAGATCGATCTGAACACCGGCCTTGGCGCCGTAGCTGTTGCCGGAGCGCGCATAGCCTGAGCTGTCGTGCGTCTCGTCATAGACGGTCTTGCCGACGGTGCCTTCGATGAAGGGGATGAGCGCCGGGGAGAGCTCGTAGCCGATGCGGGCGCGGAAATTCCCGGCGGTCTGGTCGCGGTCGCTGAGGGAAACAGTCGTGCCGTTCGCCAGCGTCACGTCGGAATAGATCGTCCGGACGACGCCGATTTCCGTCGTGCCGCGCAAGACGCCGAAGTCGCGCTCGATCGAGGCGCCGGTGCTGAATTCCTGGACGTTCGACTGCTCGTCGGCGTCGGAGATGGCGTTCGGATCGTCGGTGTCTTCGCGGTAGAAGCGGTAGCCGCCCTTGAGATGGGCGGTGGTGTCCTCGGGCAGATCGAGGCGCAGATCGCCATCGATCTGGAAGGACGGCTGTTCCTCGCCTTCGCCGCTGATATTCTGCTGCCAGCTGCCCTCGCTGGTGACTCTCAGCTGGTGCAGGCCCCAATCGGAGGTCAGCGTCGCATTGCCGTCGGTCTGCAGGAAGCCGCGGCTTTCCTTGATGCCGTTATCCTTGGTCGTCTCGGTATTGATCGACTGGGTGATTGACGGGCGCAGGATGAAGGTGCCGACGCGGATGCCGTCGGTGTCCTTCTCGGTCAGCGTATCGTCGGCCTTGCGCGGCAGGCGGCGCTCATCGATCGCCGGTTCGCGGGTGTTCAGGCGGCGGATGTCCTCGTCGAGGATCGAGCCGGTTGTTTCGTCGCTCGGCTGCTGGTCTCCGCTTGCCGTGGTGGATACCGTGCCGGTCTGCTGCGTGGTGCCGGTCTGGGTCGCCGTGCCATCGGGGGAGGGAACGCCGGGCTGGCCGGGATCCGGGACGCCGTCGCCATCAAGATCAACGGTTTGCGCCTGCTGATCGCCGGCGTTGCCGCCGGAAGAATATTGGGACGATGATTGATAGGCGGATGTGCCGCTGCCGTAGGTCTGCGCCGACTGCGCGAAGGCGATCTGCGGCAGCGCTGCGGTGAGAAGAACGGCAGACACGGCAAAGCGCGTCGCACGGAGCGGCGTCAAACTGCTCGTATCACGTTCCTTGCCCATTCAGAATCCGCGTGTGGCATGCTTCAACTCGTTACCCGAAAGTAAAGTGTCATAGTTAATCATTCGTTTAGGACGACCGAGGCGGCCTGTGCTTGCGAGCGCGACAACGATGGACAGCCACAGTGAAAAGCGGTAACGCAGGCACATGATGAGAAAAGTCGTCAATCTGATCGAAAACAGCGTGCTGGAGTCCGCGCGGCGGACCATCAGCATCGAGCGGCGCGGCCTTGAAGCCCTTGAGCGGGCGCTCGACGATGGTCTCTCCGGACCCTTCAGTCAGGCCGTCGAGACGATCAGCGCCATCAAGGGGCGCCTCGTGGTAACCGGCGTTGGCAAGAGCGGCCATATCGGCGTCAAGCTCGCGGCGACATTCGCTTCAACGGGCACGCCTGCGTTCTTCGTCCATGCCGCCGAGGCCAACCATGGCGACCTCGGCATGATCGGTGATCAGGACGCGATCATTGCCGTTTCCTGGAGCGGCCAAGCGCCGGAACTGAAGGCGATCCTGAACTACTCCCGCCGCTTCTCGATCCCGCTGATCGCCATTACCTGCGATGAAAAGTCCGTTTTGGGCGAGGCGGCCGATATCGTATTGAAGCTGCCGAAAGAGATGGAAGCTTGTCCGCACGGTCTGGCGCCGACGACATCGGCGATGATGCAGCTGGCGATCGGTGACGCGCTCGCAATGGCGCTGCTCGATGCGCGCGGCTTCACGGCCCGCGACTTCCACGTCTTCCATCCGGGCGGCAAGCTGGGCGCGAGCCTGACTCACGTCTCCGACATCATGCACAAAGGTGACCGTCTGCCGCTGGTGGCGGAGGGTACGCCGATGCAGGATGCGATCAAGGTTCTGTCGAGCAAGCATTTCGGCTGCGTCGGCGTTCTCGACGGCGACGGGAAGCTTTGCGGCATCGTCACCGAAGGCGATATGGCACGCAACCTGTCGCGCAATCTTGCCGAACTGGCAGTCGACGACATCATGACGCGGACGCCGAAGGTGGTGAAGCCGAAGGTGCTTGCGACGGCTGCGCTTGCCTTGCTCGAGGAATATCACATCGGCGCGCTGATCGTCGTCGACGACGACAACCGCCCAGTGGGGCTCGTCCATTTCCACGATCTCTTGCGGATCGGCGTCGCCTGATCAGGCGGCTTCCACCGTCAGGTCGCGCCCGGTGCTGGCGACGACCCTGACGCGGGTGCCGGCCGGCAGGTCCGGTCCCATGACCTGCCAGATCGTATCATCCAGCTTTATCCGGCCGCGGCCTTCAGTGATCGGCTCCGCCAGCGTGGCTGTGCGCCCGACAAGGCTCGCGCCGCGCTGATTGAGAAACGGCTCGTCGGTCGCATCGTGGCGCAGCGTCAGGCGGCGGCCGATAAAGGTCGCGGCGACCGAGAGCGCCGCGAACAGGATGAGCTGTACTTCCCAGACCCAGAAGCCCGCATCCCAGAGCAGCAGCGACAGGATGCCGACGGCAAGCGCCGCCAGCCCGATCCAGACGAGGAAGAAGCCGGGCACGATCATTTCGGCGGCCAGCAGCACGAGGCCGGCTACCCACCAGGTCCAGGGCCCGAGCTCTGCAACGATGCGTGCCAGCATGCGTCAGCGCTCCGGGTTCTGGTTGAAGGGGTTGACGGGCGGCGTGCTGCGCTGCGCTACCTGCCGGGGCGGCTGAGGCGCGGGCGGGGTGCTGCCGTCGCCGAAGACTTCCTTGGCGATGGCGCCGATGCCGCTCAGCGAGCCGATAATGGACGAAGCCTCGATCGGCATCAGCACGACCTTGGAGTTTGGCGCCGAACCGATCGATGTCAGGGCTTCAGTGTATTTCTGCGCCACGAAATAGTTGATCGCCTGGACGTCACCAGCGGCGATCGCCTCGGAGACCATCTTCGTTGCCTTGGCTTCGGCTTCGGCCAGGCGTTCGCGTGCTTCGGCGTTGCGGAAGGCGGCTTCGCGCTGTCCCTCGGCCTGCAGAATGGCCGACTGCTTGGCGCCTTCGGCGCGCAGGATCTGGGCGTTTCGTGAGCCTTCCGCTTCCAGAACCTGAGCGCGCTTCTCGCGCTCGGCTTTCATCTGGCGGGCCATGGCATCGACGAGGTCGCGGGGCGGCTGGATGTCCTTGATCTCGACGCGCGTGACCTTGATGCCCCAGGGATGCACCGCCTCGTCGACGACGCGCAGCAGGCGGTCGTTGATGGCGTCGCGGTTGGAGAGCAGCTCGTCGAGATCCATCGAGCCCATGACCGAGCGGATATTGGTCATGGTCAGGTTGAGAATGGCGTTTTCGAGGTTGGAGACCTGATAGGCGGCCTGTGCGGCGTTCAGCACCTGATAAAAGGACACGGCATCGGCGGAGACCGAGGCGTTGTCCTTGGTGATCACTTCCTGCGTTGGCACATTCAGGACCTGCTCCATCACATTCATCTTCGCGCCGACGCGCTCGATGAAGGGGGTGATCAGGTTGAGGCCGGGCTCCAGCGTGCGCGTATAGCGGCCGAAGCGCTCGATCGTGTAGCGATAGCCCTGCGGCACCGTCTTGATGCCGGCAAACAGCACCAGGATGACGAAGATGACGAGTGCGATGACGACGATGTCGAAGCCGCCCAGGACCATGAAATTCCTCCACCGGTTGTTGCCGGAAAATCCGGCACACATCAAACGTGGAGACTTATCCCGTTATTTGCAACGATCCGCAACAAAAAGCCGCTGTCTGGATCAGACCCAGCCGAGCAGCTCCCGGCGGACCACCTTTTCGAGCACGCGCATGCCGTCCTCGCTGTCGTTGAGACAGGGGATATGGGTGAATTTCTCGCCGCCATTCTCATGGAACGAATGGGCCGCCTGTTCGGCGATTTCTTCCAGCGTTTCCAGACAGTCGGAAACGAAGCCAGGGTTGAGGACGGCGATCTTCTTGACGCCGTCCTGCGCCAGCTTCTCGACGGTCTTGTCGGTATAGGGCTGCAGCCATTCTTCCGGCCCGAAGCGGGACTGGAAGGTGACCATGAACTTTTCCTTCGGCAGCCCCAGGCGCTCGCGCAGCAGGCGTCCGGTCTTCTGGCACTGGCAGTAATAGGGATCGCCCTGCTTGAAGTAGGACATCGGGATGCCGTGGAACGAGGCGAGCACCATCTCCGGCTCCCAATCGAGCGTCGCGAGGTGCTGCTGCACGGAGTTGGCGAGCGCTTCGATATAGGTCTCGTCGTCGTGATACTCAGGGACGGTGCGCACCGCCGGCTGCCAGCGCATGGTCAAGAGCTTCTGGAAGGCCTTGTCGTTGACGGTCGCCGTCGTCGCTGCCGCATATTGCGGATAGAGCGGGAAGAGCACGATGCGGTCGCAGCCCGCCGCCTTCAGGCTGTCGATTTTCGAGGCGATGGAGGGGTTGCCGTAGCGCATCGCCCAGTCGACGACGACATTGGGCAGATCCTTCAGCCGCGCAGCCATCAGTTCTGCCTGGTTGCGGGTGTAGGTGCGCAGGTAGCTCTCGTCCTTTTCCTTGTTCCAGATCAGCTCGTAAGCCTTGCCCACCTTGCTGGGGCGGGTGTTGAGGACGATGCCGAAGAGGATCGGGTACCATTTCCACGGCGACCATTCGATGACGCGCTTGTCGGTCAGGAACTCCCGGAGATAACGCCGCATCGATTTGTAGTCGGTGCCATCGGGCGTGCCGAGATTGACGAGCAGCACTCCCACCTTGCCAAAGCTGACGGGCGGATGGTCCGCCGGGCGGTTCGAAATTTCAGCAGTCATACTGGCCCCAACGCTCATGATGTCTTCGCCCCGCTCATACGCAGCCGGGCTCGGTTGGTTCAACCCTATAAGTAGAAAAGCCGGCCCGGGGAACCCCGGACCGGCTTCGAAGATCGGGACAAATCGTCTTACTTCGCGGGAAGCTTCAGCTCCTCGCCGACCATCAGGCGGCGCGGGTTCGGGCTGCCATTGGCTTCGGAGATCTTCTTCCAGAGTTCGCCATTGCCGTAGAACTGCTTGGCGAGATCCCAGAGCGTGTCACCGGCGGCGATCACATGGCTGGACGGCGTTGCGGCAGCCGGTGCGGAAGCGGCCGGTGCAGCCGGTTCGGCAGACGGTGCCGGTGCCGCCGGAGCAGCGGGTGCAGCCGGAGCAGCGGGTGCAGCAGGCGCGGCCGGGGCAGCAGCGGTGCCGGCTGCAGCGATCTCGGTGACGCGGCCGTCGGTGTAGGGCTTGTAGGGGTTGTGCGCCGTCAGATACTCGACAGTGACGTCGGCAAGATCGGGGCCGAAGTCATAGGCGTTCTTGCCGGCGGTATCAAAGATCGAATAGCCGTCGCCGCCCGCGCGCATGAAGTTGTTGGTGGCAACGCCATAGGTCTTGGCCGGGTCGATCGGCGCGAAGGCATCGCCGGTCTTCACCTGAACATCGCTGACGCGGCTGCCGACGGGCTTCGACTGATCGAAGGTGTATTTCAGGCCGGCGACCTGCGCGAAGCGGCCGGCGCCCTGGTCGATCTGGCTGACGCCGTTCTCCAGCGCCTTGACGACGTCGGCGCCGGTCAGCTGGAACGTCGCCAGCGTGTTCTGGAAGGGCAGGACGGTGATGACTTCGCCCTGGGTGACTTCGCCGCCATCGATGGAGGCACGCAGACCGCCGCCGTTCTGGATGGCGATCTGGACGCCTTGGCTCTTGGTGCGGTCGAGCATCGCGTCAGCGACGAGGTTGCCCATCGAGCATTCCTTGACGCGGCAAACGGTGCGGTCGCCCTCGATCGGGCCTTCCGAGGCACCGATGACCTTCTTGCGGAGGTCTTCGATCGGCTTTGCGAGCTCGGCAATGCGTGCCGTCAGCGCCGGATCGGGCGTGAAGGAGGAGTCGATCAGGATCGGATCGCCCTTGGCGCTCTTGACGACGCCGTTGTCGTCGAAGTCGACGACGAGATCGCCGAGATACTTGCTGTAGGATGCGGCCTGCACGACCGGAACCTTGTAGCCGCCGGGATTGTCCACCATCGTCGGATAGGGGCCTTCGGCTTTCGGATCGGTATTCGACAGCAGGCTGTGCGAGTGGCCGCCGACAACGACGTCGACATCCGGGATCTTGGCGATGAAGGCGAGATCGCGCGGATAGCCGACATGGGTCAGCGCGATGATCTTGTTGATGCCCTGTGCCTTCAGCTCCTGAACGGCTGCGGTGATCGAGGCGACGTCGTCGGCGATCAGCACCTTCGGGCCGGGCGAGGAGAGTTCTTCCGTGTCGTTGGTCACGGCGCCGACGACGCCGATCTTCTGGCCGCCGACATCGAGAACCAGCGACGGCTTGATGCGGTCGCCGAGCTTGGAGCCGTCACCGGCGAGAACGTTGGCGGAGATGACCGGGAACTGAACCTTGTCGAGGAAGGTGGCGAGGCCGTCTTCGCTGTCGTCGAATTCATGGTTGCCGACGGTCATGACGTCGAACTTCATGGCGTTCAGCACTTCGGCTTCGGCCGCGCCCTTGTAGGTCGTGTAGAAGAGCGAGCCCTGGAAATTGTCGCCGGCATTGAGCAGCAGCACGTTCTGGCCTGTGAGAGCCTGGCGGCGCTGGTCAATCGCGGTCTTCAGGCGGGCGGCACCGCCGAAGCATTCCTTCTTGCCTTCTTCCTCGGCAGAGCAGGTGGAATCGAACTTGTTGATCGATTCAATGCGTGAATGGAAATCGTTGATGTGAAGAATATTGAGCTGGTAGTCCGCAAAGGCGGCGCTTGTGCTAAGCGCCAGCATGGATGCCGTCAGCAGACCGAAATTAAAGGATTTCGTCATCCTGTTCTCCTGATTTCCGGCGGCAGCGCTTACCCCTGGCTGTTCCGCCGATCCCTCTTAGCCGTTACCCGGCGCGCCGGATGTTTTCATCAAGCCTGCGCAACCGCAAGCGAAAAGCTGTGCCAGTCCCGGCGCTTTCCAAGTAGCGGTAAACAAAAAAGCTCCCGCGAAGGGGAGCTTTTCATCGTCCGGATTTCGAGCGCAGTTACATGCTGCGCGTCAGCGTGAACTGCGAGCCGGAATCGGCGGTGCAATTCAGCTGGGTCGGGTTGACGAGGGCGCAATTGACCTTCGACTGCGTCTTGCGCACCAGCGAGGTCATGTTGATCTCAACCAGAGACGGACCGGTGTTCACATAGGTACCGGAGGCGAGCAGCTGGTTGCTGTCGGTCGTGCGGGTGGTGAAGGTACCGGCCTGGAAAGTCGAGACGATGCCGTTCGGATCGCGCCATGCGCCTTCGACACCGGCCGGAGCGGCGCTTGTGGCGACAGGCATCGGGCGGGGATCAGAGGAAACACAGGCGGCGAGCGCTGCTGCGGCAGCCGCCAGCGCGGCAATATTTCTCAACTTCATAAGCTTCTCCGGCGATTGACGGCGGACTTTATCCGCAAGAGTTCGGAAAAAACATGGCGCGGGGCGGCCGCCAAGGCAAGCCTTCTGCAACGCCGAAGCGAATTTACACAGCAGGCGTTACAAAAATGCCCGCCTTGCGGCGGGCATCTTGGTTTTTCACCAGTTCGCGATTACGAGCGAACGAGGATGTTCTTGAACTGCCACGGATCCTTGGTGTCGAGATCTTCCGGGAACAGGCCCGGACGGCCATCAAGCGGGGTCCAGTCGGTGTAGTGACCTTCGACCGGGCCGAGGTAGGGCAGCTGCACTTCGAGGCAGCGCTTGTAGTCGATCTCGTCGGCTTCAACGATGCCGGCCTTCGGGTTTTCGAGAGCGTAGACCATGCCGGCCAGAACGGCCGACGTGACCTGCAGGCCGGTGGCGTTCTGGTACGGCGCGATGCGGCGGGTTTCTTCGAGCGACAGGCGCGAGCCGAACCAGTAGGCGTTCTTCTCGTGGCCGTAGAGCAGCACGCCGAGTTCGTCGATGCCTTCGACCAGTTCGTCCTCGTCGAGGACGTGGTGAACGGGCTGCGAGTTGCCGCCGTTGCCGAACATTTCATGCAGCGACAGAACGGCGTCGTTCGCCGGATGGTAGGCATAGTGGCAGGTCGGGCGGAAGGTCACTTCGCCGTCCTTGTCGCGCACCGTGAAGTAATCGGCGATCGAGATGGACTCGTTGTGGGTGACGAGGAAGCCGTACTGCGGACCCGGCGTCGGGCACCAGGTGCGAACGCGGGTGTTGGCGCCGGGCTGCTCGAGGTAGATGGCGGCCTTGCAGCCCTTCTTGTGCTTCTTGGCGTTCTTCGGCATCCAGTTTTCGTGGGTGCCCCAGCCGAGTTCGGCCGGCTGCAGACCTTCGGAGATGAAGCCTTCGACGGACCAGGTGTTCCAGAAGACGTTGAGCGGCTTCGGGTTCTTGGTGAGCTGCGTGTCGCGCTCGGCAATGTGGACGCCCTTTACGCCGAGCTTCTTCATCAGCTTCGCCCAGCCTTCGCGGTCGTGCTGATCCGGCTCTTCGAACTTCAGGCCGGTGTCATTGGCGAGGTTGACCAGCGCCTGCTTGACGAACCAGGAAACCATGCCCGGGTTTGCACCGCAGGTGGAAACGGCTGTTGCGCCGCCCGGGTTCTTTTCCTTTTCCTTGCGCACGGTTTCGCGCAGTGCATAGTTCGTGCGGTCGGCATTCTTCATGTTCTTGTCGAAATAGAAGCCGAGCCACGGCTCGACGACGGTATCGATGTAGAGAACGTCGAGCTTGCGGCAGAGCTTCATCAGGTCGAGCGAGCCGGTATCAACCGAGAGGTTGACGCAGAAGCCCTGGCCTTCGCCTTCCGTCAGCAGCGGCTTCAGGAGGTCCTTGTAGTTGTCCTTGGTCACATATTCCTTGATGTGACGGACGCCGTGCTTCTTGAGGATTTCCATGTCGCCCGGCTCTTCGCGCGGGTCGATGACAACCAACCGGTTCTTGTCGAACTTGAAGTGGCGCTCGATCAGCGGCAGCGTGCCGCGGCCGATGGAGCCAAAGCCGATCATCACGATCGGGCCGGTAATTTCGGCATATACCGGGTGGTTCTGTTCCGTCATTCTTTTCTCCTGTGGAAGGCGACGAAGGCGATCTGCCTGAAGAATTCTTCAAAATGGGCTGAAAATTCGCGAAGTGACCGGCTCTAACCACAAAATGGCGTCACAATAAAGAGCGTTCGGCCGGGAAATCTAATATCAGGCGGGTGCGAGCTGTTGTGCAAGGCTGTGCAGCTTCTGCACGAGCTCGGCTTTCTGCAGTGTCAATCCCTTGTAAGCCGTCTGCTGTTCGTCGAGCGCGGCAAGCTGCGTGGCGAAACTCGACGCGAGTTCGGCGGCGCGCGGGTGATGCTCGATCGCGGCGATCGGATCGACATAGACGCGGATCGTGAAGACGATGTCGCCGGAAACCGGAAGCTTGCGCAGCGTCTGCCGCTCAACGCGGGCGAAGCGCTCCGCAAGCGTGAAATCCTCGGAAGACGGCGGGCGCCGGTGCTTGGACACCGGCAGGAACAGATCGCCTGTCGTGTTGACTGACCAGTTCATCCGCTCGACGGGTTGGGTGACCTGCAGATTGTCGAAGATGCGGGTGATCAGCGCCGCGTTGCGCGTGCCTTCGCTGAAGCCCGGAACATCGGCATGGATCGCCTGCATCGGCCGGCCGAACTTTTCCTGCAGCGACCAGGACGACGGAAAGGAGACATGGCCTGCGACCAGATGCCACCCATCGTCCTTGCGGCGCATGATGACAATGTCGTCGGCAATCAGCAGGCCGGCCCGCATCAGCGGCGGGAGTGACACGTCGGCGAGGTCGACTTCGGTGCCGCCGGCCGTGATGATGTCGCCATGCCTGACATAGCGATCCGGGTAGGCGGAGCAGAGATGATCGGCGAGGAGGCCGAGACATTCTTCCTGGGCCCCTTGCGTATCGTCCTCGGCAACGAACACATCCTGGCGGTGTGCGGCGAGAAGCCCGCGCTTTTCCGCCAGATAACGCCCAAGGTCACCATCCGGCTCGATCCAACGGCCCGCATCGAGCGGCATCAAGCCGATAGTGAACGGCTTCGAGGATCCATCATAGGGTGTGTAAGCGGGAAGTTTCATTGTCAGGAAACTGCCGGTTTGCGGTGATTGATGCAAGAGTAAAGAGGCTAGCCCTTCAACGCTTCCAGTCCCTCATTAACCGTCGTCAGCGCCACTTCGGTCACCTCATACTCCGCCACCCCATGCACCGTAAACGGATCGGCGGCGACATAGGCTTCGATTTCGGCGCGGTCGCCGGTGGCGAGGATGACGCCGCCGGTGCGGGGGACCTTGCGGCCGGAGGCCAGGAACCAGCCCTTCGCATAGCCTTCCTTCACCCAGGCCATATGCGGCTCCATGTGCTTGTCGGCCTCTTCGTTGGGCTTCACATAGGTGAGGGAAAGTATGAGCATCTTTGATCCCGGGGGTTGTGCCTTTTTGGGGCTGTTGATAACAGAAATTGCACTGCCTTATCCATTTTCTTTTTATAGTTTTGAAGCATTGTGCCACACATCGCCATTAGTACGCCCGGAACCGTCGCATGACCAATATATCGGAGCGGCTTGCGGAGTTGCAGGAGGAAAGCGCCGTCATGATCGTCCTCTACGATCAGGACGACCGCGTGCAATATACAAATGCCGCCTTTCGCTCCACCTTCGCGCTTGAGCCGGACGAAACGCCCACATGGGCAGAGCTGATGCGCCGCAACACCAAGGCGGGGCGCGGCACCATCATTCGCACCACGGATTTCGAGGCATGGCTGATGTCTGCCCAGTCCCGCCGCGGCAAGCTGCCGTTCCGGGCCTTCGAGATGGATGTCGTCGACGGGCGCTGGTTCTGGATGACGGAGACGGTGCAGCGCGACGGCTGGATGCTGTGCATGGCGAGCGACATCACCCATATGAAAACCAGCCAGCGGGATCTGCGCCAGGATCGCGATTTCGCGCTGAGGGCATCGCAGACCGACGAGCTGACCTGTATCTCCAACCGCCGCTTCATGATGGCTGCGCTGGAGAACATGATCGCCCGCCAGGAAACATCGGCGCTCAGCGGCTGCATCTGCATCGTCGATCTCGATTTCTTCAAGCGCATCAACGGCAATTTCGGCCATCAGGTCGGTGATCAGGTGCTGATCGATTTCGCCCGGCGGGTGCAGCCGGTAATCAGGCGCCGCGACAGTTTCGGGCGGATCGGCGGCGAGGAATTCATGCTGGTGTTTCCGGATACGACGCTCGAACAAGGCGAGCGGATCATCGACCGCGTGCTGGAGCTGGTGCGCATTGCCCATCCGCTTCCGGCCCTACCGGGCTTTTCATATACCTGCTCGGCGGGGCTTGCAGAGCTCAAGGCCGGAGACACGGTGCAGCAGCTCTATGCGCGGGCCGACGAGGCGCTCTACATTGCCAAGCAGAGCGGCCGTGACCGGCTGAAGATCGCAGCCTAGGCAAGCACCGCGGGGATCAAGCCGCGTAGCGAATTGCCCATGTAGAGCCTGCCCCCGGCGATATCGGCGAGGCTGATCCTGCCGACGCGGGCCTTGCGCTGGCAGATGAGTTCGGTGCGTAAGACGCCTGCAAGCAGGCCGCAGGAGATCGGCGGCGTGCGCAACAGGCCCGAGCCGTCGTCGAGAAAGACCGAGGTGATCGTGCCTTCGCAGACCTCGTCCCTCTCGTTGAGCATCAGCACCTCGTCGGCTTCACTCGCTGGATATTCTGCCCGGGCGGCCTCATAGACCTGCCGGCGCGTGGTCTTGATGCGCAGCAGCTTGTCGGCACTGTCGAGCCTTTGCGAGGCAATGCGGACTTTCCAGATTGTCTCCGGTGCCAGCGGGGTGAAAGCCGCGCTCGTGACATCGATCCGCCCGGCGGCATCGAGCGTCAGGCGGACACGCAGCGGTGTCGTCGCACCGGCGATGGCCTCTTCGAGTTTCTCTTTTGCGGCAGACGGTGCGGGTAAGCCGATGCGGCGGGCGGAGCGGTCCAATCGGGCAAGATGCAGCCGCAGGCGGGTGAAGCCGATACCGGGTTCGAAGCGCAGGGTCTCAATCAGCGAGAAATTGCTCATCGGGCAATCTCCTGATCGCCGATGGCGAAGCGGGCCTTCAGCAGGCATTCCTCGTATTCGGCTTCGGCGGTCGAATCGAAGACGATGCCGCCGCCGACATTGAAGACGGCGCGGCCGTTGTCGAACAGGCTGATGGTGCGGATGGCGACGGAGAAGCGCATGGCGCCCGTCGGAGCGATCATACCGATCGCGCCGCAGTAGACGTCGCGCGGCCGGTCCTCGAGATCGTCGAGGATCTGCATGGCGCTGAGCTTCGGGGCGCCGGTGATCGAGCCGCAGGGGAAGAGGGCGGCGAAAATATCGCGGATTGTCAGATCGGGCAGGAGTTTCGCCTGCACATGGCTCACCATCTGGTGCACTGTCGGATAGGTCTCGATGTCGAAGAGCTTCGGCACATCCAGCGTGCCGACTTCGGTGATCCGCGAGATATCGTTGCGCAGCAGATCGACGATCATCCGGTTCTCGGCCTGCGTCTTGATATCGGCGAGCATCGCCGCCTTGATCGCCTCGTCCTCGGCCACGTCGGCGCCGCGCTTGGCGGTGCCTTTCATCGGATGCGTTTCGATCCAGCTGTCCTCATCAGTGCGGAAGAAGAGTTCCGGCGAGCGCGACAGGACGATGGGACCACCGAGATCGGCATAGGCGCCGTATTTCACCGGCTGCCGTTCGATCAGCGACCAGAAGGCGGCGAGCGGATCGCCGCTCCAGCGCGCCTCGATGGGCATGGTCAGGTTCGCCTGATAGCAGTCGCCCTGGCGCAGATGCCAGTGGAGGCGGTCGAAGCGCTCTCGATAGGTTTCGAAATTCCAGCCGGCCTTTGGGGCGGTGAGGAACTCTTCGTTGTCGCGGCGGCGGACAGGCTGGGCGAGGGGGTGACTGTCTGGTGTCGGACTGTCGAAGATGCCGAAGCAGAGAAGGGGGGATTGGCGATTGGCCGGTAGTTTTGGGGCGAGCTTGTCCTCGAAGAGGTAGCCGGTCTCGTAGGACATATAGCCCGCAAGCCATTTGCCGGCGGCTTTTGCGTCCTGCATGCGTTTCATGGCCGGGAAGAATTCGGCGCGGTCGTTGGCGATGATGATTTCGGACGGCTCGGAAAAGAGCATCGTCTGATCCGAGGTATCGTCGCGGAAGAGGATGAAGCGTGCGTTGCCCACCTACGCCTCCCTCATCCCTGCTCCCCGAGCTTGCTCGTGGGATGTCACAGGGATCCAGTGCGCCCAAGTCCTTGGGCGCGAAAGACTCCCTTCACGGCGCAGACGCGCCGTGGCTGGATTCCTGTGACATCCCACGAGCAAGCTCGGGGAGCAGGAATGAGGGAGTGGGTGGGTTGGCGTCATTCGCTCTCTCTTGGGCGGCAGCAAGGACGGCGCAACCCGCCTGACATGCGGAAAGTCGTCTCGCCGACCGCCCTTCGGGCCACCTTCTCCTCGCAAGGAGAAGACCTATCACTTCAGCCCTTATCCAAAGCTTCCAATTCGTCGATCAGCCCTTCGATCATCGACAGGCCCTTGCTCCAGAACGACGGATCGGTGGCGTCGAGGCCGAAAGGCTTGAGGAGTTCGGAGTGGTGCTTGGTACCGCCGGCCTTGAGGAGCTCGAAATACTTGTCCTGGAAACCCTTGTCGGCCTTCTGGTAGACGGCATAGAGCGAGTTCACCAGGCAGTCGCCGAAGGCGTAGGCGTAGACGTAGAAGGGCGAGTGGATGAAGTGCGGGATATAGGCCCAGTAGGTCTCGTATCCCTCGGAGATCTTGATCGCCGGGCCCAAGCTTTCGGACTGCACCGATAGCCACAGTTCGCCGATATCGTCGGAGGTCAGCTCTCCTGCCTTGCGGGCGGTGTGCACCTTGCGTTCGAATTCGTAGAAGGCGATCTGGCGCACGACCGTGTTGATCATGTCCTCGACCTTCTGGGCGAGCATCGCCTTGCGCTCGCGCTTGTCGCTGGTCTTGTCGAGCAGTGCGCGGAAGGTCAGCATCTCGCCGAAGACCGAGGCGGTCTCGGCCAGCGTCAGCGGCGTCTGGCACATCAGCGCGCCCTGACCGCCGGCCAGAACCTGATGGACGCCGTGGCCGAGTTCGTGGGCGAGCGTCATCACGTCGCGCGGCTTGCCCATGTAGTTGACGAGCACATAGGGATGCGCGGAGGGAACGGTCGGGTGCGCGAAGGCGCCCGGCGCCTTACCGGGGCGAACCGGAGCGTCGATCCATTCCTCGTCGAAGAAGCGCTTTGCGATCGCGGCCATCTCGGGTGCGAAATTGCCGTAGGCGGAGAGGACCGTGTCCTTTGCCTCGTTCCAGGAAATGACGGCGTTCGAGGTTTCCGGCAGCGGCGCGTTGCGGTCCCAGAAATTCATCTGGTCCATTCCGAGCCACTTCGCCTTCATCGAATAGTAGCGGTGCGAGAGGCGCGGGTAGGCTTCCTTGACGGCGGCAGCCAAGGCATCGACGACTTCGCGCTCGACGCGGTTGGCGAGATGCCTGGAGTCGGCGATGTCTTCGAAGCCGCGCCAGCGGTCGGAGATGTCCTTGTCCTTGGCGAGCGTATTAGTGATCAGCGTGAAGGTGCGGATATTGGCCTTGAAGGTTTCCGCCAGAGCCATCGCCGCCTTGTGGCGGGCTTCCGGGTTCGGATCCTGCAGCATGTTGAGCGCCACTTCGAGCGGCAGCTTCTCGCCGTCGATCTCGTAGCGCAGCTCGGCCATCGTCTCGTCGAACAGCCGGTTGAAGGCGGCAGCCGATGTCATCGACTTCTCAAGGAAGAGCTGCTCCAGCTTGTCGTCCAGCTGGTAGGGCTTGTCCTTGCGCAGGTCGACCAGCCACGGGCGGTAGTGGCCGGCGGCGGGATCGTTCGCCATGCAGGCGTCCATCACCGCGTCGTCGATGCGGTTGAGCTCGAGCGCGAAGAACAGCAGGTGGCCGGAGAATTCGGTGATGCGCGCCTGGACGTCGCCATAGAGCTTGCCGTTCACCGGGCTCGTCGTATCGGAGAAATAGGTGAGGCCGGCAAAGGAGCCGAGACGGCCGATGATATCGTCGAGCGCCTCATATTCCTTCAGCGCCTGGCCGATACCTTCCGCATCCGTCTTGGTGGCTGCGGCGGCCAGCTTGCCCTTCCACTTCTCTTCGAAGGCGATCGAATTCTTGCCGGCCTTTTCCATGTCGCTGGTGAAGGCGGTCGAGGTTGCGGAAGGGTAGAGATCCTGCAGTTTCCAGACCGGAAGATCGCCGAGCGCAGCGTCGGATGCACCGGCGGCAGATGTTGCCGAAAAATTAAGACCGGCGGCGTTGAGCACAAAATTCATGGCAGGGCTCCTCTTCCTCTTTTCAAACAGGTCTGACTGTCTATGCGCCAGAAGCCCCCGTATCAAGGGGTTTTCAGCAGCCAAAAGGCCCCGCTTCGGCACGGAATCGCCACCGTCACAATCGTTAAAATGCGATTATTTCTCAAAACTGGATGTTCAAGCCTTTCGGGCAGAGTGCAACCTAGGTTTCGCATGAAGTGAGGCGACAATGACCGGTTACAATGAGCTCAAAGGGGCAGGGCAGATACTCGTGGTCGAGGATGACCCGGTACAGCGCCGTCTGTTGAAGAACGCAATCGAGCGCCACGGGCACGTCGTCCATCAGGCAGAAAACGGCCGCATCGGCCTGGAGATGGTCAAGCGGGATGCTGGCCTCTTCAATGTGATCGTGCTCGATCTGATGATGCCGGAAATGACCGGTCTCGAGTTTCTTGAGGCGGTGCACGAATTCGGCACACAGATCCCGGTGATCGTTCAGACCGGCCAGGGCGGTATCGAAACGGTCGTCCAGGCGATGCGCGCCGGCGCCTTCGATTTCGTCGTCAAGCCGGTTTCCCCGGAACGTATCGCAACGTCGATCGCCAACGCGATGAAGCTCGACCAGCGTGAAGTGAAGGCCCGTGCCGGCCGCCGCTCGCGCTCAGGCGTCGTCGGTTTCGATGATATCGTCTCGGCAAGCCCGGCGATGATCCGCGTCATCGATCTGGCGCAGCGCGCTGCCCAGTCGAATATCCCGGTCGTTCTCGAAGGCGAGTCCGGCGTCGGCAAGGAGCTCGTCGCCCGTGCCATCCAGTCGGCCGGCGATCGCTCTGGCAAGCCGTTCGTGACCGTCAACTGTGGTGCGATCCCGCACAATCTGGTCGAAAGCATTCTCTTCGGTCATGAGAAGGGTGCGTTCACCGGCGCGACCGAACGCCACATCGGCAAGTTCATGGAAGCCGACGGCGGCACCATCTTCCTCGACGAGATCGGTGATCTGCCGCTTGAGGTTCAGGTGAAGCTTTTGCGCGCCGTGCAGCAGGGCGAGATCGAAACGGTCGGCGCCCGCACGGCCCATAAGGTCAATGTCCGGCTGATCTCGGCGACCAACAAGGACCTTATCGAAGAGGTCAAGAACGGCCACTTCCGCGAGGACCTCTACTATCGCCTCAACGTGTTCCCGATCACCATTCCGGCGCTGCGCAAGCGCAAGGAAGACATCCCGCATCTGGTGCGCGTCTTTGCCGACCGTTTCTCTTCGGAACAGAAGAACGGTCACCGCATGACCGTCAGCGCTGGCGCTCTGGCGCTGCTGACCGCCTATGACTGGCCGGGCAATATCCGCCAGCTGGAAAATGCGATCTTCCGCGCTGTGGTGCTTGCAGAAGGGCCTGAGCTGACGGAATCGGACTTCCCGCAGATCGCCGCACAGCTGCCGGAATACGATGTCGTCGATCATCTGGCGCTCGTGGCCGACAACTCGCACCGTGACCGCGAAGCCGAGTTCGCAGCGGCCGATTACAGCGTTCCGCCGCCGTCGATGATCGACACGTCTGGCCGCCATGGCGAAACGGCCGATAACGCCATCGCCAGCGTCAACCCGGCGGGCGAAGTGCGTAAACTTGCGGATGTTGAAGAGGAGTTGATCCGATTCGCCCTTAAATTCTATCGGGGCCAGATGAGTCAAGTTGCGAGGAAACTCGGCATCGGACGATCAACTTTGTACAGGAAGCTGAAAGATTACGGCATCGACCCCGATAATCCCCAGAAAGACGCGGCATAGCAGCTGCCGCGTTAGCATTCCCGCAAGCATGTCCGGTTACTGTTTATAAACCACTTGTTAGTCGATCGTTGACTATGTAAAGAAAAGGTTGATCGTGTGTGGCATTTTTGCCATCGTGTCACCGCATTTGACAGTCATTGGGACAACCGGACTATTAGGGCAGTCTGACGGGGATTGAGTTTGCCGGATTTGAATGAGCATACCAAGCCTTCGCGCTTGAGCTGGCGTGCACGTTGCGCCAACGTTAGCGGAAAGGCGGTTAGGACGGCGATGGCCGCCCTTCTCGCGCTCGCGGTGTCCTCACCGGTATTCGTCGGCACGCCGTCCGAGGCGGCGGGGGAAACCCGCAGCCTGAAGCTCTATTTCATTCATACGGGTGAAAAGGCAGTCATCACTTACAAACGCAACGGCAAGTTCGATCCGAAGGGTCTTGAGCAGCTGAACCGATTCCTTCGCGACTGGCGCAAGAACCAGCCGACGAAGATGGACCCGCATCTGTTCGACCTGATCTGGGAAGTCTACCGCCAGAGCGGCTCGAAGGATTACATCAACGTCGTCTGCGGTTTCCGTTCGCCCGGCACCAACGCCATGCTGAAGGCGCGTTCGCGCAATTCGGGCGTCGCCGAAAAGAGCCAGCACATGCTCGGCAAGGCGATGGACTTCTTCATTCCCGATGTGAAGCTCGCAACGCTGCGCGCCATCGGCATGAAGATGCAGGTCGGCGGCGTCGGTTTCTATCCGAAATCGGGTTCGCCCTTCGTGCACATGGATGTCGGCGGCGTTCGCGCCTGGCCGCGCATGAGCCGCGACGAGCTGGTCCGGCTTTTCCCGAACGGCAACACCCTGCATATCCCGGCTGACGGCACGCCGCTTCCGGGCTACCAGCAGGCACTCGCCGACTACAAGCGCCGCGTCAATTCCGACACGCTCGTTGCTGCCGTTGGCGGCGATAACCTTGCCTCGTCCAAGAAGCCGAAGACGCTGTTTGCGGCGCTGTTCGGCGGTGGTGCTGATGAGGAAGAGGATAGCTCGGACGATTCTGCACCGGTCGCAGTTGCCAAGGCAACGCCGACGAAGCCGGAAGCTCCGGCTGCCGCGGCTGAGCCTGCCGCGCCGGAAGACGTTCAGGTGGCTGCGGTCAACGCGCCGGTTCCGCAGGTTCGTCCGGCCTTTGCCGGTCAGCTCGGCGGTGGCGAAGTTGCCAATGCGATGCTGCCTGCCAATTCCGGCAATGCTGCTCAGCAGGCGCTTGCCGCCGCAACGGCGCAGGAAGACCAGCCGCAGCAGTTTGCCGATCTCAGCACCTACCGCGTCCCTGTTCCGGAGCTGCTTGGCCAGCGCCGCGAGCCGGGTGATGCGGAAGTTGCGTCTATCGATCCGTCGATGGCTGTCCCCACTCCGGTCGATCGTCCGGTGGCTGCAGAGAACCTGCTTGCCGCTGCTGCCGACGCTGATCCGGATGCTGCGGGCGACGAGGCCGAGGCGCAGCAGCTTTCGCCTGCCGTTGCCCAGCAGCTCGCCAAGGATGGCGCTGCAGCCAACCAGCAGGTCGCGGCTCTCGCGCCGTCGACCGTCGAGCAGGCTATCAGCGCTGCGATGCCGGGTTCGGCCAAGCCCGCTGAGAAGGCTCCCGTCCAGCTCGCTGCTCTGGCGCCCGCCAAGACCGCAAGCTTCGGTGACAGCTTCGACATGCCGCAGCAGCGCGCCAGCGATGATGTCGCACCGGTCGCGCCTTCCAAGGGCGGCCGTCCGACCAAGGCCGTTGCCGCTGCCGCCGATGCTGGCCGCGCTTCGATCCGCACCGAGCCGAAGCTGACGCAGAAGATGATCTCGCAGTGGGCGCTGACGAACTCCCGCATGGAAATGGTCACCAAGCCGGTCAAGGCGCCGCGCTTCGTCAGCCAGACGCTCCGCGCCCAGCCGACGGCCGTCTATGCCGAAGGCTTCAACGTCAAGACCGCTTCGATCGATCCCGGCCGCTTCAGCGGTACCGCCGTCAACTTCATGGAAGTGAAGAAGTTCAACACGAACTGACCGGTTTCAAATTCATTGAAGAAGCCGCTGGGGCGATCCGGCGGCTTTTTTGTTTGGGGTTCGTCACGGCAATAAAAAGGCCGCCGAGGCGCGGGGCCTGGCGGCTTTCGAAGCGAATATCTGGGATCAGCCTTCCGGCGGAGCCTCGATCATGCCGAGCGCGTGCAGGTAGGTGTCGAGGATCGCATCTTCTTCCATGCGTTCCTGCTCGTCCTTCTTGCGCAGAGCGACGACCTTCTTGAGGATCTTGGTATCGAAGCCCATGCCCTTGGCTTCGCCGTAGACATCCTTGATGTCGTCGGCAATGGTCTTCTTTTCTTCTTCCAGGCGTTCGATACGCTCGACAAAAGCGCGAAGCTGATCGCGGGCGACGCCATGAGCATCAGACATCCGTGTTCTCCTGATTTTTCGGATTGGAATTCGTGGGCAGTGACTGCCGTGAAGCGGCGCCGCGGTCAAGTCCCTTCGGCGGCGATGACGTTATTTGTGGGGATTGTTTTCAGCAAAAGCCGTCTTCTGTGCTTCCGATGCCTCGTTCTGGTGGAGGTTCTTCCACTCGTCATAGGGCATGCCATAGACGATCTCGCGGGACTGGTCCTTGGTCACAGGCACACCGTTTTCCTCGGCCGCCTCGCGATACCAGTTCGACAGACAGTTGCGGCAGAAGCCGGCGAGGTTCATGAGATCGATGTTCTGGACGTCGGTGCGCTCACGCAGATGGGCGGCCAGCCGGCGGAAGGCGGCTGCCTCGAATTCGGTCTGCTGTTCCTTCGTCAGTTCCGTCATCGTCTCTTCCTTCATGCGTAGGGGCCGGTGCGCGAGGGGTGCACCTTGTATTCGTGCAGCGCCGGATCGGCATTCATCGCCGCAAAGACCGGCGCCAGCCGTTCGGCCCATTCGGCAATCCCGGCCTCGTCGCCGATCAGATCCTGGCGGACCTCGAGGAGCGCGTGCGGGATGCCCGTCACCATGCAGTGCTGGTACATGGTATCGCCCTTGAGCGCGCCGTCATAGGGCTCGTTGTCGCCGACTATCAGATCGGGATCGCGGCGCAGCATGTCAAGCAGCGGGCCGACGGCGCGGTGATCGCTATCCCAGAGCACGGCGGCGTGCCAGGGACGGGGAACGCCCTTCCACGCGGGCGTATAGGAATGCAGCGAGAGGACCAGCGGCGCCTTGCCGGTGGCGCTGGCCACCTTGGCGATCTCCATCGCTACGGCATCGTGATAGGGGCGATGGAAGCGCTCGATGCGGCCCTGCCATTCGGCCTTGGAGATCGGGTGATTGCCGGGAATGATCGCGCCGTCGGAGATTTTCATGATCAGCGTCGGGTCGTCTTCGCCGCGGTTCGGGTCGATCAGCAGGCGGGAGAAGCCGCCGAGAACGGCGGGTACACCGAGCCTTGCCGACAGGCTGCGCACCAGGCCCTCGATGCCGATGTCGTAGGCGATGTGGCGGGCGAAGGCGGTCTCCGGCAGGCCGAGCTTTCCGTAGCTTTCGGGTAGCCGGTTCATGGCGTGATCGCCGAGGATCACCATGCCGCTGTCATGTTTGCCGGGTAGGATTTCGAAGGGTTGGAAGTCTTCCATCAGCGAATGGCCATTCGTCATTTCGGGCGAGGGGTCACTGATCGCATGCACGTGCCGGAGGTTCAAGCCGGATCATCGCGCGTCTGCGGCAACGCGATGGTCACAAGCAGGTTATGAAAGGAATATAATCGATTAGCATCGCGTTGACATTCGCCGGATGGCGGCGCAAGAAGGCACGGGAAAACGAATAACCGTGGGAGCAAATCGGAAGCCGTGTTGATGCAAGCCGCACCAAGTTTCCTCACCCGGTCCGGGCCGCTTGCCCGCCTCGCATTGTTCGCATTCGCAGCCATGATGCCATTCTTCGCCGCAAACGCGGCCCGCGCGGACTTCCGCGTCTGCAATGGCACGCAAAATCTGGTCGGGGTCGCCATCGGCTATCGTGCCAAGGATGGCTGGATTACCGAAGGCTGGTGGCAGGTCCCGGCAACGACCTGCGCGACGCTGATCGAAGGAGAGCTGCAGTCGCGATACTATTACCTCTACGCAGAAGATGCCGCCCGGGGAGGCCGTTGGACGGGCGATGTGCAGATGTGCGTAGCGGAAAACGAGTTCAAGATCACGGGCGTCAATGACTGCTATGCCCGTGGCTATCAGAAGATGGGGTTCAAGGAATATGATACGGGCCGCCAGGGCAGCTGGATGGTCCAACTTTCCGATACGCCCGGAACGCAAGAAAGCCCGAATTGATGAAGCGTAACCGCAAAGTAAAAATCCTCGCAACGCTCGGCCCCGCCTCCAGCGAAGAAGCGATGATCGAGAAGCTGCACCAGGCCGGTGCCGACGTTTTCCGCATCAACATGAGTCATGCGAGCCATGACTTGATGCGCACCCTGGTTCAGCGTATCCGCTCCGTCGAAGCGCGCTCCGGCCGCCCGATCGGTATCCTCGCCGACCTGCAGGGCCCGAAGCTTCGCGTCGGCAAATTCGCCGATACCAAGGTCGACCTGAAACCCGGCCAGACCTTCACGCTCGACAACAACGAAGCCCCCGGCGACGCCACCCGCGTCTTCCTGCCGCATCCGGAAATCCTGGAATCGGTACAGCCGGGCCATCGCCTGCTGATCGACGACGGCAAGCTCGCGCTGCGCGCTGAGAAGTGCGACGGCAAGAGCATCGTCACCACCGTCATTTCCGGCACCAAGATTTCCGACCGCAAGGGCGTCAGCCTTCCCGATACGCTGCTGACCGTCGGCGTTCTGACGGACAAGGACCGCGTCGACCTCGACGCTGTGCTGGCGACCGACGATGTCGACTGGGTCGCGCTTTCCTTCGTGCAGCGCCCGGAAGATCTCGCCGAAGTGCGCAAGATCGCCAAGGGCCGCGTCGGCATCATGTCGAAGATCGAAAAGCCGCAGGCAATCGAGCGTATCGAAGAGATCATCGAGCTTTCGGACGCGCTGATGGTTGCCCGTGGCGACCTCGGCGTCGAAATGCCGCTCGAAGCCGTTCCCGGTATCCAGAAGCAGCTGATCCGCGCCTGCCGCCGTTCGGGCAAGCCCGTCGTCGTCGCCACGCAGATGCTGGAATCGATGATCACCGCTCCGGTGCCGACCCGCGCCGAAGTCTCCGACGTGGCGACCGCCGTGTTCGAAGGTGCGGATGCCGTCATGCTGTCGGCCGAATCCGCTTCCGGTGACTATCCGGTCGAGGCAGTCGCGACCATGGCGTCGATCGCCAGCGCCATCGAGCGCGAGCCGCACTATCCGGGCATCATCTACGCCCAGCGCGCCCAGCCTGAGGCAACCGGTGCCGACGCGATCTCGCTCGCAGCCCGCCAGATTGCCGAAACGCTGAAGCTCTCGGCCATCGTCTGTTATACCTCGTCGGGCACGACCGGCCTGCGCGCCTCGCGCGAACGCCCGCAGGTTCCGATCCTGGCGCTGTCGCCGATCATCAAGACCGCCCGCCGTCTGGCGATCGTCTGGGGCCTGCACTGCGTCGTCACCCATGACGCGACCGACCTCGACGACATGGTCAACCGTGCCTGCCGCATCGTCGCCGACGAAGGCTTCGGCAAGCCGGGCGACCGCATCATCATCTCGGCCGGCGTTCCGCTCGGCACGCCTGGTGCCACCAACATGATCCGCATCGCCTATATCGGCTCCGACGGCCGCAGCGGCATCTGACAACTTCGAGGCTTGGTCTCGATAGCCCGCCGGGAAACCGGCGGGTTTTTCTTTTGCCGTAATCTTGAACGGACGATGGCGACATGCGAGCCTCCTGAAAAATCCGGGAGGTGGATATGGACGCCGTTACAATTCTCGCCTTTGCCGCAGTTTCTTTCGTTGGGATCGCGACACCTGGGCCGACGGTCCTGCTGGCGCTCAACAATGGCTCGCGCTACGGCGTCAGGCGAGCCATTCCCGGCATGCTGGGCGCCGTGTTTTCGGATTTCGTCTTGATCGGCGCGGTTGCCGTTGGTCTCGGTGCTTTGCTTGCCGCGTCGGAATTCTGGTTCTCCGTGCTGAAATATTGCGGCGCGGCCTATCTCGCCTTTCTCGGCATCATGCTGCTGCGATCGAAGGGATCTCTCGATGTCGCGCTCGCGGAGCAGGGCGGCGGATCCCGGTCAGCGATTGCTATCGGGCTGAAGAGCTTCATGGTGGCTGTTACCAATCCGAAGGGCTACCTGTTCTTTTCCGCCTTTCTGCCGCAGTTTATCGATCCCACATCGCCACAGGCATCACAGTACCTGTTGCTTGCGCTCGTCTTCTCCGCGCTCGATTTCGTCATCATGTTCGGCTACGCGGTGTTCGGTTCGCAAGCGGCGCGCTTTCTCAAGACGAGCGGTGCCATATGGCTTGAGCGCGCCTGCGGGGGCGCGCTCCTGGCTCTTGCGGGGTCGCTCGCGTTTTACCGCCGGGCAACGGCCTGAGAGGCGGCTGGCAGCGACATGTGCCCGACGCGGTAGATCTGGCCGTCGCCTGATATCAGCGGCATATCCGCGTAGAGCATGAAGCGGACGAGCGACCACGATCTGGCTTCGAAGCCGGAGATCGAGGCCAGCGCATCGCGTTTGCGTCCTGTCTGCCTTGCCCGTTCCGCTTCTTCCGCGCGCAGAGCCGCGAGATCGGCGTGCGGCTCGATTGGGAGACGCTCGGCGGTCGCGAACTTGGCGTTGCCGAGATCGGCGGCTGTCTCGGCGTGCCAGACCATCCACTGGTCGATGCTTGGCCGGCCGAAAGATTGCGTCAGCGTCTGGAAGCCCGGGCCGGTGATGAAGTTGCTCGCGCCCTCCGGCTGGTCCCAGAGGTAGAAAGGGGCGTAGAGGTTTTCCTGGCCGCCGAATTCGCCTTTGCGGGCGCTGAGATAGGCCTTGAAAGCGAGATGCGGAAAGCCGTCCGTGCCCGGGCCGCGCTCGCGCATGCGGCGGTCGATGATGCCCATGTCGTAATCGGCGGGCAGGGTGAAGCTGTATTGCATGGCGATCATGACGATATCTCCACGGGTTCCAGCCAGTCGACGAAGCGCTCCCCATCGGTTGCCTGGATGCTGACATAGCTGAAGGGCGCATCCTCGGCCGCGCCATGCCAGTGCTTTTCGCCAGCCGCAAACCACACGGCGTCGCCGGGCCTGATTTCCTCGACCGGGCCGCCGTCGCGCTGCGCCCGTCCTATGCCCGAGAGGGCATAGAGCAGCTGTCCGCGGGGATGGGTGTGCCAGTTGGTGATCGTGCCGGGATCGAGCGTGGCGCGCATTGCCGCATTCTCTCCGGCGGAACTGCCATCCAGCAGCGCCTCCACCCAGAAGGGCGCGGATGCGATGCCATCGGGGGAGCGCACGGCGCCTCCCGGACGGCGGATCGTCATGGCCGTGGGATTGCCGCTCATGACGGCTCGCCCATGGCGCGGGCACGCCAGTTGTCGTCGGCCATCTGTGCCACGCCGTCGCCGAAGGACCATTCGTCGGGCTGCGAGCTGACGATGGTGATCATGATGTCTTCCTTGCGCAGGCCCGGCGCCTCGCCCAGCAGTTCGGCGGCGCGCTTGAAGAAGGCTTTGCGCGTCTCCGTGCTGCGGGGGCGTCCCGCGCGGATGGCAAACAGGACGAAATCGTCGGAGCGGGGTCCGGCCAGATAGTTGCGGTCGAAGATCAGCTCGCCGGGTTCATGCTGCTGTATCTCATGGAACCGATCGGCCGGGGGCACGTCGAAGGCCTCGACGAGGGCGCGGTGGATGCCATCGGAGAGGGCGCGCAGATATTCCGGCGACTTGCCTTTGAGGAGAGAAATGCGAACGAAGGGCATGGGAGCCTCCTTGTTTGAAATCTTGACAGGAGGACCATCGCACGGCAGATTAATCCATAAAATCAGAATATATCGAACGTATGATCCTGAAAATTGGGATTGATGATGCGCAAGACAAATTTCGATCTGGATGTTCTCCGCACCTTCGTGGCCGGCATGGAGCTCGGCAATTTCGCCAAGGCGTCCGAGCGTCTCGGCCGCTCGACATCGGCCGTCAGCGCACAACTGAAGAAGCTGGAGGAGCAGGCGGGAACGCCGATCTTCCGCAAGTCCGGCCGCGGGCTGGCGCTGACCGATGCCGGGGAGACGATGCTTGCCTATTCCCGGCGGCTTCTGGAGCTCAACGATGAGGCGGTGGCGGCGATCCAGAGCGTCGAGCTCGAAGGCTGGGTGCGGCTCGGGCTGCAGGAGGATTTCGGCGAGACCGTCTTGCCGGAGGTGCTCGGCCGTTTTGCCAGGGCACATCCGAAAGTCCGGATCGAGGCGCGCGTGGTGCGCAATGCCGAACTGATCGAGCGGGTGACGACCGGCAAGCTCGATCTGGCGCTTGCCTGGAGCAACGGCAATGCGACGGCGCATTGCGAGATGGTGGGCGAGGTGCCGATGCTGTGGGTCGGACCGGCTTCGGGGCCGCAGGGCTGGACGGTCGAAAGCGGCGAGCCGCTGCCGCTGGCTTCGCTCGAAGCGCCCTGCCTGCTCAGGACCGCGGCGATCGATGCGCTCGACCGGGCCAACATTCCCTGGAGGCTCTCCTTTGTCAGCCCCAGCCTCGGTGGCCTCTGGGCCGCGACGGCGGCGGGGCTCGGTATCACCATCCGCACGCCGCTCGGTCTTCCTGCCAAGGTGAAGCCGGTTTCGCCTGAAGCTGCCGGTTTGCCCGCTCTGCCGTCGCTCGGCCTGATGCTGCATCGCGCCGAGGCGGATCCGGATGCGGCAACCGCGCGGCTGTCATCGATCGTGCTGCAGGCAGCACAGGAAGCGCTTGCCGGTCTTTCGCCGCAACCGATGCTGATGCGGGCCTAGGCCACCAGTTCGCTTTGGGCGTTGCGGCGGATGACGGCCGGCGGCTGGCCGAAGGCGCGCAGGAAGGCGCGGCGCATCCGCTCGCGGTCGGCAAAGCCGGTTTCGCGCGCCACGACATCGATCGGGTGGCGGCCCTGTTCCATCATCAGCCGCGCCGCTTCCAACCGCAGGTTCTCCACGGCCTTTGCCGGGGACTGGCCGGTTTCGGAGCGGAAAGTGCGGCTGAACTGGCGCGGGCTCAGATGCGCGGCGTCGGCCAGCTCCTCGACGGAGAGCGCGCTCGTCAGATTGCTTCTGGCATAGGTGAGCGCCTTCTGGATGCGGTCCGATTTCGGCTCGAGATCCAACAGCGTCGAGAATTGCGACTGGCCACCGGCGCGGCGGTGGTAGACGACCAGCTTGCGGGCGATGGCGCGGGCGACGTCGGCGCCATGATCGTTCTCGACCATCGCCAAAGCCAGATCCAGACCGGCAGTCATGCCGGCCGAAGTCCAGATCGAGCCATCGACGATGAAGATGCGGTCCTCATCGAGCTTGATGGCGGGATAGCGGGATTTCAGCTCGCGGGCGAGATGCCAGTGGGTGGTGACCCTGCGGCCGTCGAGGACACCGGCATCGGCCAGCAGAAAGGCGGCGGTGCAGATCGAAGCGAGCCGCCGCGAGGCATCTGCCGCCTCACGAATGAACGCGGCCTCTCCCGCCGTAGGCAGGCGGATATCGGGCGCACCGGAAACGATCAGCGTATCGAAGGCGGGATCACTGAAGGCTTCGGTGTGGATGATCATGCTGAGCGAGCTTGGCACCGGGCCGCCGGTTTCCGAGACATAGCGGATCTCGTAGGCCTGCTCGCCAAGCTGGATATTGGCGAACTCGAAAGCCGAGACGGCGGCGAGGCTCATGATCTGGAAGCCGGGATAGACAAGAAAGCCGATGCGCTGCATGGCCGAAAACTCCGTTTGTCCTAAAAGGTGGTTTATATGACATTCAGGACATCGGCAATCCCTCGTAAAACATCCCTCAAGCGATGGCATTCGCCAAAGCAATTGAAGGAGAAAGACCATGAGCGATTTGAACAAGGGCATCGCGCTCGTCACCGGTGCGTCATCAGGCATCGGCGCGATCTATGCCGACAGGCTTGCCAAGCGCGGCTACGATCTCATTCTGGTGGCGCGCAATGGCGAACGCCTCTCGGCGCTCGCGAGCCGCATCAGCGGCGAGACCGGCCGCAAGGTCGAGACTGTCGTTGCCGATCTCGGCGCGCAGGCTGATCTTGCCAAGGTGGAAGCTGTGCTGAAGGGCGACCGCAACATCACGCTCTTGGTCAACAATGCCGGTGTCGGCGGCACGGCGCCGCTGCTTTCGGCAGATGTCGACAAGATGCAGCAGATGATCGACCTGAACGTCACCGCGCTGATGCGGTTGACCTATGCCGCAGTGCCGGGCTTCGTTGCCCGCGGCGGCGGCGCGATCATCAATATCGCCTCGATCGTGGCAATCGCGCCGGAGATCCTCAACGGCGTTTATGGTGGCACGAAAGCCTTCGTGCTGGCCTTCAGCCAGTCGCTGAAGCATGAGCTGACGGACAAGAATATCCGCGTTCAGGCCGTTCTGCCGGGCGCCACCGCGACGGAATTCTGGGGCATTGCCGGGATGCCGGTCGAGCATCTGCCGGGCGAAATCGTCATGTCCGCCGAAGCGATGGTCGATGCCTCGCTCAAGGGCTTCGACCAGGGCGAGTTCGCGACCATCCCCGCGCTCGAAGACGCAGCGCTGTTGCAGGCCCATGAAGATGCGCGGCAGGCTTTGATGCCGCACCTCTCGCGCTCCGTGCCTGCGGCGCGCTACGGCGTCTGATTTAGCCGAAGCGCTCCAGCGCCGTTGCGAAGACATCGGTATCGACATTGCCGCCCGAGGTGATGGCGATGACGGTGTCGCTCTCCAATGCCTTGCCGTGGAACAAAGCCGCGGCAAGCGCCACTGCGCCCCCCGGCTCGACAATGATCTTCAGCCGCTTGAAGGCGAGCGCCATGGCGCGGAGTGCCTCTTCATCGGTGACGACGATGCCGGCGCCGGCGAGGCGCTTCAGGATCGGGAAGGTAATCTTGCCCGGTTCGGGCGTAATGATCGCATCGCAAATCGAGCCGGTCATCGAGGCGTTGCGCCTGATCTCGCCTGCGGCCAGCGAGCGGGCGAAGTCGTCGAATTTTTCCGGCTCGCAGGTGCGGACCGTGAAGGACGGCGCGCTCGCTTCGAGCGCCAGAGCGACGCCGGAGCTGAGGCCGCCGCCACCGCAGGGGATCAACACTTCGGCCGTCTTGACGCCTTCCTCTTCCGCCTGCTCGGCGATCTCCAGTCCTGTCGTGCCCTGTCCGGCGATGACGAGCGGTTCGTCGAAGGGTTTGACCAGCGTCAGGCCGCGCTCGGCGGAGAGGCGGTCGCCAATCGCGTCACGGTCTTCCTTGGCGCGGTCGTAGAGCACCACTTCGGCGCCGAAGGCGCGGGTGTTGTCGATCTTCAGCTTCGGCGCGTCCGAGGGCATGATGATGACCGAGGGGACGCCGTGCAGCTTGGCGGCCAGCGCCACGCCCTGGGCATGGTTGCCCGACGAGAAGGCGATGACACCGCGCTTGCGGACATCAGGCTCCAGCCCCGATACCGCCGACCAGCCGCCGCGGAACTTGAAGGAACCGGTATGCTGCAGACATTCGGCCTTCACGAAGACCCGCCGCCCGGCCATTTCATCGAGGAACGGCGAGGAGAGCAGCGGCGTGCGCCTGGCATGCCCGCGCAGGCGGGCACGGGCGGCAACGATCATTTCAATGGATGCCATGGGATGTTCTTTCGGCTGGTGTGCTGCGCCATGAATAGAATGTGACAAAGCCGTTGTGAACGGCGGTTTTTGTCACGGTGACACGAATGCCGGGGCGCGGCTTGGGCTGGCCGCCGTTCCGGCCTGCTCGCGCCGCCGGTATTCGGTTGGGCTCGCGCCTGTTACCCGCAGGAATTCGCGATTGAAGTTAGACTTGCTGATGAAGCCCGCCTCGAACATGACGCTGGTGACCGGCAGCTCGGTGCGGACGAGCTGATCGCAGGCGAAGCGGATGCGGAACTCGTTGACATATTGCGAGACGCTCATGCCGTGGATGCGGTTGACCGCCGTCGAGACGCTGCGGGCGGGCAGGCCGAGCTTGCGGGCGATGCGGCTCAGATTGAGTTCGGGATCGCGGTAAATCTGCCTGGTCTCCATCAGGCTGTCGAGATGGGCGGCAACGGCGCCATCCTCCTCGGTCGGCAGGCTGGGCGGGGGTGGCGCGGCTTCGGTTGCCGGTTGCTCCGGCTGGCTTGTTCCGGCAGCGGCCGCCGCACTGCCAAGGATCAGCAGCACGATGACATTGCCGAGCGCCACGATCTGCCCGGCATGGGCGCCGCCGGTATTGTCGAAATCCAGGCTGATGAAGACGTCGCTGAGCGCAGAGGCGATCAGGGCGACGGCCGTTACCATAAGGGAGCGATGGGAAAGGAAGGCGCCATCGAGCCGCGAGGCGACGAGGCCGTCCGCGCCGCTGCGGGAGATCCAGAGCAGGCTGAGGCCGTAGCCGAGAAAGATCAGGATCAGGCTCAGACCGACGATATCGCGCCAGAAGGCGAAGGCGAGCGCCACGCCGATCGCCGGCAGGAGATGCGGCCATTGGCGCTTCAGCGGACGCGGCGTCTCCAGTGTCAGGTCGGCGAAGCTGGCGAAAGAGAGCGGTGCGACGAGTGCCGCCAGCACTGCCTGAAACGGCATGATGGCGAGCGTGTCATAGCCCCAGCGAAAGCCGATGAGGACGGATTGCAGGGCATAGGCGGCGATCAGCGCCAGAAACAGCCGGCGGCCGGGCGCATTCCATTCCTCCGTCCGCAGCATCCTGACGAGCAGGATGAGCAGCAGCAGTGCGACGACGAAGGGTAGCGGCACGAAAATCATGGTCGGCGTCCGGATGATTGCCTTGAGGATATGAGCACGAGAATGGCCTCGATCGCAATTGCGGGCGACCCGAAACACGATCCAGGTCTCCAGAAAACTGCAGGAATTGCACCTTGGTCTCGCCGGATCTGCCGGCCTTACTCAAGGAGCAAACCGATGAGCCTCATCCTTTCCATACCGCTTTTCTTCATGACCCTGCTGTCGGCCTTCGGCGGCTCGATCACGCCGGGCGAGACATTCGATATCACCGCGATTCGCTCGATCGTCATCCGTGGCGATTCCAGCTCGATCCGGATCACCACGGATGCCGGAAGGCCCTATGAGGCCGTGACGACGGGGCGGCGCATCGGCTGGTTCTCTTCCTGGTATTCGAACTGGTTCTTCAATGCCTGCAAGGATGAGAGCCGGGTGCAGATCGACGGGACGTCGATGACGATCGATGTCGCGGTTTCGGCCTGGAGCGATATCGGCGATTGCGCGCCTGATGTTTCCGCCAATGTCCCGGCGGGGGCTTCCGTTAAGATCGACCAGCATGCCTTCATGGCGCGGCTCGACGGCAATTTCTCGAGCTTTCGCACATCGGGCAATGCTGCCGATATCACCCTCGACGGTCACGCGTCGGAGGTCGATATTTCCGGCACTGCTGTGCGGGCGAACCTCACCTATGCGTCCATTGCCAGGGACGAAAAGATCGGCATCGAGGCGACCTCGCTCGATGCCACGCTTGGGTTCGGTGCGGACGTGCCGGTCGATTACACGGTTACGGCCAAGGCATCGCTTGTCGATGCCGAGAAGCCGAGCGTGCCGGGTGCCAAGCCGCAGGTGACGATCCGGGGCGACTATGTCCGCGCCCGGATCCGCTGATCAGTAACCCTTGGCAGCACCTTCGACGGCGCGGCTATCCATGGCGCCGTAATAGCGTGCACCGCCGCCCTTTTCGATATGGGCAAGGCTCTTGCCGCCGACGAGGATGCCGGCTGCCTGGCCCCAGACCGGCGCGTCATTGCCGCCGTCGAATGTGTAGCCCATGGCAGCGAGCGTCTTTTCCGTGTCGGGCGAAAGCGCGTAGGGCTCGAGGAAGACCTTGTCCGGCTGCCATTGATGATGAATGCGCGGCGCGTTGACGGCCTGGCTGATATCCATGCCGAAATCGATGACGTTGAGGATCGCTTCCAGCGTGATGGTGATGATGCGCGAGCCGCCGGGGCTGCCGATCACCATGAAGGGCTTGCCGTCCTTGGAGATGATCGTCGGGCTCATCGAGGAGAGCGGCGTCTTCTTCGGCGCGATGGCGTTCGCCTCGCCCTGCACGAGGCCATAGAGGTTCGGCACGCCGGGTTTCGAGGTGAAATCGTCCATCTCGTTATTGAGCAGGATGCCGGTGCCGGGAGCGACGACGCCGGCGCCGAAGGAGCCGTTCAGCGTATAGGTGACGGCGACCGCATTGCCCTCGTCGTCGATGATCGAATAATGCGTCGTCTCGGTGCTTTCCTTGCCGCCGAGCGGCTTTAGGTCGGCCGACTTGCCGGCCTTGTAGGGATCGATCTTTTCACGAATCTCGGTGGCATAGCCCTTGTCGAGCAGCTTGCTCACCGGGTTGTCGACAAAGTCGGGGTCGCCGAGCGCGGCGTTGCGGTCGACATAGGCGTAGCGCATGGCTTCCACCATCGCATGCACCGTTTCGGCCGAGCCGTAGCCGAGATAGGAGAGCGGGTAGCCTTCGAGGACATTGAGAATCTCGCAGATGATGACGCCGCCGGATGAGGGCGGGGGCGAGGAGACGATGTCATAGCCGCGGTAATTGCATTCGATCGGCTTCAGCTCGCGGACGGAGTATTGCTCGAAATCCTCCTTGGCGAGGATGCCGCCCTTCGACTGGCTGGCCTTGACGATCGCCTCGGCCGGCGCGCCCTTGTAGAAGGCGTCGGGGCCCTTCTCGGAGATTGCCTGGAGTACGGTACCGAGCTCCGGCTGAACAAGCTTTTCACCGGCGGTCAGCGGCTTGCCGTCCTTCAGGAAAATCTTGGCTGCGGCCTCGTCCTTGGCGAGGCGCTTGGCGCTGTCGGCGAGGATCGCAGCATCGCCCTGCTCGAAGGTGAAGCCGTCCTTGGCGAAGGCGATGGCAGGCGCGAGAAGATCGGCGCGCGACTTGGTGCCGTATTTCTCGCGGGCGGTTTCGAAGCCCATGACGGAGCCGGGGACACCGACGGCGAGATAGCCGTCCAGGCTGGCCCGCGGCACGATATCGCCCTTGGCGTCGAGATACATGGTCTTCGTCGCGGCAAGCGGCGCGCGCTCGCGGAAATCGAGGAAGGTGGTCTTGCCGTCCTTCATGCGGATGGTCATGAAGCCGCCGCCGCCGATATTGCCGGCGGTCGGATAGACGACGGCGAGCGCATAGCCGACGGCGACTGCGGCATCGACGGCATTGCCGCCATTCTTCAAAACCTCGACCCCGACATCGGTCGCCAGATGCTGGGCGGTCACCACCATGCCATGCTGCCCTTCGACGGGCGCGGGCGAGGCGGCGAAACTGGTGGAAAGCGGGCTGAGAAAGAAGGCGAAAGCGGTGAAAAGCGAAATGGTTCGGGCCTGAAGCCGGTCCATGAGATCCCCTCCAAAAGATAAATTATCGAGTGGATATGGTTCGGCTTTTCGCCGGTGCAAGGCTTCAGGCGGCAACTGCCGCTATCTCTCCGGCAAGGCGCGCTTCCGCTACGCGTGCGGCGGCCTGCAGATCGCGCGGAAGACCGGCGATCTTTTCGAGCGCGGCGATCGCTACATCGGTCGCGAGATAATCCGGCTTGTGGCCGACGCCGCGGATCTTCACCAGCTCGGAGCCGGCGATATCGCGGGCAAGACCCTGCGAATGAAGATGCTCCCAGACGATATCGTCGCTGTCTCCTGTTATGATCACCGTCGGCGCGGCAATCTCGGGGTAGCGGTGCGATTCCGCCTCAAGATAGGCGTGGAGACGCGTGAAGTCGGCGGCGTTGTTGTAGAAGGTATCGGGGCGCAGCACGAGGGACGGGCCGGTGCTGGCGATATAGTCCGATGGCCTGAGGTTCGGGCGGAAGACGTTCAGCGTGCCCTGTTCGAGACGCCGCAGACCCATCGGCACGACGAGGGCATGATTGAACAGCCAGCCGAGAACGGGTGCCGTCGCGACGTGATAATACCAGTCGATACCGCCGGGCCATGGATGCGTCGCAGGCGCCAGAAACAACAGGCCCGCCGTCTTTTCCGGATGATGGACGCCGAAGGCGGCGGCAATGGCGCCGCCGAAGGAATGGCCGACGATGATCGCTTTCTCGATCCCGCGCTTTTCCATCAGTAGGGCGATCGCAGCGGCCTGGCCGGAAGGGATGGCGTTTTCAGGTCCGCCGCGTTCGGAATAGCCGTGGCCCGGCCGGTCGACGAAGAGCATTTCGGCGCGGCCCTGCAGCGGACGCAGGAAGGCGCCGGTCTGGTCGAGCAGATTGCCGCTGGCGCCGTGAATAAAGACGACGGGCGGCAGATCGGCAGTCTCCGGGCGCGGGAGATGCAGCGAGTTCAGGCGATAGCCGCCGACATCGATGAGTTCACCGACGTTAGGATAGGCGCGTTCGAACTGGCGAGCCTTGTAGGAACTGTAACCGATCGCGGCGGCAATGGGGGCGAGGAGGGCGGAAACTTCGGCAAGCATGGTCGGACCGGGAAGGTGTATCACTTATCCCTAAGATTGGGTGCGGCGCGCCGCCGTCAAGATCAGGTCCGGCTGCCGGCGAGTTTTTCCGAAAGGGTGTTCACCTGCTCCTGCGCCGTGCGGTTGGCGGGGAAGACGTCGAGGAAGCGTTCCCAGGCCTTCAGCGTCAGCTGGTCGTTGCCGGTGTCGTTGAGAATCGCGGCCATGCCCGACAGCGCGCCGAAATGGCGGGGGTCGAGTTCGAGCACATGCTCGATATCGGACATCGACTTGCGATAATTGCCGGAAGCGTAGTTCAAAGTGGCGCGGCGATTCCAGCTCTCGGCATAGGTCGGCTTCAGCGCGATCGCCTCATCGAGGAAATCGAGGGCGGCGGCGCTGCGCTTGTCCTCGATCGCCTTGTCGGCCCATTGCATCAGGAGATTGACGGTGGCGCTACCGGAATCGTTCCATTCCATGCGGATCTCCTGGGCGATGCCGTTCGCCTTCTCGGGATCACGCTCGCGCTTCAGCTGCGCATAGAGATTGTCGAGCCGTTGTTTGGGGGAGGCATTGGCATCCGGCTGCTCGACAATAACGTCCTTTTCCGCAGCGGCGGCAGGAGCGATTGGAGCGAGGAGACCAAGGGTCAGCGGCAGGGCCGCGGAGAGCAAAGCAAAAAAGCGCATGGCGGACAATGTAGCCCGCCAACGCACAAGATCAAAGAAAATTTGACGTGATCACCGCAGCGACCCACCGGAAAGCATGGCAGCGGCACGAATGCCGCCCAGATGCTCCGGAACGCTAGATCAGCCCTGACGAGCCTTGTAGCGCGGGTTCAGCTTGTTGATGATGTAGATGCGGCCCTTGCGGCGAACCAGACGGTTGTCACGGTGACGAGCCTTGAGCGACTTGAGCGAATTCTTGATCTTCATTTTTCTGATCCGCGATCTCTGTGGGGGAATTTCACATTCGCCCGTATCTTTAAACATTCAAAAGCGCGCTCGTGGCGCGCCTTTAGGTTGGGCAGGCAGATAACCCGATGGCATTCCTGTGTCAACCACATGAAGGCCTTTTATCCGGCAAAATCCTAGGTTTTCGCCGTCAGCACCGTCACGTGGCCCATCTTGCGGCCTGGCCGGGACTCGGTCTTGCCATAGAGATGGACAAGGGCATCCTTGCGCTTCAGCCAGTCCGGAACGGTCAGGATGTCGTCGCCGATCAGGTTCTGCATCACGCAGTCCGAATGGCGCCCGGCATCGCCGAGCGGCAGGCCGCCGACAGCGCGAATGTGCTGCTCGAAGTGGGAAACCACGCAGGCGGCCTCCGTCCAATGGCCGGAATTGTGGACGCGCGGCGCCATCTCGTTGGCAACCAGGCCGCCGTCGGCGAGCACGAAGAACTCGATGCCGATGACGCCGACATAGCCGAGCGAGGAGAGAATTTTCCCGGCAGCCTCGCGGGCGGCCTCGGCGGTGGCGTCCGAAATCGATGCCGGAATCGTCGAGGTATGGAGGATACCATTCCTGTGGACATTCTCGGCCGGATCGAAGGCAACGACGGTGCCGTCGGTCGAGCGGGCGGCAATGATCGAGACCTCACGCTCGAAGGCGACGAAGCTTTCGAGAATCAGCGGCACGCTGCCGAGCGCGGCATAGGCGCCCTCGGCGCTATCGGCCGGCGAGCGGAATACTTTCTGCCCCTTGCCGTCGTAGCCGAGGCGGCGGGTCTTGAGCACGCCCTGCCCACCGAAATCCTTGAGCGCGGCTTCCAGGTCTTCCTGGCTGTCGACGGCATGGAATTTCGCGGTCGGGATGCCGCAGTCATTGATGAAGCGCTTTTCGACCAGACGGTCCTGCGCGGCTTCCAGTGCCTTCGGCGGCGGATAGACCGGCACGCTTGCGGCGAGCGTTGCGGCGGCGGCAACGGGCACGTTCTCGAATTCGTAGGTGACGACGTCGCAGAGCCTGGCGAGCTCGGCAAGCGCTGCCGGGTCGTCATAAGCCGCGGTGATCTGGCGGTTGGACACCTGGGCGGCCGGAGAATCGGCCTGCGGCTCCAGGATGATCGTGCGGAAATTCAGCCGGGCTGCGGCCATGGCAAGCATGCGGCCGAGCTGGCCGCCGCCAATGATGCCGATCGTCTTTGCAGTCATCTGTCGTCCATCGGGTATTCGGCGATCGCGCCGCTCTGGCGTTCGCGCCATTCGTCGAGCCTGTCGGCGATATCTTCATCGGAAAGGGCGAGAACCGCGGCGGCGAGCAGCGCCGCATTGATGGCGCCTGCCTTGCCAATCGCCAGAGTGCCGACGGGAATGCCGCCCGGCATCTGCACGATCGAGAGAAGGCTGTCCTGGCCGGACATGGTTTTCGACTGAACCGGAACGCCGAAGACCGGGAGCGGCGTGAAGGCGGCCGTCATGCCCGGAAGGTGGGCTGCGCCACCGGCGCCGGCGATGATCACCTTGAAGCCTTCGTCACGCGCGTTCTTGGCGAAGTTGACCATCCGATCCGGCGTGCGGTGCGCAGAGATGATGCGCGCCTCGTAGGGAATTTCGAGCGCCTCGAGCGTGTCGGCGGCGTTCTTCATGGTTTCCCAGTCGGATTGGCTGCCCATGATGATGGCAACGGGTGGTCTGTCTGTCATCGTCAACGGCACGTCCCCTTCAGGCGATGATATCCGGGATAATCTGATCCTCGATCTTCGTCAGCTTGTCCTTGATCACAAGCTTCTTCTTCTTCATGCGCTGAACGCGCAGAGCATCGCAGCCGGTTGCAATCATGGCGTTGATCGCGGCGTCATAATCCTCGTGCTCCTGCCGCAGCCGAGCTGCGATGAGCCTGATTTCCGCCTGTTCCTGATCGGCCATTTGCATTCCCCATTACCGTCCTTGGACCTTGTCCGTTCTGCCGATGATTTCCGCAAGCTCCTATCACCAAATAGCGGTAACGGGAAGTTAGTGTTGATCATGAATTTGCCATCTAGGCACCACGTTTTCGCCTTCGACAAGCCTTCAAAAATATGTCACAGTCGAAAGGTTGACGCCTAGAACTCCAGCGATGGATGGCTGGGGAAGGCAAGAGGAAGGAAGGGTCAAATGACTGTTCAAGCTCATCTTGAGTCACTTGAGAAGAAGCATGGAGCTCTTGAGGAGGAGCTGCACGCGCTGATGACATCTCCCTCTAAGCGCGATGCAGACATTGCAGAGTGCAAGCGCAGAAAGCTGCGTATCAAGGACGAAATCCAACGTCTGAAATCTTCCGTTCACTAATGGAATAACTCGAGATCACCGGTCGATCACTTGCAGTCTTGAAGGACAAAAATCCAAACTTTAAATAGGTTTAGCAAGGGCCCGGTGGCTTTACAAAATCGTGCGTCAGTCCATTCAGTGCGGAGTTGGACTGGCGCATTTTCATTTGTAGCGGGTGCTTTACGCCCAGAACTGGTCCAGCCACAGATTGAGCCTGTCGAAGCCGCGGTTGTTGACCGCGTAGATCCGCCGCGTGCCCTCGGAGGTAACGGAGACGAGGTTCGAATCCAGAAGCGCCTTCAGGTGCTGCGAGACAGCCGGGCGGCTGATCGGAAGGGTTTCGGCGAGTTCGTTGACCGTCTTCGGCGCGCGCCTCAGCTGTTCCAGCAGGAACCGCCGGTTCGGATCTGATATCGCGGCGAAGGGGTCGATGTTCGACATGCCGAAACGCTACGTCAAAGACCGCTTTCCGGCAAGGAAATTGTGCGGTGCACCCAAGCTCGATTGTCTGCCGCTGAGCGCCCGGATTTGCTGTAAAGGCGGGCTTCGTTGTAAACCGTCAGCTCTCTTGGATGACGAGGAGATGCAGGATGGACCGCTTCACCGGTGGCTGCCTCTGCGGCAATGTCCGTTTTGCCGCGACGGGAGCGCCCTACCGCGTCGGCATTTGCCATTGTCTCGATTGCCGCAAGCATCACGGCGCCTTGTTTCATGCTTCGGCGATCTATCCTGAAGACGCAGTCGAGGTCCAAGGCGAGACGGGGAGCTATGCCGGCCGCTTCTTCTGCCCGCGCTGCGGGTCTCCGGTCTTTGGCCGCAGCGGCGATGAGATCGAGCTGAACCTTGGTTCGCTCGACGAACCCAATCAGTTCAAGCCGACCTACGAGCTCTGGACCATCCGCCGCGAGGCGTGGCTGCCGGCGTTCCCCTGGGCCCGGAGCTATGAACGCGACCGCGACAATGCCGGTCGATCGGAAGACTAGAAACCGAGACCTTCTCGCATGATGAGGAACGCGGCAATCATCGCCATGGCATACATGAACGGATAGAAAATCTCCGGCTTCATGCGGCGCACGCACCAGGCGCCGGCGATCGTCGCCAGCGGCGCGAAGGGCAGCAGGGTCATCGAGGTGACGAGGTTCTTGGTGTCGAGCTGCCCGAGCGCGAAATAGGGGATCAGCTTCACGGCATTGAGGATGGCGAAGAAACGGACGCTGGTGCCGGTGAATTCGCGCGGCGGCAGCTTCAGCGGCAGGGCATAGATCTGGAACGGTGCGCCGCCGGCATGGGCGACGAAGCTGCCATATCCCGACAGCGTCCCCCAGGCGCTCGCAAGGATCGGGCGCTGGCCGCGCGGCGGCACGACTTTTCCGGCGCCGGGGCCGAAATTGTTCCAGAAGTAGCGGAGGCAAAAGAGCACGGTAACCGTGCCGATGACGATGCGCAGCGCATTGCCGGGAATGAGTGCGGATGTCGCCCAGCCGAGCGCGATGCCGAAGAGAGCGCCGGGAAGCATGATCTTCAACGTCGTCCAGTCGCCATGCTGGCGCCAGATGATCAGCGAGATGATGTCCATGAAAACGAGGATCGGCAACAGGATGGCGGCCGCTTCGACCGGCGAGACGACGAGGGCGAGGAAGGGAACGCCGATCAGCGAAAGGGCATCTCCCATGCCGCCTTTCGCGAGGCCAACGAGCAGCACGGCGGGCACTGCCGCATAAAAGAATGACAGTTCCGGCAGCATGCTTTTCAAGTCCTCCCCTTGCCAGCCTCGTCTATCGGAATTACTCACACAAAACGAGTGCGGATTTACCGCCTGCTGGCGGAATCGGCAGAAAATGGAAAGACTTCATGAGCACCGAACCAGAAAACCGCTGCCGCCTGGTCCTGATCGCGCCTGACATTGCAGACGCCGACGAGAGGGCGAAGATTGTTGGCGATGCGCTGAAAGGCGGAGATGTCGCCTCGGTGATCGTGCCGCAATACGGCCTCGACGACGGCGTTTTCCAGAAGCACGCCGAAAAGCTGGTGCCGATCATCCAGGAAGCGGGCGCGGCTGCCCTGATCGCCGGCGACAGCCGCATCGTCGGCCGCGCGAAGGCCGATGGCCTGCATCTGACCGGCCCGGCTGCCGAGATCGCCGAAGCGATCGACAAATATGCCGACAAGCTGATCGTCGGCGGTGGCAATGCCACCGATCGCCACAATGCGCTGGAGATCGGCGAGGAACGTCCCGACTACATCTTCTTCGGCAAGCTCGACGGCGACATCAAGCCGGAAGCGCATCCGAAGAACGTCGCGCTCGGCGAATGGTGGGCGTCGATGATTGAAATTCCCTGCATGGTGATGGGCGGAACCGATCCTGCTTCGGCGCTCGTGGTTGCCGAATCCGGCGCCGAGTTCGTGGCGTTGCGGCTTGCCGTTTTCGCCGATCCGGCGCAGGCGCCGGCGATCGTTGCGCAGGTCAACGCACTTCTTGACGAAAAAGCGCCACGGTTTGAGGATTGAAGTCGCGCTTATGCCGATCCGCGCTGTCCACATTCGCCGTCTGATTCTCGCCGCTGCCGCGTTTTCCGCGTCCATTCCCTATGCGGCGATGGCCCAGACGATCGACAATGTGGTGACACGGCCGGTTGGCGGCGATGCCGAACCGCTGAAGAAGGGCCGTCCGCCGGAAGGTGTGCAGCCCTCGACTGGTCTCGGCGTTCTCGATCGCATGGGCGCGAAACTTCCCGACCTGCCGCCGGAGAAGGACTACAAGGGGCCGGTCGACGAGGCCTATGGCGCCTATCAGCGCGGCTATTATCTGACGGCGATGCAGCTTGCACTGCCGCGCGCCCAGCTTGGCGATCCCGCCGCACAGACGCTGGTTGCCGAAATCCAGTATGCCGGTCTCGGTGTGCGCCGCGATCCGAAGAGCTCTGCTTTCTGGTACGGCAAGGCAGCCGAAGGCGGCGATGGCGCGGCGATGTTCAAATATGCGCTGATGCTGATGGCCGGCGAAGTCGTGCCGCGCGACAAGACCAAGGCCGACGAATACATGAAGAAGGCTGCCGACTCCGGCAATTCTTCCGCGCAGTTTAACTGGGGCCAGATCATCACTTCCGACCATCCGGGAGAGGATGGGCTGAAACTCGCTCTGCCCTATTACGAAAAATCGGCGGAGCAGGGCATTGCCGATGCCCAATATGCTGTCGCCGAACTCTATTCGACATTACCCGGCCTCCCGGAAGAGAAGCGCCGTCTTGCACGTCCCTGGATGGCGCGTGCGGCCCATGCCGGTTTCGATACCGCGCAGGTCGATCTTGCGGTCTGGATGGTCAACGGCCAGAACGGTCCGCGCGATTTCGTGCACGGCTTCCAATGGATGCAGCTTGCCGCCAACCGCGGCAACGTGGTGGCACAGAACAAGCTCGCGCATCTCTATATCTACGCGCTTGGCACCAAGCCTGATCCGATTGAAGCGGCCAAATGGTATGTGCTGTCGCGCCGGGCCGGTCTGCCCGATCCCGAGCTCGAAGATTTCTATCTTGGGATCGAGGATGATCAGCAACAGGTGGCCATCGACCGGGCGAACAAATTCCGCCGCCTTCCGTAGGCGTTAAGTCCTAGAACAGCGCGTCGGCGAAGAGGTCTTCGTCGTCACCGGCAGCCGCCGGCGCTGCCGCAGCGGCCGGTGCCGCTTCTTCTTCGATGGCCGGAATGATGGCGCGGTGGACGTTGCGTTCCTGAACCATCGTGTAGAGCTTGAAGATCTTGCGGTCGAGCGGAGCGATCAACTCGGCGATGTCGTCGATATTGGCGATTTCCATTCCGGCGACGTCTTCGAGAACGGTGGCGCAGCGCACCAGCGTTTCACCGAGATCGTGTTCGAAATCGAGCTTGCCGATCATCAGGGTGATCTTGTTGGCGACCTCACGGCCGTGCTCGGCCAGAACCTTCAGTTCCTCTTCCATCATGTCCGCGCCCGAGCGGATGCTGCCGACGGCTGCCGTCAAGCTCTCGGCGAGACCGCCGGAATTGCCGCCTGCGGCAGGGGCCATGTTGCCCGCCGCTGCTTCGAGCGCCGGCAGGCCGTTGACGATCGCATCGGCGGAATCGTCGAGCTTGCTTGCGAAGATGCGAAGCTCCGCGGTCACGACATTGATCGACTTGCCCTCTTCACCGAGACGGCTGCAGCGTAGGTTGGTGTTCAGTGCCATGTAGTTGATGTCGGTCTTGACGGCGCGGATATTGCCGATCGCTTCCAAAAGCTTGGCCGCGGTGCCGAGCGTCGACTGGCTGACCTGGTCGGCCTGACGGCTGGAGGCATCCACCTGCTTGACGATCTCGTGGGCGGCCGAAACGCTGGATTCCAGGGCGCGCATGAAATTGCCTTCGCCGCCGCCAGCCATCTGGTCGCGCAGCTTCATGATCTCGTGCGTGTCGTGGCCGAAGCTCTTGATTGTCTGCACGACATTCTGCGAGTCGCGGCTGAAATCGGCGGACATTTCCGCCATCTGTGCTGCGGTCAAATGATTGATGACATTGCGCAGCCGCTCGCGCTGGTCGGCATTCAGTGCCCCGCCATCGCCATCGAGGAATTCGTCGAGCAGCGAGAAGGTGCTCTGGACGTGCTCGATGCGCTGGCGGGTGATGTCGCCGATCTGCAGGGCCGAAAGGGTGGAGGCGACCTTGGACTGGACGCCGCGGGCTATCGCGCCGACTTCGCGGGCGATGACGCCGAGCTTCTGGCGGTGTTCGGCGATCTTCTGCGCATCCTGGCGCAGCGCGCCGGCAACGGCGGGCACGGTTTCCGAATAGCTCTTCGACAGGTTGGCGCCGACGCTCAGCGCCAGCTTTACTTCCTTTTGCAGGCTATCAAGGTGGCCGGCGAAGCGATTGACTTCCTCGGTGCCGGAATAGATGCGCTCAAGAATTTCCTGCGCGAAGCCGGCGAATTCCGGGAGACCGGCGCCGGTGATCTTTACCGTCACGGCGAAGGTGCGGAGATAACGCATGGTCTCCTGCATCTCGGCGATATGCTTGTGCAGGCCGCTGCCGGTTTCGGCGAGCGTCGCAAGTGCCGTCTGGCGCGCCTGTTCGGTGACCGGCAGGGCGGTCAGGCTTTCGACGGTGGCGCGCAGATCAGCGTCGGCATTGCTCGACTGATTATTGTCGAGAGCCTTGGTGATGTTATCGAGGGAATTCAGCAAACGGTTGAGAACGTCCATGACGGACAGCAGCACCGTGCCGCCTTCCAGGAAGCGTTCTTCGACTTGGCTGCGCGCGGTTTCGAGCGTCTGACTGACCTCCGTACCGGTGGTCAACTCTATCGCCTGTGCCGATCCTGCCCCGTTTGCCACGTTGTTCCCTTTACTTATTACTTCTGCAAAACTGATGCTATTTTTACGGGCAGGATGGAAATGAGGGGTAAACGCCGCCGACTCGCCTGCGTTGTGATTAACGATGCGTAAAAAATGCGGAGCCTTTCTCGTTAGAAAGCTCTCATGTTAATTTAACAATATGATTTTGCTTATAAAAAATACCCATAAAAATTGCCGACTATAACTTATCTTGGGTAAGAATTTGGGAGTCGGGACTCGCGGCAATTGTAGATCGGTTACAACCACAGTTTACTCCCCGTTAAGCCTGTCATGAGAGTCCTTTAGAGGAATAAAAGTATTTCTCATGCCTCGGGGGCTGTCTTGAGCGGCGATAATCAGCATCGCGATTCTATATCATTGCCTGAAGTTCTAAGTATCAGGAATGTATTGGATCTTAGCGCGACAATTTCTAGTGAAATCGAAAGTAAAGATCGAATTATACTAAAAATTCCATCGAGTGCGGAGGCCGATCTGAGCTTCGTGCAACTCGTGGAATCCGCGCGCCGCCAGGCCAAGCTGCAAGGCAAGACCCTGACGCTCTCGTCCCCTGTTGGCGAGCGTATTCTCAAGGTTCTCGAACGCGCCGGCTTCGTCGAAGCCTTCACCGCCGAGGACGCGAAGTTCTGGTTGCATAAAGAGGTTACAGCATGAGCGCCAATATCCTGACAGTCGACGATTCCGCCAGCATCCGGCTGACGACCAAGGTCACGCTGACCAATGCGGGCTATACCATCACCGAGGCGGTCAACGGTGCCGAAGGTCTGGCAACCGCGCAGACCGCGCAGTTCGACCTGATCGTCACCGATCTGAACATGCCTGTCATGGACGGCCTGACGATGATCGAGGAGCTGCGCAAGCTGCCGAGCCAGGCGGGCGTGCCGATCATCTTCCTCACCACCGAGTCCGATGCCGATCTCAAGGCCCGCGCCAAGGCGGCCGGTGCCACCGGCTGGCTGACCAAGCCGTTCGATCCTGAAAACCTCGTGAAGATCGTCAAGAAAGTTCTCGGCAGATGAGCACGCTCGATCCGGTCGCAGTATTCCGCACGGAAGCCGCCGAATGCCTCGAGGCAATCGAGGCCGGGCTTCTCGATCTCACCCACCAGCTCGACGACAAGGGCCTCGTCGATGCCGTCTTCCGCGGCCTGCACACCCTCAAGGGTTCCGGCGCGATGTTCGGCTTCGAGGCGCTCGCAGCCTTCACGCATCACTGCGAGACGGCATTCGACCGCGTCCGCAAGGGCGAAGTTCCGGCAACCGCCGAACTGGTGGCGGCGGTACTGGCGGCGCAGGATCACATGCGCGCGCTCGTCGATCAGCCCGACGCCGACCACGGCGATACCGGGCAGAAACTGCTTGCCCAGCTGCAGGCCGCCGTCGGCGGTTCCGCGGCACCGAAGGAAGCGGCACCTGCTGTAGCGGTACCTGCAGCCGTTGCTGCACCTGCTCCGCAGAAGAAGCTCAATCACTGGCGCATCCGCTTCAGCCTGCCGTCCAATGCGATGGCGAACGGCACCAATCCGCTCGGCCTGCTCGACGAGCTGCGCGAGCTCGGCGAATGCACGGTGCGCGCCAATACGGCCGGTATCCCGCCGCTTGGCGAATTCGTGGCGAACGAACTCTACATCTCCTGGGAAGTGACGCTGAAGAGCGAGCAGGACCGTTCGGCGATCGACGACGTCTTCATCTTCGTGATGGACGACATGGAGCTCGAAGTCGTCGATATCGATGACGCCGCCCAGGCTCCCGCGCCTGTCGCAGCCGAGCCGGTCAAGGCCGCCGAGCCCGCACCGGTCGCGGCGCCCGTTGCCGCACCGCAGGCTGCCGCCGCTCCGGCCTTCAAGCCGGTCGAGGCCGTTCCGGTCAAGCGCGATGCGCCGGCCGCTGCCGCCGTCGACAGCCGCCAGGCGAAGGCACAGGAGAACGTCCGTGTTCCTGCCGAGCGCCTCGACGAACTGATGGACCGCGTCGGCGAGCTCGTCATCGCGCAGTCTCGCCTCAGCCAGCTGGCAAGCTCAAGCTCGGATATCGCACTGCGCTCCGTCTCCGAAGAAATCGAGCGCCTGTCCGGCGAGCTTCGCGACACGATGATGGTGCTGCGCATGGTGCCGGTCGCCACGCTCTTCTCGCGCTTCCGCCGCCTCGTTCACGATCTTGCCCGCGAAACCGGCAAGTCGATCGAACTGATCACGGAAGGCGAAAGCACCGAAGTCGACAAGACGGTCATCGAGCGCCTTGCCGATCCGCTCGTTCATCTTGTGCGCAACTCGATCGACCACGGCCTCGAAACCCCGGCCGACCGCCTTGCCGCCGGCAAGAGCGAAGCCGGCACGGTGACGCTGTCCGCCCGCCAGTCGGGCGGTGAAGTGATCATCTCGATCAAGGACGATGGCCGCGGCATCAACCGCGAACGGGTCCGCGCCAAGGCGGAATCCTCCGGTCTCATCGCGCCCGGCCAGCAACTTTCCGATCAGGAACTGCTGCAGCTGATCTTCGCACCGGGTTTTTCGACGGCTGCGACGATCACCAATCTCTCCGGCCGCGGCGTCGGCATGGATGTCGTCAAGAAGACGGTCGAGGCGCTGCGTGGCGCGATCGATATCGAGAGCCGCCCGGGCGAGGGTTCGGAAGTCTCGTTGCGCATCCCGCTGACGCTGGCGATCATCGACGGCCTTCTCGTCCGTGTCGGCTCCGGTCGCTACGTCATCCCGCTCTCGGCGGTCGAGGAATGCCTCGAACTGTCGCTGGAAGAGGATCTGCGTTCGCGCGGCCGCAGCTTCATCTCGCTGCGTGACAGCCTGGTGCCGTTCCTGCGCCTTCGCGATCTCTTCCGCACTGGCACCAAGCCGGATGTGCATCAGAAGGTCGTGGTCATCTCGACCGGCACGGAGCGCGTCGGTCTCGTCGTCGACCAGATCATCGGCGACCACCAGACGGTCATCAAGTCGATGTCGAAGCTGCACAACGACGTGGTGACCTTCTCCGGCGCCACCATTCTCGGCGACGGCAGCGTCGCCCTCATTCTCGACGTCGGCCATCTCGTGGCCGCCGGTCAGCAACAGGAAGCGCAGATGAGGGTCGCAGGATGAGCGCCGTAGCCGAACGTGTAGACCAGCATTGGGCCTATGCCGAAGAAGTCGAGGTCCTGACCTTCGACATGAACGGCGAGACCTTCGCTCTCGAGGCCGTCATGGTTCAGGAAATCCTGGATCTGCTGCCGGAGACCGCTGTGCCCGGCGCCCAGTCCTATGTGGCGAGCGTCATCAATTTCCGCGGCAAGGTCATTCCGCTGGCGGACCTGCGCCTCGCCTTCGGCATGGAGGCGACGGAAGCGACGATCGACAGCCGCATCATCGTTATCGAAATCGACCTGCAGGGCGAGCGCACGCTCGTTGGCCTCAGGACGGACAAGGTGAATGAAGTCACCACGCTCGCAAAGACGGCGAGCGAACCACCGCCAAGTGTCGGCATGCGCTGGCGCGCCGACTACATCAATTGCCTCGTCAAGCGGGGAGGGGAGTTCATCATCATCCCCAATCTGCAGGCAATCTTCTCCGCCCGGCACGACAGCGCCGGCAACTCAAACTGAAACGCCGTTGATATCAGCTAGGGGGCTGGGACGATGCGACTGACAATTAAAGCCAAATTGGTGACAGCGTTCACCTTCATCATATTAATGCTCGTGGGCACGGCCGGTTATGGCATCATGAGCCTGGGTTCGCTCAACGACACGCTCGGCAACCTGCTCGCAGGCCCGGCCGCGCGTCTGGAATTGACGCAGAACATCAACATTGCGCAGCTTGAAACCATTCGCCAGCAGAAGAACCTGCTTGCGGCTTCCGATCCGAAGGAAATGCAGTCCTCGATCGAAAAGGGCAATTCTGCCCGCGAAGACCTGACGACCGCCCTGAGCGGCGTTCAGAAGATTGCTGATCCCGAGAACCGCGCCCGCTGGGCTGAAATCGATGGTATCGCTAAGCGCTTCATCGATGCCGACGACCAGATCCGCCAGATGCTGCAGGCGGGCAACAAGGACGGTGCGACCGCGGTTTCCGTCGGTGACGCACGCCAGACCGCAAATGCCATCGATGGTGCTCTCGATGAGATGCTGCAGATCGAAAAGCAGAAGATGAGCGATGCGGACAACAGCGCCGACGTTCAATATGCAAATACCCGCACCACGATGATCGCGATTGCTGCGGCCGCATTCCTTATTGCCGCGGCTACCGCTTTCTGGATCGCCAACACGATCTCCAAGGGCCTGACCCGCGCCAACACCGTCGTTCGCGAAGTCTCCGAAGGTGACCTGACGAAGACCGCCGAAATCACCAACCGCGACGAAATCGGCGAACTGCTCGGCAACGTCAACGTGATGATCGAGCGTCTGCGCGGCGTCGTTGCCGATGCTCTCTCGGCCGCCGACAACGTTTCCTCGGGCAGCCAGGAGCTCTCGGCTTCCTCCGAGCAGGTTTCGCAGGGCGCGACCGAGCAGGCAGCATCTGCCGAAGAAGCATCCGCCTCGATGGAAGAGATGGCCGCCAACATCAAGCAGAACGCCGATAACGCCGCCCAGACGGAAAAGATCGCCCGCCAGTCCGCCAAGGACGCGGAGGCTTCCGGCGACGCCGTCAACCGCGCTGTCGATGCGATGCGCACGATCGCCGAGAAGATCGGCATCGTTCAGGAAATCGCCCGCCAGACGGACCTGCTCGCTCTGAACGCCGCCGTCGAAGCGGCCCGTGCAGGCGAACATGGCAAGGGCTTTGCGGTCGTTGCTTCGGAAGTCCGCAAGCTGGCCGAACGCAGCCAGTCTGCCGCTGCCGAGATCAGCTCGATGTCGAGCGATACGGTCAAGGCCGCCCGCGACGCCGGCGAAATGCTCGGCCGCCTGGTTCCGGATATCCGCAAGACCGCCGAACTCGTCTCCGAGATCAGTGCTGCTTGCCGCGAACAGGATATCGGCGCCTCGCAGATCAACGAAGCGATCCAGCAACTCGACAAGGTGACCCAGCAGAACGCCGGTGCATCGGAAGAAATGTCGGCGACGTCGGAAGAGCTTGCTGCACAGGCAGAAGAGCTGCAGGCCTCGATCGCCTTCTTCAAGGTCGATACCGCAGGTGCGGCCCGTTCCAGCGCGCAGCGCACGCCGGTCAAGGCCGTGACCAAGGTCGTCAAGGCTTCGGCTCCGGTTCGCAAGCCCGCCAGCGATCACTCGCACTTCAGCCATAGCAGCCAGTCGGTGTCGGCCCAGCAGGCCCGTGCCAAGGGCTTCGCACTCGACATGTCGATGGGCGGCCCGGACTCGCACGACGACGACTTCCGCGAAAGCGCCTGATCGATAGATGAACAAGTGCCGCGGGCTGAGAAGTCCGCGGCATGAAATGCCCGGCGTGTGTATGCGCCGGTGTCGATCGGCCCAGGCCACCGCAGGATGCGGACCGGCTTGAAGGCTCTCCGAGGGAGAAAGCATCCGTGGCTGGCGCTCCGCGGTTTTGCTGCTGATCGTGAAAAGGCCGGTACAAAACGGTGCCGGTGACGCGACGATGATTTTGGAACCAGCAAGACATTTCGAACGACTGCCGTTTGGGCGGCGCGGAAAGCCGCGCGTTCAGCCGGATCAACCAGAACATCTCTAGCGAGGAATGCCCCCATGACTACCGGCCGCAAAAAGGGAATCTTCCGTTCCATCGGCGCCAAAATTCTTGCAATCCAGATCTCGTCCAGCATCGCTATCGCCAGCGTCATCGGCGGCGGCGCCTATTACGGCATGAACGCCATGACGGAATCGATGAAGTCGATCTATGACGACCGCGTCGTTCCGCTGCAGCAGCTCAAGCTGGTGTCGGACGCCTATGCCGTCAGCATCGTCGATACGACGCACAAGCTGCATGCCGAAAAGCTCGACTGGCAGCAGGCCGCCTCCAATATCGAAGGCGCCAAGCATGTCATCTCCGATCAGTGGTCGGCCTATCTCGCCACCCAGCTGACGCCAGAAGAAAGCGTGATCGCCGAGAAGGTGAAGTCCGACATGGCGCGCTCCGACGTCAAGGTCGCCGAGCTTCAGGACATTCTCCAGACGCGCGATACCGCCAAGCTCGATACATTCGCCAAGAACGACCTTTATCCTGCGATCGACCCGACGACCGACGGCATCAGCAAGCTGACCGAATATCAGCTTAAGGCCGCCAAGGATCTGCGCGAGCAGGGCATTGCTCTCTTCCACTCGCTGATCCAGATGACCGTGACGATGGGTCTGCTGATCACGCTCGCCGCGATCGGTGTCGTGATCTTCGTGACCCGTGCCATCAAGCGGAACCTTTCGGCAGCCACCGATCTCGCAAGTGCCGTCGCACGCGGCGATGTCTCGGCGACCGCGACCGTCAATTCCAACGATGAAGTCCGCGACCTCGTCGATGCCCTCAACACCATGACGGCCAATCTTCGCGATACGGCAAGCATTGCCGACAAGATCGCCAATGGCGACCTGACCGTCACGCCGAAGCCGCTGTCCGACAAGGACGTGCTTGGACTCTCGCTGGAAAGCATGGTCGAGCGTCTGCGTGGCGTCGTTGCCGATGCTCTCTCGGCCGCCGACAACGTTTCCTCCGGCAGCCAGGAACTCTCGGCCAGCGCCGAGCAGGTTTCGCAGGGCGCGACCGAGCAGGCAGCATCGGCCGAAGAGGCGTCTGCCTCGATGGAAGAGATGGCCGCCAACATCAAGCAGAACGCCGATAACGCCGCCCAGACGGAAAAGATCGCCCGTCAGTCCGCCAAGGACGCGGAAACCAGCGGCGAGGCCGTGGCACGCGCTGTCGAGGCCATGCGCACCATCGCCCAGAAGATCGGCATCGTTCAGGAAATCGCCCGTCAGACCGACCTTCTCGCTCTGAACGCCGCCGTCGAAGCCGCTCGTGCCGGCGAACATGGCAAGGGCTTCGCTGTCGTCGCATCGGAAGTCCGCAAGCTTGCCGAACGCAGCCAGTCTGCTGCCGCCGAGATCAGCTCGATGTCGACCGACACAGTCAAGGCAGCGCAGGATGCCGGCGACATGCTCGGCCGTCTGGTGCCGGATATCCGCAAGACCGCCGAACTCGTCTCCGAGATCAGCGCCGCCTGCCGCGAGCAGGATATCGGTGCGGCCCAGATCAACGAAGCGATCCAGCAGCTCGACAAGGTGACCCAGCAGAATTCCGGCGCATCGGAAGAGATGTCGGCAACCTCGGAAGAGCTCGCCACCCAGGCCGAGGAACTGCAGGCCTCGATCGCCTTCTTCAAGGTCGAAACCTCGGGCCACGCCCGCACGACAGCTGCCCGGATGAGCGCCCGCCCCGCCGCTTCGCCGCGCAAGCCCGTCAAGGCGGTTGCGGCAGCCAACAGCGTCGCCAGCCAGCAGGCCCGCGCGAAAGGTTTTGCCCTGGACATGTCAATGGGTGGTCCCGACGACGGTGACGCCGAATTCAAGGAAAGCGCATAATCATGGCCTCGACATCCCTGGAAGCTCAATTCGTGACCTTCAGCCTCGGCGATGAAATCTTCGCCGTTCCGGTGGAGGTGGTGCGGGAAATTCTGGACTATGCGGAAGCTTTCAAGATTCCCAACGGTCCCGACTATCTGCTCGGCCTTCGCGACGTGCGCGGCCAGGGTGTTCCGACCATCGATCTGCGCCTGAAACTCGGTATGTCGAAGACCGTGCCCACGCCGCATACGCGTGTGCTCGTTCTCGACATACCGATGGAAAGCCGGGTGCTGACGCTCGGCCTCGTCGCCGACCGGGTCTTCGAGGTGACGCCCTTCCGGCAGGACCAGATCGAGGCGGCGCCGGATATCGGTACCCGCTGGCGTTCCGATTACATCGCTGGCGTCGTGCGCCGTGAAAACGGCTTCGTCGTCATCGTCGACCTGGCGCGGCTGCTGTCGCGCGAGGACGCTTCGGCATTGCAATCGGCAGCTTAGGCTGCCGACTTTTGGGGGTTTTGAGTTATGAGTATGGCAGCAGTGGAAGCCCAATTGCCGGGCGACCGGATCAGCAAGCGCAATTTCGACAAGCTTTCCCGGTTCATCTACGACTACAGCGGCATCAAGATGCCGCCGTCGAAGCTGACGATGCTGGAGGGCCGGCTGCGCCGCCGCCTTCGCGCCACCAACCATTCGACATTCGACGACTATTGCGATTTCCTGTTCGATGAAGGCGGCCTGGATCAGGAAACGGTCTATCTGATCGATGTCGTCACCACCAACAAGACGGACTTCTTCCGCGAAGCCAAGCATTTCGAGTATATGCAGATGACGGCGCTGCCGGCGCTGGTTTCGAGCGGCGTGCGCAAGATCCGCACCTGGAGCTCGGCCTGCTCGACGGGCGCCGAGCCTTACACGATGGCGATGGTGCTTTCCGAATTCGTGGAAGAGAATGCCGGTCTTTCCTACAGCGTGCTGGCGACCGACCTCAGCACCGATGTGCTGCAGACGGCGCGCCGCGGCATCTATGCGCAGGATCTGGTGCAGCCGGTGCCTTACGATCTGCAGCGCAAATATGTAATGACCGCCAAGCAGGCCGGGCGCCGCGAAGTGCGCATCTCGCCAAAGCTGCGCAGCAAGATCGGCTTTGCGCGCATGAACCTGATGGACGACAAATATCCGGTCGGCGAGCCGATGCAGATCATCTTCTGCCGCAATGTGCTGATCTATTTCGACAAGCCGACGCAGCAATCCGTGCTGACGCGGCTCTGCGACTGCCTTGCCGATGGCGGCTACATGTTCATCGGCCACTCGGAATCGATCACCGGATTCGACCTGCCGCTGAAGCAGGTTTCCAACACGGTGTTCCAAAAGAAGTAGAGCAGGAAAGAGATGGGAAAGAAGGTTCGCGTTCTCGTCATCGATGACTCCGCCAGCGTTCGTCAGACGCTGGTGCGCATTCTCGAGGAAGATCCCGATATTGAAGTCATGGGGGTGGCGACAGATCCCTTCATGGCCGCCCGCAAGCTGCAGGAAGACGTCCCTGATGTCATCACGCTGGATGTCGAGATGCCGCGCATGGATGGCATCACCTTCCTGCGCAAGCTGATGTCGCAGCATCCGATCCCGGTCGTCATGTGCTCGTCGCTGACCGAAGCAGGTTCCGAAACGCTGATCCAGGCGTTGGAAGCCGGCGCGGTGGATATCATTCTCAAGCAGAAGATCGGTGCGGCCGACAGTCTGGCCGACGATGCGATCCGCATTCGCGAGGTGGTGAAGGGTGCGGCTCATGCGCGCCTTCCCTCCGCTCGCCGTGTGGCGGGGGCGGCGCGTTCAGCCTCGGCCGACGGTCCGGCCAAGAAGCTGACGGCTGACGCAATGCTGCCGCCGCCGACGGGTCGTGCCATGGCGAAGACCACCGAGATGGTCGTCTGCGTCGGCGCCTCGACGGGCGGAACGGAAGCATTGCGCGAATTTCTGGAAGGATTGCCTGCGAATGCGCCGGGCATGGTCATTGTTCAGCACATGCCTGAGAAGTTCACCGCCGCCTTCGCCAAGCGCCTCAACGGTCTCTGCGAAGTCGAGGTCAAGGAAGCTGCCGATGGCGACGCTGTTCTGCGCGGCCACGTACTGATCGCGCCGGGCGACCGGCATATGCTGCTGGAGCGTCAGGGGGCTCGCTACTATGTCTCGGTGAAGACAGGGCCTCTGGTTTCCCGCCACCGCCCGTCTGTCGACGTGCTCTTCCGCTCGGCGGCGCGCGCGGCGGGCTCGAACGCCATGGGCATCATTATGACCGGGATGGGCGACGATGGCGCCCGCGGCATGCTCGAGATGCACCAGGCCGGCGCCTATACGGTGGCGCAGGACGAAGCGAGCTGCGTCGTCTTCGGCATGCCGAAGGAAGCGATCGCCAAGGGCGGCGTCAGCCGCATCCTGCCGCTCGACCAGATCGCCCGCGAAGTGCTTCTGACACAGCAGAAATTCTAGGAAAGCCGGCGGCCTTGGCCGCCGGTTCTGTTTTCAGGCGAGATAACCGCCGTCGATCGTCAGGCTAGCGCCGGTGACGAAGGATGCATCGGGGCTGGCGAGATAGGCGGCAAGGCTGGCAATCTCGCGGTCCTCGCCGAGACGACCGAGCGCCATCAGCCCCTGCAGCATCTCATGCGAACCCGGATCCGAGTTCATGTCCGTCGCCGTCGGGCCGGGCTGGATGGCGTTGACGGTGATGCCGCGTGGACCGAGATCGTGTGCAAGGCCGCGGGTCATGGCGGCGACAGCGCCTTTCGTCATGCTGTAGACCGATGCGCCGGGAAAGCCGCTGCGCTCGGCAGTGACGCTGCCGACGGTGATGATCCGGCCGCCGCTCTGCATGTGCCTTGCAGCCGCCTGCGTCCCGGCAAAGACCGCTTTGACGTTGATGGCGAACATGCGATCGAAATCGTCGAGCGAAAAGGTGTCGATCGGGCTGCGCATCAGGATCCCGGCATTGTTGACCAGAATATCGAGCCCGCCGAAATGGCGGGCGGCCTGATCGATTGCCGCCTGCAGTGCGGCCGCATCGGCGCTATCGGCCTGGATGGCGATTGCCTTGCCGCCCTCGGCCTCGATCCGGGCCGCTAGAGCCTCGGCCTTTTCCTTCGAACTTGCATAGGTGAAGGCCACCGCCGCGCCGTCCTCGGCAAGACGGCGGACGATTGCTGCGCCGATGCCGCGGGAGCCGCCGGTCACCAGTGCGGTCTTTCCATCAAGAGGTTTCGTCATGTCATGTCTCCTTATTTGGACTGTTTAGTCTAGAATTGGATATGCAAAGGCGCGCTCGGCCAACCCTCTTGTTAGCGAAGGCTGCGGATGGCGAGGCGGGCGATTGTTGTGAGGATGTCCGGTGTGGCGCCGTTGCGGGCGCTGACCTTCATGCCGGATAGCGTTGCGCCAAGAAATTGTACGGCGGCATCCGGATCGATCTCGGCGCTGATCTCGCCGCTTGCTAGGCCGTCTTCGATCAGCCTGGTGATTGCCCGGCCGAGAGTGGCCGAAGCGCTGTCTGTCAGCGTCGCGACGTCATTGTCGGTCCTGCCGAACTCGCAGACGGCGCTGACGCCCATGCAGCCGAGCGATGCCTCGGCAGTGGGACGCGAGGCGAAGGCGACGAGGGCGGCTTCCAATGCGTCGAGCGCAGAGCCGTTCCCCTTCATGTCATCAACGATGCGCGCGACACTGTCGGTGTTGTAGCGCTTCAGCGCCTCCAGATAGAGGCTGCGCTTGCCGCCGAAGGTATCGTACATGCTTTGCCGGCTGATCTTCATCGCCGTTAGCAGGGCATCGGTCGAGCTCCCCTCGTAGCCATGCTGGGAGAAGATGCCGATAGCGGCGCCGAGAGCCTTGTCCCGGTCAAATTCCTTGTGACGTGCCATGACCCTCAGATAGGGTTTCTGGACTGATTTGTCTAGAATAATTTTAACCTCTCCGGCGCTCGCTGAAGCCGCTCGGCGCCTCTCCCCTTGAAATTTCCGTGATTTTGTGGTCTTGAGGCCGCCAATCTTATAAAGCGCTGCCTTTTCCGGCGATCAGGGACCTTTCCCGCCCTGACAGCGACCCCGTACCAGTTCCAAGGAAATTGCCAACATGGCCCGTTCTGCTCTTCTCAATGTCATGGTTCAGGCTGCCATCAAGGCAGGCAAGTCGCTGGGGCGTGATTTCGGGGAAGTTCAGAACCTGCAGGTTTCGGTCAAGGGACCGGGCGACTTCGTTTCCAACGCTGATCGCAAGGCCGAGAAGATCGTCAAGGACGAGCTTCTGAAGGCTCGCCCGACCTACGGCTTCCTCGGCGAGGAAAGTGAAGAGATCAAGGGCACCGACGGCGCGCATCGCTGGATCGTCGATCCGCTCGATGGCACGACCAACTTCCTGCACGGCATTCCGATGTTTGCCGTTTCGATCGCTCTGGAGCGCAACGGCGAAATCGTCGCAGGCGTGGTCTTCAATCCGGCGACCGACGAACTCTACACCGCCGAACGTGGCGGTGGCGCATTCCTCAACGATCGCCGCCTGCGCGTCGGCGCCCGCCGCGTCCTGTCGGATGCCGTCGTTGCCTGCGGCGTGCCGCATCTCGGCCGCGGCAATCACGGCAAGTTCCTCGTCGAGTTGCGCCATGTGATGGGCGAAGTTGCCGGCGTGCGCCGCATGGGTTCGGCCTCGCTCGATCTCGCCTACGTCGCTGCCGGCCGTTTCGACGGCTTCTGGGAAAACGGTCTCTCGGCCTGGGATATCGCTGCCGGTATCCTGCTGATCCGCGAAGCAGGCGGCTACGCAACCGATTGGGATGGTGGAGCAAACGTCGTTGAAGGTGGCGCAGTGGTCGCCGGCAACGAGTACATCCACAAAGCGCTTATGGAAGTCATCAAGCGCCCTATCCCTTCGAAGTAGGACCTCATCAAAACCGACTGTTGTAAACACACGGTTTTCTGTCCCGGCATACTTCAATTCGGCACAATGTTGCTCTAGTCTCCCGGTGCTAGCAATCCGGAGGCTGCGAGACCATGGAAAATGTGAATGCGGCGGAGTTCGGCTCGACCGAAAAACCGAGCGGTACCTATACGTACAAACTCTCCAGCCCGATGTCCTTCCTCTGGACGATGCTCCTGTTCCTGGTGATCGTCGGCTTCATTGCCGCGATCCTTTTCAGGCAGACGCAGACGGCGTTCATGCACAATCCCGGCCTCAACGGGCTGATCCTCGGTGTTCTCGCCGTCGGCATCATTCTGGTTTTCAATCATGTTCTGGCGCTGCGCCCGGAAGTGCGCTGGTTCAATTCGTTCCGTGCCGCAGGCAGCGCCGACAAGGTGAACCGCAATCCGCGGCTGCTGGCGCCGATGCGGGCGCTGATCGGTAACCGCAAATCGACGGCGACGCTGTCGACGACGGCGCTGCGCTCGATCCTCGATTCGATCGCCACACGCCTCGATGAATCCCGTGACACCTCGCGCTATCTCATCGGCCTGCTCGTCTTCCTCGGTCTGCTCGGCACCTTCTGGGGCCTGATCGGCACGATCGGCTCGATCAGCAACGTCATTCAGTCGCTGGATGCCGGATCGAACGGATCGGGCGATGTTCTCGCCACCCTGAAGGAAGGCCTGTCGACTCCGCTGTCGGGCATGGGCCAGGCCTTCTCGTCCTCGTTGCTCGGCCTTTCCGGCTCGCTGATCCTCGGCTTCCTCGACCTGCAGGCCGGCCGCGCGCAGAACCGCTTTTACATGGAGCTGGAAAACGCACTGTCCTCGGTCACTGACGTGGGCTCCGATGTTCCCGTCGCCGCCGCGCTCGATGCACCCGCCGGATCGTCCGAAGACGTCCGTGCGCTTTCCGATTATCTGAAGAAGGTTTCGGAAGAAGGGGGCGCGGGCAACCAGCGCTCGGTCGCCGCGATGGCGAGCCTCGCCGAAGGCATTCAGGGCCTCGTCAAGAACATGCGCAACGAGCAGCAGATGCTGCGCGACTGGATAGAGGCACAGCAGGACGAGGCGAAGGCGATGCGCCGCACGCTCGACAGGCTCGCCGAGCGTATCGGTGGCCAGGAGCGCACCAGCTACCGCAGCAGCCAGACCGAAAAGAGCGAGGGCAAATAAGCCATGGCTCTTGCCAAGAACCGCCGCCGCGAGCGTACGGTCGATTATTGGCCGGGTTTCGTCGACGCGCTGTCGACGCTGCTGATCGCCATCATGTTCCTGCTGACGGTCTTCGTCGTTGGCCAGTTCATTCTCAGCCGCGAGATTTCCGGCCGTGACGAGGTGCTGAACCGCCTCAACAGCCAGATCAACGAGCTGACGCAGCTTCTGGCGCTGGAGAAGGGCAGCAAGCAGGATCTCGAGGATTCCGTTGCCAATCTGCAGGCTTCGCTTGCGGGTGCCGAGAGCGAGCGTTCGCGGCTGCAGGCGCTGCTCGACGCCGGTTCCGGCGGGCAGGACGCCGCGCAGCAGAAGATTGGCGGCCTGACCAAGGAACTCGACGAGCAGAAGCAGGTCAGCGAGCGGGCGATGAGCCAGGTCGAGCTGCTCAATCAGCAGATTTCAGCGCTTCGCAGCCAGATCGCCGCCGTCGAAGCGGCCCTGCAGGCATCCGAGCAGAAGGACCAGACCTCGCAGACGAAGATCGCTGATCTCGGCCGCCGCCTGAACGTCGCGCTGGCGCAGCGCGTGCAGGAACTCAACCGCTATCGTTCGGACTTCTTCGGCCGCCTGCGCGAAATCCTCTCCGACCGCGAAAACATTCGCATCGTCGGCGACCGTTTCGTGTTCCAGTCGGAAGTGCTGTTCCCATCGGGCAGCTCGGATCTGAACCCCGACGGCACGGCCGAGATGGGCAAGCTTGCCGCCGCACTTCTCGATCTCGCCAAGGAAATTCCGCCGGAGATCAACTGGGTGCTGCGCGTCGATGGCCACACGGATAATGTCGCGCTCTCCGGCAGCGGCCGCTACCGCGACAACTGGGAGCTCTCCTCGGCGCGCGCGATCTCGGTCGTCAAATACCTGATCTCGCAGGGTGTTCCCGCCGACCGCCTGGTGGCCGCCGGCTTCGGCGAGTTCCAGCCGATCGCGCCAGGCGACACACCGGAAGCCCGGGCGACGAACCGCCGTATCGAGCTCAAGCTCACCGAGAAATAAGTGTGGGGTGGCGTTTCGCCGCCCTGCCATCGCCCCAAATTTCAGAGAGTGGAATCCAGCAGTTGCGGCTGACGCTGCCACTGCATAACCTTGGATTCGTGAATGCGGGGGAGGCGTTCGGGATGGAATGTGATGTGCTCGTCATCGGCGCAGGCCTGGCGGGATTGGTGGCGGCAGCCGAGGCTGCCGATCGCGGACACAAGGTCTGCATCGTCGATCAGGAAGGGGAGCAGAGCCTCGGGGGCCAGGCTTTCTGGTCTCTCGGCGGGCTGTTCTTCGTCAACAGTCCCGAGCAGCGGCGGCTGGGCATTCGCGACAATATCGATCTGGCGCGGCAGGACTGGTCTGGATCTGCAGGTTTCGACCGGCCGGAGGATTACTGGCCGCGGCTTTGGGCCGAAGCCTATCTCGAATTTGCCGCAGGCGAAAAACGGTCCTGGCTGCATCAGCAGGGCATGCGCTGGTTTCCTGTCGTCGGCTGGGCCGAGCGCGGCGGCGGCATGGCGCATGGTCACGGCAATTCGGTGCCGCGCTTTCACCTGACCTGGGGAACGGGACCGGCGGTTCTGGAGCCGTTCATTCGCCGTGTGCGCGCGGCAGAGGAAGAAGGAAAGATCACCTTCGCCTTCCGCCATCGCGTCGACGACCTGATCGTCGAGAACGGCACTGTCGTCGGGGCCTTCGGCACCGTGCTGGTGCCCGACAATGCCCCGCGCGGCAAGCCGACAGCGCGGATGATCTCCGGCACCTTCCAGATCCGGGCCGGTGCGATCATCGTCACGTCCGGCGGTATCGGCGGCAATCACGATCTCGTCCGGCGCAACTGGCCGCAGCAGCGGCTCGGACCTCCACCGGCTTCCATGGTCGCGGGCGTGCCCGCGCATGTCGATGGCCGCATGCTGGAGATCGGCGAGCGGGCGGGCGCCCGCGTCATCAATGGCGATCGCATGTGGCACTACACAGAAGGCTTGAAGAACTGGGATCCGGTCTGGGCGAACCACGGCATCCGCATCCTGCCCGGGCCGTCGTCCTTCTGGTGCGATGCGCGCGGCAACCGGTTTGCCGCCCCTGCCATGCCGGGCTTCGATACGTTGGGGACGCTGAAGGCGATCAGACAGACCGGCTACGACTACAGCTGGTTCATCCTCACCAAGGCGATCATCAAGAAAGAATTCGCGCTATCCGGCTCCGAGCAGAACCCGGATCTGACAGGCAAGGATATCAAGCTGCTGTTGCAGCGCCTCGGCAGCGAGCCGCCGGGGCCGGTGAAGGCCTTCATGGACAAAGGCGAGGATTTCATCGTCCGCAACACGCTGGAGCAGCTGGTCGATGGCATGAATGCGCTGACGGGCGAGGGGCTGCTCGACGTGTCGCATATCCGCCATCAGATCGAGGCGCGCGACCGCGAGATAGAAAACAGCTTCTCCAAGGATGCGCAGGTGACGGCGATCCGCGGCGCTCGCGGCTATGTCGGCGACAAGCTGCTCAGAACCGCGCGGCCGCACAGGTTGCTCGATCCGGCCAAGGGGCCGTTGATCGCTGTACGTCTGCACATCCTGACGCGCAAATCGCTCGGCGGGCTGGAAATGGATTTGTCGGCCCGGGTTATCGGTCCTGATGGAAATGCGGTGCCTGGTCTCTATGCAGCGGGCGAGGTCGCCGGCTTCGGCGGTGGCGGCATGCATGGTTACAACGCGCTGGAAGGGACCTTCCTCGGCGGTTGTATTTTTTCCGGCCGCGTGGCCGGGCGAGCGGTATGAGAAAAGGCGGCAACCTTATCGGGTGCCGCCTTTGTCAGGATCAAGCCGTGGGCTTGGTCTGATCGTCAACTGTTGCGCCGGGCGCATTCTTCTTGATGGATTCAATGGCGCTCAGCACGGATGCCTTGGCCTTGTAACCTTCCGAGCCGAACATCTGCTCGCCGTTAGACGCCTTGAAGCGGAAACGGAATTCGCCGGCCTTGTCTTTGTACACTTCAAACTTATACATCGAATGTCTCCCAAAATCAGGAAGTTGCCCCGGTAACAGGCGATAATCTAGAGCAAAAGTTGAGACTATTCCATCTGGATATTTGCGCCTTCGACGATTGGCTCCCACTTCGCCAATTCGGCCTTCACATGGGCGCCAAGCTCGTCCGGCGTCGAGCCGACAATGGTGGCGCTGAACTCCTTCATGCGGCCTGCGACAGCCGGATCCTTGAGCGCCTTGTTGGCCGACTCGTTCAGCTTGGCGACGACATCTGCGGGCGTATTGGCCGGGGCGAAAAGCGCGTTCCAGGTATAGGTCTCGTAGCCCGGAACACCTGATTCAGCGACCGTCGGAATGTCAGGGAAAGAGGGCGCGCGCTGGGCCGTCGTGACCGCCAGCGCCCGAAGCTTGCCGCTCTTGATATGGCCGGACGAGGAAGGGAGGTTGTCGAACATGATCGACACCTGGTTGCCGAGAAGATCGGTCAGCGCCGGTCCTGCCCCCTTGTAGGGGATGTGCTGCATCTTGGTGCCGGCCATGGCATTGAAGAGCTCGCCGGAGAGATGCAGCGGCGTGCCGTTACCCGAAGAGGCGTAGCTCCACTTGTCCGGCTCGGCCTTTAAAAGCGCGATCAGTTCCTGCACGTTCTTGGCGGGCAGCTCCGGATTGACGACCAGCACGTTCGGCACGATGACGAGAAGCGAGACCGGCGAGAAATCCTTCTGCGGGTCGTAGGGCGTCGATTTCAGGATCAGCGGGTTCAGCGCGTGGGTGGCGACGGTGCCCATCAGGATGGTGTAGCCATCCGGTTCGGCGCGGGCGACATTATCGGCGCCGAGATTGCCGCCGGCACCGGCGACGTTCTGCACGATCACCTGCTGGCCGAGGTCCTCCGACATCTTCTCGGCGATGATGCGGGCCACCACGTCGGTCGATCCGCCGGCCGCGAAAGGCACGACCATCGTGATCGTGCGATCCGGAAAGCCTTCCGCCATCGCCGTGCCGGCGCTGAGCGTGGCAAACAGCCCAAGGCCGAGCGCCAGGCTTGCCCGGCGGGTGAAATTGAAAAGCGCCATTCGATTCTCCTCCCAGAATTCAACAGCTATGCACCCGGCTGCGTCTGACCGGGCAGGAGGAGGTTAGGGCAGCGCGCTTTAAAGGCAACCACGGATGGTGCCGAAGCGAATTCGACTTTAGTCGCCTTGGAATGGGGGATTGATATTACATTTGCTCCTCCGATAACCATCTAGGGATAAAGCAAGTCTTCTGCCGCTCGCCCCGCGGGTGGCCCTCATGAGGTTTTGATATGCATCCGTCCCCCGATGCTCTTTCCATCTCCACTGCTGCCGAAGACGGCGCCTGGCCGCTGCGCCGCCGCCGTATCCTCGATTGGCTCGTCAACGAAACCCGCAGCGAACGCTTCATCGACAATATCTTCGTCGAGATGAACGAGCGGCTGATCGAGGCGGGCGTGCCGCTCGGCCGGGCTACGCTGCACTTCCGTACGCTGCATCCGCAATGGATGGGTGCGCGGGTTCTCTGGCGGCCGGGCATGAAGGACGCGAAAATCACCACCTTCGGCTATGGTGTCGAAAACACGCCGCAGTTCCTCAGCAGCCCGATGAACGAGATCTTCAGCGGCGCTTCGGAAGTGCGCCAGGACCTCGAAGGCGAAATCCGCAGCGACTATGCGCTCTACGAGGAACTGCGCGGCGAGGGGCTGACAGATTACATCGCCTGGCCGCTGGAGCACACGCTCGGCAAACGGCATGTGGTGACCTTCTCCAGCAATGTTGCCGGCGGCTTCACCGCCGATCAGATCGCCTTCCTGCGTGATCTTCTTCCGGCGCTGACGCTGGTCAGCGAAATCCGGGTGAAGAATATCCTGGCGCGCACCCTGCTGCAGACCTATGTCGGCCCGCATGCGAGCGAGCAGATCCTGGCGGGCGCCACCACCCGCGGCAGCGGCAGCACAGTCGGCGCGGCGATCCTGATCTGCGATCTCCGCGACTTCACGACGATCTCGGACATGTGGCCGCGCGACGACGTGATCGAGCTGCTCAACGCCTATTTCGACGCGATGTCGGAGCCGATCGAGCGGCATGGCGGCGAGATCCTGAAATTCATGGGCGACGGGCTGCTCGCGATCTTCCCGCTCAGCAATCCCGATGCCTGCCGCAATCTGCTGACGTCGCTCAAGGAAGCCCGCAAGGCGATCAACGACCTCAACACGTTCAACGCCGAACGCGGCGTCGTCGAGCTCCGCTACGGCGTCGGCGTCCATGTCGGCGATGTGATGTACGGCAATATCGGCTCGCGCAAACGCCTCGACTTCACTGTCATCGGCCCGGCCGTCAACGTCGCCTCGCGGCTGGAAACCCTGACCAAGGACGTCGGCCAGCCGGTGCTGATCTCGAAAGCCTTCGTCGACATGGCCAAATGCGGTGCCGAACTGAAACCCGTCGGCACCTTCCCGCTGCGCGGTCTCGGCGAGCCGGTCGATGTCTTCACGTTTCCGGAGGGGTAGCTTACTTCACCGCCGCCAGAAACTCTTCAGCCCCTGCATCGAATTGCAGCTTGGCGAGCTTGGCGTAGATGCCGCCGTGGCGGATGAGGGTTTGGTGGGTGCCTTCCTCGACGACGCGGCCCTGGTCCATGACGAGGATGCGGTCGGCCTTGAGGACGGTTGCGAGGCGGTGGGCGATCACCAGCGTCGTGCGGCCCTGCATCAGGCCGTCGAGAGCCTTCTGGACCAGCGTTTCGCTTTCGGCATCGAGAGCCGATGTCGCTTCGTCGAGGAGCAGGATCGGGGCATTCTTCAGGATGGCGCGGGCAATGGCGATGCGCTGGCGCTGGCCGCCTGAAAGCGTGATGCCGCGTTCGCCGACCTCGGTATCGTAACCATTCGAAAGACGGGCGATGAACTCGTCTGCCTGCGCGGCGATTGCGGCTGCGCGCACCTCTTCGCGGCTGGCGCCGGGGCGGCCGAAGGCGATGTTGTCGTGGATCGAGGCGGCAAAGATCGTCACGTCTTGCGGCACGATCGCCATGCGCTCGCGCAGATCGTCAGGCGAGACGCTGCGGGCATCGAGACCATCGACGTTGATGCCGCCGAGTTGCGGATCGTAGAAGCGCAGCAGAAGGGAGAAGACCGTGCTCTTGCCGGCGCCGGATGGGCCGACGATCGCTACGGTTTCACCGGGCACGACGTTGAAGGTCAGGCCGTGCAGGGCGGACTTGTCCGGCCGCGAGGGATAGGCGAAGTGCACATCGGTGAATTCGACCCTGCCACGGGCGGGCATCGGCAGCGTTTCGGGCTTGGCCGGGGCTGAGATCGGGGAGACTTCGTCCAGCAGTTCGGTCAGGCGGTCGGCGGCGCCGGCGGCCTGCGAGAGCTCGCCCCAGACTTCCGAGAGCGCGCCGAGCGAGCCGGCGGCAATCACCGAATAGAGCAGGAACTGGCCGAGTGTGCCGGCAGACAGCGTGCCGGTCAGAACGTTGTGGGCGCCGACCCAGAGAACGGCGACGACGCTGCCGAAGATCAGGGTGATGGCGATGCCGGTCAGGAGCGCGCGCGAACGGATGGCGGAACGCGCGGCCTGATAGGCGGATTCGACGGCGGAAGCATAGCGGCCGGAAGCGGCATCCTCGCCGTTGAAGGCCTGTACGGTGCGGGTGGCGGCGATCGTCTCGTTGGCGAAGGCGGAGGCTTGCGCCAGCGTGTCCTGCGCGGCGCGCGAGCGTTTGCGCACCGAGCGGCCGAAGGCGACGAGCGGGAAGACGATCAGCGGGATGGCGCCGAGCGCCAGGCTTGCGAGCTTCGGCGATGTCACGACCATCATGCCCATGGCGCCGAAACAGAGGATCAGGTTGCGCAGCGCCACCGAGGCTGTCGCGCCGACGGCGGACTTGATCTGCGTCGTATCGGCCGTCAGCCGCGAGACGATCTCGCCGGACTGGTTGACGTCGAAGAAAGAGGGGGAGAGGCGGGTGACATGCGTGAACACATCCTGGCGCAGATCCGAGACGATGCGCTCGCCGAGCGTGATGACGAAATAGTAGCGCAGCGCGCTGGCGATCGCGAGCACGACGGCCATCCCCATCAGCATGGCGAAGTAGCTGTTGATGAAGGTGCCGTCAGGCTGGGTGAAGCCGTGGTCGATCATCCGGCGGACGGCGAGCGGCAGGGCAAGAGAGGTGACGGCGGCGAGTGCGAGCGCGACGAGAGCTCCGGCGACCATGCCGCGATAGCGCATGATATAAGGCGTCAACCGTCCGAGAGGCTTCAGCGACCGCGACTTCTTTTCCCCGCCCTGCACTGCGTCTGTCAAATCATCTCCAATCGCCTTCAAACCGTTGATCACCAGCTTGTTGGCACTTGTTATCCGGATGGCCTTCATGTATAGGCACCGCATCCGAATGGGAAGCCGTAGCCTTCGCGACTGCGGCTTCATTTATTCAATCGGTTCTCTTGCCGCAATGACATGCGTCAAATTGGACCCTGGCATCGCAGGAAGATTGTTATGAAGGCTGATATCCATCCCGACTACCACACCATCAAGGTGGTCATGACTGACGGTACCGAATACGAAACCCGCTCGACCTGGGGTTCGGAAGGCGCTGTCATGAACCTCGAAATCGATTCCAAGTCCCATCCGGCATGGACGGGCGGCAACCAGCAGCTCATGGACCGCGGTGGCCGCGTTTCCAAGTTCAACAAGCGCTTCGGCGGCCTCGGCCTCTAATCGCTTCTGCGGTACTACGGAATTTGAAAAGAGCCCGGTTTCGACCGGGCTTTTTTATTGTCCGGATTCTGGATTTCGGCAGGAAATGAAAAGGCCGACTGTGCAGGGAACACAGCCGGCCGGTCTTTAAAGTATGGCAGTAGAAACTTAGTTGTTGCCGAACGCCGTCTGCAGCAGGCTGAGCTGCGCCTGGACGCTGTTCTGGTTGTCATGCACGATCGGTGCTTCCGACGGACGGTAGATTTCGCGATCGAGCAGGGCGATGCGGTTCTGCAGGCGCAGCGAGCGCTCGACGAGATCGCGGAAGGATTCCGGCAGGTCGCCCCAGCCCGGAGCGTTGCGGTCGACGTTGAAGCCGTCGAGGCGAACCTTGTTCTTTTCAGCGAGAACCTGATCGCGGGACATCTCGCCGTTGTTGACGGCGCGCTGCAGGAGCAGCCAGGATGCCATCTGCATCAGGCGGGTGGTGAGGCGCATGGATTCTGCTGCGTAGAGGACGGATGCCATGCGGGGCAGGACCTTCGAAGCGGCGCGGCCGTTACCATCGAGGTAGGCTGCGGTTTCTTCGACCAGCGACATGCCTTCTGCATAAAGCGTCTTGAACTGCGACGATGCGGCGGCGCGTCCTGCGAAGCTGATCGTATTCAAACCAAGTTCCGACATTCCAATGGTCCCTGTTGCACGCGTCTACATATGGTCAGGTAACGCCAGCCGGAAGTAAAAGTTTCAGCGGCGGGTCTTTATGTCTTTAAGATGGTATCATTACCCTAAATGCGCAAGGCGTTTCTTAAGAAAGGGTTAACTTCCACAGATTCGTGGTGAACGGCCGCGCAGGCAAAAAGAAGAGCCGCAAAAGCGGCTCTCAAGGTAAAACAGGGAGAAAAATCAGACCAATTCACCGCATGGAAAACTGTCTGAGATCCAGACGAAATCTGGATGCGTTAAGTAATAGCTCGTAAAGCTTAATTGTATGTTAATACTGTTCTTGATTGAGACTTGCCGCGGCGCGTTTTGCGCTTGCCTGTGACTTTTTTCGGGCTTTTACGAGCGGAACAGGCCTTCGGCCGCAGCGCGCCCGGAAGCCTTCTTCGCCGACTCGGCTTCGAGTCTCGCGATCTCGCTTTTCAGGAGCTCGACGCGCTCCTTGAGTTCGCCGACGGACAGCAGCGACAGGTCTTGGCCGATCTCGTGCGCTGTCTTCTTCTGTGGCCGTTCCTCGTCAAAGAAGCTCATGGGGCAATCCTCCTGCGTTGGCTTTTCAGCCGTACTTTACAGCAGGATCGCCGCTTTCGGGAGCCTTGCTGGAACCGCGGTCGGCAAGGGTCATGCTCTCGGGCGTGATCATCGGCGAGGTTGCCGTCGGGATCGTCGTATAGGCGTCGCGTTCGCTTGGATGTATGGCGGCGCGCAGGCGGCTGCGGATGATCGCGTAGGCGGCGATCAGGATATGCGCGATGGCGGTTACCAGGAACAGCGCGTGCGGGCTGACGACGGACATGACGGGGCCGCCGATGGTCGGGCCGATTACCGTGCCGATGCCATAGAGCAGCAGCAGGCCGCCCGAGACCTTTACGAAATCCTCGGAGGAGGCGAAGTCGTTCGCATGGGCGACGGCGATCGGATAGAGCGTGTTGGCGACCGCGCCGTAGAAAACGACGAGGCCGATCACCCAGAAGGGATCCGACGGACTGAAGACGACGATGAGGATGCCGGCGAGGGCGGCAAGCGCCGACATGGCGGCCAGCACATAGCGGCGGTCGATACGGTCGGAGAGGCGGCCGGCCGGGAACTGCATGACGGCACCGGCGAAGATCGTGGCGCTCATCATGATGGCGATGCTGGTATCGGAAAGGCCGGCACCGGCGCCGAAAACCGCGCCCAGCGTACCATAGGCGCCATTGGCGATGCCGACGAGCAGGATGCCGAGGCAGGAAACCGGCGAATTGCGGTAGAGCGCCGGCAGATCGAGCCTGACCGCCTTCAGCGGCTGCGGCGAGGCTGCGGTCGAGAGTGTGGTCGGCAGCATGGCGACGCAATAGAAGACGCCGCAGATCATGAAGAGAACGGGCGTGCGCACATCTTCGAGCGGGATCATCATCTGGCCGCCGACGACGCCGAAAAGGGTGATGGCGATATAGAGCGAGAAGATCGCGCCGCGGCTCTCATTGGTCGCCCGCTCGTTCAGCCAGCTTTCGATGATCATCGAGGTGCCGGCGGTGGAGAAGCCGGTGACGGCGCGCAGCGCGATCCACCAGAAGGGATCGATGATGATGCCGCTGAAGAGAGCGGAGATGGCGATGATCGAGATGAAGCCGGAGAAGGCGCGCACATGGCCGACACGGCGCACCATGTTCGGCGCCACGAGGCAGCCGACGACGAAGCCTGCGGCCCAGGATGTGCCGAGCAGGCCGAGCGTGGTTGTGGCATAGCCCTCGAGATTGCCGCGGACGGGAAGCAGGATGCCCTGCAGGCCGTTGCCCATGAAGAGGAAAAGCGTTCCGAAAAGCAGCGCAGCGACGGACAGCAGATTTCTTCTCATATCCCCACTCTCGAAGAGTTCTGTGTTGAAAAGACATAAGACGAGACGCTGTCCCGCCTAGCCCCTATGGTGTTGATTGTGCCCCGGAATGCCGCTACGGCATGAAGAAATCTTGTGTTTGCGCGGAATAATGTCCGTCCTGTGACATTCTGATAATGTTGGAAAAATAAAACCATGACCAAGCTGCTCGCATTGCTGCTCATCCTGGCCATGGTCATACACATCATCAAGCCGCTGGGGCTGCCCGGTTTGCGACGCAGGATGGACTTCTGGAAGATTGCGCTGGTCGCTTTCGCGATCTGGTCGGTGGCGCTGATCGCCCGCGAGTTCGTCGGCTAGGCCAGGATCTCGCCGCGCATGACGAAGACGCAGCTGCCGGAGATCCGGACATCGGTGACCGTGTCGCCGTTTTTCGTCACATCAACCTCGATGATGCTGCGGCGGCCCATCTCGACACCCTGCTCGATGGTGACGCGTTGCTGGCCGTCGGTTCCGGGCGCGCGGGAAACCAGATAGGCCGAGAGGGCAGCCGAGGCGCTGCCGGTCGCCGGGTCTTCGGCGACGTTGTCGAGCGGTGCAAACATGCGCGCGCGAAGGTGCCAGGGGTTCTCCTTCGAGCGCACATAGAGGAACAGCGAGAAGTCGTGATTGTTTTCGCTGCGGTTGCCAGCGGCTTCACGGAACAGGGCAGGGTTCGGCACCGCCGCGGCAAGCGCCTCCAGACTGTCGAGCTCGGCGACGGCAAATTCGAGGCCGACGGAGACGAAGAGCGGGCGGTGGAGCGCGGTGGCGATCTGGTCCGGCCGGATGGCGATGCAGCGGGCGATATCGGCTTCCGGGATCGTTGCGCCCGTCTGCAGCGGCTTCGGTGCGCGGATGGTCGCGGCGGTCACCTGCCCGTTGCTGCGGCGCAGGTCGACGTCGACGATCCCCGCGGCCTCCTCGAAACGCAGGCGATCGCCGACCGGCTTGCCGAAGATCTCGCTCTGCTGGCCGATGAAATAGGCGGTGCCGACATTCGGATGGCCGGCGAAGGGCACTTCCATGGTCGGCGTGAAGATACGGACATGCGCGGTGTTGGCCGGATCCTTCGGCGGCAGGACGAAGGTGATTTCGGAATAGCCGAACTCGGCGGCGATCTTCTGCATCGTGCCGGTATCGAGCGCTTCGGCGCCGGTGATGACGGCGAGCGGATTGCCTTCGAAACGCGTGGAGGTGAAGACGTCGAGTGTTGTGTAGGAGAGATTGGGCACGGCTGGCTCCCGTTCGGCTTTCCCAGATGTTTAGCCGGGAGCGCCTGTGACAGAAGGGGCAAACTTGTCGCCGTGACAAAGAAAAATGGGCGGCCCGGGCCGCCCATTGCCGGTCAAACGAGGGCGCTCTCGCGCGCCGGAGACTTGTCGACGCTCGCCGCATAGATCTGGGTGATCGTTGCGGTCAGGCTCGCGTCGAATTCCGCGTCGCTCATCGAAACGCGCAGATTTTCCGCCAGTGCGCGCGAGAAGCTCGCGATCATGCCGTCGTTGTGGCTGAGCTTTTCGCAGGCGTCCTCGGTGTTGTATCCGCCGGAAAGGGCGACGACGCGGATCACCGACTTATGAGCGATCAACGGCGCATAGAAATCGGCAACCGTCGGGATCGTCAGCTTGATCATGACGTTGTCGCCTGCGGGAAGCTTGTCCAGTTCCTTGAGGATCTCGTCGCGCAGGATGGCTTCTGCTTCTTGCTTCGTCGGGCTGTCGATCGAGACTTCCGGCTCGATGATCGGGACGAGGCCGTGGCCGATGATCTGACGCGCGACTTCGAACTGCTGCTTCACGACGGCGGCGATGCCTGCCTTGTCGGCATGGGCTATGACCGAGCGCATCTTCGTGCCGAATATTCCCTTTTCCCGGGCGCGGATCAGCAGCGCGTCGAGATCCGGCATCGGCTTCATCACCTGAGCGCCGTTTGCCTCAGCCTCGAGACCCTTGTCGACCTTCAGGAAGGGGACGACGCCGCGCTTTTCCCAGAGGTAGGACGGAACCGGCTGGCCGTTGACATCGCCATCCATGGTGCGCTCGAAAAGGATCGCGCCGATGACCTTGTCGCCCGAAAAGCTGGGCGCGCTCATGATGCGGACGCGCATGGCATGCACCAGGCGAAACATCTCGTCATCGCCGGAGTAATCGGATTCATTCACGCCATAGAGACGCAATGCCTTGGGCGTCGAGCCACCGCTCTGGTCCAGCGCTGCAATGAAGCCCGGTGCAGAGCTCATCTTATTCAACATGTTCGCGTCTACCATACTGCTCCTATCCCCAAAGTTTGCGCATTACGCGCCTCAAGGCTCGCTGGCCGTCATTCGCGGATAACAGATGTTTATGGACGGGAGAATGGAAGGCTAAATCATTGAAACGATTGAATTCGTTTCAATCGTTTGAAAGTTTGGGCAGTTTTAGTCGCTCTGAGCAAAAGACCGCGGAAGCGATGTGCCTCCGCGGTCCTATCCACATGTAAAAATTGTCAAATCAGCGTTTGCTGATTACTTGCCGGTGAGCACGGCAACGCCCGGAAGCACCTTGCCTTCCATCCATTCCAGGAAGGCGCCGCCTGCCGTCGAGACGTAGCTGAAGTCGTCGGCAACGCCGGCGTGGTTCAGTGCCGAAACGGTGTCGCCACCGCCGGCAACCGAGGTCAGCTTGCCGGCCTTGGTGCGCTCGGCAGCGTATTTCGCAGCCGCCACTGTCGCCTTGTCGAAGGGCTCGATTTCGAAGGCGCCGAGCGGGCCGTTCCAGACCAGCGTCTGGGCGCGTTCGATCCAGGATTTGACGGCTTCGACCGACTTCGGGCCGACGTCGAGAACCATGGCATCGGCCGGGATCGCGTCGATGGCGACGATCTCGTTGGCCGCACCTGCCTTGAATTCGCGGGCGACGACGCCGTCCTCAGGCAGGATGATGGCGCAGCCGGCAGCGGCGGCTTCGATCATGATCTGCTTTGCGGTCTCGGCGAGGTCGTGCTCGCAGAGCGACTTGCCGACATTGGTGCCGCGGGCGGCGATGAAGGTGTTGGCCATGCCGCCGCCGATGACGAGGGCGTCGACCTTCTTCACGAGGTTCATCAACAGGTCGATCTTGGTCGAGACCTTGGCGCCGCCGACGATGGCAACGACCGGACGGGCCGGATTGCCGAGGCCCTTTTCCAGCGCTTCCAGCTCGGCCTGCATGGTGCGGCCGGCATAGGCGGGTAGAACCTGGGCGAGGCCCTCGGTGGAGGAATGGGCGCGGTGGGCGGCCGAGAAGGCGTCGTTGACGAAGATGTCGCCGTTGGCGGCGAGCGCCTTGGTGTGATCGGCGTCGTTCTTCTCTTCGCCCTTGTAGAAGCGGGTGTTCTCGAGAAGCAGGATGTCGCCGTCCTTCATCTTGGCAACGGCAGCGGCAGCGTCGTCGCCGATGGAGTCGGTCGCGGTCGCGACCGGCTTGCCGAGCACCTTGGAAACGTCAGGGGCGATCAGCGACAGCGACAGGTCCGCCGAGGGGCCGTCCTTCGGGCGGCCGAAATGGGCGAGCAGAATGACCTTTGCACCCTTTTCCGAAAGTTCGAGGATCGTCGGAGCCACACGTTCGATACGGGTCGCGTCGGTGACCTTGCCGTCCTTGACGGGAACGTTGAGGTCGACGCGGACGAGGACGCGCTTGCCGGCAATGCCGTTGAGGTCGTCGAGGGTCTTGAAAGCTGGCATGGGACTATCCGTTCGTTAGTGCCTTGGAAGGTGGCAGACCATAGCAAGGATGCCTTGGGACGCAAGGTGTTCAGCCGTGGTTTTCACGCGCGTTTTCGTCGCTCTCGGGGCCTCGTCCAGCATGGGCCGGCTCGGGCAGATGACGGCCCTTGAAGCGGCCGCGGACGCGCTGGATGATATCGCGCATGTTGATGAAGATCGGCAGGGTGATCGCCGGTTCGACGGCTTCCAGCGACATGCCGACCGAGCTGATGTGGTCCTGGTCGTCGAGGTCGCGGACGATCAGGATGATCGAGCCGAGACGGACGCGATCGGCGTAATCCGCCTTGCCACCGAGACGCTGCTTCATCAGCTCGGCAATCGTCAGGCCCTTCTCGGATTCGTTCAGCAGGCCGGGCCCGTAGGCGGCGTCGAGATCGGCCGCCGGGCGCACCGGGGAGAGCGCGAAGGCGCCGAAGAAGTCGGCATCGTCCTCATCGACCGGCGCCTTGCTGGCGAAGAGACGGTCGAGCAGGCGGGCGTAGCTCGGCACGATGAAGAGGTAGACAAGGTCGTTCTCGCGCAGACGCCCGGCATATTGATAGCGCAGCGACTTGCCGTCGCGGATCACGAGCGAGGGTGTTGCCCAGCGGGGGATGCGCTCGCCGCGCAGAACCGGGCTGTCCTTGATGACGCGGTAGGCGAGCAGTTCGTGATTGGCGCTGCCGGGCAGATCGATCTCGACCTTGTCGACGGCACCCATGCGCGGGGGAATGATGAGGCCGAGTTTCTTTGCCACCGGCTTGATCGTCCAGCCCTGCACCAGCAGCGAGACGAGCACGATGATGAAGGCGACGTTGAAATAGACATGGCCATTCGGCAGGCCGCCGAGGATCGGCATGATGGCGAGCAGGATCGAGACCGCGCCGCGCAGGCCGACCCAGGCGACGAAGCCGATCTCCTGCTGGGTGTAGTCGAAGGGCAGCAGCGACAGCCAGATCGCCAGCGGGCGGGCGATGAAGATCAGGAACAGCGCCAGCGCCACGGCGGGCAGGATGATGGCCGGAAACTGCGAGGGTGTGGCGAGCAGGCCGAGCACCAGGAACATGATGATCTGCGCCAGCCAGGTCATGCCGTCCTGAAAGCGCTTGATGGCGGCAAGGCCGGGAAGCTTGCGGTTACCGGCATAGATGCCCGCGACATAGACGGCGAGGAAGCCGCTGCCGCCGACGGCGCCGGTGAAGGCGAAGACCAGCATGGCAAGACCGAGCACGAAGATCGGGGTGAGGCCACGATCGGTGTCGAGGCGGCTCACCACCTGGGCGATCATCATGCCGCCGAGCATGCCGAGAATGACGCCGAGCCCCATTTCCTCGATGAAGAGGGCGAGCATGGAGAGGTTGATGCCGGAATAGCCTTCGCCGCTGGCCAGCAGCTCGACGAGCACGATCGTCAGGAAGATCGCCATCGGGTCGTTGGTGCCGGATTCGACTTCCAGCGTCGAGCGCACCTTGTCGCGGATATTGATGCCGCCGATGCGCAGCAGGAAGAAGACGGCGGCGGCATCGGTCGAGGCGACGATCGAGCCGAGCAGCATGCCTTCCAGCCAGCTGAAATTGAGAAGCCAGGTGGCCGCAAAGCCGACGAGCGCGGCGGTCATCAGGACGCCGACGGAAGCCAGCGTCAGCGACGGTATGGCCGCGAGCTTGAAGGCCTGGATCGGCGTGCCGAAACCGGAATCGAAGAGGATGACCGCGAGCGCGATGGAGCCGAGGATATAGGCGAGATAGTTGTTGCTGAACTCAATGCCGAGGCCATCGACGCCGGCGAGCAGGCCGATTGCCAGGAAGAGCAGCAGCAGGGGTGCGCCGAAGCGGAAGGCGAGCAGGCTGGAGAAGGCCGCAAGAAGCACCAGCGCCGTCGAAACCAGCACGACGATATAGAATGCTTCCACGTCCATCCCCTTTCACATCCGCGCTGCGATCCGCCCCCGGAAATCGCAGCCATTTCTCAAACCTCGTCCGTTGCTTGCCTTCAGCCAGTAAACGGCAAAACAGGCCGGAAGGGTAGGCCTTGCGGCTTAACCTTGCTTACCTGCGGCGTCATGCTGCTGAACGATGAACCGGACGGATCACCGCGCTGAATGCTACGGGAGAGATTCTCTATAAGGAATGTATAGGCAAATCGGGCGAGAGCAGGGCAGCAGCAAATAAGCTTGCCGTTTTTGTCAAAGAAGTGCGGGCACTTACGCTGAGGCGACCCGATAGCGCTTGTTGATGCGGTCGACGGGCGTCCCATCGCGCAGCGGCACATCCTTCGTGGTGCTGTAGGTCTCGAAGCCGATCTTGCCGTAATAGGCGAGACCGCCGCTATTGTCGGCGCGGATCGTCGCGTTGATGAACTCTATATCGAGCGACCGGGCTGCCGTAAGCGTCGCCGCAAACAGCGCGGTGCCGACGCCGGGGATCTTGGGGCGGATGCGGGAAAACGTGCCGATGTCGGCCCATCCCTCGGGGAGGTCTCCGTAGCGGCTGATCTCCTGGAAACCGGCAAGGCGGCCGCCAGTTTCGGCGACATGGCAGGCAAAGACGGATGGTCCGTCGATGAACCATTCCCTGAACTCTGCGGGCGAAAGGGCAACCTCCATGGCGGTCGTGCCGCCAGCGGCGATGATCTCGTTGAGGAGCACGGTGAGTTCATCGGCGTCTGCCGCGCGCGCTTCTCGAATTCTGAGATCCACCATGATGCCGCTCTCCCTTTTCTGCTGCCGTCTAAAACAAAACGGCCCGGTTTCCCGGGCCGTTCTCTCGATCTGCTTTTCGCGTAAGCGAAGCTTAGATGAGCTTGGCGAAGGCGACTGCGGTGTCCGACATGCGGCTCGAGAAGCCCCATTCGTTGTCGTACCAGGACAGAACGCGCACGAAGTTGCCTTCCATGACCTTGGTCTGGTCGGTCGCGAAGATCGACGAGTGGCTGTCATGGTTGAAGTCGCGGGAAACCAACGGCTCGTCGGTGTAGCCGAGGATGCCCTTCAGCTTGCCGTTCGACGCAGCCTTGATGGCTTCGTTGATTTCGCCGACGGTCGTTGCCTTCTTGGAAACGAACTTGAAGTCGACGACCGAGACGTTCGGGGTCGGGACGCGGATCGACGTGCCGTCGAGCTTGCCCTTGAGGTGCGGCATGACGAGGCCGACGGCCTTGGCAGCGCCCGTGGACGTCGGGATCATGGACAGGGCTGCGGCGCGGGCGCGGTACAGGTCCTTGTGCATGGTGTCGAGCGTCGGCTGGTCACCGGTGTAGGAGTGGATGGTCGTCATGAAGCCGTGGTCGATGCCGACGGCGTCGTCGAGAACCTTCACGACCGGCACGAGGCAGTTCGTCGTGCAGGAAGCGTTGGAGATGACCAGGTGTTCCTTGGTCAGCTGGTCGTGGTTGACGCCGAAGACGACGGTCAGGTCGGCACCGTCGGCAGGGGCCGAAACGATGACGCGCTTGGCGCCGGCCGTCAGGTGGGCAGCGGCCTTGTCGCGGGCGGTGAAGATGCCGGTGCATTCCATCGCGATGTCGACGCCGAGTTCCTTGTGCGGCAGCTGTGCCGGATCACGAACGGCGGTCACCTTGATCGGCTTACCGCCGCCAACGGTGATCGTGTCGCCTTCGACCTTCACTTCAGCCGGGAACTTGCCGTGGATGGAATCGTAGCGCAGCAGGTGAGCGTTGGTCTCGACCGGGCCGAGGTCGTTGATCGCGACGACTTCGATGTCGGTGCGGCCGGATTCGACGATAGCGCGGAGAACGTTGCGGCCGATGCGGCCGAAGCCGTTGATGGCAACCTTTACAGTCATGTGCATTCACTCCCTAGACATGGGGCTTGCGGATAAGGTGGAGGAGCGCTTGCGCGCTCCCCTTAAAGCTTGGCTTCTGCAGCAGCGACGACGGCGTCGGCCGTGATGCCGAAATGCTTGAAGACGTCCTTGGCCGGGCCGGAAGCGCCGAAGCTCTTCATGCCGATGAAGGTGCCTTCCGGACCGATGAACGCATCCCAGCCTTCGCGAACAGCGGCTTCGACGGCGATCTTGACCGGCGAGTTGCCGAGCACTTCCTTGCGGTATGCGTCCGGCTGCTCGAAGAACAGCTCGGTGCAGGGGACCGAAACGACGCGTACGGAAACGCCCTTGGCTTCCAGCGTGGCGCGGGCAGCGACGGCGAGCTCGACTTCAGAGCCCGATGCGAAGATCGTGACCTTGGCGTCGGCCTTGCCGGCCAGCGTGTAGGCGCCCTTGGTGGTCAGGTTCTCTTCCGAATATTCGGTACGAACCGTCGTCAGGTTCTGACGGGTCAGCGCCAGAGCGGTCGGGCGGTTCTTCGTCTTCAGCGCGATCTGCCAGGCTTCCGCCGTCTCGGTGACGTCTGCCGGACGGAAGACCAGCAGGTTCGGTACGGCGCGCAGGCTCGGGACCTGTTCGACCGGCTGGTGGGTCGGGCCGTCTTCGCCGACACCGATCGAGTCATGCGTCAGGACGTGGACGACACGGATGCCCATCAGGGCGGCGAGGCGGATCGGCGGACGGCAATAGTCCGAGAAGATCATGAAGCCGCCGCCGTAGGGGATCAGACCGCCGTGCAGCGCGATACCGTTCATGGCAGAGGCCATGCCGTGCTCGCGGATGCCCCAGTGCATGTAGCGGCCGGCGAAATCCGTCGGGGTGATCGAGACCATCTGGCTGGTCTTGGTGTTGTTCGAAGGCGTCAGGTCGGCGGAGCCGCCGAGCGTTTCCGGCAGCAGGCCGTTGATGACTTCGAGCACGTCCTCGGACGCCTTGCGGGTGGCGACGGTCGGCTTGGTCTCGACGATCTTCTTCTTCAGGTCGCTGATCGCAGCGTCGAAGCCTTCCGGCAGGTCGCCGGCGAAGCGGCGGCTGAACTCGGCCTTGTGAGCCGACTTAGCGAGGCCAGCTTCCCAGGACTTGACCAGATCGACCGAGCGGGCACCGGCAGTGCGCCATGCATCGAGAACGTCAGACGGAATGACGAAGGGTTCGGCTTCCCAGTTCAGTGCCTTGCGGGTGGCTGCAATTTCTTCGGCGCCGAGCGGCGAACCGTGAACCTTGTGGCTGCCGGCCTTGTTCGGAGCACCGAAGCCGATGACGGTCTTGCAGGCGATGAAGGTCGGGCGGTCGGACTTGTGGGCTTCTTCGATCGCAGCGGCGATCGCAGCCTGGTCGTGACCGTCGACTTCAATGGTGTTCCAGTGAACCGCCTTGAAGCGCATGATCTGGTCGGTCGAGTCCGACAGCGAAACGGCGCCGTCGATGGTGATCGAGTTGTTGTCCCAGAAGAGGATCAGCTTGTTCAGCTTCAGGTGACCGGCAAGAGCGATCGCCTCATGGCTGATGCCTTCCATCAGGCAGCCGTCGCCGTTGATGACGTAGGTGTAGTGATCCTGCAGGTCGGAACCGAATTCCTCGCGCAGCTTGCGCTCGGCGATCGCCATGCCGACGGCGTTTGCAATGCCCTGGCCGAGCGGGCCGGTCGTGGTTTCGATGCCGGTTGCGTGGCCGTATTCCGGGTGGCCGGCGGTCTTGGAGCCGAGCTGGCGGAACTGCTTCAGGTCCTCGATCGTCATGTCCGGGTAGCCGGTCAAATAGAGGAGCGAGTAGAGCAGCATCGAGCCGTGGCCGGCGGAGAGGACGAAACGGTCGCGGTTCGGCCAATGCGGCTTCTTCGGGTCGAAGCGGAGATACTTGCTGAAGAGGACGGTGGCGACATCAGCCATGCCCATCGGCATACCCGGATGGCCGGAATTGGCCTTTTCGACTGCATCCATGGCGAGGAAGCGGATCGCATTTGCCATCCGGTCGTGTTGTTCAGGAGAGGTCATGGCTATTCCACGGGTTCCGGGTGTCGGGGGATGGCCTCGAGCCTTCTGAAGACCATCGATGAGAGCGGGGTGACACATAGCAGTTGGAACGGCCAAGTCAATAAATTGCGGGCCGAATCCGGGCCGGGTGCGACGATTTTTAACATTTGACCATCAAATTTTACAAAAGACCAATCCGTTGGGAAGACTGCTTCAATTTCGGTCATCCACAGAATAGGCCGTGTATCCCCATATCCCGTTTATTGACGGGCAGTTGGCTAGCTGCATATCCTCTTGAAAACACTGAACCGGCACCCTTTGCCGATTCGCCAGGTCTTCTGCGGGAACACCGGACTTAAGACATGACGCCCACAGGCACTGCCATGGAAACCGCGCTGAGCGAGCTCAAACAGGCCATCTCCGGCCTGGAGAATGCTGTCGACATGCGCATCGAACGCCAGCGCGAGCAGGGCGACATCGAGAGCGAAGTGCGCCGGGTCCATGCCGACCGTTCGAAGCTGGCGCAGGAGCTGGATCAGGCGGAATTCCGTGCGAACCGCCTGGAAGAGGTCAACCGCGAGGTCTCCCGCCGCCTGGTAACGGCGATGGAAACCATCCGCGCGGTTCTGGACCGGTAAAGGAAGCAGCGATATGGCGCAGGTGACGGTAACGATCGACGGCAAGGCCTATCGCATGGCCTGCGAGGAAGGCCAGGAAGGCCACCTGACGGATCTCGCCAACCGCTTCGACGGCTATGTCGGCCACCTCAAGGGCCAATTCGGCGAAATCGGCGATCTCCGGATCACGGTCATGGCCGGTATCATGGTGATGGACGAGATTGCCGAGCTGACGCGCCGGGTGGCGGGTCTCGAGGCCGAGCTCGAAGGTCTGCGCAGCAATCGCGACACCGTGGTTGCGGCGACGGCGCGCACCGAGGAAACGCTGGCGCAGGCGCTCGGCGAGGTGACGAACCACATCCGCATCATCACCGAAAAGCTCAACAACCGGGCGCCGGCCGAGCTGAATTAATTCGCCGGGACAGCACGCGCTGCCACTGGCGCAGTCCTCAGAACGTCCTTATATATTGCCTGCGATCTGCGCCTCTCGACAGGAACCACAATCCCTGGGGCCATACTCGATCCAAAGGGAGCTGTCCCTGACCAGGCCCGTGGGCTTGGACATATGGCGCCCACCTACGTTTGTAGGCACCCAGGATCGTAAACATCCATCGGTTGCCGCGGATCGCACTTCATTTTCCGGCGCGGGGCGAGGCATCGCCGATGCCGATGTCTTCCTTCAAGTGATTGCTCAGTCCCAGCGCCTTTTGCGGTGCCGGCGCCTGTTTGCCTGCGGGTGCACATGCGGCGATGGAGGATTTGATCCAGGCATTCAGAATGTTCATCGATAGCGTCATGGCTTTTCTCCCATGAAGCCAGTTTATGCAGGCGTCTTGTCGGCGTATAATGAAACTCGCTCTGAAATTTCATGAGAGATTTTCATGTCAAACCGGCCGCTGCCACCGCTATCGACCCTGCAGGCCTTCTGCGCCATCGCCGAAACCGGCGGCTTCGGGCGGGCGGCTGAAAGGCTGGGGCTGACGCAAACCGCGGTCAGCCACCAGATCGCCCAGCTCGAGGGATGGCTCGGCGAGCGGCTTTTCGAGCGCGGACGGCGCGGTGCCCGGCTGTCTCCGGCGGGTCTGAAGCTGCACCCGGATATTGCCGCGGCGCTGCAGAGCCTTGAGACGTCCTTACATCAGGCGCGAGCGGCAAGTGCCAGTCCGTCGCTTGCCGTTGCGACGACACCGGAATTTTCCAGCCAGTGGCTGGCGCCGCGTCTCGAGCGCTTCTGCCGCCGCTATCCGAAGATCGAGGTGCAGATCGCGGTTAGCTACAAGCGGCCGGATTTTGCCAACGCCGATCTGGCGATCTGGCTTGGCCGCGGTGGGCCGGAGGTGGTGACGGAACCGTTGCTGCTCGACGATGAATTCGTAGTCTGCGCCCCCGAAGTCTCCGCCCGGCTTCCGAAGAGAGGCGCGATCCGCGCGGCGCCGCTGCTTGTCTATCGGGGCATGCGCCATACCGTGCTCGACTGGCAGCTCTGGTTCGAACAGATCGGCGGCGATGCCGACGCGCCGGAGCTCGCTGGCTACGACATCACTGAAGCGGTTCGTGAGGCGAAGGTCTTCGATACGTTCGAGGAGATGCTGGAGGCATGCGGGCGCGGGGAGGGCTTTGCGCTGGTGCGCAGTTCGCTTGCCGGTGCGGGTCTCGCTTCAGGCACCCTGAAGCGCTGCTTCATCGAGCAGCAGCCGGCGGCGTTGAACTATGCGATGCTTTACCCGGCGGGAGCGCTAGAGAAATCCTCCGTCGCGCTGTTCCGCCAGTGGCTGCTTGAAGAGACGGCTTCCGCCGGCTGACGGTTTATTCGGCGGCTGCCAGATAAACCGTGTTCTGCGAGGCTGAAGCCAGCGCCTGGACGCGGGCTTCGGCCTTGGCGATCAGCTGGTAGAACTCTTCCTGGGCATCGACATCCAGCTGGATGACGGCATTCACGTCATCCGGGGTGTCGCAGATGCAGGCAACGGCCGAGATTGGACAGATGCCGCCGGGATAGCGCTTTCCGGTGCCGGTATAGGCGCGGCGGCCCCAGCGTTCGGAATAAACGGTCTCTTCGCGGTCGAGATGCAGGATGGTGCCCTTGCATTCGGTCACGATCGCCGCCTTGCCATAGGCGAACCAGTGATAGTTCAGTTTGCGCAGGATATATTTTCCGGTGATGTCTTCGCCGGCCAATTCCGCAGGGTCTTGAATCATTCGGATCATCAACGGGTCCTCGAAAGTGTATGCAATATCCGTTATGTATCTCTGCGCCGCAAGTCGGAAAATGCCTGCCTTTGCAACGGTTTAGTCACAATGTGTTTCCGATTCTTACAAACTGCGCTTTCTTGATAGCTGCGAATTAATGCCGTTTGATGAATTGAATTCACAAGTGTTAGGCGCTGCCGCCCGATTATGCCGGGCGCTGCCATCATCCATATGGAGATCCGAACAAGAAAGGCTGCCCGTTTTATCCGGGCGCCACAGCTATCGGATCTCTCATCATGCCCCTTGCTCTTTTTGCGCTCACGGTCGCGGCCTATGCGATCGGAACAACGGAATTCGTGATCGTCGGCCTGCTGCCGACCGTTGCGCAGGACCTTCACATCACCCTGCCGCTCGCCGGCTTGATCGTCAGCGTCTATGCGCTCGGCGTGACCTTCGGTGCGCCCATTCTGACGGCGCTGACCGGGCGTATCGAGCGCAAGCCGCTGCTGCTCGGCCTGATGGCGCTCTTCATCGTCGGTAACACGCTGGCGGCGCTCAGCCCCGGCTACGCGCCGCTGCTCGTCGCCCGCGTGCTCTCTGCCTTTGCCCATGGCGTGTTCTTCTCGGTGGGCTCGACCATCGCTGCCGATCTCGTGCCGGAGAACCGCCGTGCATCGGCAATCGCCATGATGTTCATGGGGCTGACGGTGGCAATCGTCACCGGCGTTCCGCTCGGCACCTTCATCGGTCAGACCTTCGGCTGGCGCGCCACCTTTGCCGCCGTCGCCGGTCTCGGCGTCATCGCCTTTGCCGCGATCGCCGTTCTCTTACCGTCGACGCTCAGCAAGGCCGAACCGGCGACGCTGCGCCAGCAGGCTGGCGTGCTCGGCAGCGGCCGGTTGCTGATCGTCTTTGCGATGACGGCGCTCGGTTATGGCGGCACCTTCGTTGCCTTCACCTTCCTCGCCTCGATCCTGCAGGACGTCACGGGCTTCTCGGCTTCCTCGGTAAGCCTCATCCTGGTGCTCTATGGCCTGGCGATCGCTGCGGGCAATATTGTCGGCGGCCGGATTGCCAATCGCGATCCGGTAGCGGCGCTGACGTGGCTGTTCGTGGCGCAGGCAGCCGTGCTGCTGCTCTTCAGCTTCACGGCTGTGTCGCCCTGGCTGACGATCCCGACGCTTGCTGCCCTCGGCTTCCTGTCCTTCGCCAATGTTCCCGGCCTGCAGCTCTATGTCGTCCAGCTCGCCAAGCAGGTTCGTCCGGCCGCCGTCGACGTCGCCTCGGCCATGAACATCGCGGCCTTCAATCTGGGTATCGCCCTTGGTGCCTGGATCGGCGGTCTGGTCGTCGAGTCTCGCCTCGGCCTGCAGGCAACGCCATGGGTCGGCGCGATCCTGGTTGCCAGTGCGCTGCTCCTGACGCTGCGGAGCGCCGCTCTCGATCGCCGCGAGGCGCAACCGGCTGCGGAGCCGCTGCGGAAGGCAGCCTGATCTGCGAGAAATGGAATGATGAGACGGGCGCTTCGGCGCCCGTTTTCGTTAGTCCTCGAGATCGGTCCTGAGGCGATCGATGATCGAGAGCGAGTGGCCGGCATAGGCGCTGATCCAGCGGTCGTAGATCTGCTTGATCGGCAGGCTGTTGAGATGGTTCCAGCGCTCGCGGCCTTCTTTCTTGGCCATCACCAGATCAGCCTCTTCCAGAACCTTCAGGTGCTGCATCACGGTGCAGCGGTCCATTTCGGGAAAGCTCTCGCAGAGCATGCCCGTCGTGCGCGGGCCATCCTTCAGCAGATCCAGGATTTCGCGGCGGCGATGATGGGCAAGGGCCTTGAAAACCGGGTCGTTTTGCGATTCGCTTGACATGTTATATTTTTATAACATAATGACCCCATTGGCAATGAGAGAGGAGTAAGTGTCATGTCCCTCGCAATTCGTGTCGGTGGCCGCGTTGGCCGCCCTGCGGCTGAGGTGTTCGATGCCGTCGTCAATCCCAAGAAGCTTTCGAGCTACTTCACGACGGTTGGTGGAGCGAGCGCGCCGCTGGTGAAGGGTACGACGGTGACCTGGTGGAAGGATGCGCCCGTCGAGGTCATCGATCTCGTGCAGGACGAGCTGATCGTGTTGCGCTGGGACGGCGGCACCGATGCCGACAATGTCCGCTACAAGACGACCGTCGAAATGAAGTTCGATGCGCTCGACGATGGCGGCACGATGGTGACGATTTCCGAGAACGGCTGGCGGGAGGACGATCCCGGCCGGCGCGGCACCTACCTCAACTGTGAAGGCTGGAGCAACATGCTCTGCTGCATGAAGGCCTTCGTCGAATACGGTATCAACCTGCGCGACGGCATGTTCCTCAGCGAGATGCGAGGCGTGCCGGCCGAAGCCCCGGATTATGAGAAGCTGTCATGAGCGAGCTTTTGTATGGAGGCGTGGATGTCGCCATGAAGGTACCGACGCATCAATATGCCGAGGTGCTGGATTTCTACCGCGATGTCGTGAAGCTGAAGGAGATCGGCAATGACGGCACGCGCGGCTTCGAGCTCGGGCCGATCCGGCTCTGGATCGACGAGGCGCCTGGAATGAGCCAGGCCGAAGTCTGGCTGGAGCTTTTCACGCCGGATTTCGACAAGGCTGCCGATCACCTGCAGCGGTCCGGCATCCGGCGGTGCGACGCGATCGAGCCGCTCGGCGAGAGCTTCCGTGGCGGCTGGATCCTCAACCCCGCGAACATCGTTCACATGGTTCGCGAGGAGAGCACCTGGGAGCCGCCGGCTGCCTGACGCGACTATTCGGCGGCCGGTGGCATGAGCCCGCGGGCGGGTGCAGGCAGCGCCTTTGCGCCGCCGGCGATCACGCCGCCCGGTGACGGTCTCCAGCGCGAACGGCGGACGGCAACCGTATTGGCTGCCGTTCGCGTCTTTCCGGCATAGGCCGATGGCTTCTGGAACATCCGGTTGAACAGGGCGCCCATGGCGGCCAGCGGATAGGCGCGGCCGGGCATCGCCTCCGGCATCTCGCTATAGAGCCGCTGGATCATCTTGCGCCGCACGATCGCCGGATGCGCGTGGATTTCCTCGCTCTCGCGCCGTTCCTTCACTGCAACGATCGAGACGGTAAAGACCGAGCGGTTCTGATCGACGCGCTCGATGCGGCCTGCGACATCGAAGCCCGGGAAGGGCGAGAACAGCAGCAGGTCGCCGATGCGGCTGCCGGCGGTCATCCGCTTCTGCTGCAGGCTGATCTCGGCCTGCGTCAGCGACAGCGTATCGACGGTGCAGGGGAACGCCTGGCCGTTGCAGGTCATCGCTGTCTTGCGGCCGAGTGGGAAGCGGATGGCATCCAGCGGCTCGCGCGGCAGCTCGATGCAAACGAGCATCGAGACGAAGGCATAGACCATGACCACCATGCCCCAGGCGACGCTGAAGCTGTCGAGACCGCTGTAATTGCTGAGCAGCGGGCCGTTCAGCATACCGGTGAAGGTCAGGATGATGATCAGCGCGAAGGTGGTCGCGATCGGATAGAGGATATCGACACGGGTACGGTCCTCGCCCTTGGCGGTCACCTTGAAAGGCCGCCCGAAGGGATGGGCGATCGCGTGGCATATGGCGATGGTGATCGGGATCGCTGAGACCATCTGCGAGACCTCGGTGAAGAGCGGCAGGCTGCGCCAGCCGGATACCCAGGCATGGAAGGTCCACATGGCGCCGACCATCGGCAGCGCGTAGAGGAAGAAGGCTTCGGGTTCCATCAGGATGGCGGGCAGGCCGAGGAAGTAGAAGAGGATCGGCGCCGCCATCAAGAGCAGCATGAATGGCCGGCAGAACCAGAAGAGCAGGCCGTGGAAATAATGCAGCCGTTGCATCGCCGTGTAGCCGCGGCCGAAGAACGGGCCGTCGCGCAGCAGCGCGACCTGGATGGTGCCGAGGCACCAGCGGCAGCGCTGGGTGATGTATCCGGAAAGGCTTTCCGCCGAGAGGCCGACGCTGAGGCGCTCGTTCAGCCAGCGGGTGCGCAGGCCCTTCTGCATCAGGCGATAGGTGAGGTGGATGTCCTCGGTCACTGTCTCCTCCGGCATGCCGCCGATCAGCTCCAGCGCATCACGCCGCACGACGCAGGAGGTGCCGACGCAGAAGGCGGCACCCCAGCCGTCTTTCGAAGGCTGCATGACGTCGAAGAAGATGCGCTGGTCGTCGACCCACGCCTTGGATGCCAGAAGGTTATGCTGCACGGGATCGGCGTTGTAATAGAATTGCGGCGTCTGGATCAGGCCGATCTCGGGATCGACGAACTGGCCGATGATGCGTTTCAGGATGGCGCGCTGCGGCGCAAAGTCGGCATCGAGGATCAGGATAAATGGCGCGTCGGTGATCTGCTTCGACCAGCGGATGGCATTGTTGATATTGCCGCCCTTGGCGCCCTTGTTGTCGTCGCGGGTGAGATAGCGGACACCGAGCTCGGCGCAGTAATCGCGCAGCCATTGGCGGCGGCCGTCGTCGAGAATCCAGATGGTGAAGTTGCCGTAGTCGATCGCCTTGGCGGCGAGGATCGTCCGCTCCAGAATGGTGACGTCCTCATTATAGGTGCAGATGAAGATGTCGACGGCCGGCGGCTTGCCCATCGCCGAAATCATCGCCTCGCTGGCGTCGGCAGCACCGGTATGATCGGTGCGGCGGAAGAAGAAGACGATCGACAGCAGCGTATAGAGGATGACGACCGCCTCGAAGGCGAGGTAGATGCGTGGCCAGAGCGCATAGGCGCTCCAGTCGAAATCCGGCAGCGTCGTCGTCACGCGGAAATAGACGTAGTTTGCCAACATCAGGATCAGGATGGTGCCGAAGAGCACGCGGTCCTTGCCCTTGCGGCTGTCGAGCAGCAGGGCGCAGCAGAGGATCAGCGCCAGCGTGATCAGTGAGAACAGGATGGCATCCGAAAGCGTGACTACTTCTGGGGACATGGCTTTTCCTCGTTCTTTGCCGCAAAGGAATCTGCACTGAAGGGATTGATGCCGAGCGCCGCGAGCACGGCCCATCCTGTCGCCCCGACATGGGGCAGGCGGTAGTATTTGAAGTCGCCGGGCTCCGAATTCGGCCCGACCTGCAGCCCGGTCGTCAGCTGTTCGTCGACGGTGGCGTAGATCAGTTTCTCCGGCGAGATCTGCGTCGATATCGTCTGGAACAGCGGTTCTGCCTTCTGCGGCTCGCCAACCACCTCATAAACGAGGGCTGCCTGCGCCGTTCCCTCGAGCCAGATGCCGTCGCGGTCGTTGTTGAAGTCGAAGCCACCGGGGACGCCGTGATTGGCTTCGGTCCATTCGAGCACTTGCGGCGCCTTGGCCTTGAAGTCCTCGACGGCGATCAACGGCCAGAGTTCGGCGTCGAGACCGGACATGTTGACGTTGGGCGCGTTGCTGTCGGGAACGCTGCCGATATAGAAGCGGCCCTCGGCCTTGTTCCACATGGCATCGAGGAAGTCCTTGGCGCTCTCGCCGTCATGCTCCCAGTCGCCGGCTTCGTCGATCGTCGCCAGCCAGTGGTCGGCGGCATAGATGTCGAGATTGTGCTCCGTCGATTTCCAGGTCATGCGGTCGGGCGTCGGCTCGTGGCCGAAGAAGCCGCCGAAATAGCCGGGGTTCTTGGGGTCGGCGGTCGAGCGGTGGATGAAGTCCATGATCTTGCGGGCGCCATCGAGATAGGCGGTCTGGCCGGTCTCTGAATAGGCGGCGAGCAGCCCGAGCGCGCCCCAGGCGATGCTGCCGGTGGCGCTGCCGACCTGATAGCCGTCCTCGATCCAGGAATTGCTGGCCGTGCTCCAGTAGCCGGGAAGCAGCATGCCGTCCTTGCCGGGGATGACCGGGCCGGAGCGATAGGCATTGCGCAGCCGTCCGTCGTGGTAGTGGCGGTCGGTCTCCAGCGCCAGAACCAGCGCGTCGGCCACACGCTTGGCTTCCTTGGCGCGGCCACAGCCATAGAGTGCCATCAGCGCCAGCGCGTTGTCATAGGTGAAGCCGGTATTGTCGAGCGCCGGGTGCAGTTTCGATCCGCCGTTTGCCGGTTCGAAGCTGCGGAAGACGAAGGCCTGTTCGGGTTCGCTGGTCATCAGCGCGGCAAGGCCATCGCAGAGGGTGCAGGCGAGTTCGGCGCGTTTGGCGTCTGCCATGGCCGCAGTGCTGCAGGCAGGTGCCGCGATAGCGAGCACCGCCGCAATCATGAGTGAACGCAAAACCATATCCAGGTCTTCCCTGTCATCGCGGTCGATAAAGTGAAGCGAAAGTGCTCAGTTATTGCTGGAGGCTCGCCAATCTGTGGCCCTTGTCAAAAAGCGCCGACGCGGAGAGCAGGCCGTCCGCCGCTGCCAATTTGTCGACGGCCATTTTCGAGTAGCGGGTAAGGCGCGCGACGACGGTCTCTCCAAGCGAGACAATCACGTCCTCACCGACATGGCATCCAAAGAACTTGTCGTTGTTGGGCTGTCCGGCTGCGGTCAGTTCGACGGGATCGTCGTCGACCTTGACGAGGACATAGACCTCATCGCCTTCGGCCTTCGGGAATTTGGCGAAGTAGCGGTTCTGCTGGCCGCTGTCGAAATAGCGGACGATCTTGTAGACATGGCCGCTTTTCTTGACGCCGAGCGAGCGGAAATTGACCATGGCGGGCGTGCCGATATCGAGCGAGGAGACATCCCGGCTGCGATAGACGGCAGCGGCAAAAGCCTCGTTGCAATCGAGCGACTTGGCGACCGCCTGGCCCTGCATCACGAAATCGCCGAAGGAGGCGTCGACGCTGACGACCTGGCCGTGATGGTCGGCGACGACTTCGGCCGCACCCGACTTGCCGAGCCGGCCTTCCTCGCGGTTGATCAGCTTTTCGACCTGCGCCTTGCGCTCGGTCATCTGGTTGATCTCGATATTGTCCTCGGCGATATCGCCGGCGAGCTTGGTGCGCTGCATCTCCAGCGTCAGCAGGTTGGCGGCAACCGTGCCGCCGGTATAGATGTCACGGCTGACGAGCGACTGGACGATCTCGTTGCGCTTCAGCTCGCCGCGGGCGGCATCGAGCTCGCCCTGGGCGGCATTGCGCTTCTGGCGCTGCGGCTCGACGCTGGCCTCGGAGGTCAGCCCCTTCTTCAGCATTGTGGTGGCGCGCTGCAGCAGCGCATCCTGCTCGGCGAGCCGCGCTTCGTAAATCTCGACATTCGATTGGGCGTTGCCGATCACGGCGCCGAGCTCGCTCAGGACGCCGTCCTTGACGTCGGCGATCTGCGCCTTGACCTTGCTCAGCTGGTCGTTGCGCTCGGCCACGACATTGATCGTGTTGTTGAGCTTCTCCGTCAGGTCGAGCTTCTCGAGCCTGAGGCCCGTCAGCGATGTCTGGTCCTGGTTCGGATTGGAAACGGTGGCGGTGACGTCGCCGAGATTGACCACCTGGCCGACCTGCAGGTCGATCTTGTCGACGCGGCCATAGATCGGTGAGGCGATCATCTGCACAGGGGCATTGATCACGGCTTTCGGCGAGACGACGAAGAACTGGTTTGGCACCATCGACATGCCGATGGTGAAGAGTAGCAAGAACGCGAACAAATACCCTGCAATCCGCGAAGCGGACAGTATTCGTACGTCTTTTGGATGAATGTTTATTGGTGTGGCCTTCATATTCTTCAATCCTGAACTGACAAATCATAGATCGAAATTGAAGGGCACTTCCCCCGTCGTTTTTTTATTTAGTTGTTAATGAAAAAGTACCATCCGACCTCCAGCAAGGCAACTGCTTCTCAAGTGCAAAATTTTGCGGGACAGTGTTGTGACGAAGATGGTCTCCAAGTTAAGAATATGAAAAGAAACGAATTAATCGGCTTTATTTCCGGCATAGAAAATTTTCGTGACTGTAGGAATTGACCGTTTGAAAGCATCCGGCGGTAACTGCCAGGCCTCCAGATGCAACTGCCGAATGCCTTCTGCGGCCCGCCGGGGCAGCGGCTTTTACTGAGTTTTTCACTCCGATTTTAGCACCGGCTACATCTCCTGAGCGAAATGCGGGCCATGCCCCGCGACCGAACGAAGCATTTGCATCTCTGGAATGTGACAGAGACTTCGCTTGCCTGCTGCCGCGTGAGTGCTAGTTTCCGGAATCATATCGATTAGATTCCCAGGAGAATGTGTGATGCAGCTTGGCATGGTTGGTTTGGGCCGTATGGGCAGCTACATGGTCCAGCGCTTGATGCGGGATGGCCATGAATGCGTGGTCTATGATGCGAAAGCGGAAAGCGTTGCCGACCTTACGGGCAAGGGCGCCGTCGGCAGCAGCTCGCTCGAAGAGTTCGTTTCGAAGCTGTCGCGGCCGCGTGCCATCTGGCTGATGCTGCCGGCCGCCATCACCGACAAGGTGATCGCCCAGCTCGTGCCGCTGCTGCACGATGACGACATCATCATCGATGGTGGCAATTCCTATTATCACGACGATATCCGCCGCGGCGCTGAACTGATCACCAAGGGCATCCATTATGTCGACGTCGGCACCAGCGGCGGCGTCTTCGGCCTCGAGCGCGGCTATTGCCTGATGATCGGCGGCGAGAAGGGTATCGTCCAGTCGCTGTCGCCGATCTTTGCTTCGCTGGCACCTGGGGTTGGCGACGTGAAGCCGTCGGAAAACCGTACCGCAGCCGAGCACAGCACGGCCGAGCAGGGCTACCTGCATTGCGGCCCGCATGGCGCCGGCCACTTCGTCAAGATGGTGCATAACGGCATCGAATACGGCCTGATGGCCGCCTATGCCGAGGGCTTCAACATCCTGAAGAACGCCAATATCGGCGCTGCCACCCATGAGGCGGATGCCGAAACAGCGCCGCTCGCCCATCCGGAATATTACCGCTACGACTTCAATCTGCAGGATGTCGCCGAAGTCTGGCGCCGCGGCAGCGTCATCACCTCCTGGCTGCTCGATCTAACCTCCGACGCGCTGCATGCCGATCCCGCGCTCGCCAAATATGCCGGCCGCGTCTCGGATTCCGGCGAAGGCCGCTGGACGATCATGGCGGCGATCGACGAAAGCGTGCCGACGCCGGTGCTGAGTGCCGCGCTCTACGGCCGCTTCTCCTCGCGCGATCAGGACGAGTTCGCCAACAAGGTGCTCTCGGCGATGCGCGCCGGCTTCGGCGGTCACGTCGAAAAGCCGAAGGGCTGATAGACCCATACTCTCGTTTAAGAGCCCGCGCTTTCCAGGCGCGGGCTTTTTCGTGCCCATTGCCTAAAGCATTGCACACGATATGGTTGACATCAGTCATACCGGAGGGCGTCGGGTGTTTGGTTCAAGGTTCGTCAGACTGCTGTTTTGGCTCGCGCTTCTGACGCTCGGGCCAATCGCCACTCAGGCCCAAAGCCCCGCGCAGCCGCCAGCCGCCACCACCCCCATGCCGCCGGACAAGGTGCGGCAGATGATGGAGCTGATGCAGGCGCCCGAAGTGCAGAGCTGGATGGCGTCGCAGATGAAGACGGCACCGGCGGGCACGGCTGCGGCAGACGACGGGCAGATGTCGGTTCTCTCGGGCCTGCTCGGCCATGCGCGCCGCCATGTCGAGATGGTCTCGCATGCGGCGATGGAGCTGCCGGCGGAAATCGAAACGGCCGATGGCATCGTCGATCGCGAGGTCGAGCCGGCCGGCGCCGGTTGGGTCGTCGTCGAGGTGCTGACGCTGCTTCTCGCCGGTACGCTTGCCGAACTGCTGTTCCGGGCGGTGACGCCCCGGCCGCGGGTGCGCCGGGCCGATACGGAAGAACCGGCGGCACTGCATCATGCGGGCGCCAATATCTTCTACCGTGTCATTCCGGCGATCGTCTTTGCCATCGCAACGATGATCCCGTTGCTCGCCTTCAACTGGCCGCCGGTCAGCCAGTCAATGGCGATCGCCGTTGCCGTCGCGCTGATCGCGGCGCGGTTCACGATCTCGATCGGCCGTATGCTGGTCGTCTTGGTGACGCTGGCGCGGGCCGATGGCGAGCGGGATGTCTCGCGGGCCAAGGCGCTGTTCTGGTTCCGCCGCGCCGCCGTGTTCGGCATCTATTTCGCTTTCGGCTGGGCCGTCATTCAGGTGATGGAGCCGCTCGGCTTCTCGCCGGGCTCACGCTATTTCGTCGCCTATATCCTCGGCATTGGCCTGTTCCTGATCGCTGTCGAAGCGGTCTGGTCGCGCCCGTCGGATGGGTCCCGCCACAGTACTGCGGTGGCCTGGGCTCTGACGATCTATTTCCTGGCGCTCTGGATATTGTGGGTAACCGGGTTCAACTGGCTGCTCTGGCTCGGCATCTATGCGCTGCTGCTGCCGAAGGTTCTGTCGGTCGCGACGGCTGCCGTGCGCGCGCTGCATCAGGCCGAAGCCGGTTTCCTTGCCAATCGCCGCATCGCCACCGTGCTGCTCGATCGCGGCGTGCGTGCGTTGATCATTGCCGCGGCGGCGATCTGGATCGGTAAGGTCATGGGCGTCGGCGCCGATACGATGGCGGCCGGTGAAACGATGACCGACCGCATCGCCCGCGGCGTCATCGGCGGCATCGTCGTGCTGCTTGCGGCCGATCTGCTCTGGCATCTGGTCAAGGCCTATATCGACGGCAAGCTTCTCGATCAGCCGCTGGATAGCGCTGCATCGGATGAGGAGAAGGCCAGACGCGCTCGTCTGCAGACGCTACTGCCGATCTTCCGCAACATCATCGCCGTCGTCATTGCCGTCATCGCCATCCTGATGGTGCTGTCGGGGCTTGGTATCGAGATCGCGCCGTTGATTGCCGGTGCCGGCGTTGTCGGCGTTGCCGTCGGCTTCGGGGCGCAGACGATCGTCAAGGATGTGATCAGCGGCATGTTCTATCTGTGGGACGATGCCTTCCGCGTCGGCGAATATATCGAGAGCGGCAGCCACAAGGGCGTCGTCGAGGCCTTCAGCCTGCGCTCGGTGAAGCTGCGCCATCATCGCGGGCCGCTGACCACCGTGCCCTTCGGCGAACTCGGCGCCGTCAAGAACCTCAACCGCGATTGGACGATCGACAAGATCAGCCTGAACGTCACCTATGACACCGATCTGGTGAAGGCCAAGAAGGTGATCAAGCAGATCGGCCAGTCGCTGCTCGAAAACCCGGAATTCGGGCCGCATATCATCGAGACCCTGAAGATGAAGGGCGTCGAGCAGTTCGGCGAGTTCGCGATCGAGATCCGGTTGTCGATGATGACGAAGCCCGGCGAACAGTTCGTCATCCGCCGCAATGCGCTGGCGATGATCCGCAACGCCTTCAAGGAAAACGGCATCGAATTCGCCGTTCCGACCGTCCAGGTGGCGGGCGAGGGGCGCGATCCGGAAGCGATGGCAGCCGCCGCGCGCTATGCGGCGCAGGCCCGTGCGGGAGGCGAGCCGGCTGCCTGATCGGCTGCCGGGGTGCGACGGAATGTTACAAAAACGCAATGCCGCCTTGCGTTTGGCGGCGCTAATTTTGCCCCAATTCAAGCCGATGAGGCGCGCTCGGCGGCGGTTGGGTAGAGCTTGCGGGGGCTGATAGAGCTTGCCTGCAGCATATGCTAGTGCTTTGCCGAACGATTCACGCCACGCTGGCGATCGGCAGGGGTAACATGGCGAGTCAGAACAGTCTGGAAGAGATGGAAAGCGAAGAGGCCGGTGGGTTTCGCGGCTTTCTCCGGCGATATCGCACGCAGCTCGTGGCAGCCGCGACGCTGGTCCTGTTCTGCATGGTCGGCTATGCCATCATGCAGCTTACGGATGAAGTCCGCTATGACGACGTCGTCGAAGCGCTTGCCGATACCCGCGTCAGTTCGATCCTGCTCGCGCTTCTATTCACCGGTCTCAGCTTCTTCGCGCTGATCTTCTATGATCTGAACGCCATCGATTATATCGGCAAGAAGCTGCCCTTTCCGCATGTGGCGCTGACGGCCTTCAGCGCCTATGCGGTCGGCAACACCGCCGGTTTCGGCGCGCTCAGCGGCGGCGCGATCCGTTATCGCGCCTATTCACGCCTCGGCCTGACGCCCGAAGATATCGGCCGCGTCATCGCCTTCGTGACGCTGTCTTTCGGTCTCGGTCTTGCCAGCGTCGCGGCAATCGCGCTGATGATCATCGCCGATGAAATCGGGCCGCTGATCAACACCAATGCGCTGCTGCTGCGCATCATCGCCGGTGCAATCCTCGCCGCACTTGCTTTCGTGGTCTATCTCGGTCGCGATGGCCGGGCGGTCAATCTCGGCCCGATCGCCGTCCGCCTGCCGGATTCGCGCACTTGGTCGCGCCAGTTCCTCGTCACCGCCTTCGATATCGCGGCGTCGGCGACCGTGCTCTACGTTCTCCTGCCGCAGACGGCGATCAGCTGGCCGGTGTTTCTGGCGGTCTATGCGATTGCCGTCGGTCTCGGCGTTCTCAGCCACGTTCCGGCCGGTCTCGGCGTTTTCGAAACCGTCATTATCGCCTCGCTCGGCAGCGCGGTGAATATCGATGCGGTTCTCGGTTCGCTGGTTCTCTATCGCCTGATCTATCATGTGCTGCCGCTGCTGATTGCGGTGCTTGCGGTATCGCTGACCGAGCTTCGCCGCTTCGTCGATCATCCGGCCGCATCGAGCATCCGTCGCATCGGCGGGCGCCTGACGCCGCAGCTGTTGTCGGCCTTTGCGCTGATCCTCGGCGTCATGCTGATCTTCTCGAGCGTCACGCCGACGCCAGACGAAAACCTCGAATTCCTGGCCAACTATCTGCCGCTGCCGATCGTCGAAGGCGCGCATTTCCTGTCGAGCCTGTTCGGCCTGGCGCTCGTTGTCGCCGCCCGCGGTCTTGGCCAGCGTCTCGATGGTGCCTGGCTGGTCTCGGTGGTCTCGGCCGTGCTGGCGCTGGCGCTGTCGCTCCTGAAGGCGATCGCGCTTGTCGAGGCGATCTTCCTGGCGATCCTGATCTTCAGCCTGTTCGTCAGCCGCCGGCTCTTCACCCGCCATGCCTCGCTCCTGAACCAGACGCTGACGGCGGCCTGGCTGATGGCGATTGCCGTCATCTGTGTCGGCGCGGTCGTCATCCTGCTCTTCGTCTATCGCGACGTCGAGTACAGCAACGAGCTCTGGTGGCAGTTCGAATTTGCCGCCGAAGCGCCGCGCGGCCTGCGCGCCGTGCTCGGCATCACCATCATCTCCTCGGCGATCGCGATCTTCAGCCTGCTGCGCCCGGCGACCTTCCGGCCGGAACCGGCGACAGAAGAGGCGCTGCAGCGCGCCGTCGATATCGTCAAGGCGCAGGACTATGCCGACGCCAATCTCGTTCGCATGGCCGACAAGAGCATCATGTTCTCCGAGAAGGGCGATGCTTTCATCATGTACGGCCGCCAGGGCCGCTCCTGGATCGCGCTGTTCGATCCGGTCGGCGAGCGGCATGCGATCCCGGAACTCGTCTGGAGCTTTGTGGAGGCGGCGCGCGCCGCGGGCTGCCGCGCGGTGTTCTACCAGATCTCTCCGGGGCTGCTGTCGCACTGCGCCGATGCGGGCCTGCGGGCCTTCAAGCTCGGCGAGCTCGCCGTTGCCGATCTCGGGGCCTTCGAGATGAAGGGCGGCAAGTGGGCGAACCTTCGCCAGACGGCAAGCCGCGCCCAGCGCGATGGCCTGAGCTTCGAGGTCGTTCCCGCCGACGGCGTACCGGCCATTCTCGGCGATCTCTCGGTGGTCTCCAGCTCCTGGCTCGAAGACCACAATGCCAAGGAGAAGGGCTTCTCGCTCGGCGCTTTCGAGCCCGACTATGTCAATTCGCAGCCGGTCGGCGTGTTGAAGAAGGACGGCAAGATCGTCGCCTTCGCCAATATCCTCGTTACCGAAACCAAATCCGAGGGCACGATCGACCTGATGCGCTTCTCGCCGGAAGCGCCGAAGGGCTCGATGGACTTCCTCTTCGTACAGATCATGGAATATCTCAGAGCCGAGGGCTACAAGCACTTCAACCTCGGCATGGCACCGCTTTCGGGCATGTCGAAGCGCGAAACGGCTCCGGTCTGGGACCGTATCGGCAGCACCGTCTTCGAGCACGGCGAGCGCTTCTACAATTTCAAAGGCCTTCGGGCATTCAAATCAAAGTTTCATCCGCACTGGCAACCGCGCTATCTTGCGGTTTCAGGAGGGGGCAATCCGATGATCGCGTTGATGGATGCGACCTTTCTCATCGGCGGCGGATTGAAGGGAGTCGTCAGGAAATGATCAGAAAATATCTCCTCGCAGCTGCTTGCGCCACGGCGCTGGCATTCCCGGCATTTGCCGCGGATGAAACCAACCAGGATTTCGAGACGGGCCTCATTCCGTCGCCGCACATCTTCCTGCCGAAGGGCGATGTGAAGGGTGCCGTGATGCTGATTTCGGACGGCGCAGGCTGGGGCGACAACGAAAAGGCCGAAGCGGACAAGCTGGTGGATGCCGGCGCTGTCGTGATCGGCGTCGATTTCACCTCCTATATCGATGCGCTGCGCAAATACGATGTCAGCGACAACGATGGCTGCATCTATCTCGTCTCGGATATCGAGTCGCTCAGCCAGCAAGTTCAACGCGCCGCCGGCAACAGCGCCTATCATCTGCCTATCATTGCCGGTATCGGCGAGGGCGGAGCATTGGTGCTGGCGATTGCCGCGCAGACCCCGGATGCGACGATCGGCCAGACGCTGGCGATCGATCCGGTTGCCGGTATCCCGCTGACCCAGCAGCTTTGCACCCCGGCCAGCAAGAAGACGGTCGGCGACCGGATGATCTATGGTCTCTCCGACGGCAGCCTGCCGGATCCGATCATCGCCGCCTTCACCTCGGCAGCGCCGAAGGACGGGCGCGAACATGTTGAAGAGCTGAAGAAGATTCATCCGAAGATCGATATCCGCGATGCGGACGACGATGCGCAGACGACGCTCTCGGATACGCTGGACCAACTGATGGACGAAGCCGGAAGCTCCGACAATCCGCTCGGCCTGCCGCTTTCGGTTCTCGACGCCAAGCCGGCGATGGACACGATGGCGGTCATCTATTCCGGTGACGGCGGCTGGCGCGATATCGACAAGGAAGTCGGCAGCAAGCTGCAGAAGGAAGGCATCCCGGTCGTCGGTATCGACTCGCTGCATTACTTCTGGTCGGAGCGGAAGCCGCAGGAGACGGCCGACGATCTCGGCAAGATCATTGACCTCTACCGCAAGCAGTGGAACGTCAAGCATGTGCTGCTGATCGGCTATTCCTTCGGCGCCGACGTGGTGCCCGCCACCTACAAGCTGCTGAAGCCGGCCGAGAAATCCTCGATCGTGCAGATTTCGCTGCTGTCGCTTTCGCATGAGGTCGATTACGTGATCTCGGTGATGGGCTGGCTCGGCCAGAAGACCGAGGGCGCCGGTGGCGACCCCGTTGCCGATCTCAAGGATGTCGATCCGAAGCTCGTGCAGTGCATCTACGGCAATGACGATGACGACGAAGTGGCATGCCCGGATCTGAAGGGCAGCGGTGCCTCCGTGGTCGAGCTGCCGGGCGACCATCACTTCGATGAGAATTACGACCTGCTGACCAAGACGATCGTCGATGCGCTGAAGTCGCGCCTCAACGATTAACGCATCAGCTTCTCTTCGCTCCAGCCGAGGGCGGCGATCTCGCCGCCCCGGAAGCGGGCATCGTCATCGACGATGAATTCGTCGAACTGCGGTGGCTTGACGCTGGAGCCCGCCAGCATGGCGTGGACCTGGCCCCTGTGATGGGTCTGGTGCTGGAAGAGATGGCTCAGCACATCGTCTGCGCGCTCTTCCTGAATGCGTCCTGTCCGGTGGAGCTGCATAGTGGCGGCCAAGGCGTCCTGCGTCAGTTTTTCGCAGAGGATGACGAGGCGCCCGTCGACCTTGCGCTGTTCCGCAATCAGCGCTTCCAGCGCCGTGAACGGCTCTTCCACTTCCCAGGCCTTCGGCCCGAGCGTTCCGCCTTCCAGCGCATCGACATAGAACCAGTCGACCGTGAGGATATGGTTCATGGTCATCCGGATCGACGGGAAGAAGCTGGTGCGATGCGCCTCGAATTCACCAGGCTGCAGCAGCAGGCAGGCATTGCTCAGCCGCAGATTGGCGAGCGCATTGTTATAGGCAAGCTTGCGGAACACCCTGCAGGGGTCGAAACCGGTCATGGCATGTCCTCCTCTTCTGGCTGGATCATGCGGCGCGCCGCCATCAGCCGTGTCTATGCAGCTCGGAATGGCTCTTCAACACCCGGCCACCGTCCTCCTGTTCGATCAGGTAGGCCGGCTCCTCCGGGCTCGCCTTCCGCTTGATGACGGCGCCTTCGATCGTCCGCTCGACGTCATCGGTAAAGCTCTGCCTGATCTTTCCGGTTCCAGTGCCCTTGCCCCATTTCCATTCGACGCTCGCGCCAGTCCGGTACTTCTGCATGGCGATCTCCTCTCGGAGTGGCAATGCGCAAGGCTAAACAGGGTTCCCTCAGATGTCTCGATCGAGATCGCCGTCACGCCAGACAACGTGCCGCGTCGTTGCCGGCAGATGCTCGATCTCGTCGGCGATGAAATAGGGAGGAATGTCGAGAGCCTTCAGCGCTTCCTTGGTCGCGGGTACCCACTTGAATTCGAGGACGTCCTTGCCGTCTTCGAGCTGGTGGACGATGTCGTGGGGACGGAAGGGGAAGCTTTCGGGAACCTCCATCAGGTAATAGAAGCCCAGCTCGTGCCAGTCGCGCTTCTCATAGTGGAAGAAGTTTTCGACGATCCAGAGCAGGCGCCCGACCTTGACCGAGACGCCGAGCTCCTCGACCATCTCGCGCTTCAAGGTCTCCTCCGACGTCTCGCCGATCTCGGCACGGCCGCCGGGAAAGGTCCAGAACGGCTCATGGACGGCGCGGTGGACCAGCACATGGCCCTCGCGAAAGGCGAGCCCGGCAATGCGATAGTTGAAACGCCCGGCAGGTCCATTCAGCCGGATCATCGTTCTCTTGGGCATGGTGCTCTCACTCGTCGCCCTGGAAGAGGCGGAATTGCGCCGCTTCGAGATCCTTCGGCGGCTGCATGCCCAGGTGCTTCCAGGCCGTCGCGGTCAGGACGCGGCCGCGCGGCGTGCGCTGGATGAAGCCCTGCTGGATCATGTAGGGCTCGATGATGTCCTCGATCGCATCGCGCGGCTCCGAGAGACCGGCGGCGATGGTTTCGATGCCGACCGGGCCGCCGCCGAAATTGACGGCGATCATGTTCAGATATCGCTTGTCGAGCTGGTCGAGACCGACATTGTCGACGAGCAGGCGGGTGAGCGCCTCATCGGCGATCTCGCGGGTGACGGCCTCGGCCTTGGCGACCTCGGCGAAATCGCGCACGCGGCGCAGCAGGCGGCCGGCGATGCGCGGCGTGCCACGGGCGCGCCGGGCGATTTCGCGGGCACCCTCATCGGTCATCGGCAGGTTCATCAGCCGGGCGCCGCGGCGCACGATCAGTTCCAGTTCCTCGACCGTATAGAAGGAGAGGCGAACCGGAATGCCGAAGCGATCACGCAGCGGCGTCGTCAGCAGGCCGAGACGGGTGGTGGCGGCAACCAGCGTGAATTTCGACAGGTCGATCTTCACCGAGCGGGCCGCCGGGCCTTCGCCGATGATCAGGTCGAGCTGGAAGTCCTCCATCGCCGGATAGAGGATTTCCTCGACGGCCGGGTTGAGGCGGTGGATTTCGTCGATGAAGAGCACGTCGCGCTCTTCGAGATTGGTGAGCAGCGCCGCCAGATCGCCGGCCTTGGCGATAACAGGACCGGAGGTCGAGCGGAAGTTGACGCCGAGTTCTTTCGCCATGATCTGCGCCAGCGTCGTCTTGCCGAGGCCGGGCGGGCCGACGAAGAGCACGTGATCCAGCGCCTCGCCACGGTTCTTGGCGGCCTCGATGAAGATTTTCAGATTGGCGCGCGCTTCCGCCTGGCCGGTAAACTCGTCCAACGACTGCGGGCGCAGCGTCACATCCAGGTCTTCGCCCCGCTTCTCCGGCGATATCAGGCGGGTTTCTTCACTCATGCAAGTAGTTCCATTCCGGGGACGCGCGATGCGGCCTTTTTATCGAAGGTCTTGATCGATTCACAGCCCGCTGCGAGAGAGCGGGCGGCAATGAGGGCATCGGCAAGGTCGGCATTCTCGCTGGCAACCAGCCGGAGCGCCTTGACGACGAGTTCATGGTGCTCGACGACGAGACCGCGGGTCTGCAGCAGCTTGCGAATGGCCAGGACCGCATCCTGCTTCTGAAAGCCAAGCCTGGCGCGCAGGGCCCAATCCAATTCGAGCACGGCGACCAGCGGCAAGAAGCCTTCGAAATCCCGGCCCATGCCTTCGGCAAAGCGCAAGGCGGCGCGCCTCTGTTGCTCGTCGTCATTGGTCAAAAGCCGGATGACGATATTGGTGTCGAGCCCGATCATCTTCATGCGGCGACGTCGGAGCTGTCAGTGTCTTTGGTGTCGGCCGCGTTGGTTCCCGCGGCCTTCAGGACGGCAGCGTCGATCTCGTCCAGCGTGGCCGCACCGTTCGGGGGCGATCCCAGCAGGCCTGCGAGATCCTTGAAGTCGATGTTCTTCGGCGTGATGATGACCTCGCCGTCGACGACGCTGTAAATGAGCTGGTCGCCCGGCCGCAGATCAAGTGCTTCCCGCATCTCCTTCGGGATCGTTACTTGCCCTTTTGCCGATATCGTCGCTTCCCAAACGGTCATCGTCCACTCCCATTCAAGTCGTCAGACAATACTCGAATTTTCTGCCAATATCAAAAACGTCGGAATTCATCGCGACAATTCCTTCAACCCCAACCGGATCAGCTTGGCGCTGTCGGCGCCTTCCCCCGCGGTCTTCATTGCGGCCGCAACGGCATTTGCCGCCTGATCGCGCGAGTAGCCGAGATTGGTGAGCGCCGAGACGGCGTCTGCGACCGGGGCGGAGGCGACGCCTTCGCCGATCTCCTGCTTGAGGCCCATGTTGATCGCCTCGCCGGCATAGGCGGGCGCCTTGTTCTTGAGCTCGGTGACGATGCGGACGGCAACCTTGGGGCCGACGCCCTGGGCGCGGGAGACGGCGGTCTTGTCCTGCAAGGCAATAGCGTTCGCGAGCTCGGCCGGCGTCAGGGTCGAAAGTACGGCCAGCGCTACTTTGGCGCCGACGCCCTGGACGCTCTGCAACAGGTTGAACCACTCGCGCTCGAGCACGCTCATGAAGCCGAAGAGCTTCAGCTGGTCCTCGCGCACATAGGTCTCGATGAAGAGCACGCAGGCCTCGCCGACCGAGCCGATCTTCGAGAGCGTGCGGCCGGAGCAATAGGCGACGTAGCAGACGCCGTGCACATCGACGAGCACATAGTCGTCGCCGATTTCCTCAACAGTGCCTTTCAGCTTTCCGATCATGATACGTCCGTCAGGGGTGGGTTTCGGGAGAGATGAGGTCGAGCGCCGGGAAATAGGAGCGATAGCGCGCGCCGTCACGCGTCAGCAGCCGGTGGCGGCCCCATTCCGCATGGGCTCCGACCAGAAAATCAGGAAGGGTTCGATCCCGCTGCCCTCCAGCATCGCGATAGCGCCGATGCGCCTTACCCGCGCGAAAGGCCGCCTCGAAAGGCAGTTCCTGCCGCACGAGGCCCAGCCAGGACAGCGCCCTCAACAGCTTCTCTTCTGCCGCTGACGTCGCGGCCAGCTCGGCCCATACGATCGGTGTCAATATCAATGGGCCTTCACCGGCACATCGCTTGAGTGCCTTGATAGACCAGGGTCTGAGGGCGGTCTGCGGTCCGAGAACATCGATCAGGACGTTGGTGTCAATGACGGTCGAGATCGTCACGCGGCCCCCTGATCCATTCCATATATTCGTCGGTGGTCATGCCTTCGAGATCAAGAGTGCCTTCGACATCGGCGGCCCACTCATCGAAGCCGCGCGCATCGGGCTCACTTCCCTTGACCTTGACGAGGGTGGCAGCATTGTCGCCGGCGATGAATTCGACCTCGGAGCCCGGGCTGATGCCCAGGTGGTCGCGAATGTCTTTCGGGATGGTCACCTGACCTTTTTCCGTCACGCGCATGGTAATACCTCTCAAGTAATACCTAGCGACGGAGGCGGAACAAGTCAAGAACAAATCATCCCGCCAGCGCCGCCATCCGCATCCGGGTGCCGCCGCGGTTGTGGGCGTGGCAGATGGCGATGGCGAGTGCGTCGGCGGCGTCGTTGCCCTTGAATTCCACCTTTGGCATCAGGATCTTCAGCATCATGTGGATCTGCTGTTTCTCGCCGTGGCCGACGCCGATGACGGCTTTCTTCACCGCGTTCGGGGCGTATTCGGCGACGGGCAGGCCGGCGCGGGCGGGGACGAGCATGGCGATACCGCGGGCCTGGCCGAGCTTCAGCGTGGCGACGGCGTCCTTGTTGACGAAGGTCTGTTCGACGGCGGCCTCGTCCGGCTTGTAGCTATGGACGATTTCGGCGAGCCCGTCATGCAGCTGGCAGAGGCGTGAGGCGAGGTCCATGTCGCCGTCCGATGTGACCGTGCCGGAGGCGACGAAGCGCAGCGAATTGCCCAGCGTGTCGATAACACCCCATCCCGTGCGGCGCAGGCCGGGATCGATGCCGATGATGCGAATCGTGTTTTGCATGGCTCACCATATTGCAGTTGCAAAATATCTGCCATCGATATGTGAACAAAACAAAAACATCTGAGGTTTTGCGTGGCGCTGTTTACTGCGAATTAAATCAGTTGTCTGAAATCTAATCCATCAAATGTGAGAGGGGCCGCTTTTTCGGAAGGTCAAGGCCCCCGATGTTCTGTTTTCGGTCAAGCCAGCTGCGAAAAGCCAGGCAAACCGCTCCGGAAGGGTTCTAGTTCATGGCGCAGAGATTTCAGTCTCTTTCCTTTAAAGTTATCGCGACATTCATTCTGCTCACGGCGCTCGCCGTCAGCACCATCAGCGTGCTCGGCTATTTTGCCAGCAGCCGCATTTCCGACGATCAGGCGCTGAAGGCGAAGGAGAGCGTGCTCATCTTCCGCGGCGACATGCTGCAGGATCAGTTGGAGCAGCTCGAAAACCAGGCGAATTCGATTGCGCGCATCGAGGCGCTGCAGATGTCGATCACCAGCCTGAAGAGCGGCTGGAAGACCATCGAGAAATCCTCGGGCGATGCCCGCGCCGAGCTGAAGAAGGTCTTCATCACCAACAACCCGAACCCGGCCGACCAGCGCGAGAAGCTGCTGAAGCCTGAGGGGCCGAGCGGGTTCTACTATTCGAACCATGAGAAGACGCAGGGCGAAGTCGCCCGCGACCTCGAAAACACCGCCTTCAGCGATCTGCTGATCACCGACATGGATGGCTCCGTTCTTTATTCCTACAAGAAGGACGACAATTTCGCCGAAAACCTGAAGTCCGACGTCTGGAAGGCGACCGGTGCCGGCCTTGCCTACGCGAAGGCTGTCGAGAACACCGCGAAGGCAACCGACGATTCCGCGCCGACGGCTTTCTCCGGCCTGCGGGTCGATGCCGGCAAGTCGGCGATCTTCTATGCCGTGCCGATCGTCAAGCTCGGCCAGGCCAAGGGCATCATCCTCTTCAAGGTGCGTGACGATATCGTCTCCAGCATCCTGTCGAAGGGCATCGTTTCCGGCAGCACGGCGCAGGCCGCGATCATCTCGTCGGATGGTTCCGCGATCGGCCTCAATGCCGAGGGCAAGCTCGCGACACTCGATACCGCCGCCTTCACCTTCATTCCGGATGCGCTCGCCAACAGCCAGGGCATGACGGTCGATGATTTCGCCCGCAGCGATGGCACGGCGCGTGCCTATGTCCGCGGTATCGATTATCACGGCGACCGTTTCCTGGTGGTCGAGAGCGTCCGCCTCAGCGAGCTGAATGCCGGCTCCATCGAGATTGCCACGCTGCTGACGATGATCGGCCTCGGCGCACTCGTCGTCATGGCGATCGCCACCGGCCTGATCACCAAGCTCCTCTTCTCGCCGCTTGCCCGTCTCGCCGGCAATACCCGCGATGTCGCCGACGGCAAGCTCGATACCGAGATAGGCAGCCAGAACCGCCATGACGAGATCGGCACGATGGCCAAGGCGCTGGCGCGCTTCAAGCAGTCGCTGCTCGACAGCCGCGAGCTCGAAGCCGCAAGTGCGGAGACCCGTTCGCTGGCGGAGCGCGAGCGTCAGGAAAATCTGATGCAGCGCGAAGCCGAGGCGAAGAGCCTGCAGGATGTCGTCCAGGCGCTCGACGAGGGCCTGCATCATCTGGCGCATGGCAATCTCGCCTATCAGATCGACACCCGCTTCCCGAGCGAGCTCGAAGGCCTGCGCGTCAATTTCAACGAGGCGCTCGCAACGCTCAGCGAAACGATGACGGCGATCGGCGGAAACTCGATGGCTGTCCGCTCCGGCTCGGAAGAGATGCGCAACGGCGCCGACGATCTTGCCGGCCGCACCGAGCGCCAGGCCGCCTCGATCACCGAGACCGCCAATGCGATCGATGCGATCACCCAGTCGGTCCGCATCCAGATCGAGCGTGCCGAACAGGCCGAGCGGATCGCCCGCGACGCCAAGAAGGAAACCTCCGGCTCCAGCGACATCATGCGCGAGACGATCGCGGCGATGGAAGCCATCCAGGCCTCATCGCGCCAGATCAACTCGATCATCTCTGTGATCGACGAGATCGCCTTCCAGACCAACTTGCTTGCGCTGAACGCCGGTGTCGAGGCTGCGCGCGCCGGTGAATCCGGCAAGGGCTTTGCCGTCGTCGCCATGGAAGTGCGCGAACTGGCGCAGCGCTCGTCGAGTGCCGCCAAGGAAATCGCCAGCCTGCTGCAGAAATCGACGCATGAGGTCGAAAGCGGCGTGTCGCTGGTCGAGCGGGCAGGCGTCGCGCTCACCGGCATCGGCAGCCATGTCGAGGCGATCAACGGCCAGATCCACGAGATCATGGAATCGACCCGCGAAGAGGCCGATACACTGCGCCAGATCAACAGCGCGGTGGCCGAACTGGATTCGATGACGCAGCAGAATGCGGCGATGGTCGAGGAAAGCACGGCGGCGATCCATCGCCTCGCCAGCGAAGCGCTGGAGATGGACCGTCAGCTCGGCAACTTCACGCTGCCGCAGGGCCATCATCACCAAAGCGCGGAAGTGCACGTGCTCCGGCACCGCCGGGCTTCCTAACGCTCTCGAAGGGTAAGGCGACTCCAGCCATCAAGTTCGGTCTGGAGTCGCTTGAAACAGCGGCCTCATCAGAGGCTCAGGTCCAGACCGAGCTTCCTGCTCAGCAGGAAGGCGGCGAGCCCCACGCCCAATACCGCTACCGCGAAGAGTCCCGCCATCATGCCGCCCGATCGCAGCAGCGCTCGCCTGTCGCCCTTCTCCGCTCGGTCATAATGCCATTTGATGGCGAAGAACATCGCTATTCCCAGGGCAAGAACCTTGAATGTAACGAAGACTACCGGAACCCAATCCATACTAAAAACTCTTATGTGTATCAGTTGCGCTCCTTATGATCCCATATCGGGCAAGCGCCTACTTCCGATTATGCAAAGCAGATATGTAATAGTAGGTGGTGCTTACTTGGGCTGATCCGCGGTTCCGCGGAGCGTCCGCTTGGGGCCGGAGCCAACACCGGTCATGGGCCGCTTTGCACCACTTGCGGACATCGCATAAACCGAAAGCTTGCCGGTCGCTCAGCTCACATTCGCAAATATCGAAACGATATACTTCACCCGCTCGCCGCGGAACGCCGCCCTGATGCGCCCATGGCGCTCAAGCTCCGCCAATCCGTGCAAAGCAGCCCAAAAAGACTCAGTCGCTATTTCAGGATCGGCGCAAAACGGTTCAACGACCGCCATCATGGCCCCGAACCCATCGCGCAGGACCTGAGGGGTATCGGACTTTGCGAACCGAAGGCCGCTCGGCAGAACGAACATGGCTTCGTAGAGAGCTGGCCTTTCGAATGCGAATTCAAGGTAGGCCGTTGCGACCGCTTCGATAGCCTCTGCCGGCGTTGCATCTCTGGCGACCGACGCCCGCAACGCCGGCCCCAGTTCTGCGAAACCCTCAAGCGCGACCGCGCCGACGATCGCGTCACGGCTTTCGAAATGGGCGTAGAGTACGGGCTGACTGTACTCGATCTCCTGTGCAAGGCGTCGGACGGTGACTGACGCCCAGCCATCCCTTTCGGCAAGCATTCTTGCCGCCACGATGATCCGCTGCTCCCGATCCGCTCTTTCCCGCTCTTTACGCTCGCTGATACCCATGCTTTCCCCGTCGATCCGTCGGCAGGACTTTAGCGATCTTAATTATTCATGGCAACGATTGACAATCTAGCAATGCTATATTTATGTTCGCCGCTATCGTCGCGACGGCGATCGAACGTTAGGGTCTTCCAATGTCCAACCTGATTTCATTTTCGCTCGGTAATGCCGCGACGCTGGCGGCTGCTGCGGCGTTTCTCATCGGCAGCATCGTCAACGCCAGTGCTCGCAAGCCGATCCGCGAAGAATTCGTGCGTTACGGATTTCCATGGTGGTGGTGCTGGATCACCGCGCTGCTTGAATTCACGACCGCTGTTCTTCTTGTCCTGCGCCCGACATTCACGCTTGGAGTGGCGCTTGGGGCTTGCATCATGACTGCAGCGATCTTCGCTGTCGTGCGAGCGCGTGACTTCCGCCACATCCCGCCGCCGGCGGTATTCCTGCTGCTTCTGATCATCGCAGCATTGGTCCAGTTCTCATAGTTTCGATGGGAAACCGTCGGCCTCAAACATCAAAACCGCCGAACGTCGAACAGCGTCATCTATTTGCTGACCAGGCGACCAGCCCTTTTTCTTCGCCGCGGGGTTTGGATGCGGCGCCCCTACCACCTACATAGCCGGTAACCCCACATTCCCGACCGGCAGGTTTTCATGATTCCCTTTTCCATCCTCGATCTCTCGCCCGTTCCAGAAGGCACGACCGTCAGCCAATCTCTCGCGGGTTCTGCCCGGATGGCGCAGAAGGCGGAGGAATATGGCTACAAGCGCTTCTGGCTTGCCGAGCATCACGGCATGCCGGGTATCGCCAGTGCGGCGACAGCGGTGGTGATCGGCCATGTCGGCGCGGCGACGAAGACCATCCGCATCGGCTCGGGCGGCATCATGCTGCCGAACCATTCGCCGCTCGTCATTGCCGAGCAGTTCGGCACGCTGGCAGCGCTGTTCCCGGGTCGCGTCGATCTCGGCCTCGGCCGGGCGCCGGGCACGGATATGCGCACCGCCCAGGCGCTGCGGCGCAATCTCGATGCCGGTGCACAGAGCTTCCCGCACGATGTCGTCGAGTTGCAGCAGCTGCTCGGCGAGCCGGTCGAGAACCAGGCGATCCTCGCCGTTCCCGGCAACCGGAGCCATGTGCCGATCTGGCTGCTCGGTTCCAGCCTCTACAGCGCGCAGCTCGCCGCCATGCTCGGTCTGCCCTATGCCTTCGCCTCGCATTTCGCGCCGGATTCGCTGCTCGATGCGATCGATATCTATCGCAGCAAGTTCCAGCCGTCGGCCGTTCTCGATCAGCCTTATGTGATGGCGGGCGTCATGGGCTCGGTGGCGCCGACAGACGAAGAGGCGGAGTATCACTTCACTTCGGCGCAGCAGCAGTTCGTCAATCTGAGGCGCAATGTGCGCGGCCAGTTCCCGAAGCCGGTGAAGGATATGGAGAGCTTCTGGTCGCCGATGGAGAAGCTCAATGTCGAGCATACGCTGCGCTACGCCGTTGTCGGTTCGCCGCAGACGGCGGAGGCGAAGCTCAAGGAATTCCTCAAGGAGACCGAGGCCGACGAGCTGATCATCTCCATGCCGATCCACGATATCGAGGCCAGGCTGAAATCGGTCGAGCTGTTCGCCGGCCTCGGCAGCTTCATGAGCGCGGCCGCCTAATCGCCAATCGTCTCGCCGGGATAGACGCCCCAGAGGGCGGCCTGCTCGACGAAGCCGGAGAGATCCTGGTGCGGCAGATCGATGGCGCACCAGCTTCCGTCGCAGCTCTTGATATGAACGAGGACGCGGGCCATCAGCTCGGCGGAGACCGCCGCGTTTTCGCGCGCCGCCTTGTGCAGGCTGGCCGGCTGTTTCAGCCACGGACCGATGACGGCGGTCCGGCGTGACGACAGCAGCGCGCGGTGCATCCAGCCGGAGATGCCGTCGCTATCGCGCACTTGGCGCCAGTTATCGTATTCGGCGGTGATCTCCAGCGGCAGGCCCGATTTCACATAGATCCACTTGGTGCCGTAATCGAGCGACGGGCCGATGCGCATGCGCGCATTGCCGGTTTTCAGCGAGACGAAGCGGGGAACCGGCAGACCGGTCTCCCGGCCTTTCGTCGCGGTGTCGGGGATGGCGGATGCCTCGCTGGCCATCAGCGGCGCAAGGAGTGAGAAGGCGAGGGCTAGAAGCCCTCTGGTGCGGCCGAGACGCAAGGGGATGCCCACGTCAGTTGCACTTGCTGACCTGCTTCAGCGCGGCGGTGATGCCGTCGAGGGAATAGGTGTAGCTCGTATCGGTGCCGCGGCTGGAGGTCGCCTCCAGAACCATCTCGCTGCCGCCGCGCATGGCGCGGATCATCTCGGGCTCACGCTCCTCGTGCTGCATCCAGGCAGCGTTCTCGCGGGTGAACATCCAGAAGGTCTGGTCGCCGATGCGGACCTTGACGCGCGAACTGTCCTTCAGTTCGTAGCCCATGCGGGCCTGCGGCTCGAACTGGCCCGAGGCGCCGGGGCCGACCATGAAGAAGTTGTTGCCGTGGCTGACGTTGGCAGGCGTCTGCCCGGTCGGCACCGTCAGGAGGTAGCAGACGGTCTGGCCGTTGGCCTTGTAGGAGTAGACGCCCCAATCGTTGAAGCGCTTGACCATCGAAGGCTGCGCTTGCGCGGCGAAGGCGCCGAGCAACGAAAAGGAGAGAACGAGAGCAAGTTTCTTCATGGCATTTCCCCGCCGATGGTGTGAAGGACGCTGGCCTGAGACAGACCGGCTGGAGGCAGGGGCATTGAAGGGCGGCAGCGTTACCGCTTCCTTAAAAACAGGCGGCGGTTCACGGAGCTGTGAACCGCTTTGATCCAGATCACAGCAGCGCGGCAATCGGCGCCGCGCAGTTTCGCTTCAGCACTGCGTCGATCGACAGCGCTCCGGCGCCCGATATCGCCAGCACGAACATGCCGCCGGCGATGGCGAAGTCCTTCTCGAAATGCAGGAGTTCGTTCTGGCTGGTGAAATCCGTGTGGAAGAGCAGGGCCGTCAGCAGGCAGAAGGTGCCGAGCGCTGCGGCACCCAGCCGCGTTGCCAATCCGGCTGCGACCGAGAAGCCGGCCGCAAGCTGCAGCAGGATGACGCCGATGGCGACGGGCAGTTCGAGACCGAGCCTGGCGAAGGCCTGGGCGGTGGCGTTGAAATTCAGCGCCAGCGTTGCGCCCTCATGCAGAAAGATCGCCGATAGCAGCAGGCGTCCGCCAAGCAGCACCGTACTTGCGCCGGCGGATCGGGGGAGGGAGTGTTCCATGATCATCTCCTTGGGTGAGCAGGGCGAGCGGCAGCGCCGCCCGCCCCGGGGCAATCGCCGTCAGTTGCCGCCCCGTGCGGCGATTGCCTCTTGTAGGTCTTCGAGCTCCTCGCAGCCGGCCGGGCAAAGCTGCTTCAGCGACGCGAGCTGTTCGTTTGCCTTGTCCGGTTTGCCGGTCTGCAGGTAGAGCTCGCCGAGATATTCGTGTGCCGCCTTGTGATCCGGCTGCAGCTCGAGCGCCTTGGTGTAGTAGGTCAGCGACGTTTCGTAGTCGCCGGTCATGCGCAGTGTGTAGCCGAGCAGATTGTAGACGTCGGCCTGCTGGTTATCCTCGGCGAGGCCGCGGAGTTCCGTGAGTGCCGCCTGATAGTCCTTGGTGGCGATCTTGGCGCGGACGGAGGTGAGATCCGGGCCATCGCCGGTTTCCATGTTGTCGACCGCATAGGCGGGCATTGCCGTCAGCGCCGACATTGCGGAACCGGCTGCGGAAAGGGCGCAGAAGCCCATGACGCCGAGAACGGCGTAGCTGGTGAACGAGCGTTTCATGACCGTTATCTCCTCAGGCGTCAGGCCTGGCTTGTCGGTGTGAAGGCATAGGCGTTTCCGTCCTTGACGAAGCTGCCGGAGCCGGGGAAGGGGAAGTGCGAGCCGCAGATGGCGATCTTGTCGGCGATGACGCGATCGATCAGCTTGCGGCGGCTGGTGATGGCAAGCGGCCCGTCCTGATCGTAGCTGCCCTGCCATTCCGGATGCGGGGCGAGCAGTGCCGGCACATACATGATGTCGGCGGAAACCAGCAGCTGGCTGTTTCCCGAGTTGACCAGATAGGTCGAATGTCCCGGCGTATGGCCAGGCGCCGAAATCAGCTCGATGCCGGGTGCCACTTCCGCGCCGTCCTCGACCAGCTTCCAGTTCTTCCATTTCGGGAAGACTTCGGCGATCCGCTTTCCGGCGCCCTTGCGGCCCTCGGGAAGCTTGTCGACCCGGCCGGGATCGGTCCACCAGTTATACTCGGCGGAATGAACGACGAGCTCGGCATTCGGGAAAACAGGTGCGTTGGAACCCTTTTCCATCAAGCCCCAGACGTGGTCAGGGTGGAAATGCGAGATCATCACCGTGTCGATCTTCCGGTAGTCGATGCCTGCGGCCGCCATGTTGCCGGGCAGGTGGGTGGCGTTTGCCTGCCACTGGCCGACGCCGGAGCCGGCATCCATCATGATCAGCCGGTCACCGACCTTCAGCACGACGACCGTCAGCGGGATCGGCATGAAATCGGTCGGCAGATGGGCGGCGGCCAGCGCCTGCTTGGTCTCGTCGACCGAGACGTCCTTGATGAAGGCGGGATCGTGCGGCTTGCGCCAGATGCCGTCATAGATGGCGGTCACTTCGATATCGCCGACCTTGTAGCGATAGAAGCCGGTGGCCGGTTCGTCTGCCGATGCGGCGAAGGCCGGCGGTACGAATTCGAGCTTGGATGCGAGGCCGAATGCGGCTGCCGCGGCGGCCGAACCGAGCAGCGTACGGCGTGACATTTCGAACATGGGGATGCCTCCTCTGGCTTGTCCGTTGTCTCAGCAGGACCGGGATAGGTTCGACGTCCCCGCTGCAGAACTAGACCGCAGTGGCTGCGCGCTTATTCCCTGATGCCAGGAATTTTCTCATCAAGCCGTTGAAAGAAATCGGCTATTTTTATCGCGGCGGAAATTGCGCGAAAAAATACAGGCGAGATGGAATAAAATGGGGCCTCCATCGATCTAGTCGATAAAGGGTCGCGTTGCCTGCAGGGCGCCCTGAGGATTAGAGTCGGCTGGCTGCAGCCGCAGGGGACGTGATGACCCAAGTCAGTATTGCCTACCCCATGCCATTGGATGACCAGCTGGCCGAAGCCGTTCTGCGGTGGCGGCGGCGCTCGCGCTCGCTGGCCGGGCTTGCCAGCCGGCTGTTTGTCGAGGCCGCGTCTGTCCTCGTCGGCTATATGGAGATGGCCCGCGATCAGGGGCGCGCCCGCGCCGCCCAGCCGCTGCAGGCCGACCAGACGCTGCGCTTCCAGCAGAATATCCTGCCGCATCTGGACGCCGCCTATAATTTCGCGCGCTTCCTCAGCCGGGATCAGGATGCGGCGCAGGATATCGTCCAGGACGCCTTCCTGCGGGCCTATCGCAGCTTCGAGACATATCGGGGCGGCGATCCCAGGGCCTGGGTGTTTTCGATCGTCCGCAACTGCCATCTCGCCTGGCAGCAGCAGGGACGGCGCAAGGCGCGTTTCGAGACGCCGCTCGATGGCGATGCCGGAAGCGAAAGCCCGGCGCACGAGATCGCTGCCGATGACGACACGGCGGAGACGGCGATGATCCGCGAGAGCGAGTCATCGCGCGTGCGCCATGTCATCGCCATGCTGCCGGAAGCGATGCGTGAGATCCTGGTGCTGCGCGAGTTGGAAGAGCTTTCCTACAAGCAGATCGCAGAGGTTATCGACGTGCCGATCGGCACCGTCATGTCGCGCATCGCCCGCGCGCGGCGCGAATTCGGCGAAGCCTGGGATGCGTTCGAAAATGGCGGGGCACGGGCATGAGCGATACGCCGAAACAGGGCTGCGACCAGTGGGGACCGGTGCTGCACGCCTTCATCGATGGCGAGCTCGATCTGGTGCGGGCGGCGGACCTGGAGGCTCATCTTGCGGGGTGCCCGGATTGCCGGGCGGAGATGGAAAGGGTACGTGGGGTGCGGCAACTGATCGGGCGGGATGGCGTGCGCTTCAAGATGCCGGAAGAGGTGCGCGCGCAGGTGCTGACGGCGCTCTCGCGGGAGCAGGCCGCGGGCATTCCGGCGCAAAGGCGCGTCGAGACGGCATCCCCATGGGGCCGCTTCTTCCGCTTCGTGCGCGACTGGAGCTTCGTGCCGTCGCTGGCGGCATTGGCCGCGAGCGCCATGCTGTTCGTCAACGCACCGGCGCCAGAACTCGGCATTCAGGACCAGCTGCTCGCTAGCCATGTCCAGTCGATGCTGGCGGATCACCTCGTTGATGTGCAGACCTCGAACCAGCATACGGTCAAGCCCTGGTTTAATGGCCGCATCGATTTCTCGCCGCCGGTCAATGATCTCGCCAAGGATGGTTTCCCGCTGGTCGGCGGGCGTGTCGATTATATCGGCGGCCGGGTGGTGGCGGCGCTCGTCTACAGGCGCAACGGTCACGTCATCAATCTCTTCATCTGGCCGCAGGCATCAGGCAGGCAGACGGACAGCGAACACGACGGCTACAACATGGCCGAATGGTCGGCCAACGGGCTGGTGTTCTGGGCGGTGTCGGATGTCAGCGCAGGAGACCTCGCCGCCTTCCGCTCAAGCTTCATTCGCGCCGCCGCCGGCATGTGACGCAAAAGAAAAAGGCGGGCCTGAGCCCGCCTTTAGGATGCCGTCCCAAAGGGGCGATCAAGCCGAAAGCTTGGCCAGCACTTCCTCGGAGACTTCGAAATTCGAATAGACGTTCTGGACGTCGTCGTCGTCTTCGAGATTGTCGATCATCTTCATCAGCGACTGGGCTTTTTCTTCGTCGACCGGCACGTTGTTCTGGGCGCGCCAGACGGCCTTGACGGTTTCGGCTTCGCCGAGCGTTGCTTCGAGCGCCTTGGCAACTTCGCCGAGGCTTTCGAAACCGGTCGTGATGTAGTGGCCTTCCTCGTCGGTCTCGACGTCGTCGGCGCCGGCTTCGATCGCAGCTTCCATCACCTTGTCGGCATCGCCTGCCGAAAGCTTGTAGGTGATTTCGCCGACGTGATCGAACGAGAAGGAGACCGAGCCGGTTTCGCCGAGTGCGCCGCCGGCCTTGGTGAAGATCGAGCGGACATTCGAGGCGGTGCGGTTGCGGTTGTCGGTCAGCGCTTCGACGATGACGGCGGTGCCGCCCGGGCCGTAGCCTTCGTAGCGGATCTGCTCGTAGTTCTCGCCATCGCTGCCGGCTGCCTTCTTGATGGCACGGTCGATATTGTCTTTCGGCATCGACTGGGCCTTGGCGTTCTGGATTGCCAGGCGCAGGCTCGCGTTCATCGCCGGGTCGGGCAGACCGGCCTTGGCGGCAACGGTGATTTCGCGCGCCAGCTTGGAGAACATTTTCGACCGCACGGCGTCCTGACGGCCCTTGCGATGCATGATGTTTTTAAACTGTGAATGGCCAGCCATGGCACCCCTGTTCACGTCTCATTGTTCGGAATGGGCCGCCTTATAAGAGCGAAACGGGTCGTATTCAAGCGGAAAGCAGCTTTCGGCCCTGCTGCACAGGCTGTGCAAATCATCGGAACAAAGCCGGTGGACCTGACGTTTTGAGCGGGAAACGCAAACGGAAAGGAATGGCCATGGCAAGCTTCAGCGAAGCCCGCGAACATCCGGCACAGCAGCTCTGGGAGCAGGTGAACGGCATTCACGCCGGGATGCTCGGCGTTGACGGCGCCGACATGCATATGCAGCCCATGGCGCCGCATGCCGATCCGAAGACCAACACGATCTGGTTCTACACCAAATCCGATGCGGATATCGCCCGCGCCATCAAGTCCGGCGCTCGCGCCCATTTCTGTGTGGTCGGCAAGGATCACGACTACCATGCGTGCCTCGCGGGCAAGATCGAGGTCAAGGCCGACCCCGGCAAGGTGGAGGAATACTGGAATTCCATCGTCGCCGCCTGGTACGAGAACGGCAAGAAGGACCCGAAGCTGACGATGCTCGCCATGCATGTCGACGACGCGGAGATTTGGGTCTCGACCGGAAGCAAGCTGAAATTCGGCTGGGAGATCGCCAAGGCCAATCTGGATGATGAGAAGACGCCGGATGTCGGGATCAAGCGGCATTTGCAGTTTGCTTGAGCAAGTTAAAGTTTGGAGGGGGCTCGTGCTGCCCCCCTCACTGCACATCCCGCATCACATAAATCTGCGGCTTCCGCGGCAGCGTCCGCAGTGACACCGTGAGCGTATTGTTCTGCGCCATCTGGATATCGAATTCCTTGCCGATCATCGCCAGGAATCGCTCGACCGGCGGGCCGCGGCGGTGCATCGGGAGCACGATCGAGGAGCGCAGCCGCTTGATCACCCGGCTCATGCTGTCAGGGCCCATCGTCAGTCCGCCATCAACAGGCACCATGACGATGTCGAGGCGGCCGATCTCCGTATAATGCGCGTCGGTCAGCTCGTAATGCAGGTGGCCGAGATGGCCGATGCAGAGGCCGGCGATCTCGAAGATGAAGATCGAATTGCCGTCCTGCTGCGATCCGCCGAGGCCGTAGCTGAAGCGGATATCGGTGGTGACGTTGCGGATATAGGCGTCGCCGACGACCAGATCGACCTTGGCCTTTTCGCCGGGCACATCGCTCCAGCCGTGCAGCACATGCTTGATCGCCGGATCCGGCGTCAGCGTGTAATGCGTCTGGTGCGCCTTGTTCATGGTGACGACATCAGGGGTCACCGAGGGCTGATAGATGCCGTTATAATCGGTGGCGATGACGATGCCGCCGGGCGTGTCGATCTCGAAGGTCGAATGTCCGAGGAAGGTGAAGGTTACGTCTTCGCCTTCCGAGACGGCGGGGATGATCGGGGCGCTAGGCGAGAAGCTTGCGAACTGCGCTTTCGGAATTCCCTGCGCGATCGCCTGGCACTGGCTGACATTCTTGCGCTGTTCCTGGGAGCTTGCCGCCTGCGGCAGGGCGAGCGAGGCAAGGCATGCGATCGCGAGGACAAGACATTGCGGCTTCATGCCACCCCTCCGGCGCTTTCACGGCTAGCCGGAAGGATGCGGCAAGGCGCCGCAGGGGTCCAGATGCGGGGTGCTCACGTTTGCGTGTTGGGGGCGGTCGCCGTCTTTTGCGTCGGCGGGTGGCAGCCCCCCTCTGCCCTGCCGGGCATCTCCCCCACAGGTGGGGAGATTGGCTGGGGGCACGCGCTCGCTCAAGCAATCACTGTACCGTGCGTCGTAATGCTTATTTGGAAGCGGGGAGCACGCCTCTTGTGATCTCCCCACCTGTGGGGGAGATGCCCGGCAGGGCAGAGGGGGGCTGCCGCCGGCCGACGTCAAAGACTACCGCCAAAACTCCGGAATCGTCTCCGCCAGTCTCGGTCCCAGCCGCAGCGGCGCAATCTTCTCTGCCAGTCCCGTCGCATCCGAAATCTCGACGCCAACGCCGCAGATCGTCGCCGGCCCCGTTGCCGCTTCCATGCGGCCCTTGGGCATCTTGGAGATGAACCGGTTTAGCGGCTCCTCCTTGTCCATGCCGAGCGAGGAGTCGTAGTCGCCGCACATTCCGGCGTCGGACATATAGGCCGTGCCGCCGTTCAGAATCTGGTGGTCGGCGGTGGGCACGTGTGTGTGCGTGCCGACGACGAAGCTCGCGCGGCCGTCGACGAAATGGCCGAAGCACTGCTTTTCGCTGGTCGCCTCGGCGTGGAAGTCGAAGATGATCGCGTCGGCCTGTTCCTTCAGCGGGCAGGCGGAAAGGATCGCCTCGGCCGACTTGAAGGGGTCGTCGAGCTCGGGATGCATGAAGACGCGGCCCATGATGTTGGCGACAAGCACGCGCGCTCCGTTGCGGGCATAGAAGAGGCCGCAGCCGCGGCCGGGCGTTCCCTGCGGATAGTTGGCCGGGCGCAGGAACTGGTCGTGGCGGCCGGCGAAGGCGACCGCATCCTTCTGGTCCCAGACGTGGTTGCCGGTTGTGACGACATCGGCGCCGGCATTGATCGTCTCGAGGAAGATGTCCTCGGTGATGCCGAAGCCGCCGGCGGCGTTTTCGCCGTTGACGACGACGAAGTCGAGTTTCAGGTCGGAAACCAGCCCCGGCAGGCGGTCCCAGACCGCCGTGCGTCCCGTCTTGCCGACCATGTCACCCAGAAAAAGAAGCCGCATTTCTATCCGATCCAAGAATCAAAAAAGCGAAGGCCGCTTTCTGTCAGGATGGCATCCAGGCTTATGTCATGCGGCTCGTCGGGCACATGTGCCACTTCCTGGCAGTCGAATGCAATGCCGATCAGCCTTGGTTTGCGGCCTTTTTGCCGCAAAAGGCTAATGGCTCGGTCATAATAACCGGCGCCATAGCCGATCCGGTGGCCGCGGGCATCGAAAGCCGAGAGCGGCACGAGCAGGATATCGGGGTCGAGAACCTGTGCATCCGGGCCGGGACCCGAGGTGCCGAAGCCGGTGGCAATCAGTGGCGCATCGCGCAGCAATTCGCGGAAGACGATGGTCTGCTTGTCGAGAATGGCAGGCACGCAGAGCCGGGCGCCGCGCGCCTGAAAGCGTGCCATCAGCGGGCGGATATCGGCTTCCGAGCGGATCGGCAGGAAGCCGGAGATGATCGTGCCGGGATCGAAGGCGACGGCCTCGCCGGCGTGATCGGCCATGGCGAGCGCTTTTTCGATGCGCATTTCCGCGGGGATGGCGTCGCGAAGCGAAAGCCGCTCGGCCCGCATGTCGGCCTTCAGCTGTTTGGACATGGTTTGCATGCGCCGACCATAGACCGGCTGCGGATCAATGCAAATGCGCGAAAGCGGCGTAGGCTGTGCCGATCGGGCTAGATGACGATGCTGGAGGGGATGGCGGAGGCTGCCGTCGGCATCGGCATTGCCTGCGTTGCGTCCGCGCCGGTCTTGCCGTTGCGCAGCTCGTCCATTGCCTTGTTGAGGACCTGGCGGACCTCGCGCAGAAGCGACTGCAATTTTTCCAGCGTCGAACGGTCCTCGTCAGACAGGCCGGTGGCCTGCTGCTCGCCATCGGCGGCAGTGTCCTGATAGGCCTTGCGGGCATGTGCGGTGTCGACGGATTCGGTTTCTGCCGTGGCCGCATCGGCGTCGGCAGACGCGGCATCGGCTGATGACGATGTGGCCGCTGCTCCTGCTGTGCTTGCTTCGGTGGAGGCGGCGGTGACGCTGCCGGGGGTTATGCCCGCGCCGGCGACGGCCGAGGCGAACTGTGCTGCGGCGGATGCGATCTTCTGCGACAGCTGTGCCGCAAGCCGGGCGGTCGCCTCAGGCGACAGACCGCCGCTCTTCAGCATCTCGACCTGCTGCTGGAGTTCCGCGAGCTTGCGCGCGGCGCGTTCCTTGGCTAGGTCGGCGGAGGATTTCTTGTCCTGCTGCAGGGCGTTGAGCGCCTCGTCGGCGCGCTGAAGCATTCTGAGCTGCGGATCGCTGCTCGAAGTTCCCGATGCCGCAAGCGATTGCGGCGTGCTGCGCAGAATGTTCAGCGCATTCGACTGTGCGATCTGCATCATATCCCCCGATACTATGAGGGGATTTCTGCAACTTCAGGCTTGCGCGGGCCTTGGCACTAATCGCCGGGCGAGCGTCTTCACGGTTTCGGCGAAAAGCGGCAAGCCTCCCGGCTTCCAGCCGAGGCCTTCGAGCTTGGCGGTCTCCATGCGGTTGAGGGATGCCTTGTCTGCCGCCGGTGGCAGTGTGTGGGAACAGCCCGTTTCTGCCTGTATCCGGGCAAGGATGTCGCGCGTGTCGACGGTGATGTCGGAGACATTGAAGGCCGCGCCCGATATCCGCGATGCCTCGATCTCGAGCATCAGCCGCACGGCGGCGCCGAGATCGTGGCCGTGGACCTCGGTTCCGGCCCGCGCCGGGATGGGCCTGCCGTCGAGATAGTCGTCGATCAGTCCGCTCCACTTGTTGGGCAGGAGATCGCCATAGACGCCGGTTGCCCTCAGACTCACCGCGGCAAAGCCGGGGCCGGCGAGATGGGCAAGCGCGCGTTCGCAATCGAGCTTGACCTCGCCGTAGAGCGTATCGGGTTTCGGCAGCAGGTCTTCGGTCTGCAAATGAGAGGTAGCGGCATCGCCGTAGACCGCGCGGCTGGAGAGGAAGACGCAGCGGCGGGTTCCGGCGCGCCTGGCGGCCTCGAAGAGTTTTACCGTACCGTCGAGATTGAGGCGCTTGAAACCTTTGGGGTCATCGCCCTCGCCGCCGCGGTATTTGCCGGGCACATGGCTGAAGGCGGCGTGGACGAAGAAATAGGCGTCGTCGAAGGCTTCGATATGGTCCGTATCAGGATCGAGCGAGAGCGGTGCAAAATCGACGGGGCGGGAAAACAGCCGCGGCAGCGGCGCGTGGCGTCCGCCGATGATGACCTGATATCCGGCATTGAGCAGTTCCTCGACGATATAGCGTCCGACGAGACCCGTGCCGCCCGATACCAGTACCTTCATGCCACCTCCGGGTTGTTCATGGTCGCCAGATCCGGCAGCGCCTTGCCGGCATGGAGTTCGTGCCAGAGATCGATCAGCGGCTGCAATTGTGCCGCCTTCGGATGATCGGTCTCCCACGGTTTCTCATATTGGTAATGCAGCACCGAAATGCTGTTCCAGTCCCAAAGCGCGGGCATGGTGAACCATACATATTGTAGCATGTTGAAATAGATGGGCAGGCCGTGCCAATCCGGGAAGAACTGCTGCAGGAAGGTCTGGTCGGTGCGCGGCCAGAAGGCATCGGGTGCGTCGAGCGCCTGCAGCATGCGGGCGAAGGTCTCCTTCGAAGGGGTGGCGACGAAGACACCCGAGTTCATCCGGCGAAAATCGGCAAGCGATTCATAGACATTGGGGGCGGCGGAGAATTCCGGATAGGAAAAGAGCCGGTCGATATTGCGCAGCACGACGGCATCGGCGTCGATGAAGACTACGCGGTCGTACTCGGTGAGCTCCCATAGGCGCAACTTGCAGAAATTGTCGAGCGGCGTGTGGAAATCGGGCTTGCGGCCCTTGGTGAAGGGAGCGGAGGCGTGGACGTTGCCGCGGGCGTGGCGCTGGTTGAAGGTATCCGAGAGCGGGAGGTGGGCGACTTCGATGAGGCGGCAGCCCTTGTCCAGGAATGGGGCGAGATCGGCGCGGGGGACGGCACCGGTGTGGAGGATGACGAGGTCGGCTTTCGTGCCGGTTTGGTGCAGGGAGTTGACGAGGGCGGTGGCGCCCTTGGCGTAGTCGGGGTTGGTGACGAGGGTGATGTAGGCGTTGGTCATCGGTGGTCACCCCTCCAGCCAACGCCCTCATTCCTGTGCTTGTCACAGGAATCCAGCCACGGCGCGTCGGCGCCGTGAATGACTCTTCCGCGCCCATGGACATGGGCGCACTGGATTCCTGTGACATCCCGTGGGCGTAGCCCTAAGGGCACAGGAATGAGGGAGTGTTGGAGGTGGACGGGATGCCTCATGGCCAACGTCACGACACCGACTTCAACCGCTTACCCTCGGGATCATGGTTGATCGTCGCGGCAATATCCTTCGTCCAGGCTGATACCGCGGGTACCCGGGAGCGGTCGACGCGGTAGGCGAATTTCCTGGCGACGTCGACGATCTCGGTCAGCAGCCCAGCCTCGAGCGTGATCGGGTCGAGGCCGAGCGCGCGGAATTTCTCGTTTTTCACGATGAGCTCGTTCTCAGGCGCTTCCTTTCGCGGGTTCGGCAGCCGGATGATTTCGGAGCCGCTCATCCTGGCGATCATCTCGGCGAGGTCGCGCACGCGGTGGGTCTCGGTCATCTGGTTGAAGATCTCGACGCGTGATCCGCGCGAGGGCGGATTCTTCAGGGCGAGCTCGATGCAGCGGACGGAATCCTGGATGTGGATGAAAGCGCGGGTCTGGCCACCGGTGCCGTGGACGGTGAGGGGATAGCCGATCGCGGCCTGGATCAGGAAGCGGTTCAGCACCGTACCGTAGTCGCCGTCATAGTCGAAGCGGTTGATCAGCTGCGGGTGGCGGCGGGTCTGTTCGGTGTGGGTTCCCCAGACGATGCCCTGGTGCAGGTCGGTGATCCGCAGCGCGTCGTTCTTGGCGTAGAACTGGAAGAGCAGCTGATCCAGGCACTTGGTCATGTGATAGATCGAGCCGGGATTGGACGGATAGAGGATTTCCTGGCTCGCCGTCTCGCCCGCCGAGGTCTCGATGCCGACGGAGAGATATCCCTCGGGGATCGCGGCGCCCACCGTCGAATAGCCATAGACACCCATCGTGCCCAGATGGATCAGATGCGCATCGAGCTGCAGCTCGACGAGGGCATTCAACAGGTTATGGGTGGCGCTGACATTGTTGTTGACGGTGTAGTTCTTGTGGCGGTCGCTCTTCATCGAATAGGGCGCGGCGCGCTGCTCGGCGAAATGGATGATGGCGTCAGGGCGGTTCTCGCCGAGCCATTTCTTCAGGAGCTCGTAGTCTTTCGAGAGGTCGATGAGATTGAAATGGATGCGCCGTCCTGTCTCGGCATGCCAGATGCGGGTGCGCTCCTGGATCGAGTCCATCGGGGTCAACGATTGCACGCCAAGTTCGGTGTCGATCCATCGCCGCGAGAGATTGTCGAGGATGTGGATGTCGTGGCCCGCCTCGGAAAGATGCAGCGAGGTGGGCCAGCCAATGAATCCGTCTCCGCCCATCACTGCAATTTTCATCGCATTGCCTCCTGCGTCCTCATCCACTATCGGGAATACTTAGAGATTATGACGATTGTTCAATGCCTCCGGCCGGTGCTGCGGCCGCGGCAAAGAGGCATGACCATTTGGAGACGATGATGGCGGAAGACGGTTTTCTGATTGCCGGGGCGCTGACGGAGGAGGGCCATCGGCTCACCCAGCGCGTCTATTACGAGGACACCGATTTCTCAGGCTTGGTCTATCACGCCCGCTACCTGCATTTCCTCGAGCGTGGCCGCACCGACTACCTGCGCTGCCTCGGCGTCGAGCAGCGCGAGCTGATCACCGCGGATGAGGAAGGGCTGGTCTTCGTCGTCCACCGCATGGAGATCGACTTCAAGACCCCGGCCCGGATGGACGATATTCTCACCATCGTGACGCGGACCGAAAAGGCGGGTGGTGCGAAGATGGTTCTGTCGCAGGAAATCCGCCGCGGCGAAACGCCGCTAATCGCCGCCAAGGTCATCATCGCCGTCATCAACGCCAAGGGCCGCCCGCGCCGTCTGCCGGAGGCATTGGCGAAGCAGATGCTGATCGAGACGCTGTAAAGCAGGGCATTCCGGCAGCTTAAAAGCCGGAATTGCGCCCTTGCAAAAACATGAGTTTCATGTGAAGGAATTGCCGCGCTGCAGGAAATGCGCGGTGCTCCGCCGCCGGAACCGTTGAATCAGGTTAAAACCGGCTAGAAAAACATCAGCTTTAATAAGCTTGCCGCCGCACTCGGACACTAACGAACTATTAACCATAATAGTGTCTTACTCTGAAAGTCAGAGTTTGTGCGGTGCACGCCTTCCTTTGACCAAATTTGACGGCAAGGAAAGCTTCGAGCTTGACCAGGGCTTAAGGCGGCGGTCGCCAGACATTTCTTGCGAGATCACTTTTTGTGCCGCCCGGTCAAGCGCCGGGCGTTTGGATTCGGGGATTTTGGATCAATGGAACAAGCAGGATTGGCAGCAGCAACGGCCGACGTCAGCCTCTGGTCGCTGTTCATGCAGGCAGGCATCGTCGTAAAACTGGTCATGCTCGGGCTGCTGGCAGCCTCGGTATGGACCTGGGCGATCGTCATCGACAAATATCTGGCCTATGGCCGCGCCCGTCGCCAGTTCGACAAGTTCGAACAGGTGTTCTGGTCGGGCCAGTCGCTGGAAGAGCTCTACAGGACGCTGTCCGAGCGCAACAATACCGGTCTTGCGGCGATCTTCGTTGCTGCCATGCGCGAGTGGAAGAAATCCTTCGAGCGCGGCGCCCGGTCGCCGATCGGTCTGCAGATGCGTATCGACCGCGCCATGGACGTGACGCTGTCGCGTGAATCCGAAGGCCTCTCGGCCCGTCTCGGTTCGCTGGCGACGATCGGCTCGGCCGGTCCGTTCATCGGTCTGTTCGGTACCGTCGTCGGTATCATGACCTCGTTCCAGGCTATTGCCGGTTCGAAATCCACCAATCTCGCGGTCGTTGCTCCCGGTATCGCCGAAGCGCTGCTCGCAACCGCCATCGGCCTTGTTGCCGCTATTCCGGCGGTTATCGCCTACAACAAGTTCTCCGCGGATGCCGGCAAGCTCTCGGCGCGCATGGAAGGCTTTGCGGATGAATTCTCCGCCATCCTTTCGCGCCAGATCGACGAGAAGCTGCAGCCGCGCCAGGCCGCGCAGTAACGGAACGGCGGGGTAACGACCATGGGTATGGCTGTTGGAGGCAATTCCGGAAGCGGTGGCGGACGCCGCCGCCGCGGTGGCCGGAACAAGAACGTAATTTCCGAAATCAACGTGACGCCGCTTGTCGACGTCATGCTCGTGTTGCTGATCATCTTCATGGTCGCAGCACCGATGATGACGGTCGGCGTTCCGATCGACCTGCCGGAAACGCAGGCGAAGGCGCTGAATTCCGAGACGCAGCCGATCACGATTTCGGTCAAGAACAGCGGCGAAGTCTATCTTCAGGAAACGCCGATCCCGGTCGACGAGGTTGCTGCGAAACTCGAAGCGATCGCCACGACCGGCTACAACGAGCGCATCTTCGTGCGCGGTGATGCAACTGCGCCCTACGGCGTGATCGCCGACGTGATGGCACGCATCCAGGGTGCGGGCTTCAAGAATATCGGCCTCGTCACGCAGCAGAAGAAGGACCAGTAGAAAGCAAGATGAAGACCAGCGTCGTCACATCTGCTGTTCTGCATGGACTGGTGCTCGCTGCGGCACTGGTCAGCATCGGCTCGCCCGAGCATTTCAAGGTCGATGATTTCGAAGCGATGCCAGTCGATCTGGTGCCGGTCGAATCGATCACCCAGATGCAGCAGGGCGACAAGAAGGCGCCGATGAAGGAAACGTCGGCGCCGAAGCCGACGACGCGTCCGCCGACGCCCGACCAGGGTGAGAATGTCGGCGACAACAAGGTCGACCTCAAGACAACGCCGGTTCCGAACGCCAAGCCGAGCAATACGGATGCGGCTGCCGCCAATTCCAGCGAGAAGCCGGCGCAGAAGATTGATCCGATCCCGAACGAGGTGAAGGAAGTCAACAAGGAAGAGACCGAGGTCGAACAGCCGAAGGAAGTCGCTTCCATTCCGCAGACAAAGCCTGACGTCGCGCCGACGCCGCCGAAGCCCGAGGAAAAGCCGGTCGAGGAGGCGAAGCCCGAGGAAGCGCCGAAGCCTGATGCCGAAGCGCTGCCGGACAAGGTGCCGACCCCGGTTGCCAAGCCGCAGGTGAAGCCGCCTGAGGAAAAGCAGGCCGAGAAGCCGCCGGAAAAGCCTCAGGACCAGCCGAAGACGGCCGAAAAGCCGACCGACAAGAAGAAGGACGATCAGAAGCGCGAAGTGGCCAAGTCCGCTTCGTCGATGAAGAGCGACTTCAATGCCGACGATATCGCCGCCCTTCTGAACAAGACCGATCCTTCCGCAGGCGGTACCAAGCGCTCGACGCAGGAAGCTTCGCTCGGCGCCAAGAAGGCGACCCAGGGCGCTTCGAAGCTGTCGATGAGCGAAATGGATGCGCTGAAGAGCGCGATTGCCGGCAACTGGAATGTCATTCCGGGCATGGAAGGCATGAACGAAGTGCGCATCAAGGTGCACATGAAGCTTGATGAAGACGGCAACATCATCGGCCAGCCCGAAGTCGAGGCGACCGGTGGCGACAACGATGCGACACGCCGCGCTCTCGAAGGCGGTGCCTATCGCGCGATCATGAAGTCCGCGCCGTTCTCCACTCTTCCAAAAGATAAATACGATGCCTGGAACGAAGTCGTCGTGAACTTCGATCCCAGCGATCTAGGGATTTAAATGCTGAAAGGCCTCTGTCATATGAGAAAGTCTTCCCTTCTCCGCGCCTTGATGATGGTGGCGGGTCTCGTCACCGCGGGTGCGTTTACGACGCCTGCGAACGCGCTCGTCGAAATCAACATCAACAAGGGCAACGTTCAGCCGCTGCCGATCGCCGTCACCGACTTCCTGCAGGGCGACATGGGCGCCCAGGTCTCTCAGGTGATTGCCGCCGACCTGCAGCGCTCGGGTCTTTTCGCGCCCGTCAACAAGAACGCCTTCATCGAGAAGATTTCGAACCCCGATGCCGCTCCGCGCTTCGAGGACTGGAAGGTCATCAATGCACAGGCGCTGGTCACCGGCCGCGTCACGCAGGAGGCCGACGGCCGCCTTCGCGCCGAGTTCCGTCTCTGGGATACCTTCGCCGGCCAGCAGATGACCGGCCAGCAGTTCTACACGCAGCCGGAAAACTGGCGCCGCGTGGCCCACATCATCGCTGACGCGATCTACAAGCAGATCACCGGTGAAGAAGGCTATTTCGACACCCGCGTCGTCTTCGTTTCGGAATCCGGCACCAAGCAGCAGCGCAAGCGCCAGCTCGCCATCATGGACCAGGACGGCTTCAACGTCCGCACCCTGACCGATGGCAGCGACCTCGTTCTGACGCCGCGCTTCTCGCCGAACCGCCAGGAAGTGACCTACATGTCCTTCGCCAACCAGCAGCCGCGCGTTTACCTGCTGCAGCTGGAGACCGGACAGCGCGAAGTGGTCGGCAACTTCCCGGGCATGACTTTCTCCCCGCGCTTCTCTCCCGATGGCCAGAAGGTCGTCATGAGCCTCCAGCAGGAAGGCAACGCCAACATCTATACGATGGACCTGCGTTCGCGCACGACGACGCGCCTGACCTCGACGGCGGCGATCGATACGTCCCCGTCCTATTCGCCTGACGGCAACCGCATCGTCTTCGAAAGCGACCGCGGCGGCCATCAGCAGATCTACGTGATGAATGCCGACGGCTCCGGCCAGACGCGCATCTCCTTCGGCGACGGCAACTACTCGACGCCGGTCTGGTCTCCGCGTGGCGATCTCATCGCCTTCACCAAGCAGTCGGGCGGCAAGTTCTCGATCGGCGTGATGAAGCCGGACGGTTCGGGCGAGCGTATCCTGACAACGGGCTTCCACAACGAAGGCCCGACCTGGGCACCGAACGGCCGCGTCATCATGTTCTTCCGCCAGGCGGCGGGTGCCGGTGGTCCGCAGCTCTATTCGATCGACCTGACGGGCTACAACGAGCAGCTCATCAAGACTCCGACCTACGCTTCCGACCCGGCATGGTCGCCGCTGCTCGAGTAGTGGAGAGCCTGGAATACGCCTTCATGTCGCCGCAAAGTCCTGAAAATGGGCAATGTAGGGACAAATCAGTAAATCGTTAACCATACTTATTGAGCGGCGGTTAACCGAGTACGGTTACAGTCCGGCAACCCTGATGAAGTCGCAAGGAGACCCGGCCATGAGCCGCATTCATACCCCGGCTATGAGCCGCATGCAGAATCTCGCCCGCAATCCCGTCATGATCGCTCTCGTCGCTGGTCTGGCTCTTGCTGGCTGCGCCAACAAGAAGAACATGGCCAACAGCGCCGGCGATCTCGGCCTCGGCGCCGGTGCGGCGACCCCGGGTTCGGCTCAGGACTTCACCGTCAATGTCGGCGACCGTATCTTCTTCGATACCGACTCCACCTCGATCCGTGCAGACGCTGCCCAGACGCTCGACCGTCAGGCTCAGTGGCTCGCCCGCTACCCGAACTACGCGATCACCGTCGAAGGCCATGCCGACGAACGCGGTACCCGCGAATACAACCTTGCTCTCGGCGCGCGCCGTGCGGCTGCCACCAAGGACTACCTCGCTTCGCGCGGCGTCCCGGCTCAGCGCATGAAGACGATCTCCTACGGCAAGGAACGTCCGGTTGCCGTCTGCGACGACATTTCCTGCTGGTCGCAGAACCGCCGCGCCGTTACCGTTCTCGGCGGCGCTGGCATGTAATCTGCGGATATCGCATTACATTTTGGAAAGGCGGTCCGTTCGCGGGCCGCCTTTTCTTTTTGAACACACTTTGGCCAGACTCCGTTGCTTTTTGAAAGCAATTGGCAAAATCTCCTGTTCGTGCCATCGGGGCGCGAAGAATCACTGGGACAGGACGATACCTATGAAGAAATATGTCGTGGCAGGGGTGCTCTGCCTCGCGGCTGTGACGGGAACCGAGCGAGCGGCTTACTCTGCATCGTTTCTCGGTCTGAATCTTGGCGGCAAGCCCGCGCAGACCCAGGCGCAGATGCCGCCTGTCGTCAACGTGCAGAGCAGCGGCACGGAAATGCGTGTGCAGCAGCTCGAAGACCAGCTGCGTCAGCTGAACGGCCGCATCGAAGAGATGAGCTACCAGATCCTGCAGATGCAGGAATCGCTCCGCAAGACGCAGGAAGACAACGAATTCCGCTTCCAGCAGCTCGAAAAGGGCGGCGGTGGCGGTGGTGGCGGCGGCTCGATGGGCGGCAGCACCAAGGGCACCAAGAAGAGCGAAGCCGACGTTCCTCCCGCATCCACGAACCAGGCGCAGGCCGGTTCGCAGGGGCAGGGCGGCGATGATGTCGCGACGATCATCCAAGCACCGCAGGGAGCCGAAACGGCTCCCTCCAACGACGTGCCGTCGAACAGCGGTCTCGGCCAGCCGCCGCAGCAGCTCGGCTCGATGGATTTCGACCAGAACGGCAACCCGGTCGGCGGAACGGTCAATCCGGGCGCTGAAGTCGGTTCCGCGCCGCTGCCGCCTCCGGGCGCTGGCACGTCGTCGCAGCAGACGGCATCGCTCGGCAGCGAGAACGACCAGTACAAGGCCGCTTACGGCCATGTTCTCTCCGGCGACTATGCGACGGCCGAACAGGAATTCACGCAGTATATCGCCCAGTACCCAGGCAGCGCCCGCGCTGCCGACGCCAACTTCTGGCTTGGCGAAGCGCTCTATTCGCAGGGCAAGTTCAACGAGGCCGCCAAGACCTTCCTGAACGCGCATCAGAAATACGGCTCTTCCGAGAAGGCGCCGGAAATGCTGCTGAAGCTCGGCATGTCGCTTGCCGCTCTGGATAATACCGACACGGCCTGCGCAACGCTCAAGGAAGTGACCCGCCGTTATCCGAAGGCTTCGCGCGCTGTCATAAGCAAGGTCGCGAGCGAGCAGAAGCGTCTCGCCTGCTAAGGGTTTCCGGCTTGTCTCCGGAAATCCCCCTGTCGCCCGAGGCAGCGGTCAGCCGCTTTCTCCAATCGCTTGCCGAACCCGCGCGCATTCTTGTCGCGATTTCAGGGGGCAGCGATTCCACCGGGCTTCTCGTCGCGCTTGCCGAAGCCGTCAAAGCCGATCCCCATTCGAAATTTTCCCTCTGCGCCGCAACGGTCGATCACAACCTGCGCGCCGGATCGGCGGATGAGGCGCGCAATGTCGCTGCTCTCTGCCAATCGCTTTCCATCTCCCACCGGATCGCTGTCTGGCACGGCGCCAAGCCGAAATCCGGCATCATGGCTGCCGCCCGCGAGGCGCGGTATGCGCTGCTCGCCGAAACCGCTGCCGGGTTCGGCGCCGATCTCGTCGTCACGGCCCATACGCTCGACGATCAGCGGGAAACCCTGATCATGCGCAGTAAGCGCGGTTCCGCCGGTGACCTAGATACGGGCATTGCTGATGCGGTGCTGTTCGACCGCTCCATCTGGATCGCCCGGCCGCTGCTTGCGAGCACGCGGGGCGATATCCGACGCTTTCTCACGTCTCGCGGTGTCGGCTGGTCGGATGATCCCAGCAATGACGACATGAAGTATGAGCGGGTTCAAACGCGGGCGGCGATGCCTGCCGATGCTGTGGCTCGCCAATTGCCGCAGCCGGAAGGCCGCGCAGCGCTCGCAGATGCAGCGGCGGATTGGCTGACGAAGCATTTCACCCTTTGCGCCCCAGGTCTCGGGCGTATCGCAATCGAAGGCATCGCGATCGGCAATCCGGCATTCGCCTATGCACTCGGCCGTCTCGGCGCGGTCTTCGGCGGGCAGTCTTTCGTGATGGGCGCGCAATCGCTGCAGCGGCTTCTGACTTTCCTTGGGACCGGCGAGCCGGGGAGGGTGACGGCAGGCCGCGTCGTCTTCGACAAGCGCCGTGATGGCCTCTATCTCAGCCGCGAAGACCGCGGCATCTTGCCACTCTCTCTGTCTCCCGGCGCGAGCGGCATCTGGGATGGGCGGTTCCGCGTCTTCAACGGCGCGAGCTTCCCGGTCAGGATCGAAAAAATCGGCGGTATCGCTGCCGAAACGCCGTCCGAAAGCCGCCTGCCGAAATCGGCGTTGAAGCGTGCCCTTGCCGCCCAGCCGGCGATCTGCGCGGCGGATGACGCAAATGTGTCCGGAGCATTTTTGGGCGCCGTGGCGCTCGAACCGTATTTTGCGCCGTTCGACCGCTTTTTGACACGATTCGACTTCATTTTCGCCGGGCGCCTGACGGCGGCATTTGGAACACGCCCCTATCCAACGCCGCCTTTAGGACTTATTGACGGAAAAACCACCTGACGCAGGGGATCGCCTTGGCAACGGCACAGCGCAACCCTATGTTAGAGTTCAAATAAGACGGCCGCCAAACGGCGGCTGTTCCAGTGCTGGGGAGTTCAATGAACCCTAACTTACGTAATTTCGCCTTGTGGGCGATCATAGCGCTTCTGCTGATCGCCCTTTTCAGCATGTTCCAGACGACGCCGGCACAGACCAGCTCGCGCGAAATCCCTTATTCGCAGTTCCTGCGTGAGGTGGATGCGGGCCGTGTCAAGGAAGTCGTGGTCACGGGCAACCGTGTCTCGGGCAGCTATGTTGAAAATGGCACCACCTTCCAGACCTATTCGCCTGTGATCGACGACAGCCTGCTGGACCGCCTGCAGACCAAGAACGTCCTGGTTTCGGCCCGTCCGGAAACCGACGGCTCTTCCGGCTTCCTGAGCTATCTCGGCACGCTGCTGCCGATGCTCTTGATCCTCGGCGTCTGGCTGTTCTTCATGCGCCAGATGCAGGGTGGTTCCCGCGGCGCGATGGGCTTCGGCAAGTCCAAGGCCAAGCTTCTGACCGAAGCGCATGGCCGCGTGACCTTCGAAGACGTCGCAGGCGTCGACGAAGCCAAGCAGGACCTTGAGGAAATCGTCGAATTCCTGCGTGACCCGCAGAAGTTCCAGCGTCTCGGCGGCAAGATCCCGCGCGGCGTTCTGCTCGTCGGCCCTCCGGGTACCGGTAAGACGCTGCTGGCGCGCTCCGTCGCGGGCGAAGCCAACGTTCCGTTCTTCACGATCTCGGGTTCCGACTTCGTCGAAATGTTCGTCGGCGTCGGTGCAAGCCGCGTCCGCGACATGTTCGAGCAGGCCAAGAAGAATGCGCCCTGCATCATCTTCATCGACGAAATCGACGCCGTCGGCCGCCATCGTGGCGCCGGTCTCGGCGGCGGTAACGACGAACGCGAACAGACGCTCAACCAGCTCCTCGTCGAGATGGACGGCTTCGAAGCCAATGAAGGCATCATCCTGATCGCAGCGACCAACCGTCCTGACGTTCTCGATCCCGCGCTGCTGCGTCCGGGCCGTTTCGACCGCCAGGTCGTGGTTCCGAACCCCGATATCGTCGGCCGCGAACGTATCCTGAAGGTTCATGCCCGCAATGTTCCGCTGGCTCCGAATGTCGATCTGAAGACGCTGGCGCGCGGTACGCCCGGTTTCTCCGGTGCAGACCTGATGAACCTCGTCAACGAAGCTGCCTTGATGGCCGCACGCCGCAACAAGCGCGTCGTCACCATGCAGGAATTCGAAGACGCCAAGGATAAGATCATGATGGGCGCCGAGCGCCGCTCTTCGGCAATGACCGAGGCGGAGAAGAAGCTCACGGCCTATCACGAAGCCGGTCACGCGATCACGGCCCTCAAGGTTGCCGTCGCCGATCCGCTGCACAAGGCAACGATCATTCCGCGCGGCCGTGCTCTCGGCATGGTCATGCAGCTTCCCGAGGGCGACCGCTACTCGATGAGCTATAAGTGGATGGTCTCGCGCCTCGTCATCATGATGGGCGGCCGTATCGCTGAGGAACTGACCTTCGGCAAGGAGAACATCACCTCGGGTGCGTCCTCCGACATCGAGCAGGCCACCAAGCTTGCCCGCGCCATGGTCACTCAGTGGGGCTTCTCCGACGTGCTCGGCCAGGTCGCCTATGGTGAAAACCAGCAGGAAGTCTTCCTCGGCCATTCGGTTTCGCAGTCGAAGAACGTCTCCGAAGCGACGGCCCAGAAGATCGACAGCGAAGTGCGCCGCCTGATCGAGGACGCCTATACCGAGGCCCGTCAGATCCTGACCGACAATCATGACGAATTCGTCGCGATTGCCGAGGGCCTGCTGGAATACGAAACGCTGACCGGCGAAGAGATCAAGGCGCTTATCCGCGGCGAAAAGCCGGCGCGCGATCTTGGCGACGATACGCCGCCGAGCCGTGGTTCGGCTGTTCCGAAGGCTGGCGCCCGTCCGGCGTCGAGGGGCGATGAGGCCGAAGGTGGCCTCGAGCCGCAGCCGCATTGACCGAAAGTACAACGGACTAAGCTTAAGAGAGGCCGGGTTTCCCCAGGAAATCCGGCCTTTTCTGTGCAGTAACGCGATATAATCGGTTTTCGTCGTAATTGACGTGATGGCGCCTGCGTTTTGTGGCATGCCGCTATCATGAGCAGGCTGCATCAGTGGATTTCGAGCGAGTTGATTCGCTCCCGCAGCCGGGAATTGCTTGGCACATGGCGCCGTCTTCTTGGCGCGCCCGAAGCATAGGGGTACATATGAAAAGACGTTACTTCGGCACGGACGGCATTCGCGGCCAGTCGAACATCTTCCCGATGACGCCGGATCTGGCGATGCGGGTCGGCATCGCAGTCGGTACCATCTTCCGCCGCGGCAGCCACCGCCACCGCGTCGTCATCGGCAAGGACACCCGCCTTTCCGGTTACATGCTGGAGAACGCGATGGTCGCGGGCTTCACCGCCGCCGGCATCGACGCCTTCGTTCTCGGCCCGATCCCGACGCCGGCCGTCGCCATGCTGACGCGCTCGCTGCGCGCCGATATCGGCGTGATGATCTCGGCCTCGCACAACCCTTATGAAGACAACGGCATCAAGCTTTTCGGCCCTGACGGCTACAAGCTTTCCGACGACATCGAGCAGCAGATCGAAGAGCTGCTCGAGAAGGACCTTTCCGGCCAGCTCGCCAAGTCTGACGATATTGGCCGCGCCAAGCGCATCGACGGCGTTCACGACCGCTATATCGAGCATGCCAAGCGCACGCTGCCGCGCGACGTCACGCTACAGGGCCTGAGGATCGCCATCGACTGCGCCAATGGCGCCGCCTACAAGGTCGCCCCGGCCGCGCTCTGGGAACTCGGCGCCGATGTCGTGACGATCGGCAACGAACCGAACGGTACGAACATCAATCTCAATTGCGGCTCGACGAGCCCGGTCGCCCTGCAGAAGAAGGTCGACGAAGTGCGTGCGGATATCGGCATCGCGCTCGATGGCGATGCGGACCGCGTGATCATCGTCGATGAAAACGGCGCAATCGTCGACGGCGACCAGTTGATGGCCGTCATCGCCGAAAGCTGGGCCGACAGCCAGCAGCTGCGCGGCAATGGCATCGTCGCCACCGTGATGTCCAATCTCGGCTTGGAACGTTTCCTGGAAGACAAGGGCATGAACCTTGCCCGTACCAAGGTCGGCGACCGCTATGTCGTCGAGCATATGCGCCAGCACAATTACAATGTCGGCGGCGAACAGTCCGGCCATATCGTCATGTCCGACTACGGCACGACGGGCGACGGTCTCGTGGCTGCCCTGCAGATCCTGGCGGCCGTGAAGCGGACCGGCAAGACGGTCAGCGAGATCTGCCGCCGGTTCGAGCCGGTGCCGCAGCTGCTGCGCAACGTCCGCATCTCCGGCGGCAAGCCGCTCGAGGATATCCAGGTGCAGAAGGCGATTGCCGATGCGGAAGCCGAGCTCGCCAAGAACGGCCGCCTCGTCATCCGCCCCTCCGGCACCGAGCCGCTGATCCGGGTGATGGCGGAAGGCGACGACCGCGCCCAAATCGAACGCATCGTCAACGACCTGATCGGGACGATTTCGAACGTGCGCAGCGCGGCGTAATATTAAGACGATGTGCGGTGGCTGTCACCGCGCATCGTAGCCGGCTACGCCGGTGGATTCGCAAGTTCCGGAAATGCTTGCTTCAGTGCCGAGTGCGCATTGGCCTTGTCGGCATATTCGACCGTTCGTCGGCTGCTTCTGCCCAAGCCCCTCACGATCTGTAAGGCAAGTATTGCCGATATCCATACCCGTCTCAGCTTGTAGCCTAGCCATTCCGCAATAGGTGGGCGGGCAGTCAGCTTCTTTGAGCTGGCAATCAGGCTTTTCCTGACTGTGTGCGAAATCGGCACGGACTTGTGCAATATACTTACTTGTATAGCACAGGCTGGTTCCAGCTGCATCTTGCGCAAACTCAGCGTCAAATTGATTGCGGCGTCAGCGAGAGGAAGCATCATGTTCAGGCTTCCCAAGAGCTTCTGTGCCCCTTGCGGCCAAAGCACATACGCGGCTGCGCCAGCACTGTCGCGGAATATTGGCGCCAAGGTGTGATTGGTGAGATCGAGAGGCGCTGCGCGGCCAAGCGTCTTTCGCTGACCAAAAGTCTCCAGGTTAACGCAGTCGATGTCACGCAGGGCCGCTAATGCAGCCAATATCGCCGGCGTCTCCGATGAGAGAATAGCATCATCCTCAAGAATGAGGACTGGCTTCCACCCTTTCGCGACGATTTCCCAAGCCTTCCGGTGACTGAGAGCGCATGCGACCTCTGTATCGCGCAATCGGCGAGCCCATCGGCGTTGCAGGTGCCCCATGTCTTCAGGTGATATATCGCCGACGGGTGTTGCGTCCATGAAATCGAAGGCAAGGTCAAGATGCCGCGCCTGCGAGATTTGTAGTGCACGCCTGTCCGTCGATGACACCATGCTGATGATCAAGATACGTGGCATTTCCTGCACGAAAGACATGCTCCAGTTTATCGCAACCCTAAATGCGAATGTTCTCTTGCCAAAAATGCGATGCCTATCGCTCCGCTGGATCGGCCAGATTTAAAATCTCGTGGCGTTTTCTGCAAGACAGGCGACGCCAAGAAGCGGCAGCCTTTGTGTCGTAGCTGAAGGCAACGCGGTAAATAATCATAGTTAAGCGGCTTTTAACGTTTCGAGTTCATTATCCATAGAAAGCGTATCAAAACGGCAGGGATTTTGCCCTGCATCTAACTTCTTTGGAGTGGATCATGAAAAGAAGCTTGGCCGGCATTTTCGCCGCACTGCTGATGACATCGAATGCACTGGCGGCCGATCTCGCTCCTGTCGAGCCGGTTCCGGAAATGCCGCCGGAAGTGACGGTTACCGAGGCTACCGGCTGGTACCTACGCGGTGACGTTGGCTACGGCTTCAACGATCTGCGTGGTGCGCGCTACTTCCAGGGCAGCAACGGCAACGAAGTCGGCTTCCGAAGCGCTGAGCTCGACGACAGCTTCACTATTGGCGGCGGTGTTGGTTATCAGGTCAATAGTTATCTGCGTACCGACCTCACGCTGGACTATCTGGGCAAGGCAGACTTCCATGGCTCGACGCGCGGCTCCTGCGGTGTTGCAGGTGATTGTATCTCCCGCGATAGCTCCTCGCTCACTGCATGGAATCTAATGGCCAACGCCTATGTCGATCTCGGCACCTACGGCGTGTTCACTCCTTATATGGGTGGCGGTATTGGCGGCACCTACGTGAACTGGAAAAACCTGAAGAATACGTCCTGCGATGCTGCCAACCCGGCGAGTTGCGACGACACGGTCACGCATGACGGAAAAGGCGATTGGCGCTTCAGCTATGCTCTCATGGCGGGCACTTCGATCGATGTCACTTGCAACGTAAAGGCCGATGTCGGCTATCGCTTCCTACATGTCGATGGTGGTGACATGTTCGGCTACGCACTGAACGGCGGCCCGGGCCGTGACAAGGGCTTCAACGTTCACGAAGTTCGCGCTGGCGCACGCTATCTCTTCGGTGGTTGCGAGCAGCCCGTTGCCTACGAGCCGCAGCCGGAAATTCCGCTGCAGCAGCCGGTCTACAAGTAATCGGATCGAGACTGATCTGCGAAAGCCGCCTTCGGGCGGCTTTTTTGCGTTTGCGGCCATCCGTCGCGCCTGCGTCAAAAAATCCTCAGGCTGCGACACTTCTCCGTTGACCATGACGGGCGACGTCTGTATCTACGGCGGCGGGACACCTCTCCCCAACGAGAGGCTAATTACCTGGAAGGGTATACATATGGCCACTGCCACCGCGAAGCCGGACGTACGTCCGAATAACACCCATTTTTCTTCTGGCCCTTGCTCGAAGCGCCCCGGTTGGTCGCTCGATGCTCTCTCCGACGCGCCTCTCGGCCGCTCGCACCGTGCGAAAGTCGGAAAGACGAAGCTGAAGCAGGCCATCGATCTTACCCGTGAAATTCTGGAAGTGCCGGCGGATTACCGCATCGGCATCGTTCCTGCCTCCGATACCGGCGCCGTCGAAATGGCGCTCTGGTCGCTGCTCGGCGAGCGCGGCGTCGACATGGTCGCCTGGGAAAGCTTCGGCGCTGGCTGGGTCACCGATGTCGTCAAGCAGCTGAAGCTGAAGGACGTGCGCAAGATCGAAGCCGGCTACGGCGAGCTGCCCGATCTTTCGACCATCGATTTCGACCGCGACGTCGTCTTCACCTGGAACGGCACCACTTCGGGCGTCCGCGTTCCGAACGCCGATTTCATCCCTGCCGACCGCAAGGGTCTGACGATCTGCGACGCGACCTCCTCGGCATTTGCCCAGGACATGGACTTCGCCAAGCTCGATGTTGTCACCTTCTCCTGGCAGAAGGTTCTCGGCGGCGAAGGCGCTCATGGCGTCATCATCCTGTCGCCGCGCGCCGTCGAGCGCCTGACGACCTATGCACCGGCCTGGCCGCTGCCGAAGATCTTCCGCATGACCTCGGGCGGCAAGCTGATCGAGGGCATCTTCACCGGCGAGACCATCAACACGCCGTCGATGCTCTGCGTCGAAGACTATATCGATGCGCTGCTCTGGGCTCAGAAGCTCGGTGGCCTGAAGGCGCTGATGGCGCGTGCCGATGCCAATACCAAGGTCATTGCCGATTTCATCGCTGCCAATGACTGGATCGCCAACCTGGCGGTCAAGGCCGAGACGGCTTCCAACACCTCCATCTGCCTGAAGATCGTCGACAAGGATGTCGTCGCTCTCGACGCGGACGGCCAGGCGAATTTCGCCAAGGGCCTCGTCGCTCTCCTCGAAAAGGAAGGCGTCGCCTATGATATCGGCGCTTACCGCGATGCCCCGTCGGGCCTGCGCATCTGGGCCGGTGCGACGATCGAGGCATCCGACATGCAGAAGCTGATGCCGTGGCTCTCCTGGGCCTTCGAAACGCAGAAAGCTACGCTTTCCCAGGCTGCTGCCTGAGTTGATCGCATAAGGCTCCGTCTTGATGGCGGAGCCCAGCATCCCTGATTTCATCCATCGCTGAAGTTTTTGAAGGAAGCCCCCAATGGCACCTCGCGTTCTCGTATCCGACGAACTGTCGGAAACCGCCGTCCAGATTTTCCGTGACCGCGGCGTCGAAGTCGATTTCCAGCCGCAGCTCGGCAAGGACAAGGACAAGCTCGCCGAAATCATCGGCAACTATGATGGTCTTGCCATCCGTTCGGCCACCAAGGCGACCGAAAAGCTGATCGCTTCGGCGACCAACCTGAAGGTCATCGGCCGCGCCGGCATCGGCGTTGACAATGTCGATATCCCGGCCGCATCGCGCCGCGGTATCATCGTCATGAACACGCCTTTCGGCAACTCGATCACCACGGCCGAACACGCCATCGCGCTGATGTTTGCCGTTGCCCGCCAGCTGCCGCAGGCCGATGCCTCGACGCAGGCCGGCAAGTGGGAAAAGTCGAAGTTCATGGGTGTCGAAATCACCGGCAAGACGCTCGGCGTTATCGGCGCCGGCAATATCGGTGGCATCGTCTGCAAGAAGGCGATTGGCCTCGGCATGCATGTCCTCGCCTATGACCCCTTCCTCTCGGCCGAACGCGCCCAGGAAATGGGCGTCACCAAGGTCGAGCTCGACGAGCTGCTGGCCCAGGCCGATTTCATCACCCTGCACGTGCCGATGACCGACAAGACCCGCGGCATTCTCGGCAAGGAAAACCTCGCCAAGACCAAGCCCGGCGTGCGCATCATCAACTGCGCCCGTGGTGGCCTGGTCGATGAAGCTGCCCTTGCCGAAGCCATCAAGTCCGGCCATGTCGCCGGTGCCGGTTTCGACGTCTTCGAAGTCGAGCCTGCCAAGGAAAGCCCGCTCTTCGGTCTGCCGAACGTCGTCTGCACGCCGCATCTGGGCGCATCGACCACCGAGGCCCAGGAGAACGTCGCTCTGCAGGTTGCCGAGCAGATGTCCGACTATCTGGTCAAGGGTGCCGTTTCCAACGCCATCAACATGCCGTCGATCACCGCTGAAGAAGCGCCGATCCTGAAGCCGTTCATCAAGCTCGCCGACGTTCTCGGCGCCTTTGTCGGCCAGGTCACCGACGAGCCGATTAAGGAAATCGAGATCCTCTATGACGGCGTCACCGCCGGCATGAACACCCGGGCACTCACCTCTGCGACGCTGGCCGGCCTGATCCGCAGCCAGGTTGCCGATGTGAACATGGTTTCGGCTCCCGTCATGATCAAGGAAAAGGGCATCGTCCTTTCCGAAGTCAAGCGCGACAAGACCGGCGTCTATGACGGTTATATCAAGCTGACGGTGAAGACCGACACGATGACGCGCTCGATTGCCGGTACCGTCTTCTCGGATGGCAAGCCGCGCTTCATCCAGATCAAGGGCATCAACCTCGACGCCGATGTCGGTTCGCACATGGTCTACATCACCAATACCGACGTTCCCGGCATGATCGGCTTCATCGGCACGACGCTCGGCTCCGCCGGCGTCAACATCGCCAACTTCCAGCTCGGCCGTGACAAGCAGGGCGGTGATGCGATTGCGCTGCTCTATGTCGATGGTCCGCTGAGCGATGAAGTTCTGGCGAAGCTGACGGCCAATGCGGCGATCCGCCAGGCCAAGCCGCTGGTCTTCGCGGTCGACTGATTTTCCTCCCAGGAAGATAAAGAAAAGCCCGGCGCGGAAGACTGCGCCGGGCTTTTTCGTGCGATCGGGATCAGGCGCTGATGCTGCCCGCGTCAGGTACGCGGCCCTGCGGCGTCAGACCGTCGACGGCCTGCGGCAATGTCTTCGAAAGCCGGGCGAGGAGGTCGTCCTTGTTCAGGCCGGTCGCCTTGGCGAGCTCGTCCAGAATGTCGGGGCCGAGCGCCTGGGAAAGCTGGCCGTTGTCGATCGGCTTGTTCTCTCCGGAGGAAACCCAGGAGTTTGCCGTGTCGCCGAAGCCGTTCTGCTGGAAGTGATCGAGCAGCCCGCCAAGGCCGCCGCTCAGGATGCCGCCGGCGGAATTGCCCTTGAGCAGATCGCCGAGGCCGGTGCTGGCGAGGCCGCCGAGCAGGCCACCCAATCCGCCAAGGCCGCCGGATTGTGCGGCCCCGCCACTATCCCCGCCGCCGAGAATGCCGCCGAGCAGGCCACCGAGGCCGCCATCGGCCTGCGGAGCGGCGCCGCCGGGTTGCGCCCCGGAGCCCTGCGGCTGCCCGCCGCCGGTCATCTCGCGCAGCGTCGCCGTGATGTTGTCGCGGTTCTGGTAGCCCGCAACGGCCAAAATGCCCAGCAATGCCATAAGACTTTTGCGATCCATGGTGTCCTCCCGCTGAAATCGCCAGGGCGCAGTCCGCCCGCGAGCGTGAATGCGCGACAGGGCAAAATGTTCCGCGGCTCCGGATTTTTCAACGCGCCGGGCGCAACAGACGCAGCGCGTTGATTGTTACCAGAACCGTTGCGCCGGTGTCGGCAAGGATCGCGGGCCAGAGGCCGGTGATGCCGATGATCGTGGTGACTAGGAACACAGCCTTCAGACCGAGGGCAATGGTGATGTTCTGGAAGATGTTGCGCATCGTCCGCTGCGAGAGCGCGATCATCGAGGCTACATCGCCGACGCGGCCGTGGAGGATCGCGGCATCGGCGGTTTCCAGCGCCACATCGGTGCCGCCGCCCATGGCGATGCCAATATCGGCAGCCGCAAGGGCAGGGGCGTCGTTGATGCCGTCGCCGACCTTGGCGACGGTGAAGCCTTGGCGCTTCAGTTCACCGACGATCCGCTGCTTGTCTTCAGGCATCAGCTCGGCGCGCACCTCGATGCCGAGCTGTTCGCCGATCGCCTTGGCGGTGCGGGCATTGTCGCCGGTCAGCATCACCACCTTGACGCCGCGCGCTGTCAGCGCCCTGAGCCCGGCCGCCGCATCGTCGCGCGGTTCGTCGCGCATGGCGATGACGCCGGCGATCGCGCCGTTGACGAGCAGGATCGAGACCGTCTTGCCCTGGTCGTTCAGCGCCTGGATCGCGCTGTCCTGTTCCGGGCTCAGTTGTTCGCGGACTGCGGCGGGAGAGAAGAGATCGAGCTGCTCGCCTCCGACGCGGCCAGTCATGCCCTTGCCGGCAATGGCGGCGACTTCGAATGCCGGGGGCACCGGCACCTTGTCTGCCGCCGCGCGGTTGAGGATCGCCAGCGCCAGCGGGTGGCTGGAGCTGCGCTCCAGCACTGCGGCGCGCGAGAGGACCTGCGCCTCTGTGAAGCTGCCGAAGGCGAGGATGTCGGTGACCTTCGGCTTTCCCTCGGTCAGGGTGCCGGTCTTGTCGAGGGCCACGGCGGTGATCTTGCCGAGACCTTCCAGAACGGCGCCACCCTTCAGCAGCAGGCCGCGGCGGGCGCCAGAGGAGAGCGAGGCGGCGATGGCGGCGGGGGTGGAGATAACGAGCGCGCAGGGGCAGCCGATCAGCAGGATGGCGAGGCCCTTGTAGACCCATTCGCTCCAGGCGCCACCGGCAACGAGCGGCGGCAGGATGGCGACGAGGGCGGCGACAGCGACGACACCCGGCGTATAGTAGCGCGAGAAGCGGTCGATGAAGCGCTCCGTGGGCGCCTTGGATTCCTGGGCTTCCTCGACGAGCTTGACGACGCGGGCGATGGTATTGTCGGCCGCTGCAGCGGTGACGCGGATGCGGAGCGCCGTATCGCCATTCACGGTGCCGGCGAAGACCGTCTCGTCGGGGCTCTTGCGAACCGGAACGCTTTCACCCGTCACCGGCGACTCATCGATGGCGCTTTCGCCGGAGACGATGGTGCCATCGGCGGAGATGCGATCGCCGGGGCGCACGAGAATGATCGAGCCGACGGCAAGCGCTTCGGCGGGAACCTCGCGTGTCGCGCCATTTTCCTCCAGCAATGCGCTCTTCGGGACCAGCGTCGTCAGCGACTGGATGCTGGCGCGGGCGCGGCCCGCCGCGACCCCCTCAAGCAATTCGCCGACGAGGAACAGGAAGACGACGGCCGCTGCTTCTTCGGCGGCATTGATGATGACGGCGCCGACGGCGGCGATGGTCATCAGCATCTCGATCGAGAAGGGTGTGCCGGCAAGCGCTGCCATGACCGCGCGCCGCGCGATCGGGATCAGGCCGATCAGCATGGCGACAGTGAAGGCATAGGCAGAAATCTGCGGCAGGAGATGGCCGGCCGCATAGGCGACTGCGAAAGCGATGCCGGACAGGATGGTGAGCTGGCCCTTGCGGCTTTTCCACCATGGACCGTCCATCGGCGCATGGTCGTGGCCATGCAGCCCTTCTATCTCCGCGTGGTCGTGGTCATGGTGGGCGTGATCGTGCCCGGCGTGGTCATGATCGTGATGCGCCTGAGGTGATGGGGCAGGGGCGCTCTGCTTGCCGAGCGGCATGGGAACGACGGAATAGCCGAGCCCCGTTACCCGCTTTTCGATGGCGCCGAGATCGCTGCTGCCGTCGTGGCTGACGGTCATCGTGCCCGCGGTGACGGATACGGAGACATCCTCGACGCCGGGAAGGCGGCGAACGGCCGTGTCGATCTTCGACGCGCAGGAGGCGCAATCCATGCCGCCGACGCGGTATTTTGCCTGGGATGTGTCAGCCATGATCCGGTTCCTTGTCATCTACCGGTATTCTTCCTACATCCTCTAGCGACTAGAGGTGCAAGAGGCGATCATGAAAAAAATCACCATCGGAGATGCAGCGCGCCAGAGCGGCGTCAAGGTGCCGACCATCCGGTACTACGAGGGTATCGGGTTGCTTGCTGCGCCTGTTCGAAGCGAGGGCAACCAGCGCTCCTATGAGCCCGAGGATGTCAGGCGCCTCGCCTTCATCCGCCATGCGCGCGAGCTCGGCTTCGAGGTCGATGCGATCAGAACGCTGCTGACGCTGCAGGACGATCCGCATCAATCCTGCGCCTCGGCCGATGCGATTGCCAAGGCGCGGCTGGCGGAGGTCGAGCAGCGCATCCGCAGCCTGACGGCGCTGAAGGCGGAGCTCGAGGTCATGGTCGAGGGCTGCGGGCACGGCCGCGTCGATCAGTGCCGGGTGATCGAGATCCTTGCCGATCACGGCCAGTGCACGCATCACCAGCATTGACCGGGTGCCAAGCGGCGCAAAGTAGAGATCGAACTTCCTCTATGCATCTTTTGCGCGATCCGGCGGCATAAATCTATCCGAGGCTGCTTATTAAATAAGCGATCGCACAAAGTTTATGCATCCTATCATTTTGAATTTATTCAGCTTTTTGCGTTACAACATCGCGGTCCGCTGTTTGTATCCGAAAAGACTTCATGGCCCCCACCACGACGAAGACCGATGAATTTCAAGTTCCGAACGACGACTTCCGGTCGTTGTTCGAAACCCATCCGTCACCGATGTGGGTCTATGATCCCCGGACGCTGCGCTTCCTCATCGTCAACAATGCCGCCCATGATCTCTACGGCTATTCGGCCGAGCAGTTCCGGGAAATGACCGTGCTCGACATCCGCCCGCCGGCCGAGCGCGAGCGGATGATGACTGCCGTTAAGGGGCGTACCGATATCGAGCGCGCCGAGCGCTGGACGCATCTGAAGGCGACCGGCGAGGCATTCGAGGTTCTGACATATGGCCGGGAGGTGCGGTTCGACGGCGGCGATGCCATTCTCGCCATCGTGCAGGATCGCAGCGAGGTGAATGCCGCGCGGCGGCAGGTCACCGATACCCGCTCGCTGCTCGACAGCATCGTCGACAACCTGCCGGTCGGCGTCTTCGTCAAGGATATGGAAGACGACGGCCGTTACGTGCTGTTCAACCGGCAGAGCGCGGCGATTGCCGAAATGCCAGGGCGCGAGATCGTCGGCAAGACCGATCGCATGGTGTTTCGCGACAAGACCGGCTTCTTCCGCGAGCAGGACCGGCAGGTGCTGGATGAGGATATCACCGTGACCTTCGAAGAGACGGTGCCGAAGCGCGGCGGCGGACACCGTCTGCTGAAGACGGTGAAGCGGGCGCTGCCGGCGGCGGAGGGCAGGGCGCGGCGTTATCTGCTTGGCATCTCGCAGGACGTGACCGAGGAGCGCGCTTTCGAGGCGAAGCTCGCGCATCTCGCCATGCATGACGCGCTGACCGGGCTGCCGAACCGCGCTGCCTTCGCGGATTTCATCGAGAGCCACGCGGTTGCGGCCACTGCCGAGGCGCCAGTGGCGCTGCTTTATCTCGATGTCGATCATTTCAAGCTCATCAATGACAGCAAGGGTCATGCGGCCGGCGATGCTCTGCTCTGCGAGGTGGCGAAACGGCTGCAGATGCTGGTCGAGGATGGCGATCTCGTCGCCCGGCTCGGCGGTGATGAATTTGCCGTTGTACTCAAGGGCGGCGATTGCGGCCGCACCAAGCGGTTTGCCGAGCAGCTGCTTGCCGTTCTCAGCGCCCCCTTCGATCTCGATGGCAGCAACGAGCATGTGACCTGCTCGATCGGCGTGGCGCTCGCGCCGCAGCAGGCCGGCGATGCCGATGTGCTGATGCGCCATGCCGACCTAGCGCTTTACGCCGCCAAGGAAAGCGGCCGCTCGACCTATCGCTTCTACGAGGCCGAGATGCGGCTGGAGGCGGAACGGCGCCACCAGCTGACGGCGGAGTTGCGCGACGCGCTGGAGAAGGATCAGTTCGAGCTGTACTACCAGCCGATCGTCCAGGCCGCGACCGGGCGGCTTGCCGGGTTCGAGGCGCTGATCCGCTGGCGTCATCCGGCCCGCGGGCTCGTGGCGCCGATGGAATTCATCCCGATTGCCGAGGATACCGGGCTAATCGTGCCGATCGGCGAGTGGGTGCTGCGCGAGGCCTGCCGGGCCGCCGCGTCCTGGCCGGAGCACCTGAAGATCGCCGTCAATCTCTCGGTCTGCCAGTTCCGCCACAACACGCTGTTGGCAACCGTCGTCTCGGCGCTCAGCGACAGCGGCCTGCAGCCGCAGCGGCTGGAAATCGAGATCACCGAATCCGTCTTCCTCGCCGATGTCGAGCAGAGCCTGCCGCTGCTCAGGGCGCTGAAGGAGCTCGGCATCCGCATCGCCATCGACGATTTCGGCACCGGCTATTCCTCGTTCAGCTATCTGCGCGCCTTCGCCTTCGACAAGATCAAGCTCGACCGCAGCTTCGTCGCCGGCATGGAGAGCGATCCGGGCAATCTTGCGATCATCCGCGCCGTTGCCGGTATCGGCTCCGGCTTCAACGCGGTGACGCTGGCCGAAGGCATCGAGACCGAGGAGCAGCTGGACAGGTTGCGCCAGGAAGGCTTTGCCGAGGTACAGGGCTATCTGCTCGGCAAGCCGATGCCGCAGCGCGAGGCCGAGCGGCTGATCGATGCCGAAGCGCCGCTAAAGCGCGCCGCCCACGGTTGAGATCATCGCATCAAAGGCATCCGCCGCCTTGCTGCGATAGCGCTCCTCATGCCGCAGCAGGAAGAACGGGCGCGGCAGCGGCGTTACCGCGACTTCGGCGATCGATCCGCTCTTCAGAAACGGCGCTGCGATGCTGCGCGACATCAGCGTCGCGCCCAATCCCGCCTCGACGGCGCCGATGATCGGCTCGTTGGCGGGCATCGTCAGCGCCACGTCGAGCGCTGCAAGCGTCATGCCCTTCGCCTCGATCATGCTCTCGAAGGCGTGGCGGGTGCCGGATCCCGCCTCGCGCACCACCCAGGACGTCTGTTTGAAATCGCGCACATGGCGCGGCTTGCCATCTGCCCAGGGGTGATCGCGGCCGACGATGACGATCATCTCGTCGATCGCCACCTGCCGGGCCGAAACGCCGCGCCTCTCCTCCCGCCACTCGATCAGCCCGATCTCCGCCTTGCCGTTCATCACCGCATCGGCGGTGTCCGCCGTGTTGCCGATGCCGACATTGAGCCTGATGCCGGGATAGCGGCTGCGATAGGCCGCGAGCTTCGGGCCCAGCCAATGGGCGGCGACCGTCTGGCTGGTGGCAATCGAGAGCTCGCCATGCATCAGGCCCGAGAGATCCATCAGTGCCGCTTCCGCCGCCCGGGCGCTCGCCAGCACCTGTTGCGCTTCTTTCAGGAACAGCTGGCCGGTCTGGTTGAGAACGATCGAGCGGCCGACGCGATCGAACAGCGTCACGCCATGGCGCGTTTCCAGCGCGGTGATCGCGGCGCTGACGGCCGATTGCGTCATGTTCAGATGCTCTGCAGCCCGCGTCACATGCTGGCGGGCGGCGACTTCGACGAAAATACGGAGCTGCTCCAAGGTCATATGTTCGATTTTATCGAATGAAATGACAATTACAATTCGTTGGAAGCGATTAATTGAGGCGTTTATTCGTGATGCCAGAAAGACGAGGCAAGCGGCATGACCATTCTCATGAAAATCGAAACCGACGGTATCTCCAGCGAGGGCCTGCGGATCATCCGCCATTTCACCCCAAACTGGTTTGCGGCGACAATGGGCACCGGGATACTTGGTGTCTGTCTGGCGCAGTTTCCGTCAGTCCCCGCGCTCCACAGCGTGGGCGAGGTACTGTGGATCCTGAACATCCTGCTCTTTGCGGGGCTGACCGCGATCTATGCCGCGAAATGGATTCTCTACCCCGCGGATGCGAGGCGCGTCCTCAATCATCCGGTTCTGTCGATGTTCTTCGGCTGCATTCCGATGGGGCTTGCGACCATCATCAACGGCTTCGTCATCTTCGGCGTGCCGCTGATGGGCGATACGGCGATCGAGATCGCGCAAGTGCTCTGGTGGCTCGATGCGGTGCTGGCGGTGCTCGCTGGTCTCTCCATCCCCTTTGCGATGTTCACGCGCCAGCAGCACGCAATCCATGAGATGACCGGCGTCTGGCTGCTGCCGGTCGTTGCCTCGGAGGTCACCGCAGGCAGCGGCGCGCTGCTGATCCCGCATCTTGCGGGGGATGGCGCGCAGTTCACCATGCTGTTCACCAGCTATGTGCTCTGGGCATGCTCGGTGCCGCTGGCGCTCGGTATCCTCGTCATCCTCTTCCTGCGCATGGCGCTGCACAAGCTGCCGCCGGCCAGCATGGGCGCGACCGGGTTCCTCGCGCTCGGTCCGATCGGCACCGGTGCTTTCGGTCTCGCGCTCTTTGCCGCCAATAGCGGCGGCGTGCTGGCGGCAAGAGGGCTTGGCGACCTGGCCTCCGCCATGGCCGGTGCAAGCCTGCTCGGTGCCGTGCTTCTCTGGGGCTACGGGCTCTGGTGGCTGGCGATCGCCATTGCGACGACCGCAAGCCATGCCCGCGGCGGCCAACTGCCTTTCAATCTCGGCTGGTGGGCTTTCACCTTCCCGATCGGGGTCTATGCGGTCGCTACACTGCGCCTTGGCCAGCTTCTCGCATTTCCGCTGCTGACGTGGCTTGGCGCAGCGCTGGTTGCAGCTCTCGCGATGATCTGGATCGTCGTCAGCCTGAAGACGCTGTCGGGCGCGCTGAAGGGCTTCCTGTTCGTCGATCCTTGCCTCGACACCTGAATGATATCGGGAGCCGGAGCAGTCTTTTTGATCTCCGGCTCTTTTCTATGCTGCGCTGCACCCTAGCTCCCGGGGCATGACCGACCTTGTGAACGAAATTCGCGCCCAAGGCTTCTGGCTTCCGGACTGGCTGGCAAGCACCGTCATCTTTGCCGTCGTCGTGGCGCTGGCGCTCTTCATCCACCGGCTCGCCTTCCGCCTGCTGACACGCATCGTTGCCGAGCGGGATCTCTTCTGGCGCTCCCTTGTATCGCGCCTCGAGCGGGTGGCGCGGCTGGCGATCCTGACGGCGGCGCTGTCCTTTGCCGCCACCGTCTCGCCGCTGACGGAATATCAGGCCTCGACGCTGCGCCACATCCTGCTGATCGCCTTCATCATTCTCGTTGCGGCGATGGCGCGGACCGCCAAGCATATCTGGATGACCGTCTATCTCCGGCGCTTCAAGCTGGATGCCGAGGACAATCTTCTCGCCCGCAAACACGTCACCCAGTCGCGCATCATCGAGCGGATCGCCGATCTCCTGATCGTCATGGTGGCGATCGCCTCCTGCCTGATGACCTTCGATGCGGTCAAGCAATATGGCGTCAGCCTGCTGGCTTCGGCCGGTGTTGCCGGCATTGTCGTTGGTCTGGCGCTGCAGCCGGTGCTGAAGAACCTGTTTGCCGGTATCCAGCTGGCGATCACCCAGCCGATCCGCATCGACGATGCGCTGCTCGTCGAGGGCGAGTGGGGCAATGTCGAGGAGATCACCTCCACCTATGTCGTCGTGAAGATCTGGGACTGGCGGCGGCTGATCCTGCCGCTCAGCTATTTCATCGAGAACCCCTTCCAGAACTGGACCCGCGAAAGCGCTTCGCTGATCGGCAATGTCATGCTCTATCTCGATTACAGCGTACCGGTGCCCGTCATCCGCAGGAAGGTGGAGGAGATCCTGGCCGCCTCGAAACTCTGGGACAAGCGGGTGGTCAATGTCGCCGTCACCGATTTCAAGGAGAGCGTCATGGAGATCCGCATCCTCGCGTCGGCCTCCAATTCCGGCCGCACCTTCGACCTGCGCTGCGAGATCCGCGAGAAGCTGATCGATTTCATCCAGCAGGACTATCCGCATGCGCTGCCGCAGGTGAGGGCGGTGATGGGTGGCGGCAACGGTGTGCCGCGCAGGGAGGCAGCGGAGTGAAGCCGTTCTACGCGCCCCTTGCGTGACGGGGCGTTCCTTTCTATATCCAGCGCCAATGAAAGACCGGCGGCCGACCCCGCCGGCGGCAGCACAATCCGCCGCATTTGCAGGGCAAGGCACGGATCGCTACAATCGAATTTCCTGAGCGCAGAGTTGGCAGTACCTCGTGAACACACTGGATTTTGACAAGAAGCCCGAAGACACCCGTGTCGTCGTCGCCATGTCCGGCGGCGTGGACAGTTCCGTCGTGGCCGGGATTTTGAAACACCAGGGCTACGATGTGCTCGGCATCACCCTGCAGCTCTACGATCATGGCGCTGCCGTCCACCGCGCCGGTTCCTGCTGCGCCGGCCAGGACATCGACGACGCGCGCCGCGTCTGCGAGACGCTCGGCATTCCGCATTATGTGCTGGATTACGAAAAGCGCTTCCGCGACACGGTCATCAATCCGTTCATGGAAAGCTATGTGGCGGGCGAGACGCCGATCCCCTGCGTCTCCTGCAACCAGACGGTCAAGTTCGCCGATCTGCTCGAGACCGCCAAGGAACTCGGCGCCGATGCGCTGGCGACAGGCCACTACATCCGCTCGCGGCCCAACCCGGCGCCCGGCAATCCCGGCCGCCGTGCGCTCTACCGCCCGGCCGATGCCGATCGCGACCAGAGCTACTTCCTGTTTGCGACGACGCAGGAGCAGATCGACTATCTGCGCTTCCCGCTCGGCGGCCTGCCGAAGGCCGAGACCCGCAAGCTGGCCGAAGAGATGGGCCTCGTCGTTGCCAAGAAGGCCGACAGCCAGGACATCTGTTTCGTGCCGCAGGGCAAGTATTCCGATGTCATCAACAAGCTGAAGCCGAATGCGGCGCTGGCCGGCGAGATCGTCCATCTCGACGGCCGTGTGCTCGGCCAGCATGACGGCATCCTGCATTACACGATCGGCCAGCGCCGCGGCATCGGCGTCGCCACCGGCGAGCCGCTCTATGTGGTCTATCTCGACGCCCGCTCGCGCCGCGTCATCGTCGGCCCCAAGGAAGCGCTGGAAACGCACCGCGTCTATCTGCGCGACGTCAACTGGCTGGGCGACGAAGATCTCCTGCAGGCGGCCTCCGGCGAAGGCTTTGCCTGCTATGCCAAGGTGCGCTCCACCCGCGTGCCGGAGCCCGCCGTTCTGCGCGCCGACGCCTCGGGCATCTATGTCGATCTGACCGTCGGCGAAGCCGGCATCGCGCCCGGCCAGGCCTGCGCGCTCTATTCGGCGCCCGGCGACGACGCCCGCGTTTTCGGCGGCGGCTTCATCGAGCGCTCCGAACGTGAGCCCGCCGCCGAGGCCTCGCTGAAGGCACTTCTGAGCCAGCCGGTGGCTGCATAAAATTCTTGGGAAAGGCGATGCTGCGGTGCAGCCTTTTTCTCTTTCATGTGCTTGACACAAAGCCGAGACGCTCTTAATAACCCGCTCACCGACGGGCCGAGCGCTTTGCGAATGGCTTGTTCGAGTTGTGGCTGGGTAGCTCAGTTGGTGAGAGCGCAGGATTCATAACCCTGAGGTCGGCGGTTCAATTCCGCCCCCCGCTACCAATCTTCTCCAATCAAAGACGCTATCGGCATTGACGGCTGGCACCGGCCGATTTCGCTATGTCTACCTATCGGCCTCTCCGCATAAAGCCTCCGGCCGCCGCGCCAAGCGCAATGCCGACGGCGATGCCGATTGCGGTATCTTCGAAGATCAAGGGGCCGACAGCTGCGCCTAGCGCAGTGCCAATTGCTATTACGAGCGCCATCTGCGTTCTCCAGTGATGCTCGGAGACATGGACTGATCGGTGATGGTGTCAACCGGCCAGAGGGCGCATCGGAGTCTTGGCACCGACCTGGATGGCAACGAGTTTGGCGACCAGGTGAACTAGGTTGTTGGCATCAAATCGATCTTTGAGCTTGTCGATTCGGTGCTCGATCGTGCGGGGGGAGAGGCTCAGTAGTCCCGCGATCTCTTTTGTTGTCTGCCCCTCGATCAACAACTGAATAATGTTGTCGTCGGTTATGTCAGTCTTGGCTTGCTGGGCGGGCGGGATGAAAAAGCGGCCTTCGATCAGACTCAGACACCAGGCCGGCGCGCCGTCGCATTTTTGCGGCAATATGAGGCGTTCATAGCCCAGTCGAACTCCAAGCAGTTTCGTTCTCACAAAGTCTACTGTTGGCCGACCCACCTCTCGCGCACGAGTGTAGGCCGGTATGATTGCGTCGTCCACGAATGCCCTGTCCAGCCTTTGCAGGCTGCTATCGGGAAACTCTAGTTTCATCCAATCGAGCTGATGACTTTTATAGCCGAAGTCCTTGATTCTGCGGAACCGCCAAGCATAGGGATCGTCAGCTTCCATGGTCACTATAGAGAGGGCCATCTTGATGCTGAGTTTGCTTTCCGCATCCGCATAGAGGCGCTCGGCCGGTAATGTATCGTCCGACTGAAGCCAGGTGTCGATAAGGCTCTGGCAAAGCGAGTTGAATAACGTCATACACAAATACGCCGATTGAAAGTGGTTTCAATCGATCATAAATCGTACAATTCTTAGTAAACGGTTGCGGCCGCCGCATCCTGGAGGTTGATTTTAGCTGCCGCGACCGTATCTTCAGCTCTGGCGCTTCGAATTGGCCGCGACCAGCACGCGATCGGTGAATCAGTGATCAGCGTTTCTTGGTCCGCTTGTTGATTTCATCGTCGATGAAGCCGTCCTCCCAGTTCGGGTCGCTTTCGGTTTCATAGACCTGACGGATGTAAGCTTCTTGGTCGAACTTTTCATTTTGCTTGCTCTTGCCTGCGCGCCCGCGCCCTTCCGCGAAAACGAGCCACGCGTTTGCACTGTCAGCTGAAAAGCCTGTTACGTCGCAACCTTTCTTGGCGCGAATAGGCGCTTTTCCCTTCAATACATAGCCCGGAATGGAGGCGTCATAACCGCCCTCGACATGATAGGCTGCAGGCGTGCAACCCTTCTTGAAGACATAGGCGGTTCCCGTCATTGCGCCATGCTCTGTCCAAGGGCTTCCGTCGAAGAGAATGTCGCCGGGTTTGATTGTTCCGGATATCGAGTTCTTGGGTTTAACATAGGTTATGGTTCCGCCGGCCATATCGAGGTTCATTCTCGAGCCATTGTGATCGAACATTGCTGCCGTCTCTGTTTCCTTTGGCACCTTTTTCGATTTGCTGATCTCCAGCGTCGTCTTGGAATGCCCGACGATCTCGCAGCCTTTGAAAACAGGGACATTGCCGCTCAGGCTGTATCTATCAGAGTATTGGTCATAACCGCTCACGAGATAAGGTGCCGGCTTGCAATCCTTTGCATAGGCATAAGCTACCCCGGTAATATATCCCTCCTTCACCAGCCAGCCGCGGAAAAGGATGTCACCTTTCTTGACAGCGTCGCCCAGCTCCGCACTGGGCTTGTCATAAGAAATCGTGTTGCGGGCGATATCGAGCACCAGCGAGGAGCCCGCCATCTCGAGCTCTTTGGTTTTCCCGATTGGATCGTTGGTGCGCTGGACAGGCTGCCGGTTGTAAGGTGTTCCAAGGGGGCAGAGGGTTAGCCACTGCTGGGCAAGAATGCCCCCACCGGATGCATTGTCCATTCCGACGCGTTTTCCGGTCTTGTCGTCCTTGAAGGCGAGGTAGCCGTATCCAGCGAACTGGTTCCAGAATTTGTGATCGAAGACGGCGCCTTCGAAGACGTACTTGTCACCGAGCACCGACCAGAGTTCACCTGTCTGACAGTTCGCCGATAACGAATAGACACGATCACTATTGTCCTTGGCTGTGTCATCTGTGCAGTCCGCGTCGTTAGGCTGCCATGCTCCACACCATTCTTTTGCGTCGTCCCGGGTGACCCGGGCGGAGGCGTGGGCTTTAGCTCCTCCGAAATCGGACCATTCGAAGATCGTCGCATAAGCCGCTTTGGCTGCAATCGCGAGTTTCTCATCGATAGGTGGCTGGGGGATCAGATCGGCAGCTGTGGTTGGACTAGCTTGAGCCGAGACCAAATTCGCGTTCGAGGATGATGATTGCGCAAGAGACGCATTTGCAGACAATACCAGCAAAGAGGCTAGCGCGGTCGAGGTGAGGGCGATCGTTTTCATGGAACAGAGGCTCGTTGATGTGTTGCTCAAGTGGCAAACTATCGGCGACAGCCTACAAATTATGGAAACAGCAGAGGGGGTTTTTACCCTCATCGAAGCCTTGAGGCCGGATGATTAAACTTAAAGTTAAGGTTGTGTTTCCAAGAGTTCGCCAGCCTCAACCCGCCGCCGACAGCGTCTGCATCCGCTCTTCGATAAACGCCGCCGCCTCATTCGCCGGCATCGCCTTGCCGAAGAGGTAGCCCTGGCCGATGTCGCAGCCGAGGCGGGTCAGGTAGCCGAGCTGGCTGTGTTCCTCGATGCCTTCTGCGGTCGTCTTAATATTCAGGCTGTGGCCGAGACCGAGCATGGCGCGGACGATCTTTTCCTGGCGTTCGTCTTCCTGGTAAGTGGCAACGAAGCTCTTGTCGATCTTGATCTTGTCGAAGCGGTAGCGGGCAAGCTGGGCGAGGCTCGAATAGCCGGTGCCGAAATCGTCGAGGGCGATCTGGACGCCTGCCGCATGCAGTTCGTCGAGGATGACGGCGGCGATCGCCGGATCCTGGATGAGGGCATTCTCGGTGATCTCGATCTCGAGCCTCTCGGGCGGCAGGCCGGAGGCGGCGAGCACTTTCAGGATGCGCGAGGCGAGCAACCGGTCTTCCATCTGCACCGGAGAGATGTTGAAGGAGAGGACGATATGGGCGTGCCAGCCGAGCGCGTCGCGGCAGGCCTGCGACAGCAGGTTCTCAAAGAGCTCGGTAATCATCCCGGTTTCCTCGGCAATGCCGATGAAGACGGGGGGAGGGATATTGACGCCGGTATCGTCGGACCAGCGGGCCAGCGCCTCGAAGCCACAGATATCGCCGGTCTTCAGATCGATCAGCGGCTGATAGAAGGGACGGATGGCCTTCTGCTGGATGGCGGTGCGCAGCTTCGTCTCCAGAGAGGCGCGCTCGGCCACCTTGTCCTGCATCGATGCCTCGAAGGCGAGCGCATGGTTCGGGCCGCGTGACTTCGCCTCATACATCGCCAGATCGGCGCGGTGGGCGGCGTTCTCAAGCGGTTCGCTGCCTTCGGTCCAGCGCTCGTAGCCGACACTGGCGCCGACTTCGACGGCAAAGCCTTCGATGCTGATCGGTCTTGTGACGGCCTGGATCAGCACGCGGGCGAAATGCTTCTCGCGCTCCTCGGTCATGCCGGCACCGATGATGACGAACTCGTCGCCGCCGAAGCGATAGACGCAATCGGCATTGCCGAGCGAACAGATGCGCCGCGCTACCTCGATCAGCAGGATATCGCCGCCCTTGTGGCCGACGAGATCATTGACCTTCTTGAAGCCGTCGAGATCGACCGAGAAGACCGTGACGTTGCGAGCTGCCGCGTTATGCTCCTCGTCGGAAGCGTCCGGGCGGGCGAGCTTCTTGCGCTCGAAGGCATAGCGGTTCGGCAGTTTGGTCAGGTGATCGTGGGTGGCGGTCCAGTCGGCCTTGAACTGCGCGGCGGCGCGCAGCTCCATCTCGCGGCGCAGATCGGCAATGCGCAGGATCGAATAGATGAAGCTCATGGCACCAGCGATGACGAAGGCGAACACCAGTTTCTCGGCGCCGTAATCATCGAACATCTGAACGAAGGCCGAGAGCCCATCGCCGAATTCCAACAGGATTCCCAGCAGCCAGAGGAGCCCCCCGAGCATCATGACCGATAGACACTGCCGTCCGGCACGGCTGCGAAAGAACCCCGGCATTCACATTTCCTCACCCCTGATAAGACATAGCAATATCATCGAAGTCTGAAATGTTCGTTGAAAACGGGTAGTGATTGTTTGCTGCAATCCTCGGTCCGCTATCGTACAGAGGGTTCGCCGTCGCCTGACCTCCCTCCCAAGTTTTTCCGTGTGCATTGAAACCATTAGTGCACTTCCCGCTTTATGCATCAAAAGGCGAGTGGGAACTGATGTCCGCTTTTTATTTCAAGACGCAAGACAATGACGGCACGGCCGCGGCCGATCTGCCGTTTGAATTTCCGGATCTGTTTTCGGCAATCGAGGAGGCCAAGCATGTGCTGGCGGAGATGGCGCTCGATGGGCTGCCGTCGGCGCCGGAGCGGCGGTTGTCGATTGAGGTTCAGAATTCCGAGCGGCTGCCGATCGTCAGCTTGCAGCTGGAACTGAAGATTTCCTATCTGCCGCAGGCGCGCAACTGAGCGGGAACCAAGCGGCGGCAGTCTCGTTTCAAATCATGAAGAGATGAAAACGGAGGAAGGCTGATGCAGGTCGTTGGCACGCAGATCATTGCCGCGAGAGGCGGCAAGGACGGGTTTACCGTGGAATTCGTGAGCGATGACGGCGCCGTCGTTTCGGTACAGATGCGCGGCGAAGAAGGGCTGAACCGGCAGAACGCCATCATGAAGGCGCAGTCGCTGATGAGCGCGATGGCATCCGTCGACGCGAGCGAAGGCGGCGATATGAGCGTGCATCTCAGCGCGCGTGCTTCCGGTGATCGTGCGGCGCTCGAAGAGCAGCTCGACCAGGGGCTGGAGGACAGCTTTCCGGCCAGCGATCCGGTGTCGGTGACGCGAAGCTCGGTTCCCGGCGAGCCGACCAAGCATTGACGCAAATCCCATTTATAGTCGTGGGATCGTGTGGTTCCCCGCGGTCATTGGGTTGATCGCAGGGATCTTTTCCGTCACTTGTATTTAAGAAAATCCTTTTCAGAGAATCCTCATGTCCTCTTCCAACGCCGTCTTTGTCCGCTCGACGCTTTTCATGCTCGGGCTCGGCGTGCTGCTTCTGGCCGGTATCGTCGGAACGTCGCTCTGGCTGACGAGCGCGAACCGCATCTATTCCGATACGGTTGCCGAGATGCGCCGCATCCGCACCGGTTCGGTCGATCTGCTGACCGCGCTCCAGGATGCCGAAACCGGGCAGCGCGGCTTTCTGCTGACCAATGACGAGAGCTATCTGGCACCCTACTTTCAAGCGGTGAAGAACTTGCCCGAGCGGCGCAAGCGGCTGGCAGACGTGCTGCAGAACTATCCTGACTATGCTGAGCGGCTGCCGGTGCTGGATCAGGCGGTCGATGGCAAGATGGCGGAAATCGACAATACGGTCGCGCTTGCCAAGGCCGGCCGGATGCAGGAAGCGCTGGCGATCGTTCGCAACGACAGCGGCAAGGCGCTGATGGACGACGCCCGCGGCGTTCTCGTCGGCTTCATCAGCCAGACCGACGACCGCCTGCGGGTGATCGTCGGCGAACAGCTCACCGCGGCAAGCAATCTGCAATGGGTGACGATCGGCGGCGCATTGGCGATTGCCATCGTCGTCGGCGGGGCAATCCTCATTATCGTCCAGCACGTGCGCGACCTGTCGCGGGCGCGCGAGGAGCTGCAATCGCTGAATTTCGGCCTGGAGGAGCGCGTCAACGAGCGCACCGAAGACCTGATGCAGGCCAACCAGGAAATCCAGCGCTTCGCCTATATCGTCACCCACGATCTCAGGGCGCCGCTCGTCAATATCATGGGCTTCCTCAGCGAGCTCGAGGCCAGCCTGACGGCGGTCACGGCCTATGTCATGGCTGACGAGAAGAAGCCGAGCGAGGATGAGATCAAGGAAGCGCGCCTCGCAGTCGAGGAAGACCTGCCGGAGGCGATGAGCTTCATCCGCTCGTCGACCCGCAAGATGGATTCGCTGATCAACGCCATCCTGAAGATTTCCCGCGACGGACGCCGCAAGCTGGTGCCGGAGAGGATCGACCTCAAGGCCATGCTCGAGACGGCTGCGGCGAACGTGCATCATCAGGTCGCCGAGGCCGATGGGGAAGTGGAGATGGATATCCGCGTTCCCGGACTGATCACTGACCGCTTCTCGCTGGACCAGATCTTCGGCAACCTTTTCGACAACGCGGTCAAATACCGCTATCTTGGCCGTCCTGTCAGGATCGCCGTGCGGGCCATGCCGGCCGGCAAGGGCCGGATCAGGATTGATGTCGAGGACAATGGCCGCGGCATCGCAGTTGCCGATCGCGAGCGCGTCTTCGAACTCTTCCGCCGTGCCGGCGAACAGGATCAGCCGGGTGAAGGCATCGGCCTCGCATATGTGCGATCGTTAATACGAAATTTGGGAGGTGACATTACTGTCGCTTCGACAGAGGGCACCGGTAGCACCTTCACGCTGCTTCTGCCGTCGGATCTCACCACCATCGTAAAGGGTACAGAGTCATGAAAGCCACAGGCCAGGAAGTCACGATCGTCATGATCGAGGACGACGAGGGGCATGCCCGCCTCATCGAGAAGAACGTGCGCCGGGCCGGCGTCAACAACGAGATCGTGCCCTTCACCAACGGCAAGAGCGCACTCGACTTCATCCTCGGCCCCGACCGCAGCGGCACCGTCAGCAAGGACCGCTATCTGCTGATGCTGCTCGATCTCAATCTGCCGGATACGTCGGGCATCGATATTCTCGAGCAGATCAAGAACAACGAGCATACCAAGCGCATGCCTGTCGTCATCCTGACGACCACCGATGACGAGCGCGAAATCCAGCGCTGCTACGATCTCGGCGCCAATGTCTACATCACCAAGCCCGTCGATTACGACGGCTTCGCCCATGCGATCCGCCAGCTTGGCCTGTTTTTCGCGGTGATCCAGATTCCGCAGCAGTAACGAGAAAAGGCGAGCAGTCATCCTGCTCGCCCTTCGTTCAGCGCATCAGCAGCGGAATGCCGATGACGATAGCTATGAGAACAATGGCGGTTGCGACCTTCAGAAGGCGCACACGCCGCGTCCGCTCCCCACTCCAATCATACGTCATGGTTGGTCTCCACGGGGCATGCACTTAGAGCCCGGCATGCCGGGTTCAATAGGTATGGCGCAACTTGCTTGCGTAAGGCTTATCTAAATTATGCGGTGAAAACAGACGCTTGCTGCAATCAGCGGCTGAAGCGCAACGCCCATCGACGGCCGTCGAAACTCATCCGCAGCAGGGCCAGCGGCTCGATATCCGCCAGCCAGAAGGAGCTCGATGGCGCCTTCATCACATGCAGGATCGCGGCCCGGATAACGGTGGCGTTGGCGATGGCGACGATATGGCCGTCGAATGTCTGCTGTTCTTCCATCCAGCCGGAGATGCGGGCCTGAAATTTCGACAGGCTCTCGCCGCCATGCGGGGCGGCGTCCGGATCGGTCATCCACTGGATCAGCGCATCCGGCTCCTTGGCTTGCAGGTCGGCAAGCGGGCGGCCCTTCCAGCGACCGTAATCCATATCGGCGAGCTTCGGATCGGCCGCGGCCGTCAGGTTCAGGATTTCGGCGGTCTGCAGCGCGGCGAGCGCCGGGCTGCTTTTGACGTGATCGGCACGCTGAAGCCTTTCCGCGAGAGCTGCGGTATCAGCGACGGCGCTCTGTTCGAGCGGCTCGTTCAGCGGAAAACGGCCTTCGCGGTTGGCGCTTGTCGGGCCGTGGCAGATCCAGGTCAGCCGGGTATGCACAGGTGAGCCTCTGGCCTGCCTCTTCGGCAGATGAAGTTTCGTTGACAGTTCGAAGCCTAGAGATATAACGGTCACGTTGCGGGTTTGGAAGCCGGTGTAAATCCGGCGCGGTCGCGCCACTGTGACCAGGATGCGAAAGCGAACTGGAAGTCAGACCTTGCCGTAACACTCTTTCGACTGAACGCGTCATTCCCGGAGGAATACATGTCTGACATCACTTTCAAGCCCATCGCAGCACCGCAGCCGATTCCGGTTGGCGAGATCCTGCCCTGGGCGATCTTCGGCGGCTTGCTAATGATCATCGCCATCTATTTCGTCGGCACGGAAGAGGGCGCCATGGCGCTGTTCTCCGGCGGCTACGTCCACGAATTCGTGCATGACGCCCGCCACCTTCTCGGCTTCCCCTGCCACTAAAGGACGACTGACATGGTTGGAAATCTTCTACTTCGCGGCATGATCGCGGGGGCGATTGCTGGCGTCCTGGTGTTTGTCTTCGCCCACTTCTTCGGTGAGCCGCTCGTCGACCAGGCGATCGCTTTCGAGGAAGCCGCGGCACAGGCAGCCGGCGAAGCCGCAGAGCCCGAGATCGTCAGCCGCGCCACGCAGGCCGGCATCGGTCTCTTCACCGGCGCCATGGCCTATGGCATCGCCGTCGGCGGTCTCTTCGCGCTGACCTTTGCCTTCGTGCATGGCCGGTTCAGCACGCTTAGCGCCCGCGGCACCGCTGCCGTCATCGCGCTTGCCGCTTTCGTTGCCATCATCCTCGTTCCCGGCATCAAGTACCCGGCCAATCCGCCGGCTGTCGGCAATGGCGATACGATCGGCGTTCGCACCGAGCTGTTCTTCTTGATGATCGTCGTCTCCGTCGCGGCGCTGATCGCGGCGATCGCCTTTGCGCGCAGCCTCGCTCACCGCTTCGGCATCTGGAACGGCGCGATCATCGCCGGCATTGCCTACATCGTCTTCATCGGCCTCGTGCAGTATCTGCTGCCGCCGATCAACGAGGTGCCGGAAAACTATTCCGCGATCGTCCTCTGGCGCTTCCGCATCACCTCGCTCGGCATGCATGTCGTGCTGTGGTCGGTGCTGGCTGTCGTCTTCGGGATGCTGGCCGAGAAGCGGCTGGCCTCGCAGGGTGCGGTCGGGCGTCCGGCGTTTCGGTGAATATTGGGTGAGGGGAGCCAAACGCTTCCCTCATTCCTGTGCTTGTCACAGGAATCCAGCCACCGCGCGTCGGCGCGGTGAATGACTCTACAGTTTCCCGCGTCCATGGACATGGACGCACTGGATTCCTGTGACAAGCACAGGAATGAGGGATTGGTGAAGGCTGCGATGAACAGGCCTCTGTTCCATTTGATGACCTGCATGGCTGCGCTCGCTCTGTCGAGCGGCGGTGCCATGGCCCACAGCCGCACATCCGCTGCCAACCACACCGGCATCCCTGTCCCCGAAATCTCCCACGGCGAAATGGCCGTGATGGCCGATTATCGTGACCGGATCATCGCGCTTGCATCCACCGCCACGGATACCGACGAGCCGTTCCGCCGGGTGCTGAACTATGCGCAGATCCAGTATTCCTACTGTCTCTGGGGCCGCATGCCCGGCAGCGTGACGGATGAGGAAAGTCCGTTCAACGAGTGCGCCCATGCCTATCTGGCGGCGACGAAGGCGGTGCTGATGTCCCTGCGGGAAATGCCGCGGGAGGCCGAAGCGGCGAGTGCGATCGTTTCGGAGGCGGATGCCGATATGATCAGGCGCGGGCTGTCGCTGATCACCTGCCGCTTCAGCGGCGAGGCGTTCAATACGGCCGATATCATCCGGCCGCGCTGGAGCGAGATACCGCTCCATACGGCGAGCATGGCGTCGCTGACCGGGTTCTTCGCCGCAATCTTCGGCGTCTTCCTTGCCGGGCGCCGGTGGCTGAAGGTTCAGTCTTCGGAGTAGCGCTGTTCCCGCCAGGGATCGCCAAACATGTGATAGCCGTTCATTTCCCAGAATCCCGCTTTATCGGCGGGCATCAGGTCGATGCGGCGCAGCCATTTGGCGCTTTTCCAGAAATAGAGATGCGGAACGATGAGGCGCATCGGGCCGCCGTGATCGGCCGTCAGCGGCTGGCCTTCCCAGGCGGTCGCCAGGATCGCGTCCTCGGCGGCGAAATCGGCGAGCGGCAGGTTGGTGGTGTAGCCGTCATAGCTCGTCAGCATCACATAGTGCGCTTCCGCCTTCGGCATGGCGCGGTCGAGCAGGTCGCGGGTCGAAACGCCCTTCCATTTGTTGTCATAGCGCGACCATGTCGTGACGCAGTGGATGTCGGAGACGAAGGTGCTCTGCTCCAGCGCCTGGAAGTCGCGCCAGGAAAGCGTCAGCGGCGTTTCGACCAGGCCGCGGACCTCCAGCTTCCATGTGTCGAGCGCTATCGACGGCTGCTGGCCGAGATCGAGCACCGGCCAGTTCTTCACCAGATGCTGGCCGGGCGGCAGGCGGTCGGTTTCCGGGCGGGCGATGCGGCCGGTCAGGAACTTGCCTTCGGCCGCCCAGCGGCGCTTGGAGGCGGTCAATTTGCTGTCGTCGGGGGTCTGCTCGTCGGTCATGGCACTCGTCCTCTCGCAGTGCGGCGATAGGACAATCGGGAGCCGCAGCTGTCAAGGCGGCCACACCTCTTGGAATCCTTCTTCGGGCTCATTAGAATGAGGCTGTCGGGGATGCCTTCCTGGGGAGGAAGGCAGAATGGGAGGAGCCGTCGTGTCTCAGAGGCACAGGCTTATATTCGCGCTGTTTTCAGTGCCTTTCGTCGTTTTCGCCTTTTTCTACTACGGCGGATCGGTGGCGACGCGCGCCTATATGGGCGAGGCTTCGGCCCAGGCGGGAACGGCGCTGCGTCTTGCCGTCTCGGCGCTCAGCGGCCATCTCAACCGCTATGAGGCGCTGCCGGCGCTGATTGCCGATCACGACGATATCAAGGAACTGGTCGCCCGCCCCGAAGACAAGAGGTTGCGGGATGCCGCCAACCTCTATCTCAAGGAGATCAACCATCTCCTGAAATCCTCCGACATCTATGTGATCACTCCTGACGGCGAGACGATCGCGGCCAGCAATTTCGATCTGCCCGACAGTTTCGTCGGCGAGAATTTCAGCTACCGGCCCTATTTCCAGGAGGCGGTCGCCGGCAAGCAATCGCGGTTCTACGCGCTCGGCACGACATCGCTGAAGCGCGGCTATTATTTCGGTTCGCCGATCAGGGTGGGCGATGACATCCGCGGGGTGATCGTCTTCAAGGTCGATATAGACATGATCGAATCCTCGTGGACGGGCGGCGAATACCGGATTTTCGTCTCCGACCCCGAGGGCATCATCTTCATGTCCGGCAAGCCGGAATGGCTCTATAACAGCATCCTGCCGCTGACCACCGATCGCCTGCAACGCACCGAGGCATCGCGGCGCTATGCCAATGCGACGCTCGCTGCATTGCCGCTGAGCCGCAGCCGCTTCGAGGATCACAATCTGATGGGGCTGGTCGAGGAGGGCGTCGAGAAGGAATATCTGGTGCTTTCCAGCTACATGACGGCCGAGGACTGGACGGTCAACGTGCTGCTCGACACCGGCTCCGTCCGCGCGCAAGCGCGCACGGCGCTTGCCGCGGTCTTCCTGTTCCTCTGCATTGCCGGGCTTGCCTTCGCGGTGCTGCGCCAGCGGCGCATGCGGCTGAACGAGCGCATGCATCTGCAGGCCGAAGCGCGCAACGAGCTGGAGCGGCGCGTCGAGGAGCGCACCGCCGATCTCGCCCGCGTCAACAGCCGCATCGAGGAGGAGATCGCCGAACGCCGGCTGACGGAAAAGCAGCTGCGCCAGACGCAGGCCGATCTCATTCAGGCCGGCAAGCTTGCCGGTCTCGGCCAGATGTCGGCCGCGCTCTCCCACGAGTTCAACCAGCCGCTGGCGGCCGCCAAGACCTATACCGATAGCGCCACCGTTCTGCTCGATCGCGGGCGCACGGACGAGGCGCAGGACAATATCCGCCGGATCGGCGGTCTGATCGATCGGATGGCGTCGATCAGCAAGCATCTGCGCAACTTTGCTCGCAAGCCCAACGAGAAGCTCGGCCCGGTGCCGCTCGACGAGGCGATCCGCGATACGCTGGAAATCATCGCCTGGAGGCTGAAGGCGGCTGACGCCGATCTGCGGCTCGATCTCGGCCTGCATCCGCCTGTCGTCCGGGCAGGCTCCGTGCGTCTGCAGCAGGTGCTTGTCAACGTCATCTCAAATGCGGCGGATGCCGTCGAGGGGCTGGATGACCGGCGGATCGAGGTGCGCGCCTCGCAGGAGGGCGGCAAGGTGGTGCTGACGGTTCGCGACTTCGGTCCCGGCGTACCCGCCGCCATTGCCGAGCGCATCTTCGACCCGTTCTTCACCACCAAGGGCGTCGGCAAGGGGCTCGGTCTCGGGCTTTCGATCTCCTACAATATCATCAAGGATTTCGGCGGAAGCCTGACCGTCGCCAATCACCCGGATGGCGGGGCGGAGTTCCGCATCGAGCTGCAATCGGCCGCAGGCGCCATGCCGGAGGCGGCGGAATGAGTGAACAGAAGATCCTGCTCGTTGACGACGAGGAGGAACTGCGCCGCTCGACGGCGCAGGCGCTGGAGCTCTCGGGGTTCAGTGTCGAGACCTTCTCCAATGCCGATCATGTGCTGGAGCTGATCGGCTACAGTTTTCCAGGCGTCGTCGTCAGCGATATCCGCATGCCCGGCACCGACGGCATGACGCTGATGAGCCGGATCCGCGAGATCGACGCCGAAGTGCCCGTCATCCTCGTCACCGGCCATGGCGACGTGCAGCTCGCCGTGAAGGCGATGCGCGAGGGCGCCTATGATTTCATCGAGAAGCCGTTCACGCCGCAGATGCTGGCGGGCGTCATCAAGCGCGCCTTCGAGCGGCGGAGCCTCGTGCTCGAAAACCGGCTGCTGAAGGCGGTCGCGGGCAAGCGAGACGATATCGAGGCGCGGCTGCCGGGCCGCACGCAGGTGATGGTCGACCTGCGCTATCGCATCCGGGCGATCGGGGCGAGCGATGCCGATACGCTGATCGTCGGCGAGACCGGCGCCGGCAAGGAAGTGGTGGCGCGGGCGCTGCACGATATCAGCGCCCGGGCAAGCCGCCCCTTCATCGCCATCAATTGCGCGGCACTTCCCGCGAACCTGATCGAGAGCGAGCTTTTCGGCCATGAAGCGGGCGCTTTTCCAGGTGCCGTGCGTCCACGCTACGGCAAGTTCGAGCATGGCCGCGGCGGCACGATCCTCCTCGACGAGATCGGCTCGATGCCCTTCGATCTGCAGGCGAAGTTTCTGCGGGTGCTGCAGGAGCGGGTGATCTCGCGCCTCGGCTCCAACGAGATCGTGCCGCTCGACGTGCGCTTCATCGCCACCAGCAAGGTGGACTTGGAGGAGGAGGTTGCCGCCGGACGGTTCCGCGCCGATCTCTTCTACCGGCTGAATGTCGCGACACTGCATGTGCCGGCGCTGGTGCAGCGGCGGCCGGATATTCCGCTGCTTTTCCTCCAGCTGGTGCGCGAGGCGGCAGCGCGATACGGGCGGGACGACATGCCGGTTTCGCCGGATCTGATCTCCGATATCGCCCAGCGCGACTGGCCGGGCAACGTCCGCGAACTGCGCAATGCCGCCGACCGTTTCGTGCTCGGTCTCGATGGCGGCGAGCGGCCGAATGGCGAGGCGACGGGGCTCGCCGATCGTGTCGCGGAATTCGAGCGCGGCGTCATCGCCAGCGCGTTGGTTGCCCATGGCGGCAGTCTCAAGCCGGTCTACGAGTCGCTGCAGATCTCCCGCAAGACGCTGTACGAGAAGATGCAGAAATACGGGCTCGACAAGAAGCTGCTGGTTTCTGAATAGCCAGATGGGTGGATTTCCACCCATCGCTATCCGCCTTTGTTTCCAAATCGACCCATGCTGCATCGCACGCAGGCGAAATCTATGCCTCGCGGCATGCCCAGCCGATTGCCGCCGGCGCGTTTACCACCTGTTAATGGCCGCATCTCACCGGCGCATGGGAAGCGCCGGCGGAGCCTGTTTTCATCAGGGAGGAAAACGATGAAACTCTTCAAGGCCATGCTTGGCATGACGGCGGCCGCTGCCGTCTCTCTTTTCGCTGCCGGTGCATCCGCACAGGGCTATCCTGAACGCACCATCACCATGGTCGTGCCCTTCGCGGCCGGTGGCCCGACGGACACAGTCGCGCGCCTCGTAGCCGAATCCATGTCGAAGGATCTCGGCCAGCAGATCGTCGTCGAGAACGTCGGCGGCGCCGGTGGCACGCTCGGCGCCGGCCGCGTTGCCGCTGCCGATCCGGATGGCTACACCATCCTGCTGCATCACATCGGCATGGCGACATCGGCCACGCTCTACCGCAAGCTCGCCTATGACACGTTGAACGCCTTCGAATATGTCGGTCTCGTCACCGACGTTCCGATGACGATCGTTGCCCGCAAGGATTTCGAACCGGCAGACCTCAAGAGCCTCGTCGAATACGTCAAGGCGAACAAGGACAAGGTTACCTACGCCAATGCCGGTATCGGCGCTGCCTCGCATCTCTGCGGCATGATGTTCATGAGCGCCATCCAGACGCCGCTGACGACCGTTCCCTACAAGGGCACCGGTCCGGCGATGACGGATCTGCTCGGCGGCCAGGTCGATATCATGTGCGACCAGACCACCAACACGACGAAGCAGATCCAGGGCGGCACGATCAAGGCCTATGCCGTGACCTCGCCGAAGCGCCTCGATGTCCTCAAGGACGTTCCGACCGCTGTCGAGGGCGGTCTGCCGGGCTTCGAGGTCGGTATCTGGCACGGCGTCTACACGCCGAAGGGCACGCCTGCCGAAATCAACGAGCGCCTGTCGAAGTCGCTGCAGGTGGCGCTGAAGGACGAGAACGTCGTCAAGCGCTTCGCCGAACTCGGCACCGCGCCGTCGCCGGATGCCGACGCGACGCCGGCTGCGCTGAAGACCAAGCTCGAGACCGAAATCGCCCGCTGGAAGCCGGTGATCGAGGCTGCCGGCGAATACGCCGACTGATTGGCCGCCAACGTCGAGTGCGGAGCCCCCCTCACCCTAACCCTCTCCCCGCTGGGGAGAGGGGACGCGGCTTCCCTTCTCCCCTTGGGGAGAAGGTGCCCGTCAGGGCGGATGAGGGGGCTACTCGCTTCGACGCCAACTCTCTCCAACCCCACGGAGACACCATGAAATCTGTCACATTCGACACCACAAATGCGATCTGCGGCGCGCTTCTGGTCGCGACCGGCGCATTCTTCGCCTATCAGTCCCTCACGCTCGAGCTCGGCACCGCGCTGCGCATGGGGCCGGGCTATTTCCCGCTGGTGCTTTCGGCGGTGCTGGTCATCCTCGGCGGTATCGTCTTCATCCAGGCGCTGCGCGTCGAGGGCGAGCCGATCGATCCCTTTGCCTGGCGCGGGATGCTCTTCATTCTTCCGGCACCCGTCCTGTTTGGGCTCACGGTTCGCGGCCTCGGCTTTGCGCCGTCGCTGTTCCTCGCCGCCTTCGTCGCCTGTTTCGCCTCGCAGAAGATGAATGTCTTCTACGCGCTGATCCTGTCGCTTGGGCTCACGGTGTTCTCGGTTGCGGTGTTCAGCTATGGCCTCGGCCTGCCGTTCGAGCGCTTCGGTCCGTGGACCCGGTTCTAAGGAGACGGCGATGGAACTTTTCAGCAATCTCGCGCTCGGTTTCGCAACGGCGGCGACGCCGGCAAATCTGCTCTTCTGCCTTATCGGCGTCCTTCTCGGCACGCTCATCGGCGTTCTCCCCGGCATCGGCGCCACGGCGACGATCGCCATGCTGCTGCCGATCACCTTCCAGCTGGAGCCGGTCTCCTCGCTGATCATGCTCGCCGGCATCTATTACGGTGCGCAATATGGCGGTTCGACCACGGCGATCCTCATCAACATGCCGGGTGAGTCCTCCTCGGCGGTGACGGCGATCGACGGATACCAGATGGCCCGCAAGGGGAGGGCCGGGGCCGCACTTGCGATCGCAGCACTCGGCTCCTTCTTCGCCGGTACGGTCTCAACGTTCCTCGTCGCCATCTTCGCTCCGCCGCTGACCGAGATCGCCCTGAAATTCGGCGCGCCGGAATATTTCTCGCTGATGATCGTCGGCCTCGTCTCGTCGATCGCGCTGGCCCATGGCTCCGTCATCAAGGCGCTGGCGATGGTGGCGCTCGGCCTGCTGCTCGGCCTCGTCGGCACCGATATCTATACCGGCACCCCGCGCTTCACGCTCGGTATCCGTGAATATGCCGACGGGCTGAACTTCGTGGCGCTTGCGGTCGGTGTCTTCGGCGTCGCCGAAATCCTGCGCAATCTCGAAGGCGAGTCGACGCGCACGGTGCTGATGAACAAGGTGACCGGTCTTCTGCCTTCGAAGCAGGAATTCAGGGAGATGATCGCGCCGGTCCTTCGCGGCACGGCGATCGGCTCGGCGCTCGGCATCCTGCCGGGCGGCGGCGCGATCCTCGCATCCTTCGCCTCCTATACGGTGGAGAAGCGTTCGTCGAAGAAGCCGGAGGAATTCGGGCATGGTGCGGTCGCAGGCGTTGCCGGTCCTGAATCGGCCAACAATGCAGGCGCACAGACCTCGTTCATTCCGCTCCTGACCCTCGGCATTCCGGCCAACCCGGTCATGGCGCTGATGGTCGGCGCGATGATCATCCAGGGCATCGTGCCCGGGCCGAATGTCGCGACCGAACAGCCGGCGCTGTTCTGGGGCATCATCGCCTCGATGTGGATCGGCAACCTGATGCTCGTCATCCTGAACCTGCCGCTGATCGGCCTCTGGGTGAAGCTGCTGACGGTGCCCTATTACGTGCTCTTCCCCGTCATCATGGCCTTCTGCTCGATCGGGGTCTACAGCGTCAATTCCAACGTCTACGACCTCTATGCCGTCGCCTTCTTCGGCCTGATCGGTTACGTGCTGGCGAAGCTGCGCTGCGAGCCGGCGCCGCTGCTGCTCGGCTTCGTGCTCGGGCCGTTGCTCGAAGAGAACCTGCGGCGCGCAATGATCCTGTCGCGCGGCGATCCGACGACCTTCGTCACCCGGCCGATCAGCGCCACGCTGCTCGCCATCGCGCTTGCCGTTCTCATCATCGTCTTCCTGCCGAGCGTGAAGAAGAAGCGCGAGGAGGTCTTCGTCGAGGAAACGTGAGGGGTTGAACTCACTGCCTCTTTGTAGAACAAAGGGATACCTGAGACGGGCGCCGTTCTGGCGCCCGTTTTCGCATGCACAGGACATCCCGGCTCATGACCATTCCCGCCCGGATCAAGGACGATCTACCCTTCCTCACCTCGCTTCGCCGTGATCTTCACGCGCATCCCGAGCTCGGCTTCGAAGAGGAGCGCACCAGCGGCATCGTCGCCAAGCTGCTGGAGGAGGCCGGTATCAAGGTTCACCGCGGGCTTGGCACCAGCGGCGTCGTCGGTACACTGCAGGTCGGCAATGGCACGCGCAGCATCGGCCTGCGCGCCGATATGGATGCGCTGGCGATGCCGGAGATTGCCGAGCGCTCCTACAAATCGACGATCCCAGGAAAGATGCATGCCTGCGGTCATGACGGGCACACGACGATGCTGCTCGGTGCCGCGCGCTATCTGGCTGAAACCAAGGGATTTTCGGGCACGGTGCATTTCATCTTCCAGCCGGCCGAAGAGGGACGCGGCGGCGCGCGGCGGATGGTCGAGGAGGGGCTGTTCAAGCTCTTCCCCTGCGATGCCGTCTATGGACTGCACAATATGCCGGGGCTCGATGTCGATGAGATCGCCGTCGTCGAGGGGCCGCAGCTTGCCTCATCAGACAGCTGGCGTGTCACCTTCCGCGGCACCGGCACGCATGGCGCCAAGCCGCATCTCGGGCGCGACCCGATCACCGCGGCGGGCACCTTTCTTTCATCGCTGCAGACCATCGTCGGCCGTGTCGTCGATCCGCTGCAGCCGGCCGTCGTCAGCGCCTGCTCGCTGCAGGCGGGGGATCCGAAGGCGCTGAACGTCATCCCCGATACGGTCGAGATCGGCGGCACGGCGCGGGCCTATTCACCCGAGGTGCGCGATCAGCTGGAAAAAGAGATCGGCCGACTGGCGCAGGGCACGGCGCAGATGTTCGGCATTGCTGCAGACTACGGCTTCGAGCGGCGTATTCCGCCTGTGGTCAACGATGCCGATGCGACGGCGCGGGCGCTTGGCGCTGCAGGCGAGGTGTTTGGCGCGAAGGTCCGCACCAGCTTTCCGCCGTCGACAGCGGGCGATGATTTTGCCTTCTTCGGGCAGAATGCGCCGGGGTGCTATGTGTGGCTCGGGAACGGGCCGGCCGTGCATGGGGCGCTGCACCACAATACGGCTTATGATTTCAACGATGGGGCGCTGGGATTTGGCGCGGCCTACTGGGTGAAGCTGGTGGAGCGGGAGCTGGCTGGGTGAGGTTTGCGGGCTCGGCCCCCGCATCCGCCCTTCGGGCACCTTCTCCCCGAGGGGAGAAGGGACGTGCGGCCCGCTCCGGGTTTCCCTTCTCCCCAGCGGGGAGAAGGTGCCGGCAGGCGGATGAGGGGGCCACACCCTCCAAGCCTACGACACTATCTCCAGCACCGGCGTCTCCATCACCTTCCCAGTCAGCACATCCGCAATCCCCATATCCGTCTGATGCGGGCCGATGTTGCAGGCGAGCGTGGCGCCGAAGCAGGCCTTGAAGACGAGGTAGGGCGGCTGCCAGGTGACAATCTTTTCCATCGCCTGGCGGATATCGCGGAAACCCTTTGCCGTCTCGGCAAGCGAGGCCTCGGTCACCAATCCTGAGAGCGGCAGCGGCAACAGCGCCAGAATGACGCCATCGCTCGCGACCGCCATGCCGCCGCCTGCTGCGATCACGGCATTTGCGGCTGTGGCCATGTCGGCGGTATTGCCGCCGAAGACGGTGAGGTTGTGGCTGTCATGCGAAACCGTGGTGCAGAAGGCGCCGTGCCATTCGCCCCAGCCGGTCAGGAAGCCGGTGCGCGGGCGAGGGGCGGCAAGGCCATGCCGGTGGGCGACGGAGATCATCGTGCTGCCCTGAGGCGGCACGACGAAGCCATGCTCGACGGTGGTTTCCGCTTCGCCCCATTGCGTGAAGCGCGGGCGGTCGATGGTGGCGACGCGGACGCGGTTGCCCTCGGAGCGGACCTTGAAATCGTCTTCGCCGAGCGCTGGAAGCTTGACCGAGTTCATCAGCGGCGCAGTGTCGAGCGGCTTCAGCGGCACGGTCATGGCGCCATCCCGCGCGATCGTGCGGCCATTGGCGATCACCAGCCGTGCCCTGAAATCGGTGAGGTCGTCGAAGAGCACGATATCGGCGCGCCGTCCTGCGGCGATGAGGCCGAGATCGCTGCGCTTCAGGCGCTGGGCGGCGTTGAAGGTGGCGGCGCGGAGCGCCCATTCCGGCTTCATGCCGTAGCGCACCAGGCGGCGGATCACGTCGTCGAGGCCGCCGCTATCGAGCAGTTCGTCGGGGAAGACGTCGTCGGTGCAGAGCGTCACGGTCGGCGGCAGGTGGCCGATGCCATCCAGCGCCTCGACGAATTCGCGCAGCAGGTGATCATGCGAGCCGCGCAGCTCGATCGTCATTCCGGCCGCAAGCTTCTGCAGGAGGTCGGCGCCGGAGGTCAGTTCGTGGTCGGAGGTGATGCCGGAGGCCATGAAGGCCTTGAGATCGGCGCCTTCGAGGCCGCGGGCATGGCCGCAGACGAGCTTGCCGGATGCGAGCCCGGCATTGACGATCGCCGTCATGCGCGGATCGCCTTCGATGACGCCGCGCATGTTCATGACTTCGGCAACGCCGCCGACGGCGGGCGAGCGCAGCATTTCGGTGATCACGGATGCATCGAAATCCGCACCGGCTCGTTCGAGGCCGGGTGCGGAGGGGACGCAGGAGGGCGCCAGCAGGATCATCCTGAGCGGCAGGCCGGAGGATGCCTCGATCGCCCAGCGCACGCCGTCGAGGCCGTGGACATTGCCGAATTCATGCGGATCCCAGAGGATCGTCGTTACGCCGCGCGGTAGCACTGCCCGGGCATATTCAGCAGGCGTGACCATCGAGCTTTCGACATGCATATGCGTATCGATCAGGCCCGGCGTGATGATGGCGCCCGTGGCGTCGATCATCTCAAGCGCGTCAGCGCGGCTTCCCGGCGCGTGGACGCTGGCGATCAGCGGTCCCGTGAGGCCGATGTCGGCTTCGCGGATCAGGCCGGTGACCGCATCGAGCAGCTTTCCGCCTGAGATCAGCACGTCGAACGGCAGGTCGCCGCGGGCGGCGGCCACGGCGCGGGCGCGCAGTTGGGGATCGTTGAGGTCGGCGGGTTCCGGTCGCAATGGAGAGCTCATCTGCCGGCCTCGCTTGCGAGCGCGCCGAGGATGAGCGCACGCGCGGCCTCGACGTCGATATCGACGGCGAATTCGGCATTGGGCGCGGCATGCGTGGCGCGGGTCTCGACGACGGTGCGGCCGCGGGTGAACTGGCCGGCAAGCTCGACATCGATGCGCGCGGCGCGGAAGGTCACGAGCTCCGGCGCCACGAAGGCGACGGCGGCGGAGGGATCGTAGATCGCCATCGCCGCGCGGCCGCGGCTGACGCCGATATCGATATAGCCAGCCAGCATGTCGGCGATCAGCGCCGCGTTGGCGCCGCCCGCCTGGCGGATCGGCGCGACGTCATCCGGGCGGGCCAGGACTTTGCGGCAGAGATCGAGATCGATCATCTTCAGCGGCAGGCCGTGGCTGATGACGATCGCCAGCGCTTCGGGGTCTGCAAGAGCGTTGAACTCGGCGGAGGCCGTGTGATTGCCGATCGTTACCCCACCACCCATCCAGGTGAGCTCGGTGATGCGGGCGGCGAGATCGGGGCGGGCCAGCGCGAGGGCGGCGATATTCGTCAGCGGTCCGAGCGCCAGAATGCGGTGCGGGCCATCCCCTTCCAGCCAGCGGCAGAGCGCCAGGAAGGCGTCGCTTTCTGGGAGAGGTGCTGCGGCCGGGAGGCTCTTGCCTGCAGTCGGGATGCCGGTATCGCCGAGGATCGCCTGGGCGGTCTCGATCTTGCCGATCACCGGATTGGCGCGGCCGCTGTGGATGGGGAAAGTCCAGCCGAAAGCCTGTGTGGCGCCTGCCGCATTGACCTTCACCTGCGGCAGCGGCGTGTTGCCGAAGACCAGCGAAATGCCGTCTATGTCAAGCTTCGACCGTGCCACCACCAGAATGGCGGCGATATCGTCGAAGCCCATGTCGGTATCGATCCAGACACCCATCATATCACCCGAAACGCGAGAGGCTGGCTGCCGCGGCGAGCGGCAGGTCGAAGGAAAGTGCGGTGCCGATCGCATGGGCCGCGAGGCCTGCATCGACCTCCGCCTTGATCGGCCCGAGCGGCGTGTCCAGCAGGTATTCCCGCGTGTTGCCGGCATAGGAGGTGCCGCGCACAGTTCCCTGGAAAGGACCGGAACCAAGGATGACCGTGCGCGGCCGCCAGACCAGCCCTGCCGCCTGAGGCGCAGGAGCCGGCAAATCGACTGGACCGTTTGGTGTAACGAGCTTGCCGCCTTCGAGCTTGAAGACGTTCTCGAAGCCGACGAAATCGGCGACGAAGGCGGAGACGGGGCGGTTGTAGATATCTTCGGGCGTGCCGATCTGCTCGATGCCGCCGTTCAGCATCACGACGATCCGGTCGGCAAGCGCCAGCGCTTCCACCTGATCATGGGTGACGAAGATCATCGTCACGCCGGTCTCCTTCTGGACGCGCTGCAGTTCGGCGCGCATTTCCAGGCGCAGGCGGGCGTCAAGGTTCGACAGCGGTTCGTCGAGCAGCAGTACCTTCGGCTCCATCACCATCGAGCGGGCAAGCGCCACGCGCTGCTGCTGGCCGCCGGAGAGTTCGGCGGGCTTGCGGCTCGCGAAGCTCGAAAGGCCGACCGATTTCAGGCCCGCGGTGACCCGCTTGTCGAGATCCTGACCGGAGACGCCCTTGAGGCGCAGGCCGAAGGCGACGTTTTCGTAAACCGTCAGATGCGGGAAGAGGGCGTAGGACTGGAAGACCAGGCCGACATTGCGCTTGTTGGCCGAAACGCGGGTGATGTCGTCGCCGTCGAGATTGATGCGGCCGGAGGCGGGCGTCAGCAGGCCGGCGATCGAGCGCATCGTCGTCGTCTTGCCGCAGCCGGAGGGGCCGAGCAGGGCGACGAGCTCGCCCTGTTCGATCGTGAGGTCGAGGTCCTTCACTGCGACCGTATCGCCGTAGGCCAGCGTCAGCTTGTCGAGTTGAAGATAGGCATCAGACATAACGCGAGAATCCCAGGAAGCGTTCGGCAAGGAAGACGATGCCGATGGACAGGAAGGCGAGCAGCGAGGAGAGCGCTGCGATCGACGGATCGTAGGTGGTTTCCATGTAGCCCAGCATGTCGATCGGCAGGGTGCGCACGCCGGGGCCGGAGAGGAACAGCGAGACCGGCACCTGATTGAAGCTGGTGACGAAGCCGAGGATGAAGGCAGCGAGAATGCCGCCGCGGATATTCGGCATGACGACGCGGAAGAAGGCGCCGGTGCGCGAGGAGCCGAGCAGCACGGCCGCTTCCTCGATATCCGAGCGCAGATTGTTGAGGCTCGCTGAAACGACGCGCACGGCATAGGGCAGCACCAGCGCCGTATGCGCAAAGAACAGCGCCAGCGTGATGTTGAAGCCGAAGGGCACGACAAGATAGCGCAGCAGCGCCAGGCCGACGATGATGCCGGGGACGATGATCGGCAGGGAAACGATGGTGCGGACCGTTTCGCCGAAAGGCAGCTTGTAGCGCGACAGGGCGTAGGCGGCGGGAATGCCGAGGATGAGGGCCGACAGCGTGCCGAAGACGGCGAGGAACATCGACATGGCGAAGCTCTCGCGGAAGCTGTCGATGGTGAAGACCTTCGCGACCCATTTCAGCGACAGGCCCTGCGGCGGGAAGGCCAGCGTATCGCCGGCCGAAAGCGACGCGGCGATGATGATCAGGAATGGGCCGATCAGGAAGGTCAGCAGCAATCCGAGGACGATGAGCGGGAAGAGGCGGGATGTCATCGCTTGTTCCTCGCGGTCGCCAGGCGTTTCAAGAGGATGTTGGCGGCAAAGCTCATGACGATCAGCATGAAGGCGATGACGCTGGCCGAGACGAAATTGTTGGAGACAGAGACCTGCTGATAGAGCAGGGTCTCGAGCATCAGCACCTTGGAGCCGCCGAGGACGGCAGGCGTGATGTAAGCGGTCAGCGAGCCGGTGAAGACGAGCGTGCCGCCAACGACGAGACCTTCCTTGGTCAGCGGCAGGATCACCTTCCAGAACACCTGGAACCAGTTGGCGCCGAGCACGCGGGCTGCCGGGATCGCGTCCTTCGGCATGTTCTCGAGCGCGCTGATCAGCGACAGGATCATCAAGGGCAGGAAGAGCTGCAGGAGGCCGATGAAGACGGCGGTCTCGGTGAAGAGCAGGCGCAGCGGTTCGTCGCTGAAGCCAAGGCCGGTGATCACCTGGTTGACGATGCCGGTGCGGCCAAGGATGACGATCCACGCATAGGTGCGGGCGACCGGCGAGATCATCAGCGGCAGCGTGACGAGGCCGATCATCCGGCCCTTGCCCTTCGGCGGCAGATTGACGATCGCAAAGGCCGCGGCATAGCCGATGACGGCGGAGACGGCGGTGACTTCGAGCCCGAGCTTGAAGGTGCGGATGAAGACCGTACGGTTCAGCTGCTCGGAGAAGAAGCCGGTATAGGCCGACAGCGTCCAGGCGCCATCGGCATGAAAGCCTTCGGAGAGAAGAATGGCGACGGGCAGCAGGAAGACCACGGCGGCGAAGACCGCCGCCGGCAGCGCAAGCGCCAAAGATTCTGCTCTGTTCTGAAACATCGGGAGCCTTTTCTCAGGCGGGAAGGAAACGGTCCCGGCAGGCCGGGACCGGCGATGGATGGCTTACTGGCCGACGGTGTTGTTCCATTCCTTCAGCCAGGTGTCGCGGTTGTCGAGCGCCACGGCCGAGGGAATGAGCTTCAGGCTTTTCGCCGTCTCTTCGCCATAGGTGAGATTGTTGGCGGCGGCTTCCGACAGCTTCACTTCCTTGTTGGCGGGGCTGTCGACCAGCTTTTCGGCAAGCTTGGTCTGGATGTCTGTGGAGAGCCAGAAATCCATGAACTGCAGCGCCAGGTCCTGGTTCTTCGAGCCCTTGGTGAGGATCATGACGTTCATGCCGCCGGTCTGGCCTTCCTTCGGTGTTGCCCAGGCAACGGGAACGTCGAGCTTGGTGAAGCCCGCCCAGGAGAAGCGGCCGATCGGGGCGGCCCAGATTTCTTCCTGCTGCATCAACTGCACGAGCTGCGAAGACTTTTCGTAGAAGGTGACGATGTCGTCCTTCTTCTCGCCGACGGCTTCGATGGCGCCCTTCAGGTCGGGCGTATCCTTGCCGAGCGCCTGGCCAAGCATGAAGAGCGCCGGCGGGCCCTGGTTGGTCGTGACATTCGGGAAGGCGAGATGGCCGACATATTCCGGCTTCAGGAGATCAGCCCAGGACTCGATCTTCATCTTGTCGGAACGGTAGGCGATCGAGGTGGCATAGAAAGTGTAGCCGACGCTCATGCCGTCGCCGTTCGGATCCTTGGCGATGTCGTAGAGCTTGGCGAAATTGGTGAGCTTGGAGGTGTCGATCTTCTCGATCAGGTCCTTGCGGGTGGCGGAGAGCGCATCGGCCATCGAAACGACGGCCATGTCGACGACGGGGTTTGCCTTGTTGGCTTCCATCTTGGCAAGGCGCTCGACGCTGTTGCCGGTCTCGACGACCAGCTTACAGCCGCACTGCTTCTCGAAGGGATCGTAGACGATCGTCTTGAAGTCGTCCTGAGCGAAGGCATAGACGGAGATCGTCAGCGTACGTTCCTGCGCCGAGGCGGCGAGCGGGGAGAGCGCCAGCAGCGCTACAGATGCGATGAGGGTCTTCATGTCAGGAGTTCTCCATCTGTCAGGTTTTGTTTTGCCGGGCTCACAGGCCCAGAGGATTGGCGCACGATCAATTGCATCGGCACGCGATCGGTCTCGGCAGTCACGATGATCCCCTCGCGGGTGCCGTTCTCCATGATCACCTTCAGCAGCGCCGAAATGGCGATCTCGGCGATCCGGTCCATGTCCATGCGCGCCGTGGTCAGCGCCGGGGTGACAACAGGCGACCAGATCAGGTCGTCGAAGCCGGTGACGCTGACGTCGGCCGGTACATTGATGCCGTCCTGCTGCAGTTCGGTGAGCGCACGCAGCGCCTGGAGGTCGGAGAGGGCGGCGAAGGCGGTGAAGCCCTCGGCGGCCTTCTTGGCGAGGCCGAGCCGGCAGCCGCTTCCCGATGTCTGCTCGAGCTTTTCGATCCACAGCGTTTCTGAGCTCATGCCTGCGGTCAGACCCGAGCGGATGCCGCCGGCGCGGTCGTTCTGGACGTTCGATTCCGGGTTGTTGCCGATGATGAGCACGCGCTTGTGGCCGAGGCTCGCGAGATGGGCGGCGATCTGCTGGCCGCCCTGCCAGTGGTCGGCGGCGACGGTATTGCCGGGGGTGGAGGCCGTGTCGATGACGGCGACCGGGCAGCTGGAGGCGGAGATGCGTGTGGCGCGGCGCGGCACCACGACCATGCCGTCGACGCCGCGCTCGATCAGCCGGTTGATGGCTTCGGTCTGCGCCGTCACGTCGCCGCGGGAGTCGGCGATCAGCACGCCGTAATCGGCGGACTTTGCCGCAAATTCGATGGCCTGGGCGATCTTCGGAAAGAGCGGGTTGGCGATATCGGGCAGCACGAGGCCAAGGACACCGCTGCGGCCGGTGCGCAGGGCGCGGCCCGCCTGGCTCGGGATATAGCCGAGCTCGGCGGCATGTTCGCGGATCTTTTCCGCCAGTTGTTCGGAAACGCGGCCCTTGCCCGACAAGGCATTCGAAACGGTCGCTACGGAGACGCCGAGCGCCGTCGCGATCCTGCTCAAATTCGGTCCCGGGCGTGACGAAGCCATGGTTTGCCGTGCGGTTTGATTAATCGTTTAATCAGCGTGTACAGGAAGCATGTGGCGTTGTCGAATCGAATCTTAGCGCAATGCGGGTTTTCCGCACTGGATTAGAGGTTGCGAACATAAAAAAAGCCCCGCGAAAGCGGGGCTTTTCTCGGATCGTTTGGAGCGACCGTTACTTCTTCTTGACCGAAACGGTCTCAACCTTTGCTACAGCAGCCGGCTTTGCACCATCAGGCGCATAGCCACCGCCGATGGCGACGTTGAGCGAGACATAGTCCTTGGCCATCTGCTGGACGG
>NZ_JBMDIL010000015.1:0-201953 GCF_057808655.1 Rhizobium sp. FG96 | reverse complement strand
AGGACTCGCAGTCAGCAGGCCGTCATCGCAAGACGGCCTTCACCGTGGGCTTACGGTCTATCCTGCCTGTGCCCGGATCATTCCGGCCGGGATGGTCGGCCACGTGGACGTGGATGATGCGGGAGATGCGGTTGGCGATGACGTCTTCGGTTTTCTCGTCCATCACGGCGGAATGGTAGATGTCGTAGGTGAGGCCGATTTCGGGGCGGTTGACGTCGTCGATGATGTCGAGTGCCTCGCGGGTTGACTCGAGATAGTAGCCGATATGATCGATGCGGGTGTTGAGCGGCTCGACGCCGAGGCGGACGCCGGTGCCCTGAAGGATGTCGGCGGCGGCGCGCAGCGTGTCGATCAGGGCCTCGCGTTGTTCCTGGCGGGAGAGGCCGGGGAGATCGTCACCGGCCTGGGCGATCAGGACGGGGGCGCCGAGGCGTCTAGCGACGGCGATGGATTGGGTGAGGCCCCCCAGCCAGGTTTCGCGGTTGTTGATGTCGGTCAGCGGGATCATCGGCTCGGCGACAAGGCTAGAGACCTTGAGACCGGTGCGGTTCAGCGCGGCCTGGATGGCGTCGAGATCCTTGTCGGTCCAGCGCCAGAATTCGATGAAGCCGAGGCCGGCCGCGGCGGCGTGGGCGATGCGGTCTTCGAAGCGGTCGTCCGGCGTGGCAAAGAGCCATTCGATGCAGGCTGAATAGTTTCGCATAGCGTGGTCCTCCCGATTTTCTCAAGGGATGGGCGAAATCTATCGCCGGGGCAAGGCCGCGATTGCCGCAAGCTCTTGGACATCAGGATTTTTTTGCATCTCGCGCCGGAACTTCGGCGAAGCCTCGCACGTTAAGGGACGCATCGAAAAAGCGTGGGGCAGCGGGCACGGAATGACGGATTTTCAGGCGATCGGCGCAAGCCGCAAAACGGCGAATACCATGGAATTCATCGCCGGCGCGGCCCGGCGGACGATGAAGGCTGCCGTCCCGGCAGTGCCCGGCGGCATCATTCGCACCGGCCGCAACGCCTGGCGGTCCGGCAAAGCCTCGAAAGTTGCCTTCCTTGTCGATGGTGCTGCTTATTTCTCGGCGCTCGATCAGGCGCTGCGGCAGGCGCGCCAGACGATCTGGATCGTCGGCTGGGATTTCAATCCCGATATCCGGCTGCGGCCGAAGCAGAGCTCGGAAACGCTCGGTGAATTGCTGCTGTCGCTTGCCGACGAGAATCCGGCGCTGCAGATCCGCATTCTCGTCTGGGGCATGGGGCCTGTCTATTCCGGCAAGTCGCTGCGGCTTTTCCGCGAGAGCGGCTTCTCCTCTCATCCGCAGATCACCATGCGTTTTGACCTCCGCCATCCGCTGCGCGGCTGCCATCACCAGAAGCTGGTGTCGATCGACGACAGTCTCGGTTTTCTCGGCGGTATCGACCTGACGGCGCGGCGCTGGGACGAACCGGATCACCGGGTCAGCAATCCGGTTCGCCGCTCGCCTGACGGCACGCCTTACGAGCCTGTGCATGATATGCAGTCGATGGTTTCGGGGCAGGCGGCAAGCCTGATCGGCGATGTCGCCCGTCGCCGCTGGAAGAAGGCGACCGGTCAGAAGATCGAGCCGTCGCCGGTGCGGGATGCCGCGTGGCCGCTTGCTGTTGCCGCGGAGATGACTGATGCGGCAGCGGCCATTGCGCTCACGGAGCCCGGCCTGATCGGCAAGCGCGGTCACTATGAGGCGTTTCGCCTGACGCGCGATGCGATCCGCGCGGCACGCAAGCACATCTATATCGAGACGCAGTATCTCGCTTCCTTCGGCGTTGCCCGCGAGCTTGCCAAGCGGCTGAAGGAGATCGAAGGGCCGGAGATCGCGGTGCTGGTCACCAAGAGTTCGCATGGTCTCATCGAGAAGCTGACGATGGGCAATAATCGCGACCGGCTGATCCGGCGGCTAAAGCGGATCGATCGCTATGACCGCCTTCGGGTGATGTATGCTGTGGTGCCCGATGAACAGGGTGGCGAGAAGGAAATCGTCATTCATTCCAAGCTGATGATCGTCGACGATGCCTTCATCCGCATCGGTTCCTCCAATCTCAACAATCGCTCCGAGGGGCTGGATACCGAATGCGATCTGGCGATCGAGGCGGAGACGGAGGGGCATCGTCAGGCGATCACCGCGCTGCGCCACCGGCTGATTGCCGAGCATCTCGATGCGGCGCCGGAGGATGTTCGGCAGATGGAAAGCGAAAAGCGGTCGCTGCTCGAGACGATCGAGGTGCTGAACTGCCGCGAGCGCGGTCTGCGCCATTTTGCCGTCGATATCGCCCATGGTGGCACGACGCCGTTGCCCGGTACCGCGATCGTCGATCCCCGCCGTCCTTATTGGCCGCTACATCGGCTGCGCCTGCGCGTTGGCCGTCTGGTCAGCGTGTTCTTCTGACGATGGTTTCCGGTTGCGGAGCACCAGCTCGCTGATCCCGAGGATCGGCAGGCCGATGAAGAGCGGCAGCAGGAAGTAGATCACCCGGAAAGCGACGAGAGCACCGATCGAGGCCGCACCCGGCAGCACGTGGCTGACGGTCGCCTCGAGCACGCCGAGGCCACCGGGAACGTGGGTCATGAGAATGGCGATGTTGGCGAGGACGAAGGCGGTTGCCGTCTGTACAAAGCTCGCCTCGCCCTGCGCCGCCAGCATCTGATGCAGGCAGGCAGATACGAAGATGAAATTCAGCGTTCCGATGACCACCTGCCCGATTGCGAGCTTCAGCGACGGCATCTCGAAGCTCCATTTCCAGAGCCGGAGTGGAGCGCGGACGGTCGCCGATAGCAGGATATAGACGGCGGGTATCGCCAGGCAGGCGACGCCGAGACCGAACAGGCCGGATGGGCTAAGCTTCAGCAGATTGGCGGCATCCTCGGGATTGACGAGCAGCGCGATGCCGGCGAGGGCAGCAAGGCCGATACCGACGGTGACGCCGCAGAACAGGATGACCTTGGCGACCTCCTCCGTGCTGAGGCCCCAGCGCGAGTAATAGCGGTAGCGGACGGCGCCGCTGCTCAGCGCCGCGACACCGAGATTGTGGCCGATGGAGAGGCCCGTGAAGGAAGCGATCGCTGCCTTCGGGTAGCTCAGCGGCTTGCCGGCGTAGCGCAACCCCATCCAGTCGAAACCGGTGAGGCAAAGGTAGGAGAGGGCGGCAAAGCCGATCCCTGCGGCTAGCCGCGATATCGGGATGGCGGCGATCGACTGCATCACCTCGTCCAGCGAATAGCGGCTGAACACCTTGTAGAGCAGGTAGGCGGCCAGCAGTAGCCCGAGGACGAGGGTGGCGTTGATAATGAGGCGCTTGCCCGGCATGAGGTTTCCGTCTTGCTATGCAGTTTCCGTTGATGGAACGAAACAACGTGAAAACGGGTTCCCACGGCATGAGCACATTCTCCGACCCCGTGGCCGTTCAAGACGCCAAACTCATCAAGGTTCTCACATACAATGTTCATAGCTGCATCGGCACCGACCGGCGGCTGGATCCGCAGCGGGTTGCCGATGTCATTGCCGCATCGGGTGCGGATATCATTGCCTTGCAGGAGCTCGATGTCGGCCGTAGACGGACGGGCGGGATCGATCAGGCGCATCTGATCGCCACGCTCCTGAAGATGGAGGCGCATTTCCATCCGGCCCTGCATGTGGAGGAGGAGAGATATGGCGATGCGATCCTGACGGCGCTTCCGACCAAGCTAATGAGCGCGGGTCCATTGCCGTCAGTTGGTGAAGCCCGTGGTGCGATATGGCTGCAGGTCATTGCAAATGGGCTGCAGTTCAATGTGCTCAACACGCATCTCGGCCTGCGGGGCATCGACCGGTCGAGGCAGGTGGCGACGCTGCTTGGGCGCGACTGGATCAGTTCGCCGGAGTTTCAGGCGGCACCGGCAATCATCTGCGGCGATCTCAACGCCATCCCCCTGTCGCCTGCCTACCGGATGCTGGCGCGGCAGTTTCGCGATGTTCAGCTGCTTGCGGGCGGTAAGCCGCGGCCGACCTATCCGTCACGGCTGCCTGTGCTGCGGATCGATCATGTCTTCGTCTCCGAAGGCCTTGGCGTCAGGCGGGTGGCGGCACTTGCTGATCCGCTGGCGCGGCGGGCGTCCGATCATCTGCCGCTATTGGCGGAGATCGAGCCGTCGGCGGCGCTTACAAGGGCGGGAATGCGATCTGCGGCGTCTGCATGAGCTGCATGCCGGTGGTCGCCTCGGGATCGTTGATGCGCTGGATCAGCATCCGGCCGAGCTCTTCGCCGGCGGCGACCAGATCCTCGTAGATCGTCTCGACCTTGGGCTGCAGCTGCGTCAGCAGGCGCGAATGCTCCTTGGCGACGATGTCGTAGTCCTCGGCCAGCTGCTTTCCGGCGTCGCTCATGCCGGTGATGGTGGCGAGAGCAGAGACTTCGCCGGGACAGATAAAGCCGTCGGGGGCGTCAGGTCCGGCGGCGCGGCTGCGCACATAGTCTCGGATATCGCTGGCGGAGGAATCGAGCGTGATCGCCTCGGAGATTTCGTAGCTCGCGCCTGCTTCCCTGACTGCGGTCATGAAGCCATGCAGCAGGTGCTGGTAGAAGGTCAGCCGGCGCGGCGGCAGAAGGATGGTCACCTTCGTACGGCCCTTGGCGATCAGCCGGGCGGTTGCCTCATAGGCGAAGGCGTAGTTGTCGTAATCGACATAGGGATGCTGCGTCGAGAATTCGGTGCGGCCGTGGCTGACGAAGGGAAAGCCCGTTTCGATCAGCATGCGCACGCGCGCATCGAAGGGTTCGGTGCGGGTGAAGATCACGCCATCGGCGAAATTGTTGCGGACGATGTATTCGGCGGCTTCCAGCTCGGTCGTCGACAGGAAGTTCGGCGCGACCACCAGATGGTAAGAGGTTTCTTTCAGAGCCTTGGCGATGCCGTACATGATCGAGGTGCCGAAGCCGACGACCTCCTGGTGGGAGTCGAGCAGGATGCTGATGACATTGGTGCGGCCGGTCTTCAGGCGCTGCGCGGCGCGATCCGGCAGGTAGCCGATCTCGCGGGCGATCTTGTGCACGCGCTCGCGGGTTTCCAGCGAGATCTGCGGCGCATCGCTCAGCGCGCGCGATACCGTCGTCACCGCCAATCCCGTCAGGTTGGCGATCGTGCGCAATGTCGGCTTGCCACGTCTCAGCAGGTTGTCTTGGTTTTCGCCGCGGGGCGGCTTTATCGGATCGGTCAACTTGGCCTTCCTGGGGCTGCGGCAATCAACATAACGGGCAGATGCATTGCAAGCAATAAAGTTATGAAAACGTTTTAAATTTTTGGGATTTCTGACGAAAAATAGGCATTACATAATAATTTCAGTATCTTGCGTCATTAATAATCTTTTTTCTCGGAAGTCGAGAAAGACTTGACGGCGGGTAATTTATATCGTTTTAAATTGTCAACCGCGGCCGGATCGGCTTCGGCATGTTTTCCCGCCCGGGGTGGCGGGAGGCATTCAGGGTGGCGGAGGGAGGCTTTCGCTGCCGACTTGCAAACGGGAGGAAGACTATGCGCAAGTTTTTGGGCTCGGTGGCTGCTGCTGCCGTGATGATGGCTGCGTTCGGCGCTCATGCTGCCGACGTCAAGGAAGTGCAGATGCTGCACTGGTGGACTTCGGGCGGTGAAGCCGCGGCTCTCAACGTGCTGAAGGGCGACCTTTCCAAGGAAGGTTACGCCTGGAAGGACGTGCCGGTTGCCGGCGGCGGCGGCGACGCTGCAATGACCGCACTCAAGGCAATGGTTGCTGCCGGTACGTATCCGACCGCTTCCCAGATGCTCGGCTACACTGTTCTCGACTACGCTCAGGCCGGCGTCATGGGCGACCTGACCGAGACCGCGAAGAAGGAAGGCTGGGACAAGTCCGTTCCGGCGGCTCTGCAGAAATTCTCCGTCTATGACGGCAAGTGGGTCGCAGCACCCGTCAACGTTCACTCCGTCAACTGGCTCTGGATCAACAAGGCCGTGATGGACAAGATCGGCGGCACCGAGCCGAAGACCTTCGACGACCTGATCGCCCTGCTCGACAAGGCAAAGGCAGCCGGCGTCATCCCGCTCGCTCTCGGCGGTCAGAACTGGCAGGAAGCCACGATGTTCGACTCGATCGTTCTGTCGACCGGCGGTCCTGAGTTCTACAAGAAGGCCTTCAACGATCTCGACGAAGACTCTCTGAAGTCGGACACGATGAAGAAGTCCTTCGATAACCTCGCCAAGATCATCAAGTATGTCGATCCGAACTTCTCGGGCCGCGACTGGAACCTGGCAACGGCGATGGTCATCAAGGGTGATGCGCTGGTTCAGGTCATGGGCGACTGGGCGAAGGGCGAATTCGTCGCCGCCAAGAAGACCCCGGACAAGGACTTCCTGTGCTACCGCTTCCCGGGTACCGATGGCAGCGTGATCTACAACTCCGACATGTTCGGCATGTTCAACGTTCCTGAAGACCGCAAGGCAGCCCAGGTCGCTCTCGCAACGGCAACGCTGTCGAAGAGCTTCCAGTCGGCCTTCAACGTCGTCAAGGGTTCGGTTCCGGCCCGTACGGACGTTCCGGATACGGCCTTCGACGCCTGCGGCAAGAAGGGTATCGCCGACCTGAAGAAGGCAAACGACGGCGGCACGCTGTTCGGTTCGCTCGCTCAGGGTTACGGCGCGCCTCCGGCAATCGCCAATGCCTATAAGGACGTCGTTTCGAAGTTCGTTCACGGCCAGATCAAGACCTCCGACGAAGCTGTGACCCAGCTCGTTCAGGCGATCGACGACGCTCGCTAATACCTGTTCGACATCCGGCCTCCCCGCACAGTGCGGGGAGGCCTTTGCGCCCTGCAGGAATGATGCGGGGAGGAGATTGATTTATGAGCACTGTTGCGACCACCGATCCGGTCCTGACGTCCAATCCTTCGACCCGCGCGTCCATTCGCGGCCGGTTGCAGGATGCCCTGCCGAAGATCGTGCTGGCGCCGAGCTTCCTGATCACCATCATTTTCGTCTACGGCTTCATCGTCTGGACGGCCTATCTGTCCTTCACCAATTCCAAGACCTTCCCGTCTTATGACCTGACCGGGCCGCGCGCCTATCAGCGGCTTTGGCGCTGGACCTTCGAGAGCGATCCGCCGTCGTCCTGGTACACGTCGATCACCAATATGGGCATCTTCGGGTTCCTCTATATCGGTATCTGCCTGGCGCTCGGGCTGTTCCTGGCGATCCTTCTCGATCAGAAGATCCGCGGCGAAGGCATTCTTCGGCCGATCTTCCTCTATCCAATGGCTCTGTCCTTCATCGTCACTGGTGTTGCCTGGAAGTGGTTCCTCGATCCGGGTCTCGGCCTGGAACAGACGCTGCATCAGTTCGGCTGGACGAGCTTCCATTTCGACTGGATCAAGAACAAGGATTTCGTCATCTACACCGTCGTCATCGCCGGTGTCTGGCAGGCGTCCGGCTTTGTCATGGCGATGTTCCTGGCGGGCCTGCGCGGCATCGACGGCGAGATCATGAAGGCGGCCCAGATCGACGGCGCTTCGACGCTGCAGCTTTATCGCCGCATCATCATTCCGCTGCTGCGGCCGGTGTTTCTCTCGGCCTTCATCGTTCTCGCGCATATGGCGATCAAGTCCTACGACCTTGTCGTGGCGCTGACCTCGGGCGGCCCCGGCGGCTCGGCCTGGCTGCCGTCCAACTTCATGTATGAATACACGTTCAAGCGAAACGAAATGGCCGTCGGTTCGGCGAGCGCGATCATCATGCTGATGACGATCTCGGCGATCATCGTTCCCTATCTCTATTCCGAACTGAAGGAGAAGGCGCGATGAGCAGCGTGACCTCCTCGACAATCGCCGTCTCGCAGGGTAACGGCAGCCGGTGGATCAGCCGTACGGCCATCTACGGCCTGCTGATCATCTTTGCGGTTCTCTACCTGATGCCGCTCTTCGTCATGCTGGTCACCTCGTTCAAGACCATGGACGAGATCCAGAACGGCAACATGCTGTCGCTGCCGCAATCGCCGACACTCGATCCCTGGTTCAAAGCCTGGGGCGAGACCTGCGTCGGCCTGACCTGCGCCGGCATCAAGGGCTACTTCTGGAACTCGATCAAGATGGTGGTGCCGGCGGTGGCAATCTCCACTGTACTCGGCGCTCTGAACGGCTACGTGCTGACCAAGTGGCGTTTCCCCGGCCATACGCTGGTCTTCGGGCTGATGCTGTTTGCCTGCTTCATCCCCTTCCAGTCGGTGCTGCTGCCGATGGCAACGATCCTCGGCGCCTTCGGCCGGTTCGGGATGACGCTGCAGAATGCGACAGGCATGAGTTTCGGTTTCGGCAATCCGACCGTGAACTTGGTTTTTGTGCATGTGGTCTACGGTCTCGGCTTCACGACGCTGTTCTTCCGGAACTTCTATGAGGCCTTCCCGACGGAACTGGTGCGTGCAGCGCAGGTCGATGGTGCAAGCTTCTTCCAGATCTTCCGCCGCATCATGCTGCCGAATTCGCTGCCGATCATCGTCGTCACGGTGATCTACCAGTTCACCAATATCTGGAACGACTTCCTGTTCGCCTCGGCTTACGCAGGCACCGGTGAATCCATGCCGATGACCGTGGCGCTGAACAACGTCGTCAACACCTCGACCGGGGTGGTCGAATACAATGTCAACATGGCTGCTGCGATGATCGCCGCCGTGCCGACGCTTATCGTTTACATTCTCGCCGGCCGCTATTTCGTGCGCGGTCTCATGGCGGGCGCCGTCAAAGGGTGATCCATGGCTTTCCTTGAAATTTCCGGTCTCAAGAAGCGCTTCGGCGCCGTCGACATCCTCAAGGGGATCGACCTCGAGCTCGAAGAGGGCGGCTTCCTCGTGCTCGTCGGCCCTTCCGGCTGCGGCAAGTCCACGCTGCTCAACACCATCGCCGGCCTGGAGTCGATCACCGAGGGCGAGATCCGCGTCAACGGCCGGGCGATCAACGACCTGCATCCGTCGAAGCGCGATATCGCCATGGTGTTCCAGAGCTACGCGCTCTACCCGAACATGACCGTTGCCGGAAACATCGCCTTCGGCATGGAAATCCGCGGCGTGCCGAAGGCCGAGCGCGACAAGGCGATCAAGCAGGTTTCGGAAATGCTGCAGATCGGTCATCTGCTCGATCGCAAGCCGAGCCAGCTCTCCGGCGGCCAGCGTCAGCGCGTTGCCATGGGCCGCGCGCTGGTGCGCAATCCGCAGGTCTTCCTGTTCGACGAGCCTCTCTCCAACCTCGACGCCAAGCTGCGCGTCGACATGCGCACGGAGATCAAGCGCCTGCACCAGCGCATGGGCACGACGATCGTCTACGTCACCCATGACCAGATCGAAGCGATGACGCTGGCGACCAAGATTGCCGTGCTGCGCGATGGCGTGCTGCAGCAGTTCGGCACGCCTGCCGAGATCTATAACAGCCCGGCCAATGTGTTCGTGGCCGATTTCATGGGTTCGCCGGCGATGAACCTGCTGAACGCCACCGTCGAGAACGGCTCGGGTGGACTGCAGGTCTCGCTCGACCGTCCGAATGGCGAGCCGCTGAAGCTGCCGGTTCCGGCGGGCAATAACAGCCTGACCAGCTACAATGGCAAGCCGGTGATCTTCGGCATCCGCCCGGAAGCGCTGACCGATCTCGACGGCGTAGATCGCAAGGCGAAATCGGTGTCGCATGGTGATTGCATGATCGAAGTTGTCGAGCCCGCGGGCGCGGATACGTTTGCCGTTACCAAGCTTGGCGGAAAGTCCGTCGTCGCGCGCCTCGGCGCCGATGCCGGGATCGAAGCCGGGCAGAACACCCGCCTTGCCTTTAATCTCGACAAGGCGGTGTTCTTCGATCCGCAGAGCCAGCTGCGGATCGCCTGATCTCTCAGCCGGCGGTAACGCTGAAGCTGATGGCGGGGAAGCGGCTTGAGGTCGCTTCCACCGTGATCGTGCCTGTAAGTCCGGTCGCCTCCAGCCAGAAGCCGGCCGTGCCGCCCTGCAGCGGCACACTCGTCGGGCCAACGATCTTTGCCGGTCCCTCGACGCGCAGGCCAATGCTGTCTTCCATGAAGGGCAGGCGCTGGCCGCGCTGATCGAGCGCGCGGATGATGACGCGCGTGCTGTCGCGTTCGCGGGCCTTCAGGACGGTGCTGTCAGGCGCAAGCTCCAGTCTTGCCGGAAGCGGATCGGCTGCAAGCGTCAGATGCGCGACCGGCTCGCCATCGATAAAGCCGGTGAATTCGCCATCGATCCATTCCAGACCCCAGGTGCCGAGCTCGTCCGCCGTGAAATGCCGGTGATCGAGAACGACGGGCGGATGCGGCAGGTGCGGGTAGTTCTCGCGGTCCGGGCCGATGCGCTTGGTCAGCGTTCCGTACTTCAGCTCGACCTCGTCGCAGTTGGTGAGGATGATCAGCGGCAGCACGCCGCCGATGCTGCGCTCGCCACGTGCCCAGAAGGTCACCGGCTTCATGATGACTTCATCTGAGGGCTCGCACTGGCTGGAATAGACATAGGTTGCGAATTTTGGCTCGCGGAACATGTCCATGACGCCGTGGTAGCAGATGCGGTCGCCGGAGCCGAAATCCTTGTGCGTGTTGTAGTCGAACATGCACCAGCCGATCGCGCCTGAAATATCCGGGTCGCCATAGGCGGCGTTCAGAACTTCGAGATGGCGGCGGACGTGCTCGGCCTGGCGCTGCTCGGGATCGTGCATCTTGGTCGGATGCATGTGGCCGTTATATTCGGTGATCAGGTAGGGCACCTTGTGGGCGAGGCCGGTGTTTTCCTGCTGCGGGCGAAGCGCGGTGCGCGGGCGGTTGGCACCCGGCAGTTCCTCGTTGCCGAGGATGAAGTCGTTCATCGTGTAGACGTCTTCCAGCAGCTCGCTTTCCGTCAGGTAGCGGACGCCGCCGGTCTGGCGGGTCGTATCGAGCTCGCGGGCGAGGCGGTTGGTCTCGGCATAGAAATCGTGGCTGTCGAGCGACTCGTTGATGCGCACGCCCCAGATGATGATCGACGGGTGGTTCCAGTCGCGCTCGATCATGCGGCGGACGTTTTCGATCGATTCCTTCTGCCACTCGAGATCGCCGATATGCTGCCAGCCGGGGATCTCCTCGAAGACGAGCAGGCCGAGCCGGTCGCACTGATCGAGGAACCACTTGGATTGCGGATAATGCGAGGTGCGGACAATATTGCACTTCAGCACGGTCTTCATGATCGTCGCGTCGAGCTCCTGCGCGGAGCGGCCCGCGGCATAGCCGACATAGGGATAGGCCTGGTGACGGTTGAGGCCACGCAGCTTCAGCGGCTGGCCGTTCAGCAGGAAGCCCTCGGGCGTGAACTCGGCGGTGCGGAAGCCGAAATTCGAAGCGAGGCGATCCGAGCCGTGGCTGGTCTTCAGATCGACGGTGAGCTCATAGAGCGCCGGATTGGCGATATCCCAGAGCGCGATGCCGGTCAGGCTACCGAAGGCGAGCGTCACGTCTTCGCCGGTGGTCTCGGCCGTCGCGGTGGCGATCACCACGCCCGAGGCGTCGCGGATCGTGCCCGTCACAGTGCCGAGGAAGGTGGCATGCTGCGGGTTCGACAGCTGGCAGCGCACCGTTGCCGATTTTACATCGGCGAGCACGTCCTGCGTCTCGATCTTGATATTGCGCAGTGAGACGGCGCCGGTGACTTTCAGCCACACGTCGCGATAGATGCCGGCATAGGTGAGGTAATCGATACGGCCGCCGAAGGGCGGGATGGCGGGGTTCTCGCTGCCGTCGATCTTGACGGTGATGAGGTTGTCGCCCTTGACGAGCTTGCCTGTCAGCCGCGCCTCGAAAGGCGTGTAGCCATCCTTGTGGGCAATGATCTCCTCGCCGTTCAGATAGACGACGCTGTCGGCCATGGCGCCATCGAAGACGATCGAGATTTCGCGGCCGTCGAATTCCGGCATCCAGCGCAGGACCTTCTGATAGGTGAAGGCGCGCTGATAGGTCTTCTCGTCGAAATAGTTGAACGGCAGCTCGACGGCGGTATGCGGCAGGCTGATCGTGGTGTTGCCGTCGAAGGCGTCGAGCAGGCGCTGGCCGAAGCCCTCGTGAAAGCTCCAGGATTCGTTGAAGGAGACGACGGAACGCATATCAAACTTCCTTGCTGCAGCCGTGGGCAATGGTTCGATGCGAAGTGCGCGCGCATGAAATGATGGTCACGGAAATTCCTCCTCGATGCAATGAAAAGCGCTGCCTCAGGCGGTGGAGCCCCAGCGGGGCGTGCAGGCAAGCGTGATGTTGTGCGGGCCTTCGATGTCCTGCTCGTGGCGCTCGATCACCTCGACCACGGCGTCGATGAAGGCGACATGGTCCAGGCCGAGCGTCGTCAGGTCGTTGCAGTCCCAGGCGGCCATAGCGATGCCGTCCTGGCCGACGATTGCGATATCGCCGGGCGTGTTCTTGCCGAGCACGCGGCGGGCCGCGTCGCGTGCACCGATCGCCATGACGTCGTTGCCGCAGATGATCGCATCGACCTTCGAGCGGTGCAGCAGCATGACGGCTTCCTTGAAGCCTGAATCGTAGGAATAGTCGCCGAAGGCTTCGGCCTCGAAATCGAGACCGTGCTTGGCGAGCGCATCGGCAAACCACTTGCGGCGCAGCTTGTCGATCCAGCTCGACTTGGTGCCGGAGAGATAAGCAAAGCGCTTCTTCCCGTCCTTGACGATCTTGTCGATGATCTCGGCGGCGCCGACGGCGCCATCGATGCGGATGCTCGAGACGTTCTCGTTTTCCAGCGGCTCGAAGGAGACGATGATCGGCTTGGTCGTGTGGAAGATGTCGACGGCATCCTGCATCGAGACCATGTCGGAGAAAACGACGACGTGATCGACCTGATAGGTCGAGGCGAGCCGCATCAGCTGCAGGCGGTCCGAGTGATCGGCGCAGCAGAGAATGATGGGCAGGAGCTGGCGGGCCTGCAGGCGGTGGACGAGCAGTTGCTGCTCTTCCGCCTCGCAGGGGTTGCCGATCGCGTTGACGACGAGGGCAACGAGCCGCGAGCGCTGGTTGTTCAGCGAGCGGGCAATGGCGTTCGGCTGGTATCCGTGCTCACGGGCGACCGCCAGGATGCGGTCGCGCGTGGCGCTGCCGATGCGGGAATCCGGCGAGAAGGCGCGCGAGATCGTTGCCGAGGATACGCCGGCGAGCTTTGCCAACTCCTTGGAGGTGATGCGTTTCCTGCTCATGCCTGTTCCCACCCGTCCAGACCCGTTCCGCTCTTCTTCGAGTGGCGGAACGGTCTATCCCTTGTTACGCAATTCCGGACGCAAAACCGTTGCGCAGTTTTGCTGGAATTGCCTTAGTCGGCGATCCTGACGGGCACTCCCTCCGCCGCTGCCGATTCCTTGATTGCGTCCCAGAGCTTAGCGAATCGCAAACCCATTTCAACGGAGCCGGAGTTTTCCATGCTTCCGGCGCGGATTGCGAGGAAGTTCTTCATGGGATTGCCGAGGATTTCGGCCTCTTCACGGGCTTCGCTGGTGCGGCCGAAGCTTATTTCACGCCAGCCGCCCCAGGCGTCGATGCGAACGATCGCCTTGGAATAGAAGAAGGTGATGTAGGAGGCGCAGCCGGGAGGGCCTTCGCCGGCGGCCGTCAGGGTCGCCAGCGCGCCGTTCTTCAGCCGGGCGGAGACTGCGGTTGCGATATCCACCTTCCGGCCGTGATTGTGCATGTAAGCCGAGACGCTCTCGAAATCCGAGTTCGCCAGCAGGCAGACGGTGTTCATCATGTGCGCACCGGTATCGAACATGAAGCCGCCGCCGGAGACTTCCGGCTGCTGCTTCCAGTGGCCGCTATAGTTCGATGCCCAGCTTTCCCAGATCATGCCGGAGATGGCGATGAGATCGCCGAATTCGCCGGCCACCGCGCGCTTGCGGGTGTCGAGGACCAGTGGCGAGAGGCCGCCCTGGAAGGCGGTGACGATGGTGACGCCTGATTTCTTCTGCGCCGCGATCAGCCGTTCAGCTTCGGCAACCGTCGTCACCATCGGCTTTTCGAGGAAGAGATCGAGGCCCGCTTCGGCGACCGCGACAGCCTGTTCGCCGTGGAATGCGTGCGGCGTGGAAATGTAGATGATATCGAGCGCATCACGGCGCGTCGCGAGCATCTGGCGATAGTCCTCGAACGCCTCGGGCGCCGGTGCGCCGGCTGCCGTGCAGACGTCGATCAGCCGCTGACGCGAGGCCGGGATCGTATCGGCGAGAGCGACGAATTCGATCTCGGGCATGCGTGCCCAGCTAGCGGCATACTCGGCCGCTTTCAGCCCGGCGCCGATGACGCCGAGGCGCAGTTTCTGAACCATGAAAAATCCTCCCGAAACTTATTGTGCAAACGATTACACAAAGCAATCGCAGCTGGCAAGTTATAAATAATGATTGAAAATCAATGCATTAAAATTTGGATGAAGATCGCTGTGAAAATCGACTTGTCAGGGATAGGAATGCGTGTACATTTTCCGCAGGTGCTGGAGGGCGCCATGTTTTAAAGAGGGAGGACTTCCGTTGAAGAAGACGGTTATCGGTGGCTTTTGCGCCATTTTGCTCAGCGCGGTCTCGACGCTGGCCCATGCTGAAACGATCCGCATCGCCAACCATGGTCAGTCGGGCATCGACGCCATGAAGTCGACGGTCGAGCGCATCGAAAAGAAATATGGCGTGACGGTCGAAGTCGTCGAATATCCGGCGCCGGACAAGGATTATCTCACCAAGCTTCTGACCGAACTCGGCGCCGGCAATGCGCCCGACCTGTTCTCGATCCCGACGGCATCGGCCGTTGCCGATATGGTCGAGGCGGGCTACCTCGCTCCGGTCACCAAGGAATTCAAGGCCTGGGAAGGCTATAATGGTCTCTATGACGTCGCCAAGCAGCTGGCCGTCAGCCCCGATGGCGAGACCTATGTGATGCCCTTCATGCTGGGCATTCAGGAAATCTACTATCGCAAGGACGTTCTCGAAAAGGCCGGCATCTCGACCGACCAGCCGAAGGACTGGAAGGACCTGCTCGATCGCGCTGCCGAGATCAAGAAGAAGACCGGCGCTTACGGTCTGCTCTTCCCGGCCGGTGTCGCCTGGGGCGGCGGTGCGTTCGATGAAGGCTTCCAGCATTTGATCGTCGGCTCCAAGACGCCGCAGATCGTCGATGCCGACGGCAAGCTCGATCTGAACGGTGAAGGCGTCAAGGATGTCTTCGACGTCTACAAGCAGCTGATTGATAACGACTTGATGCCAGTTCAGCCGCTGCTCGGACCGGAGCCGTGGGTCGTGCCGAAATATGAGATGTTCCCGCAGGGCAAGCTTGCTGCCACCACCTGCGGCTCCTGGTGCTACATCTTCGACTGGGGCCGCGAGAGCAAGAACCCGATCCCTGACGTGACCAAGGTCGTCGGCACCTGGACGGTTCCGGGCCAGAGCGGCGGTCAGTACGTTCTCGCCAACCTTGCCGCCCCGTGGGCCGTCAATGCCAAGTCGGCCAATGCCGAACTGGCGATCAAGGCGCTGATGGAAATCGGCTCGGTCGAAACGCAGGTCTCCTACGCTGCCCGCATCGGCAACATTCCGGCCAGCAAGGATGCGGCCAAGAATGCCGACTTCCAGAAGCTGACGGAACTCGTTCCGATCCATGCGGCTGCCGGAAACGGTGTATTCCTGAAGCAGGCTTCCGGCTTCGGTACCGTCTCGGAAGGTGTTGCCCGCGCAACCGAAGCGCTGTTGCGCAAGGAAACCGATGCGGCTGGCGCCCAGAAGATCCTGGTCGACTACGTTAAGGAAACGCTCGGCGACGACGCCGTAAAGTAAGCTTGGGTTACTTTCTCCCGCCCAAGATTGGGGAACGCGGCGCTCTTGCCGCGTTTCCCGGTTCATTCGATAAGGTTGTGAGCTTCGATGATCAGAAACTCTCATGAACGCCGCGCCGAGCGCCAGCTTCTCATCATCCTGCTGCCCTCGCTCGTGCTGCTGCTGGCGTTCGTCATCTATCCTGCGCTCTATTCGCTCTATCTGAGCTTCACCAACGAGGCCATGACGGGTGCTGCGGCGCTCCGCCCGCGCTTCGTCGGCCTCCGCAATTACGCGCGGCTGTTCAACGACGCGAAGTTCTGGAACTCGCTGCTCGTCACCTTCTTCTTCGTCATGGGTTCGGCGATCATCGGGCAGTTCGTGCTCGGCCTCGTCTCCGCCATGGCGCTTCGCCGCGAAATCCGTTTCCGGCGCATCTTCTCGTCGATCATCCTGCTGCCGAATGCGGCGCCTGAAGTCGTTGCCGGCTTCATGTGGATTTCGATGCTGGCCGGCGGCGAACACGCGACGCTGTCGCGCATCGTCAGCTTCTTCGGCATCACGCCCGCCGACTGGCTGAACACGTTCCCGCTGGCGATGATCATCATCGTCAATACCTGGCGCGGTATCGCGACGGCGATGATCCTGCTCACCGCCGGTCTCAGCACCATTCCCAACGAAATCTACGAGGCTGCCCGCATGGATGGCGCGACCCCGTCGCAGATGTTCCGCCGCATCACGCTGCCACTGATGATGCCGACGATCCTGCTCTATATGCTGATCTCCGCCGTCTCGACGATTGCCGTCTTCGGTCTCGTCTATGCGCTGACCCGCGGTGGTCCGGGCGGAGCGACCGAGCTCGTCAGCATCTATATCTACAACCAGTCCTTCACGGCCTTCCAGCTCGGCTATGGCGCTGCGGTCGCAGTGGTTGCTTTGGTCATCTCGCTGATCCTCGGTATTGCCTATGTGCGGGCCATGAAGGTGGAGATCTGATATGGCCGTCATCTCTCCAAGCGAAAGCGCCAACAAGACGCGTTCCGACCTTCTCGCGTATGCGACGCTGTCGCTGATCTCGATCTTCTGCGCCGTGCCGTTCTTCTGGGTGCTGCTCGCCTCCTTCGATGGCAATGCGCAGCTTTTTCTGCGCTGGCCGGAGCAATGGACGTTTGCCAATTACGCTCGTGTCTTCGTCAAGGAGGACGGCGCGAAGTGGTTGTTCAACTCGCTCTTCGTCGTTGGCGGCGCGACCTTCATCGTCATGGTGCTCGCCGGTCTCGGCGGCTATGCGCTGTCGCGCACCCGGGCCTGGTGGAAGCTGCCCTTCCTCTACGCCATCCTACTGATCCGCGTACTGCCGCCGACGGCGCTCGTCGTGCCGCTCTATAAATTCCTGCTGACGCTGAACAATGCAGAGGGCGCGGTGCTGCGACCGGAGTTCGGCAGCTTTGCCCGCGACATCATGCGCTGGACCGGCTTCATCGACGGCTATCTCGGCATCATGCTGGTGCTCGCCACCATGCAGCTGCCGCTGGCGCTGTGGATCATGAAGACCTTCTTCGATGGGCTGCCGCGTGACTACGAGGAGGCGGCGGTCATGGACGGCGCCACCATGCTTCAGCGGATCCGCCGGGTGCTGATTCCGCTGGCGCTGCCGGGTCTGGCCGCCGCCGGTCTCTTCACCTTCATGTCGGCCTGGGGCGATTTCCTGTTGCCGCTGATCTTCCTGTCGTCGCCGGAGCTGCAGACGCTGCCGCTTGGTCTCTTCCGCGCCTTCCTGCGCATCAATGAGATCGATTACGGTCTGCTGGCGGCCCTTGCCTTCATCTACCTCCTGCCTGCCGTCATCGCCTTCGGCTTCGCGCGGCGCTTCCTCGTCCAGACATTCTCTGGCGGTGTGAAGGGCTGAGACAAGAAAGAGAAACCGAATGATCAATCTCAAGAACGTCCGCAAATTCTACGGTGCGCTGGAAGTCATCAAGGGCGTCGACATCACCGTCGAGGACGGCGAGTTCGCCGTCTTCGTCGGCCCGTCGGGCTGCGGCAAGTCCACGCTGCTGCGCATGATCGCCGGTCTGGAAGGCATCGACGAGGGCGACCTGATCCTCAATGGCCAGCGCATCAACGATGTGCCGCCGGACAAACGCGGCATCGCCATGGTGTTCCAGTCCTACGCGCTCTATCCGCACATGACGGTCGCCGAGAATATCGGCTTCTCGCTCAGCCTGAAGAAGGTGCCGGAGGCGGAAATCCGCAAGCAGGTCGAGGGCGTCGCCGAGATCCTGCAGCTGACGGATTACCTCGATCGCCGCCCGGCGGCTCTCTCGGGTGGTCAGCGCCAGCGCGTGGCGATCGGCCGAGCGATCATCAAGAAGCCGTCGCTGATCCTGTTCGACGAGCCGCTCTCCAACCTCGATTCCGCACTCCGCGTGCAGATGCGCGCCGAACTGCAGCGGCTGCACCGCGAGCTCAAGGCGACCGTCGTCTATGTCACCCACGACCAGGTCGAGGCGATGACGATGGCTGACCGGATCGTCGTCCTGAACAAGGGCATGGTTGCGCAGCAGGGCGCGCCGATGAGCCTCTATCATCAGCCGGAGAATGAATTCGTCGCGACCTTCATCGGCTCGCCGAAGATGAACGTAATCCCGGCGACGGCGACGGCGACGCGGCAGGCGGGCCGGATCGCGCTCGATAGCCCGATCGGGCTGAGAATGGATATGCCCGATGCCGCATCGGTGCCGCAGGGCGAAGTGCGTCTCGGCGTGCGGCCCGAACATCTGAAGATCGTCGGCGAGGGGCAGGGCAATTTCAATGCGGAGGTGGCGATCGTCGAGCGGCTCGGCGTCGAAACCTACATCACCGTCGGCACTACGCAGGATCCGATCATCGTTCGCGCCGATGGCGATATTGCCGTCCGGCCCGGGGATCGCGTCTCGCTCTCGGCCGATCCGGCTGCCTGCCACCTCTTCGACGCGTCGGGCCGGGTCATCCGCTCGGCCAATCTTTCATAACATCGAGGACTATCATGACGATCAAGGTAACGATCTGGAACGAGGGCCGGCACGAGCAGGTGCACAAGGAAGTGCAGGATATCTATCCTGACCGGATCGATGGCGCGATCGCGGCCGGCATCAAACATCCCGACTTCGAGATCCGCCGCGGCACGCTGGATGATCCGGACGAAGGTTTGCCGGATTCTCTGCTCAACGATACCGATGTGCTGCTCTGGTGGGGCCACATGGCGCATGAGGAGGTCAGCGATGGGCTGATCGACCGCATCCAGCAGCGGGTGCTGAAGGGCATGGGCCTGGTCATCCTGCATTCCGGCCATCATTCCAAGCTTTTCCGCCGGCTGATGGGCACCAATGCCAATCTCTCCTGGCGCGAGTCGCCGGCGGGCGATCTGGAGCGTGTGTGGGTCATCAATCCCTCGCATCCGATCGCCGAGGGTCTGCCGCCGTTCTTCGAGGTCAATGCTTCGGAAATGTACGGCGAGCCATTCGACATTCCGCAGCCGGACGAGCTGATCTTCATCTCCTGGTACTCAGGCGGTGAAGTGTTCCGCAGCGGCTGCATCTGGCAGCGCGGCCGCGGTCGCATCTTCTTCTTCAGCCCAGGCCACGAGACCTATCCGATCTATCACGACAAGACGATCCACAAGGTCATCTCGAACGGCATCCGCTGGGCCGAGCAGAAGCACAGGGATGGCCGGATCCTGGAAAACTGGCACCGCGCCGAAGCGCTGCATCCGCGCCCTGACGGCAAGGTCTGAGCTTCCTCCCGTGGGGGCTGGGGCGGTCTCGCCCCGGCCTCCGCGGGCGGTATCCATCGAGGAGGAATGCGATGCAGCAGATTTCGCTGAAGGCTGAAAGCGACGTCCACGAATTCCTGATCAGCAAGAATTTCTGGGCGGCAGTGCATCGCAACGTCCCGGAGCGGCTGGCGGCACTCGCCCGTCTCGCGGCCGAGCGGCCTGATGTTTTCGCCTTCGAAAGCAGCCAGAAGATCGCCGAGCGCTGCAAGGTCTCGCAGACCAGCGTCGTGCGGTTCGCCCAGCATCTCGGCTTCGCTGGTTTCGCCGAGATGAAGCAGGGCTTTCAGCACGGCCTGCGCCAATCGGCCCGCCGCGCCTCCTGAGCCTTACGGATACTGCGCGCCGTTGGTGGTCGTGTAGATCGAATAAACGGACTGGGTGGCCGTGATGAACAGCCGGTTCTTCTTGAAGCCGCCGAAGCAGATGTTCGAGACCGTCTGCGGAATCAGGATCTTGCCGAGCAGGGTGCCGTCGGGCGCAAAGCAGTGAACGCCATCCGCGGCGCTGCTCCAGAGATTGCCTGAAACATCGAAGCGGAAGCCATCGGGAACGCCCTTGTCGATCGTGCAGAAGAAGCGGCTGTTGGCCAGCGTCTTGCCGTCGATGACGTCGAATACCCGGATGTGGCGCGGAACCTCGTGGTTGGACGAGCCTGAATCGGCGATAAAGAGCTGCTTTTCATCCGGGGAGAAAGCGAGGCCGTTCGGCTGGATGAAATCGGTCACCACGGCCTCGACTTTGCCGCTCTGCGGATCGATGCGGTAGACGTTGCGCGTCTCCTGCTCCTCGTCCGCCTTGTGCCCTTCATAATCGGACATGATGCCGTAGCTCGGATCGGTGAACCAGACCGAACCGTCCGACTTGACGACGACGTCGTTGGGCGAATTCAGCCGCTTGCCGTTGTAGCTGTCGGCGAGAACGGTGATGCGGCCATCGGCCTCTGTGCGGGTGACCCGCCGTCCGCCGTGCTCGCAGGAGACCAGCCGGCCCTGGCGGTCCCTGGTGTTGCCGTTCACATAGTTGGATGCCGAGCGGAACACGGAGACGCCGCCATCCGGAACCCAGCGCATCATCCGCTCGTTCGGGATGTCGCTCCAGATCAGGCAGTTCATGTCGGAGAACCAGACGGGACCCTCGGCCCAGCGGCAGCCGCTATAGAGTTCCTCGAGCCGGGCGCTGCCGGCGATCAGGCCACGGAAACGTTCGTCACGGATGTCGTAGAGCGGGGTTTCGGACACTGAATTGCTCCTCCCAAAGCGATTGGCCGTGTCTTTCGTAAACGCAAACGGTGAGCGGTGCCAGAGCCCGGCGCCGAAAATTGCCGGGCTCCGGCAGTCACTTAGAGGGCGGCGACCGGATGCGGCGAGCCGTCATAGGCGCCCCAGATCGACTGGTCGAAGCAGATCACCGAACCGGTCATCAGGCCGGATTCTGCAGAGGAAAGATAGGCGCAGGCGCGGGCCACCTCTTCCGGGTCGACAAGGCGGCCGAAGGGCTGGCTTGCGGCGGCCTTTGCCAGCCAGTCTTCCGCCGCGCCGTGATATTCCCGCTGGATGCGGTCCTCGCCCTCTGACGACATCCAGCCGATGTTGAGGCCGTTGACGCGGATGCGGTTGCGCAGCAGGGCATAGGCGGTGTTCTTCGTCAGCGTTTCCAGCGCGCCCTTGGATGCGCAGTAAGCGGCGATGAAGGGCTGGCCGGCCTTTGCCGACATCGAGCCGATATTGACGATCGTTCCCTCGATCTTCTCGCGCCGCATGACCTTGACGGCCTCCTGCATCAGGAAGAACGGCGCCTTCACGTTGACGGCGAACATCTGGTCGAAGAGTTCGGGGCTGGTGTCGAGGATCGTACCGCGGTCGGTGATCGCTGCGGCATTCACCAACGCATCGACGCGGCCGAAGGTCTCGTCGCAGGCGCGCACGACATTCTGCGCATCCTCGACCTTGCCGAGATCGGCCTTGACATAAACGACCCTGGCGCCGGTCTTCGACGAAAGTTCCTCGGCCTTCGCCTTGCCCTTCTGCTCGTTGCGGCCGCAGATGACGATGCCCTTGGCGCCGCGCTCTGCAAAGACCCGGGCAATAGTTGCGCCGAGGCCCTGGGTGCCGCCGGTGACGATGGCGATCTTGCCGTCGAGGCGGCTGGTATCTGTGCTCATATGGTTCCTCCGATGTGTTGCGGTGATCTCACGGCAAAAGCCCCTCGTCGAAACGAGAGGCTTCAATGGTGTCGTTCTTGTGAGCTGATCAGGTCAGCTTCTTCTCTGCCTGATCGGCGAGTGCCTTGGTAAAGGCCTCGTCGCTCCAGCCTTCCTTCAGCGCCTCATGCATCAGCTGTGCCTGCGTCTTCGGCGCCAGGCCGCCGACGGGCGGGTCGCGGTCGAGGTTGGTGGGGAAGGAATAGCCTTCGGCGCAGGAGGCGACGGCGTTGGCGATGCCCGTTTCCGAGAGCTTGCCTTTCAGCGTCTTCAGCGCCGGGAAGAGTTTGGCGCTCATCCGCTCGCGGTTGACCGTCTCCATGGCGCGGCCAAAGGCTGAGGATACCTGCAGCAGGTTGGCGACGCGCTTGATGTCAGCCGAGCGGTTGGTGCCTGCGGCATGGAAGAGCGCCGGATTGAAGAAGACGACGTCGCCCTTCTTCAACGGCAGCTGGACGTGGTGCTTGTCGAAGTAGTCGCGGAACTCCTGGCGCTTGAGCGCGAGGTAGCCTGGCACATAGGTCTGGCTATGCGGCAGGAAAAGCGTCGGGCCGCTTTCGATCGGCATGTCGCAATGGGCGACGGCGCCCTGCAGCGTCAGCACCGGCGAGAGCTTGTGAACATGGGCGGGAAACTGCTCGATCACCTTGGAGGACTGGAAGCCCAGGTGGTAGTCGCGATGCGCCGATTGCGCGGCGCCGCCCGGATTGACCCGGTTCACCTGCGCCGTCATCTGATAGCTCGGGCCGAGCCAGGCTTCGCTGGCGATCGCGACGATCGGGTTGGCGTAGTAGAGCGCGAAATTCTCGGGATCGGCGAGGCAGTGCTTCTCGAGCGAGTTCCAGATGCGGTCGTTGGCGCCCGGCTTTGCGAAATGGTCGCCGCCGCCGGTCGAGGTGCGGTGCTGCTCCTCAATGATCTCGTCGAAAATCTGGCTGGCGCGGTCGATGATCGAGGTATCCTCGTATGCGCGCTTGAAGACGACGACGCCCGGACCTTCGCCGAAGGCTTCGCAGATCTCCGCCAGCACGGCGCGGCGGCCTTCGGGATCGGCAATCGCTTCGGTCACCTTGCTGCTGTCGTAGATCAGGACGTTCTTCTCGACGCTATCGGCGGTCGGGTAATCGGCCAGCGCCGTGGTCTTTTCGGCCAGGGCGCGGAAATCGCCGAGATCGCAGGCATCTTCCGTCAGCCAGACGCGGTCGGCGCGCATTTTCTGCAGGTTATCGGTTTTCATCAGGTGCTCCTCCAAATCTGATGAAGGAACTATACGCCGCAGGATTTGCTGATATAGATCAGAAATCCATCAAAAAACCATCAGAACGGCAGCCATGGCCCATCCCTTTCTCGTCAAGGACATCGCCTTTCAGGCCGGTCTCAGCACAGCAACTGTCGACCGGGTGCTGAATGGACGGGCCGGTGTGCGCCGCCAGACGGAGCAGCGGGTGAAGGCGGCGATTGCCGAATTGGAGAAGCAGCAGGCCGGTGCCGAAGTGGCAGGGCGAAAGCTGGCGATCGATATCGTCATGGAAACGCCGGTGCGGTTCAGCGATGCCGTGCGCGCCGCCTTCGAGGCGGAAGTCGCAACGCTGTTGCCGACCGTTTTCCGCTGCCGTTTCCATTTCGCTGAGGTGATGAAGCCCGCTGAGCTTGTGCAGCTGCTCGATCGCATCCGGCTGCGCGGCACGCATGGCATCGTCCTAAAGGCGCCTGATGTGCCGGAAGTGGTTGCCGCCGTCCGGCGCGCCGATGAAGCCGGTATCCCCGTGGTGACGCTGGTGACCGATTTGCCGAACTCGCCGCGAGTTGCTTATACCGGTGCGGACAACAGGGCTGCGGGCGAGACGGCGGCCTATCTGATCGGCTCGATATTCAGTGGCACTCCGGGCCATGTGCTGGTCACTCTCTCGAGTGGGCGGTTCCGTGGCGAGGAGGAGCGGGAGATCGGCTTTCGCCGTGTGATCCGAGAACATTATCCGGCTATAGGTATTACCGAGATTAGCGAAGGGCATGGCACCGATGCGGCAACGGGCTCGCTGGCGGCCAGGGCGCTGGCATCGGATGCGACCATCGACGCCGTCTATTCGATCGGCGGTGGCAACCGCGCGGTGCTGGCGGCCTTCGAGGCGGCCAGCCGGAAGCTCCGCGTTTTCGTGGCGCATGATCTCGATGCCGACAACCGGTCGCTGCTTGCATCCGGCAAGATCAATTTCGTGCTGCATCACGATCTGCGCAGCGATGCGCGCTCGGCGTTTCGCGCCATTCTCGACCGTGTCTCGAAGGCGGCCCGGGGCGGGCCTGGGCCACTCTCCGCCGTCGAGATCGTCACGCCGTTCAACATGCCGGACCACCATGCTTCCGCAAAGGATGAAATCGGGGTAGTGGTGGGCTGAAGCGAGGTGGATGGGATGGAATATAGCGACATCGGAACCATTGCGACCTGGTTGACGGAGCAGGGGTTGAAGGGCGCGACCGAGTCCGAGCTGCTCGACGGCTTCTGCATCGCCTGCCGCGAGAAGGGCCTGCAGATCGACCGCGGCATGGCGCTGATGGATACGCTGCATCCCGTTCACGAGGGGCGCGCCTTCCGCTTCGACAGCGAGCAGGAGGTCGAGTCCGAATTCGAATATGGCCCGACCGGCGAAGGCGAGGCGCTGGAGAGCTGGAAGCGCTCGGCCTTCTATTATCTCTGGGCCGGTACGGAAAATGAGGTCCGCCGCCGTCTCGGTTTTGGTGATCCCGCCGATTTCCAGATGCTCGAGAAGATGGCCGAGCTGGGCCATACCGACTATGTCGCGATGATCCACCGCTTCGAGAAGCAGGGCACGATCGGCGAGATGGACTGCTTCTTCTCGCATTTCTCGACGCGCCATCCCGAAGGCTTCTCGGACCACGATCTCGTCATCTTGCGCAAGCTGGTGCCGGTGCTCGGTCTTGCCATCAAATGCATCGGGCTCGGCCGCATCGCCCGGACGATTGCCGAGGTCTATCTCGGTGAAGACGCAGCGCGGCAGGTGATGGAAGGCAAGATCAGCCGCGGCAAATCAGAACGGATTTCGGCGGCGCTGTGGTTCTCAGACCTCTTGAACTACACCAAGATTTCGGACAACGCCTCGCCCGAGGAAATCCTGCCCTTCCTCAACGAATATAGCGAAGTCGTCATTTCGGCGATCCATGAGGCGGGTGGCAACGTCTTGAAGCTGATCGGCGACGGCGTGCTGGCGATCTTCAAGGCGGATGATCCATCGGACGCCTGCTGCGCGGCGCTGGAGGCGGAGCGGCTATTGCGCGGCAAGCTCGCGACGCTGAACGCGGCGCGCCAGATCGATGGCCGCCCGACGACCGATGTTTATCTCGGCTTGCATATCGGCGATGTCTTCTACGGCAATATCGGCAGCCAGGAGCGTCTGGATTTCACCGTCATCGGACCCGCGGTCAACGAAGTCAGTCGCATCGCATCAATGTGCCGGTCGGTGGATTTCAACGTGCTGATCTCCTCGGAATTCGCCGAGACCATTCCGCAGGCGGATCGCGACGTGCTTGCCTGCATCGGCCGCTACGCGCTGCGCGGCGTCAAGCGGGCGCAGGCGCTCTATACGCTGGAGACGGCGCGGCTCGGCGCCGATCTCTGAGCGATCGCCATTCTGCCCATGCCTGCCCGCTTTTCCCTGGCGGCGAGAGGGAACAATACGGTGCGGCGAATGGTTCGGTGTTCGTGATCATCGCATAGCAAGGCCATGGAAAATTCATCTGCATTGACACTGACGCTTCTGTCGCTGTTCGGAACGTCTGTCTTTCTCATCCTTGCCATCACTGGGCTCGGAGGCTTTGGACCGTTCTTCAGCCACCCGCCGCTCGTGGTGCTGACGGTGGTGACCATCGCGCTGGCGGTCGCGGCCGGTTTCAGCAAGGGCAATCTCAGTGGTGGCGAGCGGGAGGACAGATCGAACCGCTGGGTGCTTGTGGCATTTGCTATCCTCGGTTTTCTGCTCGGCTACCTGCCTGCCTACACCGACAGGCTGGATTTCTGGACATTCGGCGGAGACGGCGTGCGTTGGGCCGGCGTCATCATCTATGCCGCCGGCGGCTCGTTGCGGCTCTGGCCGGTCTTTGTGCTTGGCCGCAGGTTCAGCGGCCTTGTGGCCATCCAGCCAGGGCATGAACTGGTAACGGCAGGGCCTTACCGGTTTATCCGGCATCCGAGCTATGTCGGGCTGCTGGTCACCTCACTCGGCTGGGCGCTGGCCTTCCGTTCGATGGTTGGGGTGATCCTGGTGCTTGTGACACTATGGCCGGTGATCGCGCGGATCCGTGCAGAAGAAGCCTTTCTGAAATCGCAGTTCGGTGCAGAGTATGGAGCCTATCGCAGCCACACCTGGCGGCTCATCCCCGGCATCTACTGAAAAGGGCCGCTTTCGCGGCCCTTCCTGTCTTACCATTCGGCGAAGCTGCCATCTTCGTGGCGCCAGATCGGATTGCGCCAGCGGTGGCCTTCCTTGGCGCGCTCGATGACATAGGCTTCGTCCACCTCGACGCCGAGGCCGGGCCCCTGGGGGATCGAGACGAAACCGTCGGCATACTGGAACACCTCCTTGTTGGAGATGTAATCGAGGATGTCGTTGCCCTCGTTGTAGTGAATGCCGAGGCTCTGTTCCTGTATGAAGGCGTTGTAGCTGATCGCATCAACCTGCAGGCAGGCGGCAAGCGCGATCGGGCCGAGCGGGCAATGCGGGGCGAGCGCCACGTCATAGGCCTCTGCCATCGACGCGATCTTGCGGCATTCGGTGATGCCGCCGGCATGGCTGAGATCCGGCTGGATGATGTCGACATAGCCGTCAGCCAGGACCGACTTAAAGTCCCAGCGCGAATAGAGCCGCTCGCCGAGCGCGATCGGCGTCGAGCAATGATTGGCGATTTCCTTCAGCGTCTCGCGGTTCTCGGAGAGGACAGGCTCTTCGATGAACATCAGCTTGTAGGGCTCGAGCTCCTTGGCGAGCACCTTGGCCATCGGCTTGTGGACGCGGCCGTGGAAATCGACGCCGATGCCAACATGGGGGCCGATTGCCTCGCGGATGGTGGCGATGGTCTCGACCGCCTTGTCGATCTTTTCGTTGGTATCGACGATCTGCATTTCCTCGCAGCCATTGAGCTTGATCGCCTTGAAGCCGCGGGCGACGACGTCCTTGGCGTTGCGAGCGACATCGGAAGGACGGTCGCCGCCGATCCAGCTGTAAACCTTGATACGGTCGCGCACCTGGCCGCCGAGCAGCGAGTGGATCGGCTGGCCGAGCGCCTTGCCCTTGATGTCCCAGAGCGCCTGGTCGATGCCCGACAGAGCGGACATGTGGATGGCGCCGCCGCGATAGAAGCCGCCGCGATATATCACCGTCCAGTGGTCTTCGATCAGGAAGGGATCCTTGCCGATCAGGTAGTCGGCGAGCTCATGGACGGCGGCCTCGACTGTCAGCGCACGGCCCTCGACGACCGGCTCGCCCCAGCCGACCACGCCCTCATCCGTTTCGATCTTCAGAAACAGCCAGCGCGGCGGAACGATGTAGGTCGTGAGCTTGGTGATCTTCATGGAATGGGCTTTCGCTATTGTCGTGTTGCGTCTGCGGCGGTGCCGCCTGTCTGTCTATTTGGTCCGGCCGATCGCCTTTTCGGCAGCCGCGAGGTCGCGTACGGCAAGGTCCAGCATGCGGTTGGCGCATTCGCGGGCCTTGGCGCGGTTGCGCAGCCGCAGCGCCTCGACGAGTTCGCCGTGGACGGCGACGGCATCCTCGCGGCTCTCGACGGCGATGTTCGAGGCGTGCAGCGCATATTTGAGTGCGGCATGGATGGCGCTCAGCAGCCGGCGGAAGACCTGATTGTGGCTCGCCTTCAGCAGCACGGCATGGAACATCACGTCGGCATCGGTGAAGGCTTCGGGATCGCCGGCGGAATCGCGCATCTGGCGCCAGGCGCTGTCGAGATCGGCGATCTCCTGGGTGGTGGCGCGCTCGGCGGCATATTCGGCAGCAGCAGGTTCGATCGTGCGGCGCGCCTCGAGGATGCAGCCGAGCAGATCGAAGTCCTTGATATAGGGGCCCATCCATTCGAGCACTTCGGCATCGAGGATGTTCCAGTCGTCGCGGTCGCAGACCGAGGTACCGATCCGCGGCTTGCCGCGCACCAGGCCCTTCGATTCCAGGACCTTCAGGGACTCGCGGATGACGGTGCGGCTGACACCATAAATCTCGCAGAGATCGTTCTCGCGCGGCAGCGGCGAGCCGGCCGGATAGCGCTCCGAGAAGATGTCTTCGGCAATGGCTGCCGTTACGCTTTTGCGCACGCGCGGACGGCTTCCCGTGCGTGGATTTGCATCCCCACTCTGCCGCTCGATGGAATCCAAAATGAACCTCTCCGCTTTCTCTGCCCGCGAAGCAAACCGAACCGTCTTAGCTGAATTCGATTGCCTTTGCGACGCCTCCTCCTGGCAGGCTTGATATTATCTTATTATTCCAATCATCATACAAAGGCAATTGACTGGTATGATGATTTAACTTAATTCTAGCGCACTGCCTGGGAGGCAGATGCTCATTTTTGAGAGTTAGGGAGAGAGACATGCGCTTGTTCAAAGCAGCCATCCTGGCTGGCACGTTTGCCATTCTGGCCGCCGGCTCCGCCTTCGCCGAGGACGTCAAGATCGGCTTCATCGTCAAGCAGCCGGAAGAGCCGTGGTTCCAGGACGAATGGAAGTTCGCCGACCAAGCCGCCAAGGAAAAGGGTTTTACCGTCGTCAAGATCGGCGCTGAGGACGGCGAAAAGGTTCAGTCGGCGATCGACAACCTCGGCGCCCAGGGCGCGCAGGGCTTCATCGTCTGCACGCCGGACGTCAAGCTCGGCCCCGGCATCGTCGCCAAGGCGGCTGCCAACCAGCTGAAGCTGATGACTGTCGACGACCGTCTCGTCGATGCCGAAGGCAAGCCGCTGGAAGACGTTCCGCATATGGGTATCTCCGCCACCAAGATCGGCGAAACCGTCGGTCAGGCGCTGGTCGACGAAATCAAGAAGCGCGGCTGGGACATGAAGAATGTCGGCGCCATCCGCATCTCCTACGATCAGCTTCCGACCGCTGTCGATCGCGTCGAAGGCGCGATCTCGGTGCTGAAGGCTGCCGGCTTCCCGGCCGAGAGCATCTATGACGCGCCGCAGGCAAAGACCGATACGGAAGCGGCCCTCAATGCCGCGACCACCGTTCTCAACAAGCATGCCGACGTGAAGTACTGGGTTGCCTTCGGCCTCAATGACGAAGCCGTTCTCGGCGCCGTCCGCGCCTCTGAATCGGTCGGCATTGCCGCCGACAACATGATCGGCGTTGGCATTGGCGGCGCGGATTCGGCGATCAACGAGTTCAAGAAGCCTTCGGCCACCGGCTTCTTCGGCACGGTCATCATCTCGCCGAAGCGTCACGGCTACGAAACCGCGCTCAACATGTACGACTGGATCGCGAACGACAAGGAGCCGGCAAAGCTGACGCTGACCTCCGGCTCGCTGGCGCTGCGCGGCGACTATGAAAAGGTTCGCAAGGACCTCGGCATCCAGTAATCATCCTCCCAAGGTGATTTCACCCCGGCGGCCTTGAAAGCCGCCGGGCTCTTTCTCCATGGAGCTGGCATGGCTTTCCTCGAATTCAACAACATCTCCAAAGGCTATCCCGGCGTCCGGGCGCTTTCCAATGTCTCCTTCGACGTTGAAAAAGGTGCCGTCCACGGGCTGATGGGCGAGAACGGCGCGGGCAAGTCGACGCTGATCCGCGTGCTCTCCGGCGACCAGTCCGCCGACGAGGGCAGCATCGTCATCGATGGCGAGGAGCAGAAATACGGCTCCGTGCGCGATGCCTTCCATGCCGGCGTCATCGTCATTCACCAGGAACTGCAGTTGGTTCCGGAACTGACGGTTGCCGAAAATCTCTGGCTCGGCCGCTTCCCCGCCAAGGGCGGCGTCATCAACAGCAAGACGCTGATCGAGACCGTTCGCGCCAAGCTTGAGGAAATCGGCATCGATGTCGATCCGTCAGCGAAGGTCGCGACGCTGTCGATCGGTGCCCGCCAGATGGTCGAGATCGCCAAGGCCGTCATGCTCGACGCGCGGGTCATAGCGCTCGATGAGCCGACGTCGTCGCTGTCGTCGCGGGAGAGCGAAATCCTCTTCTCGCTGATCGAGAAGCTGAAGGCCAAGGGCACTGTCATTCTCTATGTCTCGCACCGCCTGGACGAGATCTTCCGGCTTTGCGACAGCCTCACCGTTCTTCGCGACGGCAAGCTTGCTGCCCATCATCCCAAGGTCGCTGATACGACACGCGACCAGATCATCGCCGAGATGGTTGGGCGAGAGATCAGCAATATCTGGGGCTGGCGCGAGCGGCCGGTCGGCGAAATCAGGCTGGAGGTCAAAAACCTTTCCGGCTCGAAGCTGCGCAATCCGATCAGCTTCTCTGTCCGTCAGGGCGAAATTCTGGGTTTCTTCGGCTTGATCGGCGCCGGGCGCAGCGAGATGGCCCGGTTGCTCTACGGAGCGGATCATCGCCATCAGGGCACGGTGGACATCGACGGCGTCGCCGTTTCTGCCGACAATCCGAAAGCAGCGATCAATGCCGGCATGGTGCTCTGCCCCGAAGACCGCAAGTTCGACGGCATCATTCAGGGGCGGTCGATCGAGGAGAATATCGCGATCTCGTCGCGCCGCCATTTCTCGCCCTTCGGCATTCTGAACCCGAAGAAGGAAGCCTCGGTCGCCGACCAGTTCATCGCCAAGCTTCGGGTTCGCACGCCCTCGCGCAAACAGGACATCATCAATCTCTCCGGCGGCAACCAGCAGAAGGTCATTCTCGGCCGCTGGCTTTCGGAGCAGGGCGTCAAGGTGCTGGTCATCGACGAGCCGACGCGCGGCATCGATGTCGGCGCCAAGTCGGAGATCTACGAGATCCTCTATGAGCTCGCGGCAGGGGGGATGGCGATCGTCGTCATTTCCAGCGAACTGCCCGAGGTGATGGGCATTTCCGATCGCATCATGGTCATGTGCCAGGGCCGCGTCGCCGCCAATGTGGCGCGCGCCGATTTCGACGAACGCAGCATTCTGACCGCGGCTCTGCCCGACAAGAATGCCGCCGGCATACTCTAATTCGGGAACGGTAGTGATGAACTCGTTGAAAAAAATCCTTCTCGGCGAACAGGGCCTCGTGGTGATCTTCGCGATCGCCTTCGTCATCGTCTCGCTGACCGTTCCGAGCTTCCTGACGGAACGCAACATGCTGGGCCTGCTGCAGTCCGTCGTGACAATCGGCATCGTCGCCTGCACGATGATGTTCTGCCTTGCTTCGCGCGACTTCGACCTCTCGGTCGGTTCGACCGTCGCCTTCTCCGGCATGATCGCCGTCATGGTGTCAAACTCGACGGGTTCGATCCCGCTCGGCCTGCTGGCAGCGCTGATCTGCGGCAGCATTGTCGGCGTCGTCAATGGCGTGGTCATCGCCAAGTTCCGCATCAATGCGTTGATCACGACGCTGGCGACCATGCAGATCGTTCGCGGCCTGGCGCTGATCGCCTCGGATGGCCGCGCTGTCGGCATCAACGATCCGGCATTCTATCAGCTGGCGCTGTCGCGCATCCTGACGGTGCCGACGCCGATCTGGATCATGATCCTCCTGTTCATCGTCTTCGGCTTCGTGTTGAACCGCACCGTCTTCGGCAAGAATACGCTGGCGATCGGCGGCAATCCGGAGGCCTCGCGGCTTGCCGGCGTCAACGTCGTCAATATGCGGATCTGGATCTTCGCGCTGCAGGGGCTTGTCTGCGCCATCGCCGGTATCCTGCTTGCCTCGCGCATCACGTCGGGCCAGCCGAATGCCGCGACCGGCCTCGAGCTCTCGGTCATCTCGGCCTGCGTTCTCGGCGGTGTGTCGCTCGCCGGCGGGCGCGCGGCAATGACCGGCGTCATCGTCGGCGTTCTGATCATGGGCGTTGCCGAGAACGTCATGAACCTGCTGAACATCCAGGCCTTCTACCAGTATGTCGTGCGCGGCCTGATCCTGCTGATCGCAGTGCTGCTCGACAATCTCCGCTCTTCGGCGGCGGGTCGGCGCGGGTGAGCGAGGGCGCGGACATGGACGAGATCAGGATCGCCGATGGCGATCTCGAAATCTCCGTGTCCCGGCAGGGCGGCGCGATACGCAGCGCCACGTTCCACGACCGCGCCTTCCTGAAGCCGCGGGGCGGACCGGATGGCGGCATGGCGAGCTTTCCGCTGCTGCCCTTCGGCAATCGCGTCGAATACAACGTGATGACCGTTCATGGGCGCGACTATTCGTTCCAGCCGAATACCGATGATCCGCTTTACCTGCATGGTGATGGGTGGCTTGGGCTCTGGAATATCGAGATGCACGATGAACGGTCTCTGACACTGAGCTACGAGCAGGAGGCGGGGCGTTCGCCCTATTGCTATTCGGCATCGCAGGGCTTTTCGGTTTCTGGCCGCCGTCTCGAGAATGTCCTGTCCGTCACCAATCGCGGTGGCACGTCTATGCCCTTCGGGCTCGGCTTTCATCCGTTCTTTCCGCTGACGCCGAACGCGACGCTGCTCGCCCCGGCGTCACGGTTGTGGACGGAGCGGCAGGGCTATCTGCCGGATGCGCCGGTTGCCATTTCCGCAGAGCTCGATTTCTCGACCCAGCGGCCGGTTCCCGATCGATGGATCAACAATGCCTTCGAGGGTTGGAATGGCGCTGCCTCCATACGATGGCCGGAGCTTGGTATCAGTGCCGACATCGAGATGGACGGGATCTTCAGCAACTACATGATCTATACGCCGGGCAATGCCGGCTTCTTCTGTTTCGAACCGATGAGCCACTTGCCGAACGGCCATCATATGCGGGATTTTGGCGGGCTGGTTTTGTTGGCGCCCGGTGAGAGCCTTGCGGGGCGAATGACGATTAGCCTTTCGGCTGCGGGAATTTGAGGAGAGAGCTTTGGTAGGACGTCTGGCAGGCAAGCGCGTGTTCATCACCGGCGCGGCACAGGGTATCGGCCTGGCAATCGCCGAGGCTTTCGTTCGCGAAGCGGCTGCCGTCTTTCTCATCGATATGGATGGCGTTCTGCTCGCTGCCGAGGCCGACAGGCTTCGGGCGCAGGGCGCGACGGTCGGCCATATGACGGCTGATATTGCCAACGCGAAGGCGATCGGCGAAGCCGTGGCTCAAGCCGAACGCGAGATCGGTCGTATCAATGCGCTGGTCAACAATGCCGGCGTCAACGTCTTTGCCGAGCCGCTGGAAACCAGCGACGAAGAATGGAACCGCTGCTTCGATATCAATCTGAAGGGCGCCTGGAACTGCTCGAAGGCCGTTCTGCCGGGATTGATCGGGGAGGGTGGCGGCGTCATCCTGAATATCGCTTCGACCCATGCCTTCACGATCATTCCGCATACTTTCCCCTATCCGCTCGCCAAGCATGCGCTTCTCGGGATGACCAAGTCCCTCGGTCTCGAATATGCGCCGAAGAATGTTCGCGTGAATGCGCTGGCGCCGGGCTATGTCGCGACGCAGAAGGTCATCGATTACTGGAACGGCTTTGCCGATCCGGAGGCGGCGAGGGCCGAGACGATGAAGCTGCATCCGGGCGGGCGGATCGCGACACCGCAGGAAATCGCCATGGCGGCGGTGTTCATGATCTCCGACGAGTGCCCGTTCATGAACGCCACCTGCCTGACTGTCGACGGCGGCCTCAGTGTGCAGCAGCATCCCGCCTGAATGATTTTCGTATAGCTGTGTTCAACACGCGATAGAGCCTTATATTGCCGGGCAGGAAGGTTTCTCCTTCCCAGGGTGGCGGCGTTGACCGCCTTAAGCTTCAATCGCAACGGAGGACGGCATGCAGATCAATCGTACAGCTTCAGCCCAATGGTCCGGCGGGCTCAAGGACGGCAAGGGCAAGATTTCGACGCAGAGCGGCGCGCTCAAGGAGCAGCCCTATGGCTTCGCGACCCGCTTCGAAGGCGTTCCCGGCACCAACCCGGAAGAGCTGATCGGCGCGGCTCATGCGGGATGCTTCACCATGGCGTTGTCGCTGATCCTCGGCGAAGCCGGGCTGACGGCGGAGAGCATGGAAACCACGGCAAAGGTGACGCTTGAAAGCGTCGAGGGCGGCTTTGCGATCACCGCGATCCATCTGGCTCTCACCGGCAAGGTACCCGGTGCCGACCAGGCGAAATTCACCGAGCTTGCCAACAAGGCAAAGGCCGGCTGCCCGGTCTCCAAGGCGTTGTCGGCGGTTCCGATCACGCTCGACGTCACGCTCTCCTGACCGCTTCAAAACCGCCTGTTGAATGCCGCGCGCCTTTGGCCGCGGCATTTTTGTATTCGCCAATTCTATTGACATCTGACGGGTGATATCTTACGACTGACGAAATTCAAAAACCGTCAGTCGTAAGTGAGGCCGCCGAAAATATGATCGAAACCGCCGAGAACATATTGGACAGCACCCGCCAGGAGAATGTCACCCGCATTCTCGACTCGGCTGAAAAGCTGTTCCGGCACTACGGATATGCCAAGACGACGGTTGCCGATGTGGCGCGCGATCTCGGCATGTCGCCAGCCAATATCTATCGCTTCTTTGCCTCCAAGGTGGAAATCCACCAGGCGGTTTGCGGACGCATGTTGGTTGCGAGTTACAAGCAGGCATACGACGTCTGCCACATGCCGATCAGCGCTTCCGAGCGGCTACGGCTCTTCGTGCATGGGCAGTATCAGATGACCGTGGACACCATGCTCGACCGGGAAAAGGTTCACGAGATGGTCGTCGTCGCGATCGAGCGCGACTGGCATGTCATCGACAAGCATATCGACAGCATTCAAGCATTGACTGCCGACGTGATCCGCGAGGGGATTGCCGCCGGTGAGTTTGCCGAACAAGACGCGGATGCGGCTTCGCGTTGTTTCGGTGCGGCGACGGTGACCCTGTGTCACCCGCAGATCGTGGCCCAGTGTCTTGCAAAGACCAATCGGGCAACGATCGACGAACTCGTCGAATTCTCTCTGAAAGCACTGAAATAACAGGCGGCTCGGCCGTCTGAGAACATCAAAAAAGATTGGGAGTGCGAACATGATTTCGCAAGAAAGCCGCCGCGTGCCGTCCATCCTCAGCATTGCGCTCGTTGGCGCGCTCGGCTTCGGGCTTGCCGCCTGCAGCGACGAGAAGAAAGCCGAGGCTCCGGAGATCATCCGTCCGGTCAAGGTCGTTGAGATCGCCAAGGCCGGTGACACGCGGGTCCTTGATTATTCCGGCGCCGTCAAGGCGCGCACCGAGATGAACCTCGGCTTCCGCGTTGCCGGCAAGATCACCGAGCGCCGCGTCAATATCGGCGACAGGGTGAAGCCCGGCGATATCCTCGCCACCATCGATTCCACCGATTACGAACTTGCCGTGAAGAGTGCCGAGGCCAATCTGGCCGCCGCCGAAAAGGGCGTGCAGACGGCCGATCTCGCCAACAAGCGTGCCGAGCAGCTCTTCGACAAGAGCGTCGCCTCCAAATCCCAGCTGGAACAGGCCTCGCTGAGCTACGACCAGTCGGTTTCGACGCGCGATGCCGCGCTCTCCTCGCTCGATCAGGCCAAGAACCAGGTCAGCTATTCGCAGCTGAAGGCCGACCAGAACGGTATCGTCACCACGATCAACGCCGATACCGGCCAGGTGGTCTCGGCCGGTACGCCTGTTGTCACCGTCGCGGTCGATGGCGAAAAGGAAGTGCAGATCGCGGTGCCGGAGAACGACATCGCCGAATTCAAGCCGGGCAAGAAGGTCAAGGCGAGCTTCTGGTCTGATGACAAGCTGGTTCTCCAGGGCAAGGTTCGCGAAGTCTCGGGCGCTGCCGATCCGCAGTCACGCACCTTCTCGGTCCGCGTCAGCCTGCCGAACGATCCCCGTGTGCTCCTGGGGATGACGGCGACCGTTGAAGCCAACGTCACCAATGCCAATCCTTACGTCGCCGTGCCGCTCAGCGCGCTGGCCGAGAAGGAAGGCAAGAAGATCGTCTGGATTGTCGACCGCCAGGCGGCGACGGTTCATGCCCGCGAGATCAAGGTTGCCGATTTCACCGGCGACGGCGTCAACGTTACGGAAGGCCTTTCGACTGGCGACATCGTCGTTGCGGCCGGCACGCAGTTCATGAGCGAAAACCTCAAGGTCAAGCTGCCGGAATTGCAGGCCGCCTCGGCCGATGTGACGAGCTCCGTCGAGTAAAGCGCCGGGAGAGGGATCAAGGTCATGGACACCAACACCACCGAGAAGCGCCCGTTCAACCTGTCGCGCTGGGCAATCGGCCATCCGAGCATTGCCCGCTTCCTCTTCGGTCTCATCCTGATCACCGGTGTGCTCGGGCTGATGCGCATGGGCCAGAAGGAAGACCCGGATTTCACCTTCCGCGTCATGGTCGTCCAGGCCGTCTGGCCGGGCTCCTCCATTCAGGAAATGGAAGACCAGGTCACCAACAAGATCGAGCGCAAGCTCCAGGAAACCCCGCATCTCGATTGGGTGAAGTCCTACACCCGCGCCGGCAGCTCGATCATCACCGTGCAGGTGAAGGGCGATACCAATGCGGCAGACGTTGCCGACGCCTTCTACCAGGTGCGCAAGAAAGTCGGCGATATCTCCAGCGAGCTGCCGGAGGGTCTGCTCGGGCCTTATTTCAACGACGAATTCGGCGATACCTTTATCACGCTGCATTCGATCAGCGGCGACGGCTATTCCTATCCGGAGCTGAAGAAATTCGCGATCCAGGCGCGTGACATGCTGCTGACGACGCCGGGCGTCGAGAAGGCGGTTATTATCGGCGACCAGCCGGAGAAGATCTATATCGACGTGTCCTCCAAGGCGCTGGCCGAGCGCGGCCTGACGGTCGTCGACCTGCAGAACGCCATCAAGGGCCAGAACAGCGTCGATCCCGCCGGTTCCGTCGATACCGGTCTGCGCTCGGTGCGGATTTCCGTCGAGGGCGACGTGCGCAAGCTCGACGATATTCGCGAGCTGCGGCTGCGCTCCGGCAATCAGGTCACCCGCCTCGGCGATATCGCCACCGTCTATTCCGGCCTCGAAGACCCCTACCAGCGCAAGTACCGTTTCAACGGTCACGAAAGCGTCCAGGTCGGCGTCGTCATGGCCAAGGGCTTCAAGGTCACCGATGTCGGCAAGGATGTCGAAGCGACCTATGAGCGCTTCGAGAAGTCGCTGCCTTACGGCGTGGCTGTCGACCAGATTTCCAACCAGCCAGATGTCGTGACCGATGCGATCAGCGAGTTCATGCATGCGCTCGGCGAGGCGCTTGTCATCGTTCTCATCGTCTCGTTCCTGTCGATCGGCTGGCGGTCGGGTCTGGTGATTGCGATCGCCATTCCCCTGGTGCTCGCGGCGACATTCGCGATCATGTACGAACTCGGCATCGATCTGCAGCGTATCTCGCTCGGCGCGCTGATCATTGCGCTCGGCCTTCTGGTCGATGACGCCATGATCGTGGTCGAGATGATGGAGCGAAAGCTTGAAGAAGGGCTCGTCAAGATCGAGGCGGCAAGCTTTGCCTATTCGTCGACCGCCTTCCCGATGCTGACCGGCACGCTGATCACCACGGCGGGCTTCATCCCCGTCGGCTTCGCGGCCTCGACGGCCGGTGAATATGTGCGCTCGCTGTTCTATGTCGTCGGCATCGCTCTCATCGTTTCGTGGTTCGTCGCGGTCTATTTCACGCCGTGGCTCGGCTACATGATCCTGAAGCAGCGCCACCATGCGGGTGAGCATCACGATGTTTTCGATACCCGCTTCTATCGCGGCCTGCGGGGCAGCGTCGGCTGGGCGGTGCGCCATCGCGCGATCGTGCTCTTGATCACTGTCGGTGCCTTCGTCACCAGCCTCTGGAGCTTCCAGTTCATTCCGCAGAACTTCTTCCCGCAGTCCTCGCGGCCGGAAATCCTGGTCGATCTCTGGCTGCCCGAGGGCACCAGCATCAAGGATGTCGAGACCAAGGCGAAAGCCCTCGAAGCCAAGATGATGGACGACAAGGACAAGAAGTTCATCGCCACCTATATCGGCGAGGGCGCGCCGCGCTTCTTCCTGCCGCTCGACCAGCAGCTTGCCAATCCGAACTTCGCCCAGCTGCTGATCATGGCGAATGACGAACCGGCCCGTGAGCGGCTTATCACAAAGCTGCGCACCATCCTGGCCGAAGACTTCCCGGATATCCGTGGCAAGGTCGATCGCCTGTTCCTGGGGCCGCCGACCGGTTGGCCCGTGCAGATGCGCGTCATGGGTCCGGATCGCCAGGAAGTGCGGCGGATTGCCGATCAGGTGAAGGCGAAGTTTGCCGAGAACCCTGAGCTTGGCGCGATCCATGACGACTGGCTCGAGCCGGTGCCCGCCATGAAGCTGGTCATCGACCAGGATCGTGCCCGCTCGCTCGGCGTCACCTCGCAGCGCGTCCGCCAGATGCTGCAGACGGCGACATCAGGTGCACCGCTCGACGATTTCCGCGATGGCGAGGAAACGGTTTCGATCGTTGCCCGCGAGCCGGATGCCAGCCGCTCGCTGCTGTCTGCCGTCAATTCGGTCTATGTGCCGACGGATTTCGGTGGCTTCGTGCCGGTCTCGCAGATCGCCAAGGTCGTGCCTGTGATGGAGCAGGGCGTCGAGTGGCGGCGTGACCGTCTGCCGACGATCACCGTTCGCGCCACGTTGCCCGACGGCGTCCAGCCGAACGACGTGGCGATGAAGATGTATGCCGACATGAAGGGCCTCCGTGACAGCCTTCCGGCCGGCTATCAGGTTCAGATCCAGGGTGGCGCGGAAGATGCCGCGGAGAGCCAGGATTCGATTGCCGCCAAGGCGCCGATCATGCTGGTCGTGATCATGATCCTGTTGATGGCGCAGCTGCAGCACTTCGGCAAGGCAATGCTGGTCTTCGCGACCGGTCCGCTCGGGATCATCGGCGCGGCAAGCGCGCTGCTGATCAGCGGTGCCCCCTTCGGCTTCGTTGCGATCCTCGGCGTCATCGCGCTGCTCGGCATCATCATCCGCAACTCGATCATCCTCGTCGACCAGATCGACCAGGATATCAAGGCGGGGATGCATCGCCAGGAAGCGATCGTCGGCGCTGCCGTCCGCCGCTTCCGGCCGATCATGCTGACGGCGCTGACGGCCGTGCTGGCGCTGATCCCGATCTCGCGCGGCGTATTCTGGGGTCCGCTTGCCTATGCAATGATGGGCGGCATTCTGGTTGCCACCCTGCTGACGATCTTCGTTCTGCCCGCAGGTTACGCACTGTTCTTCGGCCGCGAGCCGAAGGACGCGACGAGCGGGCAGGCCAGCGCCGACCAGGAAGACGCGGATGAGCATCATCCGCCGGCGATGGCTGCTGAGTGAAGATGGCGCGGCTTCGGCCGCGCCGTTTTCGCTTTTGGGCTTTAGGCGGCCTCGGCCTTCAGGCCGAGGATGGCCGCACCGATGAGGCCGGGCTCGACGCGGCATTCGCTGCGAACCACCAGCGGACGGTCGAACTTGCGCAGGATCCGCTGGCGGACCGCCTTGTCGAGTTCGGCAAGCAGCTGCTCGACATTCGACAGACCGCCGCCGACCGGCACGATCGTCGCGCCGGTGATGTTGACCGTCAGCGCCAGCGGTGAGGCGACGAGGTCGGTATAGACGTCGATCGTGCGCGTCGCTTTCTCATCGCCCTGCTGCCATTGCGTGATGATCTCCTCGCTGGAGAAATCGAGATCGTGCAGCGTCTTGTGCAGACGCTCGAGGCCGCGAGCGCCGCCGACCGTGTCGACGCAGCCCTTCTGGCCGCAGCCGCAGGGATAGGCGGGAATCTTCGCAGGCGGGTTTCCGGCTTCCGACGCGATGATCGGGCCATGGCCCCATTCACCGGCAAAGCCGCCCGAGGCGTTGATCAGGCGGCCATCGGAGACCAGCCCGCCGCCGACGCCGGTGCCGAGGATGGCACCGAGAACGATGCGGTGACCGCGACCGGCGCCGAGTTCGGCTTCGGCCATGGCAAAGCAATCCGCATCATTGGCGATCAGCACCGGCAGGCCGAGTTCGGCCTGAAGATCAGCAGCAAGGTCGCGGCCATGAATGCAGGGGATATTGGCGCAGGTCAGGCGCTGGGTATCGGGATCGACAACGCCGGCGATCGACAGCGCGACGCGCGAGGGCTGTTCGCCGCTTTCGTTGATGAAGCTGCGGATGGTTTCGACGAAGGCGGCAAAATCATCCTTCGGGGTCGGCTTGCGGCCCATGGGAGTGATGTCCGCTTCCGAGCGGGCGATGCCGCCCTTGATAGCCGATCCGCCGATATCGAAGGAAATGATCATGTCTTGCCGCCTCGCGATTACTGGCGTCTGCTCGCACCGTTTGATGTGATTTGCAAGTCCTATGCGGGCAGGGTGATCCGCGCTTCGAAGCCGGATCGGCTGCCGCTCGCGGGCGAGATCAGCTCCAGCGTACCGCCCATCTGCGTAGTGATGCGGTCGGCGATCGCCAGGCCGAGGCCGGAGCCCGGCGCGTTGGTCGCGCCGCGGCGGAAGCGGCGCTTCAGATTTGCAAGATCGGCTGCGGCGATGACGGAGCTGTCGTTGACGACCCGGATCGTGCCATTGCCATCGATCGAGACCTCTACCGGCTGTTCGGGATCACCATGAGAGAGCGCGTTTTCGACGAGATTGCGGATGACGATGCCGAAGGCGTCGATATCGGCGTTGCGCACCATGGCAGCACCGGGTTCTGCCTGATAGGCGACGCGGCCTTCGGTGCGGCTGTCGCGGGCGTAGTCGACCATCAGCATGTCGAGGATCGCCTTGAGATCGGATGGCGTATCGCTTCTGCCGATTCCGGCCTCAGCGCGGGAGAGCTGCAGCAGCTTTTCGGCAAGACGGCCGAGATTGGCAAGCGATGCTTCCACCTGCTGCGCGCGCTGCCGCACCGGGCCGGCCGGCAGTTCCTGGGCAAGACGCTGGGTCTGCGCCAAGGCACCGGCGATCGGGGTGCGCAGCTCGTGGGCGCTGTTGGCGGTGAACTCGCGCTCGGCTTCGAGGGCTGCGCGCAGCCGGGCAAGCAGCAGGTTGACGGAACGGGCGATCGGCTTGATCTCGCGCGGTAGGCGGCCGCTTTCGATCGGCGCCATGTTGCCGCCGTCCTTGGTGGCAATGTCCTGCCGCAGCGTCTCGATCGGTTTCAGCGCGCGGCCGACCACGAACCAGACGGCGAAGATGCTGGCGGGGATCAGGACGATTAGCGGCCAGAGAAGTGTGGCGGCACTTTCGCGCACGGCTTCGCGGCGATTGCCGAAGCGGTCGGCGACCTGCATGAACAGCGTGCCATCTGCTGTCGCCTCGGTGTAGATGCGGTGGGATTGCGTGTCGTGGAAGCCTTGGGTCAGCGGCGCGCTGAAGGGCTCGGACGGCGCGTCGTTGGAGCGCAGCACGACCTTTCCGGTCTTGTCGCGCAGCTGATAGGTCAGGTATTCGCGGCTGGCGGCCGTGTTCAGCATGGCGATGCTGCGCGGGTCGCTGACGGTCCGTTCGCCGAGATCGTCGACGATCAGCGCCAGCAGGCGCTGCGTCGTTTCTTCCTGCGCGCTATCGAAAATCTCCGAGAACTCGTGCTGCATGACGCGGATGCTGAGGCCGATGGCGATCAGCCAGAAGAGCACGAGGATGCTCGTCAGCGCCAGGATCAGCGGCCGGGTGATGCTCGGTTCACGTCTCATGCTTCGCCCAGTGTGTAACCGATGCCGCGGGCGGTACGGATGCGGTCCTTGCCGATCTTCTTGCGCAGGCGGCTGACATAGACCTCGACCGTATTGCTCTCGATCTCCGACCCGAAGGCATAGAGCGCCTCCTCGATCCGGTCCTTGGGAACGATGGCGCCCGGCCTTGCGATCAGAAGATCGAGAACTGCCCATTCACGGCTCGTCAGCACGATCGGCTCGCCGGCGACCGCAAGCTTGTGCTGCGGGCGGTCGATCTCGATGTCGGCGATCTTGATGATCGGGTGCGGGTTGGCGCCATAGCGGCGCGCAACCGCCATGATGCGGGCCTCCAGTTCGCCGAGATTGAAGGGTTTGACGAGATAGTCGTCGGCGCCGGCGTTCAGTCCTTCGATGCGGTCGGAAATCTGGTCCCGGGCGGTCAGGATGATGACGGGAACCGATGAGCCGCGGCCGCGGATCTCCTTGAGGAAGGCGATGCCGGTGCCGTCAGGCAGCTGCAGGTCGAGCAGAATCAGGCCGTAGTCGACGGATTTCGCCGCCACATGCGCGTCGGTGATGGTGCGCATCCAGTCGATCGCGTGACCGGCGGCGGCCACATGGTCGCGCACCGCTTCGCCGATCATTCCGTCGTCTTCAACCAGCAAAATCCGCACGCAAATTTCTCCTTGGCGAATGAGTAACGCCCGGTCGCGGCACGGGTCAAGCGGGGCGTGACGGCGAAAAATGGCCTTGCAATGGCCGTGATCGCGAACCCCTGCCGTCATGATGGCGGCACATTCAACAGAGAAGCTTCATATTTGGATGGTATCAGTAAGCCGAAATCGAGAAGCTGGGGTTTTATGACGATCGATAGCATGGACATGGCGCGGGGGCGCCTGCCGCGTAATCCACGTCCGCGGGCGCGCCGCCTGTCGGCAATTTTGAGGCAGATGGCGAACGACCGTTCGCGCGAACGCATCTCCATCCGGGATATTTTCGAGACCATGGGTGACCGGGCAATCGGCGCTCTGATGCTGGTCTTCGCATTGCCCAATCTCGTGCCGACACCGCCGGGAACCTCGGCGATCCTCGGCGCACCGCTGCTCTTTCTTGCTGCACAGCTGACGTTCGGCCTGAAGCCATGGCTGCCGAAAGTCATTGCCGACCGCTCGATGCGGCGGGAGGATTTCGAGGCGATCATTTCGCGGATCCATCGCTGGCTGGCCTTTGCAGAGCGGATGCTGAAGCCGCGGCTTTCCGTGCTGGTCGAGCCTCCGGCGGAATATGTCGCGGGCTTCCTCTGTCTTGTCATGGCGATCATTCTGACGCTGCCGATCCCGCTCGGGAACATGCTGCCGGCGCTGGCGATCTGCCTGTTCTCCTTCGGCATTCTCGGGCGTGACGGGCTGTTTGTGATCCTCGGCGTAATTGCCACGGCGCTGTCGGCGACGATTGTCGGCGGCATGGTCTACGGGATCGTCAAGGCGGCGGCTTTCGTCATCGCGAACTGGTTTGCGTGACGGCCCAGACAACGAAATCTGTCACGCATTTCTTCAACGCACTCGACATTTGCCCATTTTTGTTTTGATCTGGCGCATTAGAGATTCATGGTCATTTCACCCGGTAAAGCACCGGCTTATTTTGCGCGGTAGAAGCTAGATGGCAAAGAGAACCGATACTCCTGGACGGCTGGACGACGCGGCGCGGGCGGGTTGGCTCTATTACGTTGCCGGCCGTACGCAGGACGAGATCGCCTCCACCATGGGGATTTCGCGCCAGTCGGCGCAGCGGCTGGTTTCGCTCGCCGTTGCCGAAAAGCTGATCAAGGTGCGGCTCGACCATCCGATCGCCGCCTGCCTCGAACTCGGCAACCAGCTGCGCAAGAAATTCGACCTGCGCTATGTGGAGGTCGTGCCCAGCGATCCCGGCTCCTCCTCGACGACGATCGGCATTGCCGAGGCGGCGGCGGCGGAAATCGAGCGCTGGCTGAAGCGGCCGGAGCCGATCGTGCTTGCCGTCGGCACCGGACGTACGCTGAAGGCCGCGGTCGATCAGCTGCCGCTGCTCGAATGTCCCGATCACCGCATCGTCTCGCTGACCGGCAACATCACGCCCGACGGGTCGGCCGCCTATTACAACGTCATCTTCAGCATGGCCGATGCCGTCAAGGCGCGGCATTTCCCGATGCCGCTGCCGGTTCTCGTCACCTCTTCGGAAGAGCGAGAGATGCTGCACAGCCAGCAGCTGGTGCGCTCGACGCTGGAGATCAGCTCGCAGTCGGATGTCACCTTCGTCGGTATCGGCGAGCTCGGCATCGACGGCCCGCTCTGCGTCGACGGTTTCCTCGAGAAGGACGAGATGATGGAGCTGATGCGCAACGGCGCCGTGGGCGAGATCTGCGGCTGGATTTTCGACGGTGACGGCAAGCTTCTTGATAACCCGATCAACGAGCGGGTGGCGTCTGCGCCGATCCCGCCGCGCGAGTCTTCGACGGTGATTGGAATCGCCAAGGGAAAGCGTAAATTCAAGGCGATACGGGCGGCGATCGTTGGCAGGCAGATCAATGCTTTGATCACCGATGAGGCAACTGCCGAGTTTTTGCTCACAGGCTGAGCAAAAATTATTTTGTTTTAAATCATATAGTTAAGTGTGCCGTTCGCTGATGCAGCAACGAATGCGGATTGACATTTTGTAATGTTTTGTGAGTAATTGCCCATGAGCAAAGCGAATGCTCACACTCATCTTCTGGGAGGAAGATATGACATTGAGAACTCTCCTGCTGGGCGCCTGCTCGGCACTTGCGTTTGCGGGCATGGCTTCGGCTGAAACGCTCACGATCGCGACCGTGAACAACGGCGACATGATCCGGATGCAGAAGCTGACGGACGACTTCAAAAAATCCAACCCCGACATCGATCTGGAATGGGTCACGCTCGAAGAGAACGTGCTGCGCCAGAAGGTCACCACCGACATCGCGACCAAGGGCGGTCAGTATGACGTTCTGACCATCGGCACTTACGAAGTTCCGATCTGGGCAAAGCAGGGCTGGCTGATGCCGCTCGACAATCTCGGCGCCGACTACGATGCCGACGACCTGCTGCCGGCTATCCGCAGCGGCCTGACCGCAGACGGCAAGCTCTATGCAGCTCCGTTCTACGGCGAAAGCTCCATGGTCATGTACCGCAAGGATCTGTTCGACGCTGCCGGCCTGAAGATGCCCGACGCTCCGACCTGGGACTTCATCGCAGACGCTGCGAAGAAGATCACCAACAAGGACAAGGAAATCTACGGCATCTGCCTTCGCGGCAAGGCTGGCTGGGGCGAAAACATGGCCTTCCTGACGGCTATGTCGAACTCCTTCGGCGCTCGCTGGTTTGACGAAAAGTGGGCACCGCAGTTCGATCAGCCCGAGTGGAAGGACACGCTGAATTTCTACGTCAACCTGATGAAGGAAGCCGGCCCTCCCGGTGCTTCTTCGAACGGCTTCAACGAAAACCTGGCGCTCTTCCAGACCGGCAAGTGCGGCATGTGGATCGACGCGACCGTTGCTGCATCTTTCGTCAGCAACCCGAAGGAATCGCAGGTCGCTGACAAGGTCGGCTTCGCTCTGGCTCCGGATAAGGGCCTCGGCAAGCGCGGCAACTGGCTCTGGGCCTGGAACCTCGCCATCCCGGCAGGCTCGCAGAAGGTCGAAGCGGCTGAGAAGTTCGTCGCCTGGGCTACCAGCAAGCACTACACCGAGCTGGTCGCCGAGAAGGAAGGCTGGCTGAATGCACCTCCCGGTACGCGCTCTTCGCTCTATGCGAATGCCGATTACCAGAAGGCAGCTCCTTTCGCGAAGATGACGCTGGACTCGATCAACTCGGCTGATCCGACCAAGCCGACCGTAAAGCCGGTCCCCTATGTTGGCGTCCAGTTCGTGGCGATCCCGGAATTCCAGGGCATCGGTACGGCCGTTGGCCAGCAGTTCTCCGCAGCGCTTGCCGGCCAGATCTCGGTCGACCAGGCTCTCCAGAGCGCACAGCAGCTGACCACTCGCGAAATGACCAAGGCTGGTTACATCAAGTAATAACCTCCTGAGAACGGGTTGGAATGCTTGACATTCCACTCAACTGGGCCGCCGAATTGCCCGAACTGCATCGGCGGCCCCTTTTTTTCTTTGCTGCCCTGCAGCCGTTCGCCACTCCAAGACAAGATCGGTAATTGCCATGGCAACGTTACACACCCGCTCTGCGGCGCGCATGATGATGGCGCCTTCGGTCATCCTCCTGCTGCTCTGGTCGCTCATCCCGCTGGCGATGACGATCTACTTCTCGCTGCTGAACTACAATCTGCTCAGCCCGGGCATGGAAACCTTCGTCGGCTTCCTGAACTACAAATACTTCCTCACGGACCCGGCCTTCTTCTCGGCGCTTGGCAATACGTTGCTGCTCGTGCTTGGGGTGCTGTTGATCACCGTCATCGGCGGCATTGCCTTCGCCATCCTGCTGAACCAGGACATCTACGGGCAGGGCATCGTGCGCATCCTGGTGATCGCGCCGTTCTTCGTCATGCCGACGGTCGCAGCGCTCGTCTGGAAGAACATGTTCATGAACCCGGTCAACGGGCTCTTCGCGCATCTCGCCAAGGCGCTCGGATTGCAGCCCTATGACTGGCTGGCGAACGCGCCGCTGTTCTCGATCATCCTGATCGTTGCCTGGCAGTGGCTGCCCTTCGCGACGCTCATCATGCTGACGGCCCTGCAGTCGCTCGACGAAGAGCAGCAGGAAGCCGCCGAAATGGACGGCGCCGGCGTCGTTTCGAAATTCATCTATATCGTGCTGCCGCACATGGCCCGCGCCATCACCGTGGTCATCCTGATCCAGACGATCTTCCTGCTGTCCGTCTTCGCCGAAATCCTGGTCACGACCAATGGCGGTCCCGGTACGCAGAGCACGAACCTGACCTACCTGGTCTATGTGCAGGCGCTTCTGCAGTTCGATATCGGCGGTGCTTCGGCAGGCGGTATCGTCGCTGTCATCCTCGCCAATATCGTCGCGATCTTCCTTGTCCGCCTCGTCGGCAAGAACCTGGAGGCGTAAGATGGCTCGCAAAGTCACAACACAGCGCAAGGTCATCATGACCGCGATTGCCTGGACGCTCGGGATCCTGATCTTCTTCCCGATCCTCTGGACCTTCCTGACGAGCTTCAAGTCGGAAGCCGATGCGATCGCCTCGCCGCCGCAGTTCCTGTTCTTCCACTGGACGACCGAGAACTATTCGGAAGTGCAGAGCCGGTCGAACTATCTCGGCCACTTCATGAACTCGGTGATCATCTCCTTCGGCTCGACGCTGCTTGGCCTGATCATCGCCATCCCGGCCGCCTGGGCCATGGCGTTCTCGCCGACCAAGCGCACCAAGGATGTCCTGATGTGGATGCTGTCGACGAAGATGATGCCGCCGGTCGGCGCGCTCATCCCGATCTACCTGATGTTCCGCAACAGCGGCCTGCTCGACAGCCGCTTCGGACTGGTGATCGTGCTGACGCTGATCAACCTGCCGATCATCGTCTGGATGCTCTACACATACTTCAAGGAAATCCCCGGCGAGATCCTCGAAGCCGCCCGCATGGACGGCGCCTCGCTCGCCAAGGAAATCATCTATGTGCTGACGCCGATGGCCGTTCCCGGAATTGCCTCGACGCTGCTGCTCAACATCATCCTTGCCTGGAACGAAGCCTTCTGGACGCTCAACCTCTCTGCCTCAAAGGCGGCGCCGCTGACGGCCTTCATCGCTTCCTATTCCAGCCCCGAAGGCTTGTTCTACGCAAAGCTTTCGGCAGCATCGACAATGGCGATCGCCCCGATCCTTATCCTCGGCTGGTTCTCGCAGAAACAACTCGTCCGCGGCCTGACTTTCGGCGCGGTGAAATAAGACTACAGGGAGAGAAACATGGGCAGCATTACCCTTCAGAAAGTCTCGAAGGTCTTCGGCGAAGCCAAGGTCATCCCTTCGATCGATCTCGATATCAAGGACGGCGAGTTCGTCGTCTTCGTCGGCCCCTCCGGCTGCGGCAAGTCCACGCTGCTCCGGCTGATCGCCGGGCTTGAGGACGTCTCGGGCGGCAAGATCGTCATCGACGGCAAGGACGCGACCGAAAGGGCCCCGTCCGAACGCGGTCTGGCGATGGTCTTCCAGTCCTACGCGCTCTATCCGCATATGAGCGTGCGCAACAACATCGCCTTCCCGCTGAAGATGGCGGGCATGGACAAGGCCGAAATCGACAAGAAGGTCGCCGATGCGGCCCGGGTGCTGAACCTGACCGACTATCTGGAGCGCAAGCCGCGCCAGCTTTCGGGCGGTCAGCGCCAGCGCGTCGCCATCGGCCGCGCGATCGTCCGCCAGCCGTCGGCCTTCCTGTTCGACGAACCGCTGTCGAACCTCGATGCCGCGCTGCGCGTCAACATGCGCATCGAGATCAGCGAGCTGCACCAGCAGCTGAAGACCACGATGATCTACGTCACCCACGACCAGGTGGAAGCCATGACCATGGCCGACAAGATCGTGGTGCTGAACAAGGGCAATATCGAGCAGGTCGGCTCGCCGCTGGAGCTCTACAAGAACCCGCGCAATCTCTTCGTCGCCGGCTTCATCGGCTCGCCGAAGATGAATTTCGTCAAGGGCCAGACGGCAGCACAGCTCGGCGCGCACACGATCGGCATTCGTCCGGAGCATGTGATGCTGTCGAACGAGAGCGGTGAGTGGAAGGGCAGGGTCACGGTCGCCGAGCATCTCGGCTCGGATACGTTCCTGCATATCGACGTCGATGGCATTGGTCCGGTAACGGCGCGCGGCGGTGGCGAGTTCGCGGCCAAGGCGGGCGACACCGTCTACCTGACGCCGGACAAGACCCGCATCCATAAATTCAACGAGGGCGGCCTCGCCATCTGAGGCGACGACCGGGCCGGGGTGGCCATGTGAAGCGGGCAGGGTGTCCGCTTCACCGATACCCGGAGCGGCTGCCGTTCCGGAAGACCTCAAGAGGACTGAGATCATGACGTGCAAACTATCGCTGGCAACGCTTACCGAAGCGGCAAAGACCGCTGCAATTCCGGCCTATGACCGGGCGTCGCTCACGGCCGGCATCGTGCACTTCGGCGTCGGCAATTTTCATCGCGCCCACCAGGCGATCTATCTCGACGACCTGTTCAACCAGGGGCAGGATCACGACTGGGCGATCGTCGGCGCGGGCATGCTGCCGTCGGACGCGGCCATGCGCGAGAAGCTCGCGGCCCAGGATTTCCTGACGACCGTCGTCGAGCAGGACAACAACAAGACCGCGGCCCGGGTCACCGGACCGATGGCCGACATTCTGCCGATCGGCGACGCCAAGGCGATCATCGCCAAGCTCTCCGATCCCGCAATCCGCATCGTCTCGATGACGATCACCGAAGGCGGCTATTTCATCGACGCTTCCGGCAAGTTCAATCCCGAGCATCCGGCGATTGCCGCCGACGGCAAGAACCCGGCGGAGCCGAAGACCGTCTTCGGCCTGATCGTTGCCGGTCTGAAGGCGCGCAAGGACAAGGGCATCGTGCCGTTCACGGTCATGTCCTGCGATAACATTCCGCATAACGGCGTCGTCACCACCAATGCTGTCGTCGGCACCGCGAAGCTTTCCGATCCGGCGCTTGCCGACTGGATCAAGGCCAATGTCGCCTTCCCGAACGCCATGGTCGACCGCATTACGCCGGCAACCGGCCAGCGCGAAATCGATCTTCTGAAGGATCAGTTCGGCATCGAGGACAACTGGCCCGTCTACTGCGAAGAGTTCAAGCAGTGGGTGCTGGAAGACAAGTTCACGGCGGGCCGTCCAGCCCTCGAAAAGGTCGGCGTCACCTTCGTTCCCGATGTCACGCCCTACGAGCACATGAAGATCCGTATCCTGAACGGCGGCCATGCGGCGATCGCCTATCCGGCGGCTCTGATGGACATTCACTTCGTGCACGACTCGATGGAAGATCCGCTGATCCGCGCCTTCCTGGCGAAGCTCGAAAAGGATGAGATCATCCCGATCGTTCCGCCGGTGCCGAACACTTCGCTGCAGGATTATTTCCAGCTGATCGAGCGGCGCCTGCTCAACCCGAAGATCGCCGATACCATTCCGCGCCTGGCGCAGGATGGTTCGAACCGTCAGCCGAAGTTCATCCTGCCCTCGACGCTCGACAATCTCAGCCAGGGCCGTGATGTCGTCGGCCTGTCGCTGGTCTCGGCGCTCTGGTGCCGCTATTTCGCCGGCAAGACCGACAGCGGCAAGGACATCGTCTTCAACGATGCTAGCGCCGACCGTCTGCATGCCGCGGCGCTGAAGGCCAAGGACGATCCGATGGCGTTCCTCGCCTTCGACGACATCTTCGGCGAAGTGGCGAAATCGGAAGTCTTCCGCAAGCGCTTCGCACATGCCCTGAAAACGCTGTGGGAAAAGGGCACCCGCGAGACGCTGCAGCTCTATCTCGACGGCAAGCTTGCAGTGTAAGCAATTGCGATGGCGGCGGATGACGCCGCCATCGACCCGCCTTGCGGCAAGCGGGCCGGCAACGCGTCCGAGAACATGGTTGGTCTTTCATGACTGAGACACGGCTTGTCATTTTCGATTGCGACGGCGTGCTCGTCGACAGCGAGCCGATATCCGTCAACGTTCTCGTCAGGGCGATGAACGATCTCGGTGTTCCGATCACGGAAGAAGAGGTCTATGGCCGCTTTCTCGGCAAGAGCCTCGCAACCGTCATCGAAACCATGAGAAACGACTATCACGTCCATGCCGGGGAAGAATTTCTTGAGCGGATGCGGGTCGATCTCTATAGCAGGTTCCGCAATGAGCTGAAGCCGATCGAGGGCATCGGCGAGACGATCGACGCGCTGCATCTGCCCTGCTGCGTGGCCTCGTCCAGCCAGGTCGAGCGCATCAAGCTTTCGCTTTCCGTCACCGGGCTGATCGACAAGCTGCCGAACATCTTCAGCGCCAGCATGGTCAAGAATGGCAAGCCGGCACCGGACCTTTTTCTGCATGCAGCGCGGGAAATGCATGTCGCGCCCGAGAACTGCGTCGTCATCGAAGACAGCCCCGCAGGCATCGAGGCGGCAAAGGCCGCGGGCATGCGCGTCTTTGCCTTCACCGGCGGCTCGCACGCCAACTTTGAAGGCTATCGTGCTGAACTTGACCGGCTTTCGCCCGAAGCGGTGTTTGACGTGATGCCGGATTTGATACACCTTATCCAGAAACAAAAGCTGGATGGGATGCACCCCTGATGCATGATCACGTGGTTGCGGTGGATGTCGGCACCGGCAGTGCGCGCGCCGGTGTCTTCGATGCCACCGGCCGGTTGCTTGGCAAGGCCGAGCATCCCATCATCATGAACAGACCGCGCGAAAACCACGCCGAGCACGATTCCGAAAATATCTGGTCCGCCGTCTGCATCTCGGTCCGCAAGGCCGTGGAGCAATCCGGCGTGGCGCCCGCCTCGATCGGCGCGATCGGCTTCGACGGGACCTGCTCGCTTGTCGTGCGCGATGTGGAGGGGCGGCAGATTTCCGTTTCGACCGGTGGCGAAAAGCGGTTCGACACGATCGTCTGGCTCGATCACCGGGCGCTACAGGAGGCTGATTTCTGCACGGCGACCGAACATGCGGTGCTGGAGCATTCCGGGCATTTCATGTCGCCCGAAATGGAAATGCCGAAGCTGATGTGGCTGAAGAAGAAGCTGCCGGGCACCTGGATGAATGCCGGCTACTTCTTCGACCTGGCCGACTTCATGACCTGGAAAGCGACGGGATCGCTAAACCGCTCGCGCTGCACGCTGACGGCCAAGTGGAATTATCTCTCCCATGAGGAACAGGGCTGGCGGAAAGACTTCCTGGCGAAGATCGGCCTTGAGGATCTGCAGGAGCGCGGGCATCTGCCCGACGATACGATTCCGGTCGGCTCCAGCGTCGGCACGCTGACGCAGGAAGCGGCCTCGGCCCTCGGTTTGACGACGGCATGCCACGTCTCGGCGGGGATGATCGATGCCTATGCCGGAGCGCTCGGAACGCTCGGCGGCTTTGCCGATGATCCACGCGCGCTCGAGCGGCAGCTGGCGCTGATCGCCGGTACATCGAGCTGCATCGTTTCCTTCTCGCGCGAACGGCGGCCGAGCCACGGCATGTGGGGGCCGTATTACGAGGCGGTGTTTCCGCAGTCCTGGCTCGTCGAGGCCGGACAGTCGGCGACAGGTGCGCTTCTCGATCATATCGTGCGCATGCATGCTGCAGGCGGCGAGCCGACGGCGGCACTGCACCAGAAGATCGCCGCCCGCGTTGCGCAGCTTCGCGCCGAGGAGGGCGATGACGCCTTCGGCGCCCGCATTTTCGTGTTGCCGGACTTCCACGGGAACCGCTCGCCACTGGCCGACCCGCACGCTGTCGGCGTCGTCAGCGGATTGACGCTCGACACGTCCTTCGACGGCCTCTGCGCGCTCTATTGGCGCACGGCCGTCGGGATCGCGCTCGGCATCCGGCATATCCTCGAGAAGATGAAGGAATATGGCTACGTGCCGGATACGCTGCATGTGGCAGGTGGCCATGTGAAGAATCCGGTGCTGATGGAGCTCTATTCCGATGCGACGGGATGCAAGGTGGTGGTGCCGAAGATGAACGAGGCGGTACTGCTCGGCACGGCAATCGCCGCATCTGTCGCCTGCGGCCTGCATCGTGATCTCGCAGCCGCCGGAACCGCCATGTATCCAGGCGGCGACGAGCGCAGCCCGAATGCCGGGAAGCGAGCGATGTACGATCGGGAATATCGCCGGCTGCTGGCGATGTATCGCCACCGCGCCGAGCTGGAGGCGATGGATTAACCTCCGCCGCGGCCCTCGCCCAGGATGGCGCCGAATTCGGCCATGCGGCGTTCGCGCTGCTGTGCTTCGTCGCCGGTGGCGGCGATCACCGTTTCCGAGAGGCAATCGAGCAAGGCCATCAGCGGCGGCAGGTTGTCGTCATCGGGGACGCGGGAGGGCGGCAGCGTCAGCATGATATTGGATTGATCCGGCATCCAGTCATTGTTCTCGGCAGCGATCAGGACGACCTTGTAGCCGTAGCGCCGCGCCGTTCTGGCAAGCAGCCGGGCGCGGGCGAAGCGGCGGCTGTCGACGATGACGAGGAGCGCGCCTTCGCCGGTCTGGCGGGCAAACAATTCGGCGAAACGGCTGCCGGAGCCATCAAGGGCCCGCACACCATCGCGGGCGCGGGTCAGCCGCTGGGCGAAATGCGAGGCGAAGCCGGCCATGCGGGCATGCGTGGCGATGAAGACTTCGCGCGCGCCGGAGATCATCGCCACGGCTTCGGCCCATTGGGGCTGGGCGGTGAGATGATAGATGTGGTGCAGGGCCTGAATCTGCTCGGTTACCAGCAGAGCCAGCGGCTTGCCGCTCGATGCGTCGGTCTGCAGTTCGGTGAGCGAGGTCTGCAATTGCACCGGCGAAGTGACCGCGGTTTCGCGGATGTGGATCTTGACGCTGTCTAGACCCTGATAGCCGAGCGCGCGCAGAAAGCGGCCGACGGTCATCGGGCTGAGGTCCAGCCGGTCGGCGACGGAGGCCGCCGTTTCGAAGGGTAGATCGTTCAGATGCTCGGTGAAATATTTCGCGATCCGGCGCTCCGCTGGGGTGCCGGATTTCACGTAGTGCCTGAGCTTCTGGACGAAGTCTTCCACGCGGGCATCCCCTCACTGGCAGAGGCGCGGAGGCTTCCGATGCGCTTAGGCGAGACTTGCCGTTTGCAACTATTTCCGGAAGCTGCGTCTCAGGCTCAAGTTTAGATCGAATAGTTTGCAGTATATATTAGTGTCTAGTTGCAGACAAGTTTTCCATTGTTGCATGTAATTTTATTTCCGCTTGCCGTTCTGCGCGGGGATTCCTACATCCGGGACAACACATGGAGACGCCAAAGCATGATCCTTGACGCCGCTCGTCTGTCCTTCCGCAATCTTCTCGCCGCCGAGACGCGCTCGGTCTTCTGGAAGGTTCTCGGCCTTACCCTGCTGGTGCTGGTGGGGCTGTGGTTCGTGCTGCGCAGCCTGTTTGCCACGCTGCTCTTTCCCTGGATCGCGGGCTTCTTTCCGCAGATGCCGGAATGGGCAGGATGGCTGAGCTTCGTCTTCGCCATCCTTGCCGGTCTCGGGCTGGCGCTTGGTCTCGCGCTGCTGCTATCGCCGGTCACGGCGCTGATCGCCGGACTGTTTCTCGACGATGTGGCCGAGGTTGTGGAAAAGCGGGACTATCCAAATGACCGGCCGGGCAACGCCATGCCGTTCGGACCGGCGCTGGTGAGCTCGATCAAATTTCTGGGCGTGGTGGTCGTCGGCAACCTGATCGCGCTGTTTCTGCTCTTCATCCCCGGCGTCAACCTGATCGCCTTCTTTATGGTCAACGGCTATCTGCTGGGGCGGGAATTCTTCGAATTTGCGGCGATGCGCTTCCGGCCGCCCGAGGAGGCCCGCGCGTTCCGGGCCAAGCACGGATCGACGGTCTTCCTGGGCGGCCTTGTCATCGCGGCCTTTCTTGCGGTGCCGTTCCTCAATCTCCTCACGCCGCTCTTTGCCGCCGGCATGATGGTGCACCTGCACAAGCTGGTGTCGCAGAAGGATCCGGCCTTCAGAGGCTAGGCCAGGCGGGCAGCGCCGAGGCGTCGTACATGGCGGCAAACTCGGCGCTCGGCGGGATCGGCTTGATGATGTCGATCAGCACGCCGTTCGGATCGGCGGTGATGAAATGCCGCTGGCCGAAATCCTCGTCGCGCAGATCGCGCATGATCGGCAGCCCGGCCGTCTTGCATGCGGCATAGATCGTATCGACATCCTCGACCTCGAAATTCAGAAGCAGGCCGGAGACCTTGCCGCGCGCCTGCTCGGGAATGGTCTCGTGGCTGCCGTCGAGGATCGCAAGGGTGACGTTCTCATTTTCCATGGACTGGAGATGAATGTACCAGTCGGCTTCAAATAGCGCCTGAAAGCGGAAATGCGTGATGTAGAAGGCCGCCGTGGCCGCCACGTCATCGGTCATGATCACCGGATAATAGCTCGTCGATTTCATTTCGTTGCTCCTCTTTGATTTGCGTACAGTTTGTATGTTTTTTCGTTTAACATACATGCGGCGTGTATGTAAATAGGGGGTATGAGCAGGACCAATCGCGAACGAACCGAACAGACACAGCAGGCGCTGATTGCGGCTGCGCGCCGCCTCTTCGTCGACAAGGGCTATGCCGAGACCGCGACGCCGGACATCGTTTCGGCGGCGGGTGTGACGCGCGGGGCGCTCTATCACCACTTCGAGGACAAGCGGGCGCTTTTTCGGGCGGTCATCGAACAGGAAGCGGAGACGGTTGCGGAAGAGATCGAGAGCCGCTCGGCGAATGCGCAATCGCCGCGCGATGCGCTGCTCTCGGGCGCTTCAGCCTATTTCGATGCCATGGCGGCGGAGGGGCGCACGCGGCTTCTGTTGCTGGAGGCACCGGCGGTTCTCTGCGCCGAAGCATCGGCGATCGACCGCGAGAATGCCGAGGAAAGCCTGCGGCGGGGATTGGCGGCGATGCTGCCGGCCGCCGGGGCGCAGCTTGGACCGCTGACATCACTGTTGTCAGCCGCCTTTGATCGCGCGGCGATCGAGATCGAGCAGGGCGGGGTGCGGAAGGATTACGAGCGGGCGATTGCCAGCCTACTCGACGGCCTCGCCGATCACCTGCGGCGGTAGCTCGACCAGCTGCGCCGGCATTTCCCAGGTCTTCTCCGCCGATTTACAGATATCGGCGATGATACAGTGCTCGCATTCCGGACGTCTGGCCTTGCAGGTATAGCGCCCATGCAGGATCAGCCAGTGATGGGCGTGGTAGAGATACTGTTTCGGCACCACCTTCATCATCCGCTCTTCGACCTCATCCGGCGTCTTGCCGGGGGCGAGCCTGATGCGGTTGGCAATGCGGAAAATATGGGTATCGACGGCCATGGTCGCCTGGCCGAAGGCCATAGAGAGCACGACATTGGCGGTCTTGCGGCCGACGCCCGGCAGGCGGATGAGCTCTTCGAGCGTCTGCGGCACGACGCCGCCGAAATCATCGACCAGCATCTGCGAGAGAGCCATGACGTTCTTCGCCTTGTTGCGATAGAGGCCGATGGTCTTGATGTAGTCGCGCACCTGCTCTTCGCCGAGAGCCAGCATCTTCTCGGGGGTGTCTGCCGCCCTGAAGAGGGCGCGGGTTGCCTTGTTGACGCCGGCGTCCGTCGCCTGCGCCGAAAGCGCCACGGCGACCACGAGCGTGAAAGGATTGCTGTGCTCCAGCTCGCCTTTCGGCTCCGGCCGCTGGATCGAAAAGCGGCGGAAGATCTCTTCGCGCTCAGCCTCGGTATAGGCGGTGCGCACCGCCGTCTTCTTGCGGCGGACGATCACTTTTGAGTTTGCGGAAGTCCGGGAAGCGGATTTGAGTTTCGGTTCGGCCATGGACAATCTATACTCGCCAGCCATGACGGAAAGCAACGCCGACAGCGCAGGCGAACAGCCTGTTTTCGCAGCTGAACTCTTCCCCTACCGCTCTCTCGGCCGCAAGGGGTTCCGTATCATGCTGGCGATATCGGGCGGGATCTGCTGCCTCTACGGAATGTTCTTTATCGTCACCGGCGCTTGGCCGATCGGCTTCTTCTTCGGGCTCGATTTCGCGCTGCTCTACGGCGCTTTCTGGCAGAACTACCGGTCGGGGCGGGCACGCGAGGAAGTGACGGTGTCGCGTACCGATGTGGCGATCCGAAAATTCGCGCCGTCGGGCAAGATGGTCGAGCATCATTTCAATCCCTTCTGGACCCGCTTTCTCGTGCGACGGCATGAAGAGATCGGCATTCTGTCGATGCATGTCTCGGGGCAGGGACGGCGGACGGATATCGGCTCCTTCCTCAATCCCGATGACCGCGAAAGCTTCGCCAAAGCCTTTAAGGGGGCGCTGGCGACCGTCAAGCAGCGGTTATGAAAGTGGCGCAAGAAACGGGTGGCTCGCGAGATCGCGCTTGATTATCTCCTTGTTACAAGGAGAAATACGATGAACATGATCGCAAATCTGAACAGAGACATCACGCCTGACGGTCCCGACTACGAGACCGTGCGGCAGGTCATCGAATTGATCACCGAGGATTACCGCGACCAGCCTTCGCTGGACGATATCGCCGCGCGCCTCAACCAGTCGCCGACGCAGCTGCAGAAGACCTTTACGCGCTGGGCCGGGCTTTCGCCGAAGGCTTTCCTGCAGGCAGTGACGCTCGATCATGCCAAGCGCCTGCTGCGGCAGGAGGAGTTGCCGCTTCTCGAAACCGCGTTCGAGGTCGGCCTGTCCGGGCCGAGCCGTTTGCACGATCTCTTCGTGACCCATGAGGCGATGTCGCCCGGCGAATGGAAGGCGAGGGGCGGCGGGCTGACCATTCGCTACGGCTTCCACCATTCGCCGTTTGGCGTTGCGTTGGTCATGGCCACCGATCGAGGGCTCGCCGGCCTAGCCTTCAGCGATCTCGGAGACGAGGCGGCCTGTTTCGACGATATGGCCTGCCGCTGGCCGAATGCCGAATATGTCGAGGACAATCAGGCGACCGCGCCCTATGCCGAGCGCATCTTCCAGCCGGGCAAGTGGTCGTCGGAGCAGCCGCTGCGGGTGGTGCTAATCGGCACGGACTTCCAGGTGCGCGTCTGGGAAAGCCTGCTGAAGATCCCGTTCGGCAAGGCTGTCACCTACAGCGATATCGCCAATGACATCGGCAATCCGAAGGCGATGCGGGCTGTCGGGGCTGCTGTTGGCGCCAACCCGATTTCGTTTGTTGTGCCGTGTCATCGTGCGCTCGGCAAGAGTGGTGCTCTGACGGGATATCATTGGGGTCTGACGCGCAAGCGTGCGATGCTTGGGTGGGAGTCGGCGCACGCCTGATAGTTTTGCGCGAGCAGCCCCCTCATCCGGCTGCCGCCACCTTCTCCCCGCTGGGGAGAAGGGGACTCGCGGTGGTCTTCGGTCTTCCCTTCTCCCCTCGGGGAGAAGGTGCCCGAAGGGCGGATGAGGGGGCCAGATCAGCAGAGCTAGCCTTCAGCCAGTTCCAGCAGCGCCTTGGCGGCACTCTCATCGGTGATCAGAGTGTTGCAGCCGATACGCTTGATCGTTGCGCGAATGGCGGTGGCGCGATGGGCGCCGCCTGAGGAGAGCACGATGTGCTTGGCCTTCTTCAGCGTATCGAGATCGACGGACATGACGCGGCTGTTGATCGAGTGATCGATGGTGTTGCCGTCCTTGTCGAGGAAGTTGAACATCGTATCGCAGACGCAGCCGGCGTCGATCAGTTCCTGCAGTTCGGCCTTGGAAATCCAGCCCTCGGACAGGGAGGTGGAGTGCGGGCCGATATCGCCGCAGGAGACGATGGCGAGATCGAGATTTTCGGCGAGACGGTAGATGGTTTCCAGCCCGCATTTGTCGATCAGGTTCCGTTTCGTCTCGGTGGAGTCGACGAGCAGCGGCGCCAGGAACATGTGGCATTCGGCGCCGAGCTGGTTTGCCAGACGCCAGGTATAATCGATCGGGTTCGTCTGATGCACTGCGACGATGCCGCCGAGCAGGGAGACGACCTTGCAATTGTCGCGCCTGGGCGGGCGGAAGCTTGAAAGCGATGCCGTCATCGTGCGGCCCCAGCCGACGCCGATCGTATAGTCGTCGGGGATTGCCTCGGACAGTAACTGGCCGAGCGCCAGGCCGACGCTTTTTGCCAGAGCATTGACGTCGTTGTTGACGGGCGAGGGAACGACGATTGCCTCGTCGAGGCCATAGGCGCGTTCCAGCTTGACCGAGAGCTCGACGCAGTCGCCGATGGAATCGTTGATCCAGATCTGCACTTCGCTGCGCTTCATCGCCTCGTCGAGGAGGCGGATCACAGTCGTGCGGCTGATGCCGAGCTGTTCGGCAACATCCTTCTGGGTCAGGCCCTGATTGTAATAGAGCCATGCCGCCCGCAGACGCAGCGACGAGGCTTCGGAATAGGCGGTATGCGTGCCGCGCTTCAGCTTGACCACATCTTCTCTCGCGAAAATTTCACCCTAGTTTGCTTCAGCAAGCGAAAGGGGTGCAGGCATTCCTTTGTTCCCCGGCGATAATGACGGGTGTGACACTTATGTCAATTGAAATGCACAAATGTCCTTGACTTTCGATGAACTGGATTGCCATATTATCGATGACAGAAGTCGTTCTTGTCCGTCCGAGGAGGACAGTGTGCGGGCATGCGGGAAGTCAGGACCGGCCATGGTGCCGCGGGCATTGCCTGCGCGGAATTATCGCGCCATTCTTTCCCTCCGCACCGGGAACACTGCGGGTGTTCCTCACGTTAGCCCAATAGCCGTGATGGAGCCGCGCCTTTTCGCCTGCAACACGAACGTCAGCATTCCGTAGATCACCTCTTTTCCGGGCGAAGATCGCGCCGGTCCGCAGCTCAGTCACAAAGGATTTTGACCATGACATCCAAGCTTGACCAACTCCGCGAGATAACCACGGTGGTTGCCGATACCGGTGACATCGAGGCTGTTGCCCGTCTGAAGCCGGTCGATTGCACCACGAACCCGAGCATCGTTCTGAAGGCATTGGGCACGCCGATGTTTGCCGATGCGATCAAGGAAGGCGTTGCCTGGGGCAAGAAGCAGGGCGGCAATGCCGAGGCCGTTTCGGCTGCCGTTGCCGATCGCTTGGCGATCTCCGTTGGCGCGGCTCTCGTGAAGCTCGTCCCGGGCCGCGTTTCGACCGAAGTCGATGCCGATCTTTCCTTCGACACCGAAGCATCGCTTGCCAAGGCCCGTTCGATCATCGCCGCCTACAAGGAGCGCGGCATCGAGCGTGACCGCATCCTGATCAAGCTCGCTTCCACCTGGGAAGGCATCCGCGCCGCCGAAGTGCTGCAGAAGGAAGGCATCGACTGCAACCTGACACTTCTCTTCTCGAAGGCCCAGGCCGTTGCCTGCGCCGACGCCAAGGTATTCCTGATCTCGCCCTTCGTCGGCCGTATCCTCGACTGGTACAAGAAGTCGACCGGCAAGGAATTCACCCCTGAGGAAGATCCGGGCGTCATCTCGGTGCGCGACATCTACAACTACTACAAGGCCAACGACATCAAGACGATCGTCATGGGCGCCTCGTTCCGCAGCGCCGGCGAAATCGAAGCGCTGGCCGGTTGCGACCGCCTGACGATCGCTCCGAACCTGCTCGACGAACTGTCCAACGACCAGGGCAAGCTGGAGCGCAAGCTCTCGCCCGAGACCGTGAAGCCGGCTGCGAAGATCAGCGTCGACGAAAAGACCTTCCGCTGGATGATGAACGAAGATGCGATGGCGACCGAAAAGCTCGCCGAAGGCATCCGCGCCTTCGCCAAGGACCTCGGCACGCTGCGCGGCATGGTTCAGAAGGAACTGCAGCTCGCCGCTGCCTGATCCTGCCGGATAAGTGTTTCAAAAGGCCCGGACGCCGATGGTGTCCGGGCCTTTTTCATGGTGATATCGTCAGCCGAGGCAGGAGAAGCGGAATGGCAGGCAGCAAGCGCTCCGGTTTTATGACCTACGCAATCAGACACGGCAGTTTCATCATCGCCTTCGCCGCCGGGTTCGCCGTTTTCCTGCTGCTGACATCGCGTGACGTGAATACCAAGAACGTGCTGGTTGGCTGGAATGTCACGGCCATCGTCTTCATCGGCATCAGCTGGCGCAAGATGCTGCGGGCAACCGTCTCGGATATCCGGCGGCGCTCGGAGGATCTGGATTTTTCCGATACGTTCGTGCTGTTCCTGTCGATCGCTGCGGCTGTGGCCAGCATTGCCGGCATCGGCCTGGAACTGCATTCCGTCAAGGATGCTCCCCCTGACGTCGCCTTCGCACGGGCGATCGCGGCTGTCGTCACGATTCTGATTTCCTGGGTGTTCCTGAACACGCTCTTCACCATCCACTATGCCCACCGCTTCTATGGTGGGCCGGACAAGGGCGAGGGGCTGATGTTTCCCGACAAGATAGAGGAGCCCACCTATTGGGACTTCCTCTATTTCTCCTTCACCATCGGGGTGGCGGCGCAGACGGCCGATGTGGCGGTGTCATCGCGGATCATGCGCAAGATCGCCCTGCTGCATGCGATCCTGTCGTTTCTTTTCAACACGACGATCCTGGCATTGGCGATCAATGTCGGGGCGAGCCTGCTTTAGGCCCGCCCGTGAGACGCGGTGGGCGCTAGAGAATGGCTTGTCCCGCCATCAGCGCGAGGATGAGGAAGATCAGGAAGATCACCAGCGCGATGCCGAAGAGTACGCGCGCGATCGTCGCGGTGGCAGCCGAGATGCCGGAGAAGCCGAAGAAGCCGGCGATCAGCGAAATAACGAAAAATATGAGAGCCCACTTAAGCATGGAAGTTTCCTCTGTGTTGGACGCAGAAGATGACGCGGCAGACGGCGATTTGTTCCCGTGTCAGAATAAAATCGATTGAAATAACAGGCGATTTTCTAATGTTCCGGCATCGCCGGGTTGCGGGGCTTTTCAACCGGGCTTCGATCTGTTTCAAACTTTGCCCAGGAAGAGCCCCCAATTCCTAAGGATGACGATCTGCCGCATATTTGTGCGCGGCAGGCGGGCTGAAGGCGTGGGGATTTTTCATCGATTTGCCCCATCGACGAAAGTGCCTTGATGTCCTCCCTCTTTGATCCCTCCGTCATTTCCATCTATCTCGAAGTCATCATGATCAACATCATCCTCTCCGGGGATAATGTGATCGTCATCGGCATGGCTGCCGCCGGTCTTGCGCCTGAACTGCGCGGCAAAGCGATCGTGTCCGGTATCGCGGCTGCCGCTGTCATCCGCATCGTCTTCGCCGTCATTGCCGCGGAACTGCTCGTCATCAAGGGCATCAACCTGATCGGCGGACTGCTGCTCCTCTGGATCTGCTGGACGATGTTCAAGGAGCTGCGGGAAGCCGGCGAAGAGGAAGAGGGGGGCGACGAGGCCGGGCATCATGCCCACAAGCCGAAGCTGCTGCGCCAGGCGATCGGCCAGATCATCTTCGCCGATCTTTCCATGTCGCTGGACAACGTGCTGGCCGTCGCTGGGGCGGCGAAGTCGAACATGACGGCGCTGATCTTCGGCCTCATTCTCTCCGTCGTGCTGATGGGCGTTGCCTCGAATTTCGTGGCGAAGCTGCTCAGCCGCTTCCGTTGGATCGGCTGGATCGGGCTGGCGATCATCGTCTATGTCGCGCTCGACATGATCTGGGAAGGCGGCTGGGAAGTCTGGACCCTCTATGGGGCGCAGATCGCCGGTTAGGGCTTCAGGCCGGAGAGCAGCGCGATCAGCTGTGCCTGGCGCTGCGTTCCGGTTTTCGAGAGCACGCGTTTCACATAGCCGCGCGCCGTCTCATATTGCAGGCCGCAGATCGTGGCGATCTCGCGCGGCGAGGATCCGTCGAGCAGCAGCCGTGCCACCGTCGCCTCCTGGGGCGTCAGCGAAAAGGTGCTGCGCAAGAGCTCGATGCTCGGGCCGTCGCGCTCGCCGAGATCGGTGATCAGCGCCACGACACTCGAATGGGCGAAGAGATCGGCCGCAAAGCCCTGCAGCTTCTGAACGCGGGCCACGAGCGGCGGCTTTCCCGTCCGGGTGATGCGAATGGCAGGCAGTTCGATGAACAGCGCGCCGTCGGCGGCCGAGAGCACCTGGCGCTGCAGCTGTGCCGCCTCGCTCTGCTTCAGGGTGAAAAGCTCTCCCCCGGCGATACGGATTTCCTCGTCGAGCAGGCCTTCGGCGCGTGCGTTGAGATGGGTGATGCGGCCCTTCCGGTCGAAGAAGATTGCGGCCGCAGCCGTCATGTCGAAGGCTTCGCCCATGCCGCCGACCTTCGCCGCATCCAGCGTGCGCACCAGTTCGGCGGCGGATGACAGGCTCGATTGCATGCCGAGAAGCGCCGCCTCGTCATTGCGGTCGAAGGGGGCGTCATGGATGCCGCGCTGCAAGTTGATGCTGAGCGTCGTGCCGCGGGCCTGAAACAGCACCATCGCGGAATAGCGCATGCCGAAGCGCGCCAGGAAGTCGGCATAGAAGGCGTGCTGGGAGAAATCGCTGCTGGTGGCGATGTCATGCTCGATGACGACGCCCTTGGTCAGGCCGATCTGCAGGCCGCGCTCGCGAAAGTCCCGCTTGTACCAGCCTTCGGAGAAATAGATGTCGAAGGCCTCCAGAAAATTAGGGGTGGTGAGGACGCCGGCCTCGAACTTTCCACGCACCGGCATGATGTGGGTGCCGACCGAGCCGGTGGCCCGGCTGATCGCCTCCAGCGTGCCGTCCCACTGTTCCGGCATCAGCGCCGAATCCATCAAGCCGCCAAGGGCGCGCTGGAGTTCCGGAATATTAATCTGCGATGCCATTGAAAGTAATCAGCCTTTTTAGCCCCCCGCGGCTATTGCCAAGGCTTTGCTCAAATATGGAGCATATATTCGTTCAACGCAATATTGAAATATATCCACAAAAAGACCGCCGTAGTTGTTTACAGCGGTCTGAAATCACAAATATGTTATCTCAATAACCCGTTTGGGTTATTCAGCCGTGGTTGATCATTACATGGCGCACGGCGGTATAATCTTCGAGCGCATAAACCGACATATCCTTGCCATAGCCGGATTGCTTCAGGCCGCCATGCGGCATTTCGTTGGTGAGCATGAAGTGGGTGTTGATCCACGTGCAGCCATATTGCAGGCGGGCGGCCGTCTTCATGCCGCGGCCGATATCCTTGGTCCAGACGGAGGAGGCGAGGCCGTAGTCGCTGTCGTTCGCCCAGGTGACGGCGTCCTCGACATCGCTGAAACGGGTGACGGAGACGACCGGGCCGAAGACTTCGCGACGGACGATCTCGTCGTCCTGCGTGGCGCCGGCAATCACGGTCGGCGTGTAGAAGAAGCCCTTGTCGCCGGAGGTCTTGCCGCCCGTGGTGATCTCCATGTGCTTGTGCTCGGAGGCACGGGCGACGAAGCTCTCGACACGGTCACGCTGGCGCTTGGAGATCAGCGGACCGATCTCGTTTTCGGTGTCGTCGGCCTGGTTGAACTTGATCGACGAGACAGCCGAAGACAGGTCGGCGACGAAGCGGTCATAGACCTTTGCATCGGCATAGATGCGGCAGGCGGCGGTGCAATCCTGGCCGGCATTGTAATAGCCGAAGGTGCGGATGCCGGCGACGACCGCATCGATATCAGCGTCGTCGAAGACGATGACGGGAGCCTTGCCGCCGAGTTCCAGATGGGTGCGCTTCACCGTCTTGGCGGCGGCCTGCAGCACCTTCTTGCCGGTCGCGACATCGCCGGTGATCGAGACCATGCCGATCTTCGGATGGTTGATCAGCGCGTTGCCGACGCTCTCGCCGCGGCCGAGGATGACGTTGACCACACCTTCAGGCAGGATTTCGGAGAGCAGCTTTGCCATCTTCAGCGCCGTCAGCGGCGTCTGTTCCGAGGGCTTGAAGACGACGGTGTTGCCGCCGGCGATCGCCGGTGCCAGCTTCCAGGCCATCATCATCAGCGGGTAGTTCCACGGCGCGATCGAGCCGACGATACCGATCGGGTCGCGGCGGATCATCGAGGTGTGTCTCGGCAGGTATTCGCCGGCGGCGGGGGCATGCAGGTTGCGCACGGCGCCTGCGAAGAAGCGGTAGCAATCGACGATCGCCGGGATTTCGTCATTGAGGACGGCGTTGATCGGCTTGCCGCAGTTCAGCGCCTCAAGCGCGGCAAAACCCGCAGCATCCTTCTCGATCGCGTCGGCAATCTTGAGGAGATAGGAAGAGCGCTCGCCGGGCGTCGTCTGCGACCAGCTCTTGAAGGCCTTCTCGGCGGCATCGACGGCGTTGTCGATCTGGCCGAGCGAGGCTTCCGGCAGGTCGACGACCTTCTCGCCGGTCTTGGGGTTGAGGACGTGTTCTTCCGTCTCCGTGCCCGCTTCGAAACGTGAACCGATCAGCATTTTGGTGTCCATGATGTTCTCCCTTTCGTTCATCGAGCGGATGGGGGCATCCCACTCTGGTTTATTTTCCGGCCCCGGCGATCTGGTCGCCATCGCGGGTGAGGTAATAGGCTGCCAGGATCGGCAGGAAGGTGACGAGCACGACGACCATGGCGACCACGTTGGTCACCGGGCGCTGGCGCGGACGGATTAGCTCTTCCAGCATCCAGATCGGCAGCGTCGATTGCTGGCCGCCGGTGAAGGTGGTGACGATGACTTCGTCGAAAGACAGCGCGAAGGCAAGCATGCCGCCTGCCAAGAGCGCCGTGCCGATATTCGGCAGCACGACATGGCGGAAGGTCTGGAAGCCGTCGGCACCGAGATCCATCGAGGCCTCGATCAGCGATCCCTGCGTGCGGCGGAAGCGGGCGACGGCGTTGTTATAGACGACGACGACGCAGAAGGTGGCGTGGCCGAGGACGATCGTCCAGACCGAAAAGGGGATGTCGAACAGGCTGAAGGCCGAGCGCAGCGCGATGCCGGTGATGATGCCCGGAAGCGCGATCGGCAGGATGACGAGCAGCGAGATCGCCTCCCGGCCGAAGAATTTCGTCTGGCTGACAGCGGCGGCGCAGAGCGTGCCGAGCACGAGCGCGATCGCCGTTGCAATGCAGGCGACCTGAACGGAGAGGCCAAGGGCGTTCCAGACATCCGGGCGGTTCCAGGCAATGGCGAACCACTGCAGGGTTAGACCCGGTGGCGGCCACTGGTAGCTTTTCTCTTCTGTCGTGAAGGCGTAGACGAAGATCAGCAGGATCGGCAGATGCAGGAAGAGCAATCCGGCACCGGCGGCAATCTTCAGGAGAAGCGGGGATTTCTGTCCGCGATCAGAGCGCATCGAAAGCCCCCATGCGTTTGGCAAGCCAGAGATAGATGGCCATGATGACGATCGGCACGACCGAGAAGGCGGCGGCGAGCGGCACGTTGCCGGCCGTGCCCTGCTGCGTATAGACGGCCTGGCCGATGAAGAGGCGCGACGAGCCGATGATCTGCGGGATGATGTAGTCGCCGAGCGTCAGCGAGAAGGTGAAGATCGATCCGGCGACGATGCCGGGCAGCGCCAGCGGGAAGAGCACCGTGCGGAAGGTCTGGCGCGGGGTGGCGCCGAGATCCGACGAGGCCTCGATCAGGTTGCCGGGGACGCGCTCCAGCGCTGCCTGCGTCGGCAGGATCATGTAGGGCAGCCAGATATAGACGAAGACGACGAAGGTGCCCAGATAGCTGACGGAGAGCGAATTGCCGCCGACCACCGGCAGGTTCAGGATGCCGTCGAGCAGCCAGGAAAGGTAGAGCTTGCCGAAGAACCAGGTGAGGATGCCTTCCTTGGCGAGGATCAGCTTCCAGGCATAGATCTTGACGAGATAGCTCGACCAGAGCGGCAGCATGATGCCGAGATAGAAGAGCACCTTCCACTTTCCCTTGGCATAACGCGCCGCATAATAGGCGATCGGGAAGGCGATGACGGCGGAGGCGAGAGTGACGAGCGCCGCCATCAGGATGGTGCGGACGATGATGTCGAAATTGGTCGGGTTCAGCAGCTGCGCATAGGTCGACAGCGTGAACTCGTAGCTGATCATCCCCGAGAAATCGTCGATCGAGAAGAAGCTCTGCAGCAGCAGCGCGATCAGCGAGCCGATATAGATGATGCCGAGCCAGAGCAGCGGCGGGGTCAGCATCAGGAAGAGCAGCAGTTTCGGATGGCGCCAGAAGGCGTCCGAGAGGCGGCCGAAGAAGCCGCCGCGCCCCGGCAGGATCGATGTGTCCTTGCCTGTCATCGCAATGGCGCTCATGCCGCATCATCCATGTAGTGGACGTCGCCCGGCTGCCAGCCGAGACGAACGCTGGAGCCGACATCAGGCACGTCCGCACCAGCGGGCAGCATGACATGCAGGCGCGTGCCGCGGATATCGACCGTCAGGCGTGTCGCAGCACCCAGGAAGCTGGCATTCTCGACGCGGGCCTCTGCACCGTCGCCAAGGCGGATCGCCTCGGGACGCAGGCTCGCCCAGCGCTTCTCGCCGCCGAGCGAGGCCATGAAATCCGGGGCGATGACGTTCGACGAGCCCACGAAATCGGCGACGAAGCGGGTCTTCGGGCGGCGGTAGATATCGTGCGGCGTGCCTTCCTGGACGATGCCGCCATTGTTGAAGACGGCGACGCGGTCGGCCATGGACAGGGCCTCGCCCTGATCGTGGGTGACGAAGATGAAGGTGATGCCGAGGGCGCGCTGCAGGCTCTTCAGCTCTTCCTGCATCTGCTCGCGCAGTTTCAGATCGAGCGCGCCGAGCGGTTCGTCGAGGAGCAGCACCTTCGGCTTGTTGACGAGGGCGCGGGCGAGCGCCACGCGCTGCCGCTGGCCGCCGGAGAGCTGGCCCGGGCGGCGGCTGCCATAGCCCGGCAGCTTGACGAGCTCGAGCGCCTTTTCCGCTTCGCGCAGGCGCTCGGCCTTGCCTGTTCCCTTGACCATCAGGCCGTAGGCGACGTTGTCGAGAATGTTGAGATGCGGGAAGAGCGCGTAGTCCTGGAAGACGGTGTTGACGTTGCGCCGGTACGGCGGCACGCCTTCGGCCTTCTCGCCGAAAATCTGGATGTGGCCGCCAGTCGGCTGTTCGAAGCCGGCAATCAGGCGCAGGCATGTCGTCTTGCCGGAGCCGGACGGGCCGAGCATGGCAAAGAATTCGCCGGGCGCGATCTCGAGATCGACGCCGTCAACGGCGCGAACCTGGCCGAAATGACGCGAGACCTGCTGGAAACGGACGGCGGGTGTCATGGGTGGGCTCCAGTCTTGGCATTCAGTCTTGGATTTCAATTGCGGTGTTCAGACCCCGCCCCAAACCCCTCCCCACAAGGGGAGGGGCTTAACCCGCCTTGTCCCTCTCGGAGAACGCAGACGCTGAGATTGGAGCGAGGCGGTGCCGCTTGCTAGCCCCTCCCCCTTGTGGGGAGGGGTTTGGGGCGGGGTAATTACCGCCCGCCGATCACGCCGACATAGTCGGAAACCCAGCGGTGATAGGGCACGCATTCGCTCTGCGTCGTGCACTTCGCGACCGGGGTCTTCCAGAACTTGATCTTGTCGAAGTGGTCGAAGCCGTTGGTGGCGCAACCGGTGTCGGTCATCAGCTCGTTGCCCTTGCAGGCGGCCGGGACGGAGGGAACGGCGCCGAACCAGGCGGCGGCGTCGCCCTGAACCTTGGCGGACAGCGAGTGTTCCATCCACATATAGGCGCAGTTCGGGTGCTCGGCGTCGGCATGCAGCATGGTGGTGTCAGCCCAGCCTGTGACGCCTTCTTCCGGGAAGGTCGAGGCGATCTTCTGCTTGTCGGCCTGCATCAGGTTGACCTGGAACGGCCAGGAGCCGGAGGCGACGACGCCTTCGTTCTTGAAGTCGTCGATCTGGATCATCGCGTCATGCCAGTAGCGGGAGACGAGTTTGCGCTGGCCGCGCAGCAGGTCGAGGGCCGCCTTGTACTGGTCTTCGTTCAGCTCGTAGGGATCCTTGATGCCGAGCTCGGGCTTGTGCGCCATCAGATACATGGCGGCATCGGCGATATAGATCGCGCCGTCATAGGCCTGGACGCGGCCCTTGTTGGACTTGCCGTCCGGCAGGGTTTCTTCCTCGAAGACGACCTTCCAGCTGGTCGGCGCCTTATCCTTGAAGGCGTCGGTGTTGTACATCAGGACGTTCGGTCCCCAGAGATAGGGCACGCCGTAGTGAACGCCACCGACTGTGTACCACGGACCGTTCTGCAGGCGAGGATCGACATTCTTGAAGCCGGGGATCAGATCGGTGTTGATCGGCTGGACGCGCTTGCCGGCGATCAGGCGCAGCGAGGCGTCGCCCGACGCGGTGACGAGGTCGAAGCCGCCTTCGTTCATCAGCGAGACCATTTCGTCGGATGTCGCGGCGGTCTTGACGGTCACCTTGCAGCCGGTGTCCTTTTCGAAGCCGGTCACCCAGTCGTAATTCTTGTCGGTTTCGCCGCGCTCGATATAGCCGGCCCATGCGACGATGCTGACCGCACCTTCGCCCTTGCCCAGTTCCTTCAGCGGTTCGGCGGCAATCACCTGTGTTGCAAAGCTCAGGCACGCGAGCGCGGCCGTGCAGGATTTCAAGAGATTCGTCATCGTCTGTCTCCCGGTTTGAGCCGCTTGCTGCGGCATTTTGTTCCCGGTTGAAAAGTTGCGATGAAAAATCCGCTTTCGCAAATTCATTTATCAGAAAGACGTTATCGGAAATTCCGATATCAGGAACGGACGCGGCCGGAGCGCATGCTTTCGGCAATGCCGACGAAGTCGCGCGCCGCCTGCGGCAGGCTCGATCCCTTGCGCCAGACCATGCCGACCTGAACGACGGGGAGCGATCCCGAAACATCGCGGCTTTCGATGCGGTCGCCTTCCAGCGACCAAGGGCGGTAGACGAGATCGGGCAGCAGGGCGACGCCAGCGCCGGTGGCGACAAGGCTGCGGACAGCCTCGACAGAGCGGGTGCGGAACGCTACATGCGGGCGGGCGCCGAGGGCCGAGAGCAGCTTGCCGGTATTCTCCTCGATCTCATCGACCGTCAGCATGATCAGCGGTTCGCGGGCAATATCGGCAACGGAGATGATATCGGCCGAAACCAGCGGATGGCCCATCGGCAGCCAGAGGCGATAGGGCGACGTTTCCAGGATTTCCGCCTGCAGCGCCATGCGGTCGCGCAGGTTGGAGATGACCATGACGGCGACATCGAGCTCACCGCCGACAAGCAGATGTTCGAGATAGCCGCCATTGTCCTCGATGGCGCTGACATCGACGCCGGGGCAGGCGCGGCGGTAGCGGGCGAGGAGATCGGAGAGCACATAGCCCGCGACGAGCGAGGTGACGCCGATGTTCAGCGTTCCCGACAGTGCGCTTTGTTGGCCGGAGAAGCTGGTGCGCGCGTCCGAGACGGTCGCCAGGATCTTCGTGGCGTGGCGCAGGAACTGGTGGCCGTTATGGGTGATGGTCAGGCCGCGCGGATGGCGATCCAAGAGCGAGACGCCGAGGTCGGTTTCAAGCTCCTTCAGCGCCTCGGTGACGGAGGATTGGGAGATGGAGAGGTTCTGCGCCGCCCGCGTCACCGAACCCTGCTCGGCGACTGCGACGAAATATTGAAGCTGACGAAGCGTGAAGGCCATGCGGCTTTAGAGCATGCCGAAATACACGCTGACAAGTCTGTGAACTACCGGACCTTTTTTGGCCTTTTATTCTCACCCCTGCGTTTTTACTGGCCGCACTTAAGCATTCCGAAACGTCGCTTGAATAGTTTTCCGAGCATGTATCGAGTTGGAGTTTTGCCGATGACGGAGCAGTTGGCGTGAAGGCCTTACTGCGCATATTCCGGCCGTCCCGGAAACTGGCGTTCGTTATCGGCGGTGTGGCGCTCTTCGCAGGCGCCTCCGGCGGTGCGGCGCTTTATGTCGGCAAAGATGCGATCCTTGGTCCTCCGGCAGAAGAAGTGAACGGTGCCTCCTGCACCGACGTCAATCTCGTGACGATCAAGAAGCAGGAGCATGTCTGGATCCGCAAATACATCAAGACCGAACCCACCGACGGGATGACCCGCGTGCGGACCGCTCTGCGGGTGGCGCAGGCGATCTATGCGGACAGCAAGCCGGATCTGGTGCAGGTCGTGGTGCTCGACCAGAACGGCCCGACGCTGCGCTCCGATATTCGCGGCCGGGCGATCGGCGCCGACGTCGTCTATATCCCGCATCCCGAAAAGATGATCGAGGGCATCGACGACAAGCCCTATACCGCCCGCTACTATGACGGCCAGGCCAGCCAGAACGGCCTGTTCTTCGGCGAGCGCGTCGATCTCCCGGAAGACGAGATCAAGACGCTGAACGCGTCCTTCAAGGAATATTCCGACTGCATCGATCCGACGGCCGTTGCCTCGACCGAGGGTGGCGAAGGCGGTGAGGGCGGCAAGAAGGGCGCCAAGGCCGAGAAGGCCAAGGGCGGCGAGGGCGAAGGCGAGGCCAAGGCGGAAGGCGGAGAAGCCAAGGCCGAGGGCGGCGAAGCCAAGGCTGAAGGCGGAGAAGGCGAGGCAGCGCCCGCCGAGGCTCCGGCCGAAGGTGGCGGCGAGGAAGCCGCGCCCGCCAAGAGCGGCCACTAACAAAAATCACCGGACACAAAAAAGCGGAGCGTCCTTTCGGGCGCTCCGCTTTTGCATTTGAAGTTCGTCAGTCTCAGTCCGTCTTGCTGCGGCGGGCCGGGAAGAGGATGACGTCGCGGATCGACGGTGCGTTGGTGAGCAGCATGATCAGGCGGTCGACGCCGATGCCGAGACCGCCGGCGGGGGGCATGCCCTGGTCGATCGCATCGAGGAATTCGTCGTCCAGCTGCTTGTCCTTTTCGCCGCGGGCATGGGCCTGCTCAAGCTGCTCGACCATGCGGCGGCGCTGCTCTTCCGGATCGTTGAGTTCGGAGAAGGCGTTGCCGAGTTCCCAGGCGTTGCAATAGGTCTCGAAGCGCTCGACGAGGCGCGGCTCGCCCGGTACTTCCTTGGCGAAGGGCGAGATGTCCTTCGGGAAATGGGTGACGTGGCTCGGCTGGATCAGCGTGCCCTCGACCTTCTCTTCGAAGATGAAGGCCAGGCATTCGCCCCAGGTCCAGTCCTTCTCGACTTCGAAGCCGGCGGCCTTGGCGGCGGTGCGGGCTTCTTCATCGGTCTTCATCGCAAGGAAGTCGATGCCGGTCACTTCCTTGACGGCGTCGGGCATCGGCACGCGCTTGAACGGACCCTTGAAGGAGATTTCCTTGTCGCCGAAGGCAAATTCGGTCTTGCCGTGGATCGACAATGCGAGCGTCTCGAACAGCCGCTCGACGAGGTCCATGATGTCCTCGTAGTCGGCATAGGCCCAGTAGCACTCCATCATCGTGAATTCTGGATTGTGCCGGGTGGAGACGCCTTCGTTGCGGAAGTTGCGGTTGATCTCGAACACCTTGTCGGTGAGGCCGGAGACCAGCGTGCGCTTCAAGAACAGTTCCGGCGCGATGCGCAGGTACATGTCGAGCTTCAGCGTGTTGTGATGCGTCTTGAAGGGCTCAGCAGTCGCGCCGCCGTAAACCGAGTGCAGCATCGGCGTCTCGATTTCCATGAAGCCGTCACTTTCCATGAAGCGGCGGATACCGGAGACAATCTTCGAACGCTGCTGGAAGCGGAGCTTCGATTCCTCGTTGCTCATGATGTCGAGGTGGCGCTTGCGATAGCGGATCTCGACATCCGCAATACCATTCCACTTCTCCGGCATGGGAAGAAGCGACTTGGTCAGCATGGTGATTTCGCGGGCGTTGATCGAGAGCTCGCCGCGCTTGGTGCGGCGGACGGTGCCGGTGACGCCGATGATGTCGCCGATGTCGATCATGGCGAGCATGTTGCGGGCTTCTTCCGGCGTCACGTCCTTGTGGCTGAAGATCTGGATCTTGCCGCCGGCGTCATGGATATCCATGAACATGCCGGAATTGCGCGAGGAATAGACGCGGCCGGCAACGGTCACGACATCGGTCGTCTCGACGTCGGATTCGAGATCCTTGTACTTCTCGGCGAGCTCGGCATTGGTGATGGTCCGGTGGAAATGCGCCGGATAGACATCGCCGATCTGTTCGCGCAGCAGCTTCAGCTTCTGGGCGCGCACTTCGGTTGCGTCGGAAGAAAGGGTCGCTGTTTCGGTCTTTTCGGTCATGGTGCAGATGTCCGGTTCAGTTCTTCGGGCCGACGAGAGAGGCGACTGCCTGCGAGGCGAGTTTCAGACGCTGGCGCACGACCGAGCGGCCGAGGATCGCCATGGAATCGAAGAGCGGCAGCGAGCGCGACGAGCCGGATACGGCGACGAAGAGCGGGGCCACAACGACCTTCAGCTTCTTGCCCATGCGGTCGGCGATGGCGCGCAGTTCGGCTTCGATCGTCTCGACGTTCCATTCGAGGATCTTTTCGAGGTCCGGCTGCACGGTGTTGAGGATCTCGAGGATCTCTTCCGGCGGCGACTTGATCTTGGCGAAGGCCGACGGGTCGAGGCCGAGGTCGGACTTCAGCAGGAAGCCTGCGAGCTCCGGCAGTTCGCCGAGCTTGGAAATGCGCGACTGCGACAGGCGGAGGCCGGCCTTCAGGCGATCGTTTTCCATCGCCCAGGTCAGGACGCGGGCCTGGAACTCGTCTTCCGACAGCTTCTCGCGGATCCAGCGGCCATTCAGCCAGTCGAGCTTCTGGATGTCGAAGATGGCGCCGGCCTTGGAGAGGTTTTCCGGGTCGAACTTGTCGGAGAGCTCGTCCATCGTCAGCAGCTCTTCGCCTTCGGCGATCTGCACGAAGAACAGGCCGAGGAAGTTCATCAGCGCTTCCGGGATATAGCCGAGAGCGGAGTAGTAGGAGATCGAGGTCGGGTTCTTGCGCTTCGACAGCTTCGACTTGTCGGCGTTGCGCATCAGCGAGAGATGCATGAACACCGGCTGTTCCCAGCCGAAATAGCGGTAAAGCAGGATGTGCTTGGGTACCGATGCCAGCCACTCTTCGCCGCGGGCGACGTGGGTGATCTTCATCAGATGGTCGTCGATGACGTTTGCCATGTGATAGGTCGGCATGCCGTCGCCCTTGATCAGGACCTGCATGTCGACGCTGTCCCACGGGATCGACACGTCGCCATAGACGCCGTCGTTGAAATCGCAGGAGCCTTCGGTCGGGATCTTCATGCGGATGACGGAGCTTTCGCCCGCTGCCATCTTGGCGCTGACTTCCTCGGCCGAATATTTCAGGCAGAGTCCGTCATATTTCGGCGCCTTGCCGGCGGCACGCTGGGCTTCGCGCATCTGTTCCAGGCGCTCGGGGGTGCAGAAACAGCGGAAGGCATGGCCCTTGTCCAGCAATTCCTGGCCGTAGGGCGTGTAGATGTCCTTGCGGTCGGACTGACGATAGGGGCCGTAGGGGCCGCCGATATCCGGGCCTTCCTTCCATTCGAGCCCGCACCACTTCAGGGCGTCCAGCACCTTCTGCTCGAATTCCGGGGTCGAGCGCGTCGCATCGGTATCCTCGATACGCAGGATGAACTCGCCGCCGTTCTTCTTGGCGAAAAGATAGTTGAAGAGTGCGATATAAGCGGTGCCGACATGCGGCTCGCCGGTCGGCGAGGGAGCAATGCGGACGCGGACGCCGGAAGCTGTCATTTTATGTGCCCGTCAAATGAATGCCGACGGCTTTTGATGGCAAAAGCGGCGTGCGGCGGGAAGAATGCAGATAACTGGATCAGGAAACCGGCCGGATAAGGGCAAATTGCGCACTTCCCCAGCGATTGTCCATTTGGCTGGCCTTAAGGCCATATTCGGCCGCTTGCGTCAAGGAAAATGGGCATCAGCGCTCATCGCACCGGCCAGACGTAGAGCAGCATGGGAACGCTGACGAGAATGATGATGAAGGAGAGCGGCAGGCCGAGGCGGGGATAATCGCTGAAGCGATATCCGCCCGGGCCGAAGACCAGCGTGTTGCACTGGTGGCCGATCGGGGTGAGGAAATCGCAGCCGGCTCCAATGGCGACCGCCATCAGGAAGGCTTCCGGCTTATATCCGAGCGTCTGCGCAAAGCTTGCGGCGATCGGCGCCATGACCAGCACTGTCGCGGCATTGTTGAGGAACGGCGTCACCGCCATTGCGGTGATCAGGATCAGCGCCAGGGCGCCAAAGGGTGGCATCTGCGCTGCGAAATGGCCGAGCCAGCCGGCGATAAGCTCGCTGCCGCCGGTTGTCCTGAGCGAATCCGATACGGGAATGAGGGCGGCGAGCATGATCAGGATCGGGCCATCCAGCGCCTTGTAGACATCGGCAAGCGGGATGACTCGGAAGACGACCATGGCGAGCGCGGCACAGAAAAAGGCGACGGCCACAGGCGCCAGACCCGCGGCGGTCGCGCCCATGGCGGCGGCGAGGATGATCAGCGGCACATAGGCGCGGCGTTGGGTGCCGAGCAGGATGTCGCGTTGCGCCAGCGGCAGGCAGGAGAATTCCTGCAGGAAGGCCGGCAGGTTTTTGCGGCTGCCCTGGAGCACGAGCACATCGCCGCCCTTCAGCGTCACCTCGCTGAGGCGCTCCGTCAGGCGATGACCCTGGCGACTGACGGCGAGCAGGTTGACGCGGCGGCGGTTGAAGAGCGACAACTGCCGTGCCGACCAGCCGATCAGCGTCGATTCCGGCGAGACCACTGCTTCGATCGAGGTGATGTCGCCATCCTGCGTATCCGCGGGAATCTGCTTGCCGGCGAGCTTCAGCTTGGCATTGGTCACGACGCGGTCGAGCGGTTCCGGACCGCCTTCGAGAAGCAGGGTGTCGCCCACTTTCAGGACGAGGTCGGGGATCGGCGACAGGCGGGAATGGCCGCGCAGGATCGCGGTCGCGACCACTTCGCCATCGCCGAGCTTCAGGATCTCGTTCAACATCTTGCCGTCGAAGCCGGAGCCCTCGACGACCGTTGCCTCCGAGAAATAGTTCTTGAGATCGAGCGCTTCTTCAAGCGACGGATTTTCGTTTTGCCGCTCGGGTACCAGCCAGTGAAAGAAGATCAGGAAGATGATGCCGACCAGCGCCAGCGTGGCGCCAACCGGCGTGAAGTCGAACATCGTGAAGGATTTGCCGGTGATTTCTTCGCGCAGCCGCGAGACGACGATGTTCGGCGAGGTGCCGATCTGGGTCATGAGCCCGCCGAGCAGAGCGGCGAAGCTCATCGGCATAAGATAGAGCGAGGGCGACTTTCCGGTCTTGCGGGAAAACTGGAAGGCAACCGGGATCATGATCGCCAGCGCGCCGATATTCTTGATGAATGCGGAGAGCACGGCGACGACGATCAGCAGCAGGGCGAGCTGCGTATGCAGCGAGTTCAGGTTCGGAAAGAAGCGCTTGATGGCGCTGTCGACGATGCCGGAGCGGGCGACGCCGGCGCTGACGACAAGCGCGCTGCCGACGATGATGACGATATCGTCGCTGAAGCCGGAGAAGGCCTTGTCGAAGGGCACGATGCCGACGCAGACGGCGAGCACCAGCGCGCAGCAGGCGACGAGATCATAACGGAAGCGGTCCCAGATGAAGACGGCCATCATCAGGCCAATGACGCCGAAGGCGAGAATCTGCGGGGTGGTCATGCTGCTCCAGGGGCTGGAATTCCGAACGCAGACGATGCTCTGCGACAGGAATAACTGTAACGCCGCCTGCGCTTATCAATCCCGCACGCGCATCATTGCTGCAGTTCGGCGAGCGCCCGGCGAAGCGGGGCGTCGGAAATCTGGATCATGCCGGCGAAGGGGATATCCATGTCGAGCACGAGATAGATCGATGCGGATATGAGAAAGGCGGCCACCAGGAACATCGACATGACGATGATGTTTTTGGGCGCGCGGAATCCGAAACTCGCGAAGATCAGCGTCAGCCAGGCCATCAGCATGAAGACCAGCGGCATTGGAATGACGCCTTCTGATTGCTCGACGATCACCCAGCGCCGCTCGACGATGGTCTTGTATTGCTGCCGGGCGTCGGTCCAGAGCGCGACATGGTTGGGATCGGTCGGCATCATGACGGCGATGTTGTTGCCAACGGCGTTGAGTGCCATTTCGGATTTCGGATCGCTCTGCAGCACGGGGTCGACGACGTGCATCGGGCCCGACAGGGCCTGTTGGACGTAACGGAGCAGGCTGGCGCGGGTGTCATCGGCTTCCAGCCCGTAGGTTCGGAGCGTGCGGTCGAGCAGGATGATCTCGGTGGCGAAGGAATGAACGCTGTCGTCGATGCCGGCGAAGGTGTTCTTCGAGGAGTTGATCATCAGGCCGAAGACGAGCGAGGTCATGACCACGAAGATGTTGGCGACGAGGCGAACGACCGTGTTCGTTTCCTCCTCGCGATGGCGGGCCGGCAGCCGTGGATAGATCATCATCGTGCCGATCGAGGCGACGGCCAGACACACAAATACCGATCCCGCGACAACGATCTCACGCACCCGAGATTTCCCCTCTCATCTCTCCGTGAGGCACGTTACCGCATGCTGAGGATTTTGGCATCAGGCCGGTTTCGAAGGCTGGACAAAGCGCGGCACGGGTATAGCTTCACGGCCCGACGTGAATGGAGACTGACATGACCGAGATCCTCGACATCCCCGTGAAGCTCGCCGATGGCCGCGAGACAAGCCTCAACGAACATCGCGGCAAGGTGATGCTCGTCGTCAACGTTGCCTCGAAATGCGGGCTGACGGCGCAGTATGAAGGTCTTGAAAAACTCTACGAGGACAAGCGCGAGCGCGGTTTCGTCATTGCCGCCTTCCCGGCCAACAATTTCAAGGGCCAGGAGCCGGGGACGGATGCCGAGATCGTCGAGTTCTGCCAGCTGACCTATGACGTGAAATTCCCGATCTACTCGAAAATCTCGGTCAAGGGCGACGACAAGCATCCGCTCTATCGCCAGCTGACGGCTGCAGCCGTGCCGACGACCGGCGAAGGGCCGATGCGTGACCGGCTGCGCGATCGTGGTCTGGCCGATGACGACGGCAAGGAAATCCTCTGGAACTTCGAAAAATTCCTGATCGGCCGCGACGGCAAGATCATCGCGCGTTTTGCGCCTGACGTGACCGCCGAGGATCAGCGGCTGGTGACGGCGATCGACAAGGAATTGTCGAAGGCCTGATCACTGCCTGCGGTAACGGCTGCGGAAGGCGCTCGGCGCCAGTCCCTCGCGGTTCTGGAAGAGCCGCGAGAAGTAGAAGGCATCATCAATGCCGATCTCCCGCGCGATCGTTTCGATCGGGAGATCGGAGGTGGTCAGCAATTGCTTGGCGTGGTCGATCCGCAGCCGTAGCTGGAATGCTTTCGGTGAGAGGCCGGTTGCGGCCATGAACCGGCGGCGCAAGGTCGCCGGCGACATGTCGAATTCAGCGGCGAGCTGCTGCATGTCGATTTCCCTGAAGGCGCGCTCGGCAAGAGCGGAAACGGCTGCGTCGATCCTGGCGCCAGCCAAAGTATCGGTGGCAGCATCCGCCTGCCTCGCTGACTGGACGACGATGCGGTGAAGCGTGGCGGCGGCCGAGCTCAATGCCAATGCACTGCCATCGGTAAAATCGGCGCGGAGCGCGGCAAAGAGCTGCTGCGTCTCGCGCAGATTGCTCAGCGCCACATGCGGTGCGGTCTCCGAGATCAGGCGCTGCCGGACGAGACTCGAGGCGAAGGACCCTTCGAACAGCGCCCATTGCTCCTCCCAGCTTTCACCCTCGGTGGGCCCGTAGGAATGCAGGCTGCCCGGCGCCAGCCAGAAAAGCGCCGGTCCCTCGATCGTAAGCCTGCCTGCCGCTTCGGTTTCCAACATGCCGCGTCCCGTTTCGACCAGCACCACCGCATGGCATGGCAGCCGGCGCTGCCGGACATGCACGGCGATCCGCTGCCGTCCGAAGCCGGTCACCGACAAGGCGGGCGGGCTGACCGATGGCGGCGACCGGTAGAGCGCGAGCGGCGGCGAAGTCATGAGCGAAAAGTCCAGCTGTGTTTTCTGTCCATGGTCATTCGCCCTCCGGAGCTGCAGTGTCGCCACATGAATTCGAAGGGAATGGCGATCGAAATGTCAAGTTTGGCTGTGAAGATGGCGACTGAAATGCCGGTGCTGAGGGCAGGTGGCAAGGTGCTCTCGACAGCGGAGAACCGGCTTGGCCATCTCGTTCCCACCGATCCGACGATCGGCATCGCGGCGATCCGGGAGCGCTACGAGGAGCATGGTTATGTCTGGCTGAAGCGGTTTCTCGATCCCGATGCCGTGAATGCGTTTCGCGGCTGGGTGTTCGGACATCTGGCCGGGGCAGGGCTGATCGAGCCGGGATCGGATCCGCATCTTGGTCTGGCCGCCGCTGGAGGAGGGGACCCGCAGCAGGCCAACCGCATCCTCATGTCGCTGGTTCGATCCGTGGCCTATGAGGGCTTCTGTTCACAGCCGCGGCTCGCGGCCTTCATGGATGAGTTCCTGTCCGGCATTTCCTATCTGCACAAGCGCAAGATCATGCGCCACACGATGCCGGGCAGCGCCACGGCGACGCCGGCGCATTATGATCTCGTCTATCTGCGCGGTGGGACCAACCGCATCGTCACGGCATGGATCCCGCTCGGCGATGTGCCGGTCGAGATGGGCGGGCTTGTCTATCTCGAGGGATCGCATGCGATCGGCAGAAAGATGGAAGGGGAGTTCGCAGCGCAGAGCGCCGAACTTTCAGCCGAAGAGCGGATCAGCGCCTATAATCGCAACATGACCGAGGGCGGCTGGGTGTCGAAAGATTTGCCCCAGATGGCCGAGCGCTTCGACGCCCGCTGGCTGATCGCCGGCTACGAGGCCGGCGATGTGATGCTGCACAGTCCCTACATGATCCACGCCTCGACGGCGAACGAGAGCGCCGCGCGGCTGATACGTCTGTCGACCGATATCCGCTACCAGAATGTCGATGACGAGATCGACGCGCGCTGGGCCAATCACTGGAGCCTGGGAGACATGCTGTAGGCGCGGCCGGAGCCGCGCCCTTTGCAGAAGCTAGTGGCTCCCGCTCTTCTTTCGTTTCCGGGCGTTTCTGGCGAACATGTTCAACACCTCGACGAGTGCCGAGAAGGCCATGGCGGCGTAGACGTAGCCCTTCGGAACATGGAAGCCCATGCCCTCGGCGATCAGCGTCGTGCCGATCATCATCAGGAAGGCGAGCGCCAGCATGACGATGGTCGGGTTCTTCTCGATGAAGTTCGCAAGCGGCGTCGCGGCGACCAGCATGACGGTCACGGCGGCCAGAACGGCGATGACCATGATCGGCAGATGCGGGGTCATGCCGACGGCGGTGATGATGCTGTCGACCGAGAAGACCAGGTCGAGGATCAGGATCTGCACGATCGCCGAGCCGAAGGTCGTTGTCGCCGAATTGGCGATGAAATCCTCGTTGTGATCGGCCGGATCGACATTGTGGTGGATCTCCTTCGTCGCCTTCCAGAGCAGGAAGAGACCACCGGCAATCAGGATCATGTCTTTCCACGAGAAGCCGTGGCCGAAGAGTTCGAAGACCGGAGCCGTGAGCTTGACGATCCAGGCGACGGTGCCGAGCAGGGCGAGGCGCATGATCAGCGCCAGGCCGATACCGACCTTGCGGGCCTTTTCACGGTGCTCGGGCGGCAGCTTGTTGGTGAGGATGGAGATGAAGATAAGGTTGTCGATACCAAGAACGACTTCCATGACGACCAGGGTCACCAGCGCCACCCAGGCAGCCGGGTCCTGAACCAGCATCATGATATCTTGCATGAATTGTTTTTCCCTTGCGCCACAGACAGCCGACGCCGAAATCTAGAGTGAAGGCGCTGAGATGCAAGCGCCGCAAGGGGTATACGAAAGCCGGACGGCATTTATTCCGCCGGTGATGGGGAGAATGAAGTGGGGACGCCGCCGATCCCTCAGGCGGGCTCGTTGTGCTTGGCGCCATAGGCGGCCATGAAGACGCGGATGGCGCCGTCGATGACGCGCTTTCTCTCCGCCTCGGACGGCGGCTCCGGCATGCTGCCGAAGAGGCGGAACTTGAAGAAGCTGCCGCTGGCGAGATCGAGGAACTGCCCGGCTGCCAGATCGACGTCAGCGATCTCGAGCTTGCCGGAATTCACGTAGCGCGTCAGATACGAGTGCAGCACCGTGCGCAGGTTCTCCGGTCCGTTGAAGAAGCGCTGACAGAGCTCCGGCATGCGGTCGCGCACGCCAAGAACGGTGCGCATGGCGCTGATCACCTTCTCGCTTGTGATATGCGAGATGAAGCTCAGGCCAAAATCGTGCAGGCCTTCCTCGACATTGTCATGATGTTCGAGAGCGACGCGCAGTGCGGCCACGAAGGCGGCGCGCTCGGTCTCGATCATCGCGGTGAAGAGCTCTTCCTTATTGGCGAAGTAGACATAGAGAGTGCCCTTCGAGACGCCGGCTTCGCGGGTCACGTCGTTCATGCTCGCTGCGTCGAAACCCATCTTCATGAAGACGCTCTTGGCGCCCTCGAGGATTTGCGTGCGCTTGGCCGGGTCTTCTCCGGCTGCCCAGCGGCCAGTGGCCACGGGCGTTTCGGCGGCTGAAACCTTGGACACTTCGGTCATCTTCTCCTTAACCATTTTTCGCACTTGCGAAGATTCTTTACTAAAATCGAACCGCTCGGTTCGATATGACTTGATATGGATGCAAAAAGGGCCTATGTCAACTGAACCGAACCGTTCAGTTCGATTAAATCTACTTCACAAAGCGGTGTTCGTCTATGTCCAGTCAGAAAACCAATGTTGCGCGCATCGTAAGCGATTCCGCTGAAGCCGAAGCGGCTCAGCCGGAAACTGCAGCCTCCGCGGATACCCCCACCGCGGAGGCTCGCAGTGCTCCCCAGCAGGCGCCGGCACCCGAGGTAAAGGTTGCCGAGCAGCCGCCGGTGAAAAAGAAGCGCAGCCGCGTTCTGCCGATCGTCGCCCTCGCCATTCTCGCCGGTGGCGGCTGGTACGGCTATGAATGGTGGACGAATGGCCGCTTCATGGTCTCGACCGATGACGCCTATATCGAAGGCGATATCGCGACGATCTCGCCGAAGGTCACCGGTTACGTTGCCAAGGTCAATGTCGTTGCCAACCAGCTGGTCAAGGCCGGCGATGTTCTCGCAACGCTCGATAACGGCGACTATCAGAACGCTCTCGATCAGGCTGAAGCGCAGATCGCCACCGAAAAGCTGTCGCTGAGCCGCATCGACGCTCAGGTCGATGGCGCCAAGGCGGCTCTCGCCCAGGCACAGGCCCAGAAGGTGTCTCTCGATGCCGCCGTCCGCGGCGCCGAGATCACCCAGAAGCGCCAGAGCGATCTGCAGGCAAAGTCGGTCGGCACCGCTGCCGATCTTGACACCGCCAACATCGCGCTCGATCAGGCCAAGGCAAACCTTGTTGGCGGCGATGCCAACATCAAGTCGGCGGAAGCCAACATCACGATCCTGGAAGCACAGCGCAAGGAAGCCGAAGGTTCGGTCCGTACGCTTGAGCTGCAGCGCGACAAGGCGGCCCGCGACCTGTCTTTTACGATCCTGAAGGCACCGTATGACGGTGTTGTCGGCAATCGCTCGGTTCAGGAAGGCGACCTCGTATCGCCCGGCCAGCGTCTGATGGCGCTCGTTCCGACCCGCCAGCTCTATATCGACGCGAACTTCAAGGAAACGCAGATCCAGCATCTGGTTCCGGGTTCGAAGGTCAATGTCCATGTTGACGCTTATGACGATCACGCGATCGTCGGCACCGTCGAGTCGATCTCGCCGGCCTCCGGCTCGGTCTTCTCGCTGCTGCCGCCTGAGAATGCGACGGGCAACTTTACCAAGATCATCCAGCGCGTGCCGGTTCGCATCGCGCTCCCGCAGGATGCGCTTGATACCGGCCGTCTGCGTGCAGGCCTGAGCGTCGTCGTCGATGTCGACACGCGCACGGCGCCGGACGCACAGCAGGCAAAGTAATCAGCCAGCCGGAGTAAGGCCAATGGCCGCGACCACCACTGCAGGAACCGTTCCCGGCGTAGGAGCCGAGGAACGGATGGACCCGCGCAAGCTCATCGCATTCTTTGCGATGGTGCTCGGCATGTTCATGTCGATCCTCGACATTCAGATCGTCTCGGCCTCGCTCGCCGAAATCCAGGCCGGCCTTTCCGCCGGCTCGGATGAAATCGGCTGGGTCCAGACCTCCTACCTGATCGCGGAAGTCATCATGATTCCGCTGTCGGGTACGCTCGCCCGCATCGTCTCGACGCGCTACCTCTTCGCCTTCTCGGCGGCGGGCTTTACGCTGTCGAGCGTGCTCTGCGCCACGGCGACGAATATCGACCAGATGATCGTCTACCGCGCCATCCAGGGCTTTATCGGCGGCGGCATGATCCCGTCGGTCTTTGCGGCGGCCTTCACGATCTTCCCGCCCTCCAAGCGCAGCGTCGTTTCGCCGATCATCGGCCTGATCGCTACGCTGGCGCCGACCATCGGCCCGACCGTCGGCGGCTATCTCAGCCACGCCTTCTCCTGGCACTGGCTGTTCCTGGTCAACGTCATCCCCGGCATCATCGTCGCGACCGTTACCTGGAACTTCATCGACTTCGACAAACCGGAGCTGTCACTTCTCAAGAAGTTCGACTGGTGGGGCCTGATCTCGATGGGCGTGTTCCTGGGCGCGCTGGAATATGTGCTCGAGGAAGGCAATTCGAACGACTGGTTCAACGACAACTATATCGTCATCGGTGCAATCGCATCGGCGATCGGCTGCGTGGTCTTCTTCTACAGGGCGTTCACTGTCGATTTTCCGGTCGTTGACTTGAGAGCCTTCGCCAACCGCAACTTCGCTTTCGGCTCGGTCTTCTCTTTCGTCATGGGTATCGGTCTCTACGGCCTGACCTACATCTACCCGGTCTATCTCGGACGCATCCGCGGCTACGACTCGCTGATGATCGGCGAGACGATGTTCGTCTCCGGTCTTGCGATGTTCTTCACCGCGCCGCTCGCCGGACGTCTATCGACGAAGATGGACCTGCGCCTGATGATGGTCATCGGTTTCGTCAGCTTTGCGGCCGGCACCTATATCATGACCGGGCTGACCGATGACTGGGACTTCTACGAACTGCTGATCCCGCAGCTGTTCCGCGGTTTCGGCCTGATGATGTGCATGGTGCCTATCAACAATATCGCGCTCGGCACGATGCCGCCGGCCCGTATGCGTGGCGCCTCCGGTCTCTTCAACCTGACCCGTAACCTCGGTGGTGCCGTCGGTCTTGCGATCATCAATACGGTTCTGACCAACCGCCAGGACGTGCATTACGAGCGCTTGCGCGAGAATATGGACTGGGGCCATCCGGCCGCGATCGACCAATTGAACAACCTGACCGCCAACTTCAATTCCTACGGGATGGACGGCGCATCGGTGGCGATCAAGCAGATGGTCGGCATGGCAACCAAGCAGGCAGTCATCCTGTCCTTCAGCGATATCTTCCTGATGCTGACCGTGCTGTTCATGGTCATGGTTCTCGGTGTGGCGATGATTGCCAAGCCTGCGCCGCAAGGCGGCGGAGGCGGTGGCGGCGGCCACTGATCGTCTGGTGTTCGAAATAACGACCGGCTTGGGAAACCAAAGCCGGCCGTTTTCCGTATATCGTGCATCTCTTTCGACCGGATGCCGCTTCATGCTTCAGTCTTCCGCCAGGGCAATCGCCTGGCTCTGCATCGTCCTGCCCCTCTTTGCATCCGCATCCGCGCGGGCGGCCGCCGAGGAGGAGAGAATAGACATCGGCGGCTACAAGCTGAACAGCGTCTTCATCCCGGTCTCCGGCAAGGCAAGGCTGCCGCCGATCGTCTTCATTCATGGCGCCAGCGCCAATCTCTATGACCCGATGCTGTCGTTCCGGGAAAAGCTGGAAGGCAAGGTCGATCTGCTGTTCGTCGATCGTCCGGGCCACGGCCGCTCCGACCGCGGCGGTCCTGAGAACGCCTTTCCGGACGGGCAGGCCGACGCGATTGCGGCGTTGATGAAGAAGCGCGGCATCCGGCGGGCGATCATCGTCAGCCATTCCTTCGGCGGTGCCGTTGCGGCCGCTTTTGCGCTCGATCATCCCGATATGGTTGCCGGTCTGGTGTTCCTGTCGCCGGCCGTCTATCCGTGGCCGGGCGGCATTGCCTGGTACTATGACGCCGCGACGGCGCCGCTGACCGGCCCGCTCTTCAGCGCGCTGGTCGTGCCGCCCGTCGGCCTTGCGATGGTCGATGGTGCGACGCGCAGCGTATTTGCGCCGAACCGGCGGCCTCCTGGGTATATCTCGAAGGCGCGAACGCTTCTCGCCCTGCGCCCGGCCGAGTTTCACAACAACGCCGCCGATGTCGCCAACCTGCTTGAATGGACCAAGAAAGCCTCGCCGCGCTACCGGCAGATCAAGGCGCCGACGATCATCATAACCGGCGATACCGATAGCGTCGTTTCGCCGACGATCCACTCGGCGCATCTCGCAAAGGATATCCGAGGGGCGCGGCTGATCGTCGTCCATAACCTCGGCCACAAGTCGGATTACGTCGCAAGCGACCTTGCCGTCGGCGCCATTGAAACGCTGGCTGGCGAGCATCCCAATCTGCGAGGGATCGCGCAGGCGATCGAGGCGCGTATTGCCGGCGACGGCAAGAAATAATCCATGTTTTTCAAACGCGACCAGATGAGTTTCGGCCGATCCGGCATTTTCTGATTTACGTACATCAGAATTGGCGGTAAAGGCTTCGTCAGGAGGAGCGATGAAGCCTACGGTTCACGATATCGCCGCGCATGCGGGGGTCAGCCTTGCGACTGTCGATCGCGTGCTGAACCAGCGCCCGGGCGTGCGCCATGTGACGCGCGAGAAGGTGGAAAACGCCATTCGCGAGATCGGCTATGTCAGGGATGTGGCGGCTGCCAACCTCGCCAAGGGCCGCACCTATCCGCTGGTCTTCATCCTTCCGGCATCCGACAATTCCTTCATGCATGGGCTGACCGGCGAGATCCGCGAGGCCGTTGCCCGCTCTCCAGTCGAGCGTACGCAGATCCAGACGATCGAGGTTCCGGCCTTCGATCCGGCGGCGCTGGTCGAAGCGCTGCGCAAGCTCGCTGCCGAGCGGCCCGCCGGCATTGCGCTTGTGGCGACCGATGCGCCTGAGGTTGCCGAGGCAGTCGATGCCCTGGTGCGCGATGGCATTCCTGTCGTCACCCTAGTTTCCGATCTCACGGGGTCGCTGCGCCACCACTATGCCGGTGTCGACAACATTGCGGCCGGGCGCACGGCGGCTCGCCTGCTTGGCCGTTTCCTCGGTGGCGCCAAGGGAGAGATCGCGGTGCTTGCCGGCTCCATGCTCGTGCGCGACCATCGCGAACGTCTGGAAGGTTTTGCTGCGCTGATGGCGCAGGAGTTTCCGGGCCTCTCCATCCTGCCTGTCATCGAGGGGCGCGACGATCCTGAAATGGCGCATATGCTGGTTTCGGATGCGCTTTCGAAGAATGATCGCATTGTCGGCATATACAGCTTGGGCGCCGGTAATCGCGGTTTGATCAGGGCGCTGAAAGCCAAGGGCGCCGGGCGGCAGGTCACGGTCGTTGCCCATGAACTCACGCCGCATACGCGGGCGGCATTGATCGACGGAACGATTGACGCAGTTCTCAATCAGGATGCCGGTCATGAGGTGCGCAGCGCCATTCGCGTGTTGAAGGCGAAGGCCGACGGGCTTGCCGTCATCGATGCGCAGGAGCGCATCCGCCTCGATATCTTTTTGAAAGACAACCTGCCGTAACGGCAAAGGGAGAACGACATGTATCTGGGTCTCGATCTCGGAACTTCGGGCGTCAAGGCGATGCTCATCGACGGCGATCAGAAGATTATCGGTTCGGCCAACGGATCGCTCGACGTTTCGCGTCCGCATTCCGGATGGTCCGAACAGGATCCGGCGCACTGGATCCGCGCGACCGAAGAAGCGGTTGCCGGTCTGAAGGCCAAGCACCCGAAGGAACTTGCGGCGGTCAGGGGTATCGGCCTTTCCGGCCAGATGCATGGCGCGACCCTGCTCGATGCCGACGACAAGGTGCTGCGGCCCTGCATTCTCTGGAACGATACGCGCAGCTATCATGAAGCCGCCGCGCTCGATGCCGACCCGCGCTTCCGCAAGCTGACCGGCAATATCGTTTTCCCGGGTTTCACCGCACCGAAGCTCGTCTGGGTCGCCAAGAACGAGCCGGAGATCTTCGCCAAGGTCGCCAAGGTTCTGCTGCCGAAGGATTATCTGCGACTGTGGCTGACCGGCGAGCATATTTCCGAGATGTCGGATTCGGCCGGTACGTCCTGGCTTGATACCGGCAAGCGCGCCTGGTCCTCGGAACTTCTGGCCGCAACCGGCCTCGATGAAAAGCAGATGCCGTCGCTTGTCGAAGGCACCGAGCAGGCGGGCAAGCTGCGCGGCGAGCTGTCGTCCAAGTGGGGCATTACTGGTGATGTCGTCGTTGCCGGCGGGGCAGGGGACAATGCGGCTTCGGCCTGCGGCATGGGCACGGTCAGCCACGGTGCGGCCTTCGTTTCGCTCGGCACTTCAGGCGTGCTCTTCGCCGCTAACGGCTCTTACCTGCCGAAGCCGGAAAGCGCCGTCCATGCCTTCTGCCACGCGTTGCCGAACACCTGGCACCAGATGGGCGTCATCCTCTCGGCCACCGATGCGCTGAACTGGCATTCGCATGTGACGGGCAAGTCGGCCGCCGATCTGACCGGCGAACTCGGCGAGACCCTGAAGGCGCCGTCGGGCGTCACCTTCCTTCCCTATCTCTCCGGTGAACGCACACCGCATAACGACGCGGTCATCCGTGGCGCCTTCATCGGCCTCGAGCATGAGAGCAGCCGCGCCGTTCTGACCCAGGCGGTTCTCGAAGGTGTGTCCTTTGCTATCCGCGACAATCTCGAAGCGCTGCGTTCGGCCGGTACCGATATCGCCCGCGTCACCGCGATCGGCGGCGGCTCGCGCTCGCGCTACTGGTTGGCCTCGATCGCCACGGCGCTCGGCGTTCCCGTCGATCTGCCGGCTGACGGCGATTTCGGCGCGGCGTTTGGCGCTGCCCGTCTCGGCCTGATTGCTGCAACCGGTGCGGATCCGGTCGCAGTCTGCACGCCGCCGGAGACGGATGGGACGATCGAGCCGGTTGCCGAGCTGAGCGGCGCTTATGAGGATGCCTACAAGCGCTACCGCGCGCTCTATCCGGCGATCAAGTCGCTGGCGCATTGAGAACCTGAGCCGGCGGCCCCCTCATCCGCCTGCCGGCACCTTCTCCCCGCTGGGGAGAAGGGGATTTGCAACAGCCGCCTCATTTCCCTTCTCCCCTCGGGGAGAAGGTGGCCCGAAGGGTCGGATGAGGGGCCGCACGCTACAACGAACAAGACTGACCAACCCAAGGAGGACCAACATGAGCACCGGATTTTTCGGCGATATTCAGAAGATCAAGTATGAAGGCCCGGAGAGCACCAATCCGCTCGCCTTCCGTCATTACAACAAGGACGAAGTCGTTCTCGGCAAGCGCATGGAAGACCATCTGCGCTTTGCAATCGCCTATTGGCACACCTTCACTTGGCCGGGCGGCGACCCCTTCGGCGGCCAGACCTTCCTGCGCCCGTGGTTCGAGGACACGATGAAGGCTGCGAAGCTGAAGGCTGATGTGGCCTTCGAATTCTTCTCGCTGCTCGACGCGCCCTATTACTGCTTCCACGACGCCGACGTGCGTCCCGAAGGCCAGAACTTTGCCGAAAACACCAAGAACCTGAACGAGATCGTCGATTACTTCGCCGAAAAGCAGGCTGCGACCGGTACCAAGCTGCTCTGGGGTACGGCAAACCTGTTTTCCAACCGCCGCTACATGTCCGGCGCTGCGACCAATCCGGATCCGGATGTCTTCGCTTTCGCTGCGGCAACCGTGAAGACCTGCATCGATGCGACGCAGAAGCTCGGTGGCGAGAACTACGTTCTCTGGGGCGGCCGTGAAGGCTACGAGACGCTGCTCAACACCGACCTGAAGCGCGAGCTCGATCAGCTCGGCCGCTTCCTCAATCTCGTCGTCGAGTATAAGCACAAGATCGGCTTCAAGGGCACGATCCTGATCGAGCCGAAACCGCAGGAGCCGACCAAGCACCAGTACGACTACGACGTCGCGACGGTCTACGGCTTCCTCAAGAAGCACGGCCTCGAAAACGAAGTGAAGCTCAACATCGAGCAGGGCCATGCGATCCTCGCCGGCCATTCCTTCGAGCACGAACTGGCGCTTGCCAATGCGCTCGGCATCTTCGGTTCGATCGACATGAACCGCAATGACTACCAGTCCGGCTGGGATACCGACCAGTTCCCGAACAACGTTCCGGAAATGGCGCTCGCCTATTATCAGGTTCTGCAGGCAGGCGGCTTCACCACCGGCGGCACGAACTTCGACGCGAAGCTGCGCCGTCAGTCGCTCGATCCGGCAGACCTGCTGATCGGCCATATCGGCGGCATGGATTGCTGCGCCCGCGGTCTCAAGGCTGCTGCAAAGATGGTCGAGGACAAGGCTCTCTCGCAGCCGCTCGCAGACCGCTACGCAGGTTGGGATTCGGCCGAAGGGCAGAAGCTCTTCCGCGGCGAGTATTCGCTCGGTGAAATCACCAGCTGGGTCGAAGGCAAGGACGTCAATCCGCAGCCGCGCTCGGGCAAGCAGGAACATCTCGAAAACGTCGTCAACCGTTACGTCTGATCGACGGCTTATCGAAATACAGGCCGGGGAGCGCAAGCTTCCCGGCTTTTTCACGCGTGGATTTTGTCACTGAGGCAGTCCGAAGGCGACGAGCTGCTGGCTGAGGCGGCGGGTGTCGTAAGGTTTGGGGAAGAACACGCCGCGGATCGGCATCTCCACTTCCTGCTCGCGGATATGGCCGGAGGTGATGATGATCTCGATCGGCGGCCAGCGGTCGCGGATCGCTGCGGCCAGCATCATGCCATCCATGCTGCCCGGCATATCGATATCGGTGAAGACGATGCGGATATCGGCCCGTGCCTCCAGGATGCGTACCGCCTCATCCGCATCCGCAGCCTCGATCGCCTCGAAACCGGCCTCCTCGACGAGATCGACTGCCATCATCCGCTGCAGCGGTTCATCTTCGACCACGAGGACAGCAGGCCTTTGGTCTGCATAACCTTCCCTCATGTCATTCGGTCCTTTGCATCTGCGAGAGCGACGCGGACATGCTGACCGAGAAGCCATCGGGGCCGTAGCGGCTTTCCGTTCCGCCGGAGCCGATCAGTCCCATCTTGATCAGTTTGGAGCCGAAGCCCTTTTTGGTCGGTTCGCCGACAGCAGGGCCGCCCTCTTCACGCCAGGTGAGGTGGAAGGTAGCCGCCTCGCCGCGGCCTTCAATGGTCCAGCGCACATAAACTTTGCCGCCTTCGGTGGAGAGCGATCCGTATTTGATGGCGTTGGTCGCCAGTTCGTGCAGCAACAGCGAGAGCGAAAGGGAGCCCTTGGCGCCGAGCGCCAGGCTTGGTCCTTCCATCGAAACCTGCTCGCCGACGCCGAGCGGTTCGACGGCCCGGGCGGCGAGATCGTGGACACTGGCACTCAGCCAGTTATCCTGCAGGAGTATGTCGTGGGCGCTGCTCAGCGCATGCAGCCGCCGCTCGAAATTCTCGACATGCTCGCGTTCGGCCACTGGGCGTAGCGTTTGCGTGGCGATCGCCTGGATCATGGCAAAGGTGTTCTTGAGCCGGTGGTTGATCTCGCGGTTCAAGAGGTCCTGTTCGGCCTCGGCGCGCACCCGGGCAATGGCGATCTGGATACGGTCGCCGAAGCTGCGCACGAAGGACACTTCCTCGCCCGTCCACTCGTAGGGATGATCGTGATGCACGAAGACGACGAGGCTGAAGCGGCCGTGATCGAAGATCGGCACGTTGACGAGCACGCGGATATCGATCGCAAGCAGCTGCTCGGCATTGCCATCGGTGCGCGGATCGTTGCTGACATCCTCGATGATGACGGTTTCGCCGAGTTTCAGATCGTCGATGAAGCTGCCGTAGTCGCGGAAATGGTGGAGGCCGGCAAGCGACGTGACGCCCGGCGCACACCATTCCGGCTGCATCAGTACGGTTTCGCTGCCGGCATCGACGACGCCAAAGCCGGCGCGGCTGGCATCGAGCGCCTTGGCCATCAGATCGGCCGCGGCGATCGCCATCGATTCCACGTCGTCGAGATCGCGCAGCCGGTCGCCGAGATCAAGCAGCGCCTGAACGCGGGCAGCGGCGCGCCGCTCGATGGTCACGTCCTGTACCGTGCCGCGCAGAAGCGCCGGCCGGCCATCCGTCGTTGCCATGAAAGCGGCATGACGCGAGATCCAGCGGGTGCCGCGATGCTCGGTGTTGATACGGTATTCGACATCGAGGGCGGCACTGCCGTCCGCCCGGGTCGATGCGGAGGAGCGGATGCCCTGATCGTCCGGAACGACCATGTCTTCGAAGATCGAGGCCGGGTAGCTGTCGGCCACCGGCACGTCGAAGATGCGGCAGAATTCCGGGGAGACGCGCATCTGGCCGCTGGCAATATCGAGTTCGAACGTGCCGACGCGGCCAGCCTCCTGGGCTGCCATGCTCTGTTGTGCCGTGGAGCGCATCGTCGAGCTAATATGCTTCTGGCGGCGGAAGAGCTCGTCCTTGCGGCTCGATATGCGGCGGGCCTCCAGAAGGGCGGCCACCTGTCGCGACAGGGCCTGGAGGATCTTCAGCTGGTCAGGCGTCAAGCCTTCGGGGCGCGGGACGGTGTCGATGACGCAGAGCGTGCCGATGATCGTGCCGTCGTAGGTGACGAGCGGTGCGCCGGCGTAGAAGCGGATATTGGGTGGCGCGGTGACCAGCGCGTTCGTCCGGGTCCGTTCGTCTTTCGTGAGATCGGGGATGACGAGCGGTTGCGGGCTGGAGAGTGCGTGGGCGCAGACGGATTGATCGATGGGGGTCTCGCAGGCTTCGAAGCCGACCTTTGCCTTGAACCATTGCCTGTCGGCGCCGACAAGGCTGATCAGGGCAACCGGCGTGCGGCAGGCCGAGGAGGCGACGAAGACGATATCGTCGAATTCGGGCTCGGGAGCGGTGTCGAGAATGTCGAATGCCTCGAGCGCCTCAAGGCGTTTCTGCTCCTCGATGACGGCTGGATCGGACGTCGGCGACACTGAATCTATGGGTCCCATGTTCATCTTAGCGATCAATGATGTAGGCGGTCGGTTGATTTTTCCAGCGACGGAAACGCCGATGACCAAAATAAGTCCGGGATAGAATGAAGCTGCCGCAAACGCGGACTTTTCAGCTGAGCTGGACGCCAGCTGCCGGTGCAAACCACAAATCTCAGATTGTGCAGCCGGCGTCCGGCAAGGCAACGGCCTGGGGCGGGAATTGTTCCGCCCGGGTTAGCGTCTTTGCCAGTTTTTCGGCGGCGCGGAGACGGAATTGCGAACGACGAGATCGGGGCGCAGCAGGATTTCCGTTTCGGCCGGCCGGCCATCGCCGAGAAGCTCCAGCAACAGCGCCATCGCCTGCTTGCCGATCGCCGTGCGCGGCTGGCGGATGGTGGTCAGCGACGGGCTCATGAACACGGCCTGCGGCACGTCGTCGAAGCCGGTCACCGAGAAGTCGCGCGGGATATCGTAGCCGCGGGCGTTGAGGCCGATCATCACACCGATCGCCGTCTGGTCGTTGACGCACATGAAGGCAGTCGGCAGCGTATCGCGCATGAAGAGCTGCTCGACGGCGTGGCGGCCGCTCTCGATCGTGCCGTCGCCTTCGAGAACGATCCGCGTTTCCTTCGGCACACCGGCTGCATCGAGCCCAGCCTCGTAACCCTCACGACGGCGGGTATAGGCAAGGCGGGTGCGCGAATCGCCGATGAAGGCGATCTTGCGGTGGCCTTCGGCAAGCAGCAGGTCGACCGCCTTGCGGGCACCCTCGGTATCGTCGACGCCGACATAGGGGATGCCGCCGTTGAAAACCGGTTCGAAGACGCCGACGCTCGGCGGCAACCGCGCCGTCATCGTCTGGTGGCCGAAGGGCAGGATGCCGGTGAAAAGGATCAGGCCGGCCGCCTGGTTCGAGTTGAAGAACTTCAGATATTCGAGGCCGCGCTGGGCGTCGTTCTGGGTGTGGCCGATCAGGATGCCGTAGCCATGGGCCCGGGCTTCGTTCTCCAGGCCGACGAGAATGTTGGAGAAATTCGGGTCACCGATATCGGGTGCCACGACCAGGATCATATTGGAACGGCCAAGCCGCAGGCTGCGTGCCATGGCGTTGGTCGTATAGCCAGTAATGGCGATCGCCTGATTGACCTTCAGCCGCGTCGAGTTCGCAACTTTCTCCGGCGTATGGATCGCACGGGACACAGTCGCGATGGAAACCTCGGCGATCCGGGCGACGTCTTCGATCGTTGCAGGCGTGGAATTCGACACTGGGGGCTCTGCCATGGGGCTGTCTTCGCCGCGACACTACACAGACTTGCTAATCCGTCAAAGCGGGCTTTCGCCAGATTTGTGCATATCCATGATGTAAACCTTTACATGGCCGATGTAAAGGTTTACACAAATGCTCAAGCGGTCGGGAGCCGCAGGGAGGAAATGATGAATCTGGAGACGGCCGAGACCGCACCCGTGGTGCTGTCCGCAAAGCGAATCTGTAAGTCCTTCAATGGGGTACAGGTCCTCTTCAGTGTCAATTTCGACCTCCGCGCCGGTGAAGTTCATGCCCTGATGGGCGAGAATGGTGCCGGAAAATCCACTCTCGTCAAAGTTCTCTCCGGTTTCGAGCAGCCGACCTCCGGCGAAATCCTTCTCGACGGCAAGCCGATCGTGCTGCCGCCGAACGGCGGCGCCGAGGCGCTCGGCATCGTCATCATCCACCAGGAATTCAATCTCGCCGAACATCTGACCGTCACCGAGAGCCTGTTTCTCGGCCGCGAAGTGACGCATTTCGGCATTCTCGACCGGCGCTATATGCGCAAGGAAACGCGTCGCGTGCTCGACATGCTCGGCTCGCATGTCGATGAAGACGCGCTGATCAGCACGCTGTCGATCGCCGACAAGCAGATGGTCGAGATCGCCAAGGCAATCAGCCGTGATGCGCGCGTCGTCTTCATGGACGAGCCGACCGCTGTTCTGTCGCGCGAGGAAACCAACATCCTCTTCGAACAGGTCCGCAAGCTGCGCGACAAAGGCACCAGCTTCGTCTTCGTCTCGCACAAGCTCGATGAAGTCATGGAACTGACCGACCGGGTCACCGTACTGCGCGACGGCCAGTGGGTGAAGACGGCACCGACCTCGATCCTTGACGGCGAGTCGATCGCCCAGCTGATGGTCGGGCGCGAGCTTTCCAGCCTCTATCCGGCGAAGGTCGAGCCGAATGTAGATGAAGAAGTCGTCCTGCGGGTCACCGGCGTTTCGACCGGTTATGTCCAGGATGCGAGCTTCGAAGTGCGCAAGGGCGAAGTGATCGGCTTCTCGGGCCTGATCGGTTCCGGTCGCACGGAGCTGATGGAAGCGATTGCCGGGCTGCGGTCACGCACGGCCGGTGAGGTGGTGATCAAGGGCGATACCATTGCCTCCGGCGACGTTCACGCCGCCAATCGCGCCGGTCTTGCCTATATGACCAAGGACCGCAAGTCGAAGGGACTGCTGCTGCGCTCAAACATGGTCACGAACCTGACGCTGCAATCGCTCGGACAGCATGTGGCGCACGGCTATCTCAGCCCGAACAGCGAGGCTGCCGCGCTTGCCAAGGCGAAGCGCCGCTTCGACATCCGCGTGCGCGATGCCAATATCGTTGCCGGCCGCATGTCCGGCGGCAACCAGCAGAAGCTGCTGCTCGCCAAGGTGATGGAGACCGAGCCCGATATCATCATCATCGACGAGCCGACGCGCGGCATCGATGTCGGCACCAAGCAGCAGATCTATCATTTCATTTCGGCGCTGGCCCGCGATGGCCGGTCGATCATCGTCGTCTCGTCGGAAATGCCTGAGGTCATCGGCCTCTGCACGCGGGTCTGTGTCATGCGCGAGGGGCGCATTGTCGGCGTGCTCGAGGGCGACGAGATCTCGGAACAGGAAATCATGCGCTATGCCGCGGGGCTGAAGAGGAAGGCCGCCTGACAGTTTCAGGCGCCGCATCGCTTCGCGGTTTCAACGATAAGATACCCACAGGGTTTGGGTCGGGAGGTTGGTTTTGACTACTGATATCAACGAGGAGACCAGGCAGATCCGGCGCCGCTCCTGGCGGGATGTCGATCTGCGCGCAGTGGCGCCGTTCGCAGCCTTGATCCTGCTTTTGATCGTCGGCGCGCTCGTCAACCCGAACTTCATCGGCATCACCAATCTCGCCAATGTCGCGACCCGCTGTGCGTTCATCGCCATCATCGCGGTTGGCGCAACCTTCGTCATTTCGGCGGGCGATCTCGATCTCTCGGTCGGCTCGATGGTGGCTTTCGTCGCCAGCCTGATGATCCTGCTGCTCAATTCGGGCGTGATCGCCGACCCGACCATGATGCTCGTCGTCGCCGTCGTCTTCGCGATCGTTGCCGGTGCGCTCTGTGGTCTTGCAAACGGCCTTATCACCACGGTCGGCAAGATCGAACCGTTCATCGCGACGCTCGGCACCATGGGCATCTATCGTGGCCTGACCACCTGGCTGTCGCAGGGCGGCGCCATCACGCTGCGCTCGCCGGAGATCCAGACGCTCTACCGTCCGGCATATTTCGGCAGCATTCTCGGCGTGCCGGTTCCGATCGTCGTGATCCTCGCGGTTACCGCCGTTGCCGCCTTCATTCTCTATCGCACGCGCTATGGCCGCCATGTCGTCGCCGTCGGTTCGAACAGCGATGTGGCGCGCTATTCCGGCATTGCCGTCAATCGCGTTCGCACTATCGCCTTCGTCATCCAGGGTCTCTGCGTGGCGATTGCCGTGCTGCTCTACGTGCCGCGTCTCGGCTCGACCTCTGCGACAACAGGCATCCTCTGGGAGCTGCAGGCGATCACGGCCGTCGTCGTCGGCGGCACGGCGCTGAAGGGCGGGGCAGGGCGCGTCTGGGGCACGATCTGCGGTGCCTTCATTCTTGAGCTCGTCGGCAACATCATGCTGCTGTCGAACTTCATCAGCGAATATCTCATCGGTGCGATCCAGGGTGCGATCATCATCATCGCCATGCTGGTGCAGCGCTCTCTGGTCCGGAAGGGATAACGGACCTCAACAGGAATTGGCCGGGCTCACAGGGCGTCCGGTTCACGGGTAGGAAAGTCCCTGAAGTTATGTTGGGAGGAGAATAGCATGCGCAAACTCATGTTGGGTCTTGCCGTTGCGGCCGTCGCTGTGGCGGGTTCCGCATACGCACAGGACAAGAAGTTCACCATCGGCGTGTCCATTCCGGCCGCTGACCATGGCTGGACCTCTGGTGTGGTCTTCCATGCCGAACGTGTCGCCAAGAAGCTGATGGAAGAACATCCGGGCCTGAACGTCATCGTCAAGACCTCGCCGGATGCCGCAAGCCAGGCAAACGCCGTGCAGGACCTCGATACGCAGGGTATCGACGCCCTCGTCATCCTGCCGTCGGATCCGGATCCGCTGGTCAACGCCATCAAGGAAGTCAAGGGCAAGGGCAAGTATGTCGCTCTCGTCGACCGTGCACCGTCCACCAACGACGACTCGGTTCGTGACCTCTACGTTGCCGGTAACAACCCGGCGCTCGGCGAAGTCGCCGGCAAGTACATTGCCGCTCAGACGCCGGATGCACAGGTCGTCGTTATCCGCGGTCTGCCGATCCCGATCGATCAGCAGCGCCAGGACGGCTTCGATAAGGGCATTGCGGGCTCCAACGTCAAGGTTCTCGACCGCCAGTACGGCAACTGGAACCGCGACGACGCCTTCAAGGTCATGCAGGACTACCTGACGAAGTACCAGAAGATCGACGTCGTATGGTGCCAGGACGACGACATGGCTGTCGGCGTTCTCCAGGCCATCGAGCAGGCCAAGCGCACCGACATCAAGTATGTCGTCGCCGGTGCAGGCTCCAAGGACATGATCAAGAAGGTCATGGACGGCGACAAGATGATCCCGGTCGACGTTCTCTATCCGCCGGCAATGGTCGGTACGGCTATGGAACTGACGGCTGCCGGTCTCTACGACCAGGTACCGGTTCGCGGCACCTTCGTTCTTGATGCGACGCTCGTCACCAAGGACAATGCCAAGGACTTCTACTTCCCGGATTCTCCGTTCTGATCATTCGTATCGGATGCGCCCATTCGAAAGGATGGGCGCATTTTTCATGTCTTCAGGTTGCATGCGGACGAATTTGCGGCACGTACCTCTTGCAGCTGCCGGTGAGGCGTGTTTAGTTCGCCTACCGTTTGACTTCCGGCTTTCCAGCCACATCTGCCGCAAGTGCGTGGAGGCGCCTTGCTTCCGCCAAAAGCGTGTTGAAGACTACCATAAACGTTTACGGTCGCTAATCAGGGAGGATTTCTGACATGAAGACGATCAAGGGGCCAGGCCTGTTCCTCGGCCAGTTCGCAGGCGATACCGCGCCTTTCAACTCATGGGATGCAATCACCAAATGGGCGGCCGACATCGGCTACAAGGGCGTGCAGGTTCCGACCTGGGCAAGCCAGCTCATCGACCTGAAGAAGGCCGCAAGTTCCAAGGATTATTGCGACGAGTTCGCCGGCAAGGCGCGTGAAAACGGCGTCGAGATCACCGAGCTTTCAACACACCTGCAGGGCCAGCTCGTTGCCGTTCATCCGGCTTATGACGAAGCCTTCGACGGCTTTGCGGCACCCGAAGTGCGCGGCAATCCGAAGGCACGTCAGGAATGGGCTGTCGAGCAGGTCAAGATGGCGCTGACGGCGTCGAAGCATCTCGGCATCAAGGCGCATGCGACCTTCTCGGGCGCGCTCGCCTGGCCGTTCATCTATCCCTGGCCGCAGCGCCCGGCCGGTCTCGTCGAGACCGCCTTCGACGAGCTCGCCAAGCGCTGGACGCCGATCCTCAACCACGCCGAAGATTGCGGCGTCGACGTCTGCTACGAAATCCATCCGGGGGAAGACCTGCATGACGGCGTCACCTTCGAGATGTTCTTGGAGCGCGTGAAGAACCATCCGCGCGCCAACATGCTCTATGACCCGTCGCACTATGTCCTGCAGTGCCTGGATTATCTCGACAACATCGACATCTACAAAGACCGCATCAAGATGTTCCACGTCAAGGATGCCGAGTTCAACCCGACCGGCCGCCAAGGCGTCTATGGCGGCTATCAGGGCTGGGTCGAGCGCGCCGGCCGCTTCCGCTCGCTCGGCGACGGCCAGGTCGATTTCGGCGCCGTCTTCTCGAAGATGACCGCCAACAATTTCGACGGCTGGGCCGTGGTCGAATGGGAATGCGCGCTGAAGCATCCAGAAGACGGTGCCCGTGAAGGCGCCGAATTCGTCAAGGCGCATATCATCCGCGTCACCGAGAAGGCGTTCGACGACTTCGCCGGCAGCGGCACCGACCAGGCAGCCAACCGGCGCATGCTGGGGATTTAATTTTTCTCCCCTTCTCCCCCGCGGGGAGAAGGTGGCCCGTAGGGTCGGATGAGGGGGCCAGTGACGCCTTCGCTTGCCGCTCAGGCGCTCGCTACGCTCACCCCCTCATCTGTCCTTCGGACATCTTCTCCCCGCTGGGGAGAAGGGAGGAGCACCGATTGAGGAGGACACAATGGCAATCGAAGCATCAAACGAACAGACCCGCGAGCCGCGCATCCGGCTCGGCATGGTCGGCGGCGGGGCTGGCGCATTCATCGGCGCGGTACACCGCATGGCCGCCCGTCTCGACGATCAATATGAACTGATCGCCGGCGCCTTGTCGTCGACGCCGGAAAAGGCGCAGGCCTCGGGCCGCGACCTCGGTCTCGATCCGTCGCGTACCTATTCCAGCTATCGCGAGATGGCGATTCGCGAAGCGAAGCTGAAGAACGGCATCGAGGCCGTCTCGATCGTCACGCCGAACCATGTGCATTACGACGCTGCCAAGGAATTCCTGCGCCGGGGCATCCACGTCATCTGCGACAAGCCGCTGACCTCGAACCTGGCCGATGCCAAGAAGCTGAAGAAGATCGCCGACGAAAGCGGTGCGCTCTTCATCCTGACGCATAATTACACCGGCTATCCGATGGTCCGCCAGGCGCGCGAAATGGTCGCCAATGGCGAGCTCGGCGATATCAGGCTGGTTCAGGCGGAGTATCCGCAGGACTGGCTGACCGAGGCCGTCGAACAGCAGGGCGCCAAGCAGGCCGTCTGGCGCACCGATCCGGCGCAGTCGGGTGCAGGTGGCTCGACGGGCGATATCGGCACGCATGCCTATAATCTCGGCTGCTTCGTTTCCGGCCTGGAGCTCGACAGCCTCGCCGCCGATCTCGACAGCTTCGTCGAAGGGCGCCGTCTCGATGACAACGCGCATGTGATGCTGCGCTACAAGGCGAAGGGCAAGGAAAAGCCGGCTAAGGGCATGCTCTGGTGCAGCCAGGTGGCGCCGGGCCACGAGAATGGTCTGAAGGTTCGCGTCTACGGTACCAAGGGCGGTCTCGAGTGGGTTCAGGCCGATCCGAACTATCTGTGGTTCACGCCCTTCGGCGAGCCGAAGCGGCTGATCACCCGCAATGGCGCCGGTTCGGGCGCGGCAGCGGCGCGCGTTTCGCGCGTGCCATCGGGCCATCCCGAGGGCTATCTCGAAGCCTTCGCGACGATCTATACCGAGGCAGCGCTTGCTATCAACGCTGCCAAGAAGGGCAAGCCGGTCGACAAGGCCGTGGTTTACCCCACCGTCGATGATGGCGTTAAGGGCGTGGCCTTCGTCGAAGCCTGCGTTGCATCGTCGAAGAAGAACGGCGGCTGGGTCAAGGTTTGATCGCAGGCCCGATCGCTGATCATTTGAGCGCATTCCCTAAGATTGGAGGGAATGCGCTCATTCGCGTTTAAGAGGATTATGAAAGAAGAAGGGCGCAACCATTTGGGGAGGCCCGATGACATTCTCTGTCCGCTATCTGACGTGCATTCTGGTGCTTGCCGCGCTTCCTGCTTCGGCGCAGCAGGCTTTCATGCCCGGTGTAAGAGTGCCCGGCACCATCAACATCCAGTCCAGCCTGTCGATGACCGTTCCGGCCGATATGAGCATGAACCCGGCAGAGCAGATCGAGGTGGCGCAGAAGGCTTTCTATGCGATGGCGCAGCGCCAGTGCCAGCTGGTGCTCGATACTCTCGGCGAGACCTGCCAGGTCACCAATCTCACCAATAATGCGGATTTGAACCGTTCCGGCGGTAGCTTCATCAGTGTGCGCGGCACGGTCACGATGGCGGTCAAGCTGAAGAACAGCGCGCAGAAGCCGTGATCTCTGTTGGCTGAAGCGCGCGCCTCAGCCTGACAGGATTGCCGGTCAGGCTGCGATGGCAGCCTGCTTGCGCTTCAAGAGCGCATCGACGCTGTAGGGACCGGCGCCGGCAGCGACGAAATACAGCATGACGAAGCAGAACAGGATCGCGGCAACGCCGCCGTTCTGCGCCGGATAGAAGCTCTTCGGCGCATGGGCGATGAAATAGGCAAAGGCCATCAGTCCCGAGAGAACAAAGGCTGCGGCGCGCGTCTTGAAGCCGATCAGCACCAGGAAGCCGAGAACGAGCTCCAGCATGCCGGCGATCCAGGACATCGAGCCGACGGGCGGCACGCTCGCGGCGGCCGGAAAATGCAGGATCTTCTGCGTTCCATAGCTGAAGAGTACGAGCGACGAGATGATGCGCAGCAGGCTGAGAAGGTGGGGCTGCAGCAGGTGGATGGAGGCGAGCATCGGGTTCCTTTCGTTATAATCTCCCATTCCGCTCTCACCCGGCACACCGCCGATCTCAAGTCACGTCTTCTGACATCAGCGTTATCGCGTTGCGAGCAGCGCGGGCCTTCGACCGGCACACGCCTTGATTTGACCCATTTGCCCGTCTAGATTGTCGCCATCCGCAATACCAACAGGATGTGTGCCACCATGGATTTCACCCAGATCGCAATGCCGTCTCGCCTTGCCATCCGGGAGTTCTCTATCCATGCCTGCCTCCATCACCATTTCCAATCTTTCGTGGTCGACGCCTGACGGCAGACCGCTTCTTTCCCATCTCGATCTGAGTTTCGGTGCCGAGCGCACTGGGCTTGTCGGCCGCAACGGCACCGGCAAGACGACGCTGTTGAAACTGGTGGCCGGCGAGCTGCAGCCGCTGTCGGGAAGCATAGCCTTTACCGGACGTTTCGGCATTCTCCGCCAGGCGGTTCAGGTCGAGGCGGGGGCGGCGATCGCCGATCTCTTCGGTGTGCGGGAGACGCTCGCCATCCTCGCCCGCGCCGAGCGTGGGGAGGCGACCGGTGACGAGCTTGCCAACGCCGACTGGACGCTGGAAGCCCGCATGGCCTCGGCGCTCGAACGCGTCGGGCTCGATGCTGTGCCGGAGACCGGCCTCTCTTCGCTCTCCGGCGGGCAGCGCACGCGCGCGGGGCTTGCGGCATTGGTCTTTGCCGAGCCGGACTTTCTGATCCTGGACGAGCCCACCAACAATCTCGACCGCGAGGGCCGGGAGGCGGTAATCGGCCTCTTACGCGACTGGCGCGGCGGGGCGCTGGTCGTCAGCCATGACCGCGAACTGCTCGACACGATGGATGTGATCGTGGAGCTGACGACTCTCGGTGCTAAACGCTATGGCGGCAACTGGAGCGCTTTTCAGGAGCGCAAGGCGATCGAGCTTGCTGCTGCCGAACATGATGGCGGATGCGGAGAAGCGGGTCGACGAAGTCGATCGCAGCGCGCAGCTGGCCGCCGAACGCCAGGCCAGGAGCGACCGTGCCGGGCGGGTGAAGGCGGCGCGGGGTGACATGCCCCGGATCCTGGCCGGCGGATTGAAGCGCAAGGCCGAGAATACGCGTGGAGACCGGGTTCGCCTCGGCGAGAAGCGCCGCGATCAGGCGCTCGGCGATGTCTCGGCGGCGCGCGGCAAGATCGAAATACTCCAGCTCTTTGCCGTCAAACTCGAGCCGACGGGGCTTCCGTCGTCTCGCGTGGTGTTGCGTCTCGATGACGTGACGGCTGGCTATGAGCCGGAGCGGCCCGTCATTCGCAATCTCTCGCTTGCGCTGACCGGGCCGGAGCGCGTGGCGATCTCCGGGCCGAACGGCTCTGGCAAGACGACGCTCCTGGCGCTGATCACTGGCACGCTGAAGCCTTGGGCGGGGACAGTCTCCGTTCCTGCCGGGCATGCCTTCTTCGATCAGAGCGTCAGCCTGCTCGATCCAAAACTCAGTGTCCGCGAGAATTTTCGCAATCTCAATCCCGGTGCGGATGAGAATGCCTGCCGGGCGGCGCTGGCGCGGTTCATGTTCCGGGCAGACGCGGCATTGCAGCAGGTCTCGACATTGAGCGGTGGACAGTTGCTGCGCGCTGGTCTTGCCTGCGTGCTCGGCGGACCGAAGCCGCCGCCGCTGCTGATCCTGGACGAGCCGACCAACCATCTGGACATCGATTCCGTCACCGCCGTCGAAGCCGGGCTGGCGGCATATGACGGCGCGCTGCTCGTCGTCAGCCATGACGAGGTGTTTCTCGACAATATCGGCATTTCCCGCCGTCTGCTCCTGCCTGATGGAAAAGAGCTGCTGTGACCGACGAAGTGGCTCTTCGTGTCGAAGCTGGCGAAGAATCTATCTGTAACGTTGCAGTTTTGACATTCAAGGCCTGTACAAGGCATTCCGGCTTGGCTAAACCGCCGCCAACGATGGCCGCACCGGCCGACCTGAACAGCATAGAGACGGAAAACAACATGATCGATCCGAAGCTTCTCGCGGCCCGCTTCCCGGGCGATTTCACCTTCGGTGTGGCGACCGCCGCCTTCCAGATCGAGGGTGCCTCCAAGGCTGACGGCCGCAAGCCGTCCATCTGGGATGCCTTCTGCAACATGCCCGGTCGCGTCTATAACCGGGATAATGGCGACATCGCCTGCGATCACTATAACCGCCTCGAGGAAGACCTCGACCTGATCAAGGATATGGGCGTTTCGGCCTACCGTTTCTCGATCGCCTGGCCGCGCATCATCCCTGACGGCACCGGCCCGGTGAACGAGGCCGGCCTCGATTTCTACGATCGGCTCGTCGACGGCTGCAAGGCGCGTGGCATAAAGACCTTCGCGACGCTCTATCACTGGGACCTGCCGCTGCTGCTCGCCGGTGATGGTGGCTGGACGGCGCGCTCGACGGCCTACGCCTTCCAGCGCTATGCCAAGACCGTCATGGCCCGCCTCGGCGATCGCCTGGATTCGGTTGCGACCTTCAACGAGCCCTGGTGCATCGTCTGGCTCAGCCACCTCTACGGCATCCACGCGCCGGGCGAGCGCAACATGCAGGCGGCGCTGCACGCCATGCACTACATGAACCTTGCCCACGGTCTCGGCGTCGAGGCGATCCGGTCGGAAGCGCCGAATGTTCCCGTTGGCCTGGTGCTCAACGCCTCGTCGATCATTCCGGGTTCCGACAGCCCGGCTGATCTTGCCGCTGCAGAGCGCGCCCATCAGTTTCACAACGGCGCCTTCTTCGATCCGGTCTTCAAGGGCGAATATCCGAAGGAGTTCGTCGAGGCGCTCGGCGACCGCATGCCCGTCGTCGAGGACGGCGATCTCAAGATCATCAACCAGAAGCTCGATTGGTGGGGTCTCAACTATTACAAGCCGGACCGCGTTCATGACGACGCGTCGAAGAAGGGCGATTTCCCCTGGACCACGGAAGCTGCACCCGCAAGCGATGTGAAGACCGATATCGGCTGGGAAGTCTATGCGCCGGGCCTCAAGCATCTGGTCGAGGACCTCTACCGCCGCTACGAGCTGCCGGAATGCTACATCACCGAGAACGGCGCCTGCGACAACACCGATGTCGTCAATGGCGAGGTGAATGACACGATGCGCCTCGACTATGTCGGCGACCACCTCGATGTCGTCGCCAACCTGATCAAGGACGGCTATCCGATGCGCGGCTATTTTGCCTGGAGCCTGATGGACAATTTCGAATGGGCGGAAGGCTACAAGATGCGCTTCGGCCTCGTCCATGTCGATTACAACACCCAGGTCCGGACCGTGAAGAAGAGCGGCAAGTGGTATCGCGAGCTCGCCGGCCAGTTCCCGAAGGGCAATCACAAGACGGCCTGAGCGGAGCTTCCGTTCCACTCTGGGGTTTATCGAAAATCGCTGAAATCACCCCTGGGTTTCAGGGGTGGTTTTGGCCTCCCGAACGAGGGCCGGAAATCGGTTTCTGATGCCGGTTTTTCCGCTTCGAAGCGCCGATCAAGCGGCATGCCATGACTACAAAATGTGCAGTAAAGTCAGCCGCTTCCGGTGTTCTGGGGGCGGCTTTTGCATAGATAGCGAAATTTATTCGTAAAACACGTACTGATTAATCGTTTTGCCGTGATTTTTAACAGTTTCTTGAAGGCTTGACTGTCACAGTCCCTGCCATCGGGGAGCAATGAATGCCTAAGTTAATCGGGCAAAAAAATCAGGCCTTGGGGATAGGCCGGCACACGACCGTCACGGGCGTGCTGCTGACCTTCGCCGTCATCGTCGCGATCGTCACTGTGATGATCCTGACTGCCATTTCGCGCGTTGCAGACAATGCCAATGTGCTCGACGACGAGCGATCACGCGAAACGACTGCCGGTGCGCTGAAGACCTTCGAGGAACAGCTCGGCGCGACACTCAACGATTATGCCGCATGGGATGATGCCGCCACCAATGTCTATGCCAAGGATGGCATGGCCTGGACGGTGAGCAACTACGGCGAGATGTCCGTCAACAGCTCGCTGTTCGACATGGCGATCGTCATCGATGGCGACCGCAAGCCGCTGATGGTCTACCGCAACGGCCAGCCGATGGAGGGCAAGCTTGACGACTTTTTCGCGCCGTCGCTGTGGGCGCTGTTCGACAAGGCGCGTGCCGCCGGAGCGGACAAGCCGGAAGCCGTCGGTTTCGTCGGTACGAAGAGCGGCATTGCCGCAGCCGGTATCGCGCTCGTGCGCGAAAAATCCGGCGCGCTGGAAAAGTCTGCCGATCAGCGCCGCTATCTTATCTTTGCCCGCCATCTCGACGACGAGAAGGTAAAGGGTCTCGGCGAGACCTATGTGATCCATGGCATGAAGCTGGTGCCTGCGGATACGCCGGCTAAGTATTCCGTCAATATCGACGATGCCTCGGGCGTGACGCTCGGCAAGCTCGTCTGGACGTCGCGTTCGCCCGGCGATATCGGCTACGATCAGGTGCGCCCGACGGTGGTCAAGGCGCTCGGTCTGGTCGGCCTGTTCTTCGCCGTGCTGCTCGTCATCGGCTGGATGGCCGGGCGGCGCATCAAGGCCGAGGAGATCGGCGCGCGCGAGGAAGCGCTGCGCGACCGGCTCAGCGGCCTCTGGAACCGTGACGGTCTCGGTGTTGCCATCGACGCGATGGTCGAGGAAGCGCAGCAGGCCAAGAAAAACATCCTTATTCTCTATCTCGATCTCGATGGCTTCAAGGAAGTCAACGACAGCTATGGCCATGGTACTGGCGACCAGCTGATCCGCGCCGTCGCTGCGGGTCTCAAGGTGCTGATCCCGCCTCATGCCGTTCTCGCCCGCATCGGCGGCGACGAGTTCGCCATCGCCTTCCACACCGATGGCGGCAATGCTGAAGCGTTGCAGCTTTCCGAGCAGATCCTCGATTTCCTGGCGGAGCCGCTGGAAATCGGCCGCCGCGTCGTCGTCATCGGCGCCAGCATAGGCATCGCGATGTCGCCTGAGGGTGCCGTCGGCCGCGAGGAATTCGTCCGCCGCGCCGATCTCGCGATGTACAAGGCCAAGGAAGCCGGCCGCGCCCGGATGATGCTCTACGATCCGGCGATGGATGCAGACCGCGAGGAGCGCAATGCGCTTGAAATCGATCTTCGCGCCGCCATCGAAAGCGGCGACCTGACGCTGGCCTATCAGCCGCTGATCGATGCCGAGACCTATGAGATGAACGGTGTGGAGGCGCTGGTGCGCTGGAACCGTCCGGGCTTCGGGCCGATCTCGCCTGACGTTTTCATTCCGGTTGCCGAAACCAGCGGCCTCATTGAGGCACTCGGCCTCTTCGTGCTCCGGAAGGCCTGCGAGACCGCCAAGCAATGGCCGGAGCTGCGCATATCGGTCAACGTCTCGCCTGGCCAGTTCCGCAATCCGGCCTTCACCGATTATGTCCGATATGTGCTGAAGCAGACGGAGATCGAGGCGTCGCGCGTGACGCTGGAGATCACCGAAGGCTACATGATCCAGAACCCACAGCGCACCCGCCAGTCGATCGAGCGCTTGAAGACGCTCGGCGTGAAGGTGGCGCTCGACGATTTCGGGTCCGGCTTCTCGTCGATCGGCTATCTCCGCCAGTTCGGCTTCGACCGCATCAAGATCGACCGCTCGCTGGTCGATGGCGTGACGGAGAGTGAAAGCCAGCGCGAAATGCTGCAGGCGACCGTGGCGCTTGCTCGCTCGCTCAACATTCCTGTTACGGCAGAAGGCATCGAGACCGAGGCCCAGGCGGTTGCCGTCAGGCTCTTCGGCTGCGACAGCCTGCAGGGCTACTATTTCAGCAAGCCGGTTCCGGCCGACAAGATCACCGACATGCTGGAGACGCGGCGGGAAGAAAACAGCAAGCCGCGCCGGACCAGCGCGGCCTAAAAGCTCTTCGCAGCTAAAGTTTACGTGCCGATATGCTTCTGGCCGCGCTTCTTGGCAAGCGCGATCTGGTGCTGTCGCTGGCGGTAGCGGAGACGGTCTTCCTCGGTGCGCGTGCCGTAGCAGTTGCTGCAGGAAACGCCTTCCTCATAGTGCGGCGAGGTGATCTCCTCGGCGGTGATCGGGTTGCGACAGGCGTGGCAGAGCTTGTGCTCGCCTTCCTTCAATCCGTGCTCGACCGAGACGCGCTCGTCGAAGACGAAGCAGGCGCCCTCCCACAGGCTCTCTTCCTGCGGCACTTCCTCGAGATACTTCAGGATGCCGCCCTTGAGGTGGTAGACCTCGTCGAAGCCCTGCTCCTTCATGAAGGCGGTGGCCTTTTCGCAGCGGATGCCGCCGGTGCAGTACATGGCGATCTTCGGCTTGTTGTGCAGGCCGGTATTGTTGCGCACCCATTCCGGAAATTCGCGGAAAGTCTTGGTCTTCGGGTCGACCGCGCCTCGGAAGACGCCGATTGCCGTCTCGTAGTCGTTGCGGGTGTCGATGACGATCGTGTCGGGATCGGAGATCAGCGCATTCCAGTCCTGCGGCGCCACATAGGTGCCGACGACCTTGTTGGGGTCGATATTCTCGACGCCCATGGTGACGATCTCTTTCTTCAGCTTCACCTTCATGCGCAGGAAAGGCATCTTCGATGCACGGCTTTCCTTGTGCTCCAGGCCGGCGAATTCCGGCTGGGCGCGCAGATAGGCAAGCACCGTCCTGACACCGTCGTCCGGACCGCCGATCGTGCCGTTGATGCCTTCATGGGCAAGCAGGAGCGTTCCCTTCACGCCGTTTTCCTCGCAGAGCGCCTGCAAGGGGTCGCGCAGGCTTTCGAAGCGCGGCACGGAAACGAAATGATAGAGCGCCGCCACCAGGAACGGGCTGGATGTAGTGATGCTGTCGGTCATGGGCGGTGGAAATATAGAATATGGCGCTCCTGCGCAATGACATTACGCGGGAGCGCGGCGCCCTCATGACCCTGGTCACGGGGTTGCATGCTTCGAAAGACGCGTCTTCCATTCTTCATAGGAACGCATACCGAAGGCAGGATCCGGCTCATCGTCGAGCACGCTCAGCAATTCGATGGAATGCTTGTCCGGATCGTCAAAATACAGCGAGAGCGCGGGCACCCAGCCGATGACGATTGGCTCGGAGACCGGCTCGCCATGGAAGCCGCGAACGTCAATACCTTTGCTCTTCAGCAGAGCGGGTGCTTGAAACATCTCCTCCTGTGATAACCGAAAGGCGATGTGCAGGCGCATCCTTATTGGCGCTGTGCCGGTTTCCCAAAGGCCAAGCATGGCGTTCTCTTTGCCGTTGACCCAGAAGAAGGCGATCCGCCGTTCGGGGAATTCGGCCGCGAGTTCAAGGCCCAGGATATCGCGATAGAAGGGAATGGAGATTCTCAGGTCGGCAACACTGAGATGCGTTTCGTAGATGCCCTGGATTTGCGGGACTGTCGCATTGTTGGCAGGCATGATGTCCTCGGTCACGATTTCTTTGACCGACCCAAGCTAGGACCTCAAGTAATATTGAGGTCAACAGCGCAGCTTCATTTTCTCAGTGAGCTCCAGAGCAGCCCGACGCGCCTGGCTTCCTCGTCAGGACTGTCGGCGAAGATCTCTTCGGCCCGTGCAAGCGCCAGGCGCCGGTCTTCCTGCTGCCTGCGGATGATGGCGTCGAGGAGATGGGCGAGGTCGTCGCTGCGGGTGAACAGCTGCGGTTCGGCTTCGACGAGATCGCTGAGGACGGAGAGGTCATGGACGTGGCCGAGGCGGTCGACGAGCTCCTTGGCGGCGGCGCGCTTCGCCTTCATCGCGGATGGCCAGAGCGGAGAGAGCAGCCCGTGATGGGCGCGGTAATCCTGCGTGCGCTTGCGGAGTTCGTGGAATGCGCCGTCCGAGGCTTCGCCATGGCAGGCGTCGAGCGCCTCATGCGCCTTTGCTGCCGTGCGCTTCCAGCCGTTGGCGACGAGTTTGGCGGCTTTACTTGGGCTTGACGGAAAGGATATGTCGTCGAGGGCCCAGAGGGCGTGCTTGAGGGCTTCCGATGTTTCCCGGAGCTTCGCCTCAATGCCGGCTTCGGCCTCGGTCATCCAGTTCCGCCGCGTTTCCAGAATGGCTGCGATCCGATCCAGCGAGCTTGCCTCTTCCGGGTCCGGTGCGTGCGACTTGAGATAGCGAACGGTTTCGATCAGTGCTTCGGCATCGCGGATGGCGGATAGCGATCGTGCCATCTCGCGCAGCCTCGCATTCTCGTGCTTCTGGAGTTTCCGCGCATCCGCCGCAACCAGGCGGTAGAGCGAGCGCACCTTCTTCAGGTTCTTGCGGAAGGCGTGGATTGCCTGGTGCGTGCCCTCGGGCCGCTGCTCGACGACATCGCGCGCAGCCTGCAACTCGCCGGCGGCGGCTTCTCTGAAACTCTTGGTGAAATCCGCGTCAGGCCGAATGCGGAAGGGCATGCCGGTCGTACTGGTATTCGGTCGCCAGCGCCTGGTTCGAATAGCGGAAATCGCCCGTCACCTCGCGACCGAGCCAGGCCGGAAGGGGCGGGGCGTCGCTTTCGGATTTCATCTCGACTTCAGCGATGATGAGGCCGCGATGCGGCCCGCCGAAGACATCCACTTCCCAGACGAAGCCTTCGTGGGGCACGCGGTAGCGGGTCTTCTCGATGACGATGCCGATGGCGCTTTCCATCAGTTCTTCGGCATCTGCAACGGGGATGTCGTATTCGAATTCGTCGCGGGTCATGGAGCTGCGGCCGATCTTCATCGTCAGCCGCGCACTCTCTCCGTCGAGGACGCGTACCCGCACCGAGCGGTCGTCCATCGAGGCGACATAGGCCTGTTTGAGGATTGCTTTCGATACGGCTTTGGCGCGCCATCCATCGGTGCGTACCAGAAACTTCCGCTCGATTTCCTTCGCCATTACAGTGAACCTTTTGTGACGACGGGGCTAAGCTAGCGCAAAAAAATAATCGTTCAAACCCATTTATGCCAAAGATCGCTTTAGTCTCGACAAAGTGTACCCTTGGGCGTATGCCGAACCCGAATTTCAATCGTTTCAAAGGACCGTGGCCATGGGCGAAAAAACACAAAAGCTCCTTTCCATCCTCAAACTGCAGCCTGTCGTTCCGGTGCTGATCATCGACGACGTGAAGGCCGGTGTTTCGCTGGCCCGCGCGCTGGTCGCGGGCGGCCTGAAGGCGATCGAGATCACCATGCGCACGCCGGTTGCTCTCGATGCCGTCCGTGCCGTTGCTGAAGAAGTCGAAGGTGCCGAAGTCGGCGCGGGCACGATCCTCAACGCTGCGCATTGGGAAGCTGCCGTCGCTGCCGGTTCCAAGTTCATCGTCAGCCCGGGCGCAACGCAGGAGCTGCTCGATGCGGCTGCCGACTCCCACGTTCCGCTGCTTCCGGGTGCTGCCACCGTCAGCGAAGTCATGGCGCTTCGCGAAGAAGGCTACCAGGTCCTGAAGTTCTTCCCGGCCGAACAGGCTGGTGGCGCCGCTTACCTGAAGGCGCTTTCCTCGCCGCTCGCCGGCATGATCTTCTGCCCGACCGGCGGTATTTCGCTGAAGAACGCCAACGACTACCTTTCGCTGCCGAACGTCGTCTGTGTCGGCGGCTCGTGGGTCGCGCCGAAGGAACTGGTCGCCGCAGGCGACTGGGCAGGCATTACCAAGCTTGCCGCCGAAGCCGCAGCGCTCAAGGCTTGACATTTTATTGATCGCTATTGATGCAGGCGGTTTCCGCCTGCATTTGTATTTACAGTTGCAGTTCCTATCTTCATCCCAGCCTCAAAACAGGGAGAAGACGGGGAATGTTCGATGCAAAGAAGCTTCTTGACCAGTTCCTGGGATCGCAGATTCCAGGTGTCGGCGGTTCGGTTCGCGACCGCGCAGGCGGCGCCGTGCAGATGGCCAAGGACAATCCTTGGAAGGCCGGAGCGCTGGCGACCGTGCTGCTCGGCACCAAGACCGGGCGCAGCATTGCCGGCAATGCGCTGACGATCGGCGGACTGGCCGCGATCGCCGGCCTCGGCTACCAGGCCTACAAGAATTATCAGGCGGGACAGGCGCCCGCCGCTCCTGCCGAGCCCGCCCGACAGCCATCCACACCGCTCGTTCTGCCGCCTCCTGTCGATTCCGGTTTTGGTCCGCAGTCGCCGGCGGGCAGCAACGAATTCGTGCTGGTGCTGATCCGGGCAATGATCGCCGCCGCCAAGGCCGACGGCCATATCGATGATGGCGAGCGGGCGCTGATCATGGACAAGATGAAGGCCGCTGATGTCAGCGGCGAGGCGGTCGCCTTCATCGAGAAGGAGCTGGCGTCTCCGACCGATCTCGACTCGCTGATTGCAGCTGCAAGGACCGAAGAGCAGAAGGTGGAGCTCTACACCGCCTCGCGCCTGACGATCGAGCCGGATTCGCGTGCCGAGCGTGGCTATCTCGATCTGCTTGCCGGACGTCTCGGTCTTCCCGATGCGCTCGTCGATCATATCGAGGCGACTGTGTCGTCGGCCAAGGTCACGCTCTCGCAGTGATGGCTTTGCCTCAGTGACAATAGGGCCGGTTGCCTTTCCGGGGCGGCTGGCCTATCCACTCTTCGATGAGAGGAGTGACGATGCGCGATCTTTCCACCTACAAGGTTTCCGCCCCCGGCTATGTGACGCTCAAGGGCCGTTATGTGACGGTCGAGCCCTTCGTGCGCGATGAGCATCTGCAGGCGCTCTGGGACGGACTTGGCGGCATGGGCATCAATCCTCTGCTTCTCTATTTCTCGCAGGACGATTTCGGTGGCATCGAGGATTTCGGCGCCTGGCTCGACAACGCCAAGAAGGGCGGCTGGCTGACGCATATCTTCCGCGACAACGCCACCGGCAAGATCGTCGGCATGGCGAATTATATGCGCGCCGATGCGGCGAACGGCGTCGTCGAAGTCGGCGGTGTGGCGCATGGCGCCGATATGAAGCGCTCGCCGCTGTCGACTGAAGCGCATTATCTGATGGCCAAGCACGTCTTCGAAGATCTCGGCTATCGCCGCTACGAATGGAAGTGCGACAACAACAATGAGCCGAGCAAGGTCACGGCCGCCCGCTACGGCTTCACTTTCGAGGGCGTTTTCCGCCAGCACATGATCTCCAAGCGCAAGAACCGCGACACCGCCTGGTTCTCGATGATCGACAGCGAATGGCCTAGTATCAACGACGCGTTTGAGGCATGGCTCGCCCCTGAGAATTTCGGATCCGACGGCAAGCAGAAGCGCCGCCTCGAGGACATCCGTGCCGATCTTGAAAAGGAAAGGCTTGTATGAGCCCGGAGAGCCGTTCTCAGGCGATTGCCGCCGCCGTCATTCTGCTTGGCGCGGGGCTCGTCATCTATTTTCTGCCGAGCCTGGTGCTCTGGATTGGCAAGTATTCTCCGCCACTGGCTTTTGCCGTGGGCGCCGTGCTGCTCCTCGGGTTCTTCGTGATCTTCTGGCTGCGCGCCCGCTATCAGCGCAATAAGGGCCGCTGAGCCTCAGCCCTGCAGCGAGGCGCCGAGAAGCAGGGCGCCGAAGCAGATGACCAGGACTGCGCCGAGGATCTCGATCGTGTTGCCGATCCAGACCGAGGATTTCGAGCCATATCCGGCGATGCGCACGGCGGTGCCCTTCGCAGTGACCGCAAGGGTCGCCAGGATGGCGACGGTGATCGCCGTGCCGAGCGACATGGCGAGAACCGAAAGCACGCCGCCGAGATAGAGACCGTTCAGCAGCGAGAAGGTCATCACCAGCAGCGCGCCGGAGCAGGGGCGAAGGCCGACGGCGATGATCGCCGACCAGGCCTCGCGGATGCTGAACGTATCCGAGCCGAGCAGCGAGGGATCGGGCATATGCGACTGGCCGCAGGTCTCGCAGGCCATGCCGGAAATGAAGTTGTGGCCGGCCTTGCGGGCCTTGGTCTCGCCGAAGGCGTAGACACCAGATTGCTGCGCGCTGTCATTGTCCTTCCAGTCCAGCATCATGCTGACCGGGCCTTCGGCCGTTGCCACCACTTCGCGCTTCGGCAGGCCTGAGATCATCGAGCGCAGCTTGCGGAACAGCAGCCAGCCGCCGAAGGCGATGACCATCACGAAGCTTGCGATCTCCATCGCGTGCGTCGCCTGTGTCAGGGTGATGCCGCTGCCGCGCAGGACAAGCCAGGCGGCGCCGACGAGCGCCACGGCAACGATGCCCTGGATGAAGGCAGAAATGAAGGAGATGACGACGCCGCGGCGAAGCTCGACCTCGTTGGCGATCATATAGGAGGAGATGACGGCCTTGCCGTGTCCGGGACCTGCCGCATGGAAGATGCCGTAGGCGAAGGAGAGGCCGATCAGCGAGGTGAGCTGCCAGGGATCATCCCGCATCGCCTTCAGCGCGCCGGTCAGCGCGCGATAGAAGGCCTGCTGCTCGTAGTTGACATAGGCAAAGAGCGGCGCCAGCGGCCCGCCGATCGGCTGAAAGCTCGGTTCCGCCGTTCCGATACCGAGCGGCGACTGAGCATAGGCGCTGCCAGCGGCGGCAACCAGCATCAGAACCACGGCGGAAAGGATAAGCGGCCTGCCGTGCTTCAGCATGAGATTTCCAGCCTCGTGGCGAAGAGCTTCGACATGTTAGTGCCCGTCGGGTCATTGAAGAAGGCGTCGGTCAGCGATTGCTTGTTCTGCGAGATCACCTGATCCGGATCGGGGCGCAGGACATCATGCTTGCAGCCCTTGAAGCCATCGCCGACGAGGACGAGCTCCTTGTCGCTCGGAAAGTCGATGGACGTGTAGAGCGTCGGGTCATAGACGCCGAAGGTCAGCCTGCTCTTCAGCGGCATCGGCTGCGACGGCTTGACCGCGAAGAACATCAGGAGCTGCCCTTCCTTGTAGTCGACATGGATGATGTCCGGCTTCTCTACCGTCACGTTCTTATCGTCGACCGTCAGGTTCATGTAGTAATCGTAGTCGGCAAGGGAATCGCGCACTGTCTTGCCGACTTCCGCGAGCTCGTTCGGCTCCAGCTTCAGATCGGTGTTCTTGTCGAAATCCATGACGACGGAGGACGAGAAGACTTCGTCGAAGCGCCAGATGTTTCTGAGCTCCCGGATGTTGCCATCCGGGCCGGCCACCACTTCCAGCCGGGCCTCCACGAAAATATGCGGATGCGCCATGGCCGCGACCGGTGCGAGTGCCAGCAGCCCGGCGATCAGGAACGTGGATTTCTTCATGCGTCGGCTTACCGCTCTGCCCAAATCGGTTGGTGTTTTCTTGCCTGACAATGGGACGGAATTGGGACCGGTCTCAAGGCGGCAAAGTGAATCAGGCCGGTTTCAGCTGTGCTTGCGGAACCAGCCGTGGAGATAGTCCACGAAGATGCGCACCTTGGCCGGCAGGTAGCGGCGGTGCGGATAAACCGCGTAGATTCCGCGGTCCGTGGGGAGATAATCGTTGAACAGGGTCACCAGACGCCCGTCCTCGATCGGCTTGCGGGCGATGAAATCCGGGATCAGCGCGATGCCAAGACCTGAAAGGGCCGCGCGCAATGTCGCATGCGGGCTGTTGACCTCCATCGGACCGGCAACGGCGACAGCAAAGGAGCTACTGTCAGGATTGTAGAAGCGGATGCTCGCCTGGGTGCGGGCATTGGTGTCGACGATGAACGGGACGTTCGAGAGGTCGGACGGATGCTCGATATTTGGATGGCGTTCCAGGAATTCCGGCGTGGCGCAGATGTGGACGCGGAAATCCGAGATCTTGCGGGCGATCATGCCGGAGTCTTCGAGCTTGGTGACGCGGATCGCGAGATCGAAGCCTTCCTCGATCAGGTCGACGAAACGGTCGTCGGCGGCGATCTCGAGCTGCAGGTCAGGGTTCTCCTTGGCGAAGTCGATCAGGCACTGGCCGACTTCGGCATCGACGAAGGTGCGCGGCACCGAAATCTTCAGCCGGCCCTTGAGCTGCGCGTTATTCTCGCGCACCAGATCGGCCAGGTTGTCGATCTCCTTCAGGATGTCGGAAGCGGTGCGATAATAGGTGTGCCCGGCCTCGGTCATCGAGAACTGGCGGGTGGTGCGATTGAGCAGCAGGGCGCCGAGCTCGTCTTCCAGTTCGCGCACATATTTGGAGAGCAGCGCTTTCGAGCGGCCTGTCCTGCGCGCCGCGGCGGAAAAGCCTTCCGCTTCAACGACATCGATAAAGGCGCGTATGCGGGTAAGCGTGTCCATGGCGACCCCCTGCTTCGTTGCGGAAGATTGAACAAATTGCGGGTCTTCGTTCAATTTATTTTTTAGGCCCGGGGGCAAAAAAATTCTTGATTATGACGCCGAATATTCTTATCTCGTCCTCAGCCCAAAGTCGCACGTGCCCATGGGTGTCCGCCGAACCCTCGAATTGGTGAGGAAATCGGTAAGGTACCTGGAACTAACCCCTCCAGTCGCTATTCCGGCCAACCGGAAAATGCGAGGACGCCTGAAGCAACGACGGTGCGGGCCTTTCTAGTGTCTTTCAGCTTTCCAACAGCTGGAGTCCTTTAGAGGCACACCTTCATTGCCGGAAGTGCGGTAGGGAACACCCTCCAATCCATGGCAGACAAAGCCGAGTCCATGTCGCGTATGCGGCGTCGATTCAACATTCGCGCATCGAGCGCTTGCTATGGTTCCGGGGTCTCCACCGGCTGGTTCCAATGCGAGCAATCGTATGCCCTTTGTCCTCCGGTTTTTGCCGGAGCTCTGGAATTGAAAAGGGATTGATATGACCACTCAGCGCATCCGCGACTTTCTCGCAACCCGACGTCCCGACGGTCCCTGCCTCGTGGTCGACCTCGACGTCGTTCGTGACAATTTCTCCGCTTTCCGCCACGCCATGCCGGACAGCTCGATCTACTATGCCGTCAAGGCAAACCCGGCTCCGGAAGTTCTGAAGCTGCTTGCCGACATGGGCTCCAATTTCGATTGCGCGTCCGTCGCCGAAATCGAAATGGCGCTGAATGCCGGTGCGACCGCTGCCCGTATCTCCTACGGCAACACGATCAAGAAGGAACGCGACGTTGCCCGCGCACATGCGCTCGGCGTCAGCCTCTTTGCGGTCGACAGCCACGAGGAAGTCGAGAAGATCTCGCGTGCCGCTCCCGGCGCCCGTGTGTTCTGCCGCGTTCTGACCGATGGCGAAGGCGCCGAATGGCCGCTGTCGCGCAAGTTCGGCTGCGTCCCGCAGATGGCCGTCGACGTTCTCGTCTATGCTCATCAGCTGGGTCTGGAATCCTACGGCGTTTCCTTCCATGTCGGTTCGCAGATGACCAAGGTCGATGCCTGGGATTCGGCTCTTGCCGATGCCAAGCGCGTCTTCGTTCAGCTGGCCAAGCAGGGCATCCACCTGCAGATGGTCAACATGGGCGGCGGCTTCCCGACCAAGTACCTGCGTGACGTTCCGTCGGCGGAAGCCTACGGCCGTGCGATCTACCAGAGCCTCCGTGACCACTTCGGCAACAACCTGCCGAAGACGATCATCGAGCCGGGCCGCGGCATGGTCGGCAATGCAGGCGTCATCAAGACGGAAGTCGTGCTGATCTCGAAGAAGTCGGACAACGATGCAGCCCGCTGGGTATTCCTCGACATCGGCAAGTTCGGCGGTCTCGCCGAAACGATGGACGAAGCCATTCGCTACCCGATCCGCACCGAGCGCGATCAGGACGAGATGGAGCCCTGCGTCATCGCCGGCCCGACCTGCGACTCCGCAGACGTGCTGTACGAAAAGAATCTCTATCCGCTGCCGCTCACTCTCTCGATCGGCGACGAGATCCTGATCGAAGGCACCGGCGCCTACACGACCACCTATTCGGCGGTCGCTTTCAACGGCTTTGAGCCGCTGAAGGCCTACATCATCTGATGATGCCAGCCCCGTAGCCAGCCGGGGCGGCAAACTCACAATTCCTTTCATCGCCGCTAACTACGGTATTGGGTACGGGAGGCCACGATGGCCGCTGTTCTTGATTCTGTCCGCGCATTCTTTGCGCCTTCCATTTTCACCATCGATGCCGAGAACCCTTCGGATGTCGTGGCACGCGAGAATCTTCTCGACCGCGCCATGGGCCCGAACCGCCGCAAGAAGTCGTCGGAAAAGATCCGCCGCGGCCGCGTTCCTGCCGAAGGTCTGGCACTCGTCGCCCGCGATGGCGACGCTCATCTGATCGGTACCGTACGTCTCTGGAACGTTGAAGCCGGCGTCAACAGTGAGGGCACGCCGATCACGGCGCTGCTGCTCGGCCCGCTTGCCGTCGATTCCGCCTATGAAGGCAAGGGCATCGGTGGCGCGCTGATGCGTGCGGCGATCCTGGAGGCGAAGAACCGCGGCCACGGTGCTATCCTGCTTGTCGGCGATGCGGCTTACTACGAGCGTTTCGGCTTCTTTGCCGAGGGTGCTCGCCATCTCGTCATGCCCGGTCCGTTCGAACGCTCGCGCTTCCTGGCGCTGGAGCTGGTCGAGGGCTGGCTTGACGGCGCTGCCGGCATGATCGTGCCCACGGGCCGCATGCTGACGAGCGCGCCGGTCCGGAAGGCGGCCTGACCGGCAACAAGCCTCTCTCCCGAAAGGAGAGGGGCTTTTTTGTTTTCAGCCAGCGATCTTGCCGTTCTCGATCAGCCAGCCGACGGAATCCTGCACCGCTTCCAGCGAGCTGTAGCGCGGCCGGAAATTCAGAAGATTGCGGGCCTTCTCCATAGAGCAATTCGGGCTGCGGGCGATATGCTCCCATGTCGCCGATGCGTCGACTGGCGGCTGCTCTTTCTTCCATTCGTCAAAGGGTTTGAAGGCGAGCTTCGGTTCGTGGCCGAACCAGCGATACATCGCCTCGGCATAGCCACGCAGTGTCAGCGCCTGTTCGGAGACGGCGTGGAAGCTTTCGCCGGTCGAGGCGCGCCAGTTGCCTATCGCGGCCATGAACAGAGCGGCGATATCATCGGCATGGACGTGATGGACGGTTTCCAGGCCGAAGTTCGGCAGCGTCAGCTGGTCGCCGCGGGCGATAGTCTCGAAGGCCGAGAGATTGAAATGACCGGCCGGATTGAGCGGCGCCCAGCCGCGGCCGACGATATGGCCGGGATGAATGAGCGTCACCGGCAGGCCGCGGAGCCTGGCTTCCTGCAGGAAGTAATCCTCGATCGCCTTCTTCTGGATGCCGTAGTCGCCGAAGGGCACCTTTGCAGCGTCCTCGCGGGTCGGTACGGCAAGCGAATGGCCGTGGGTCCAGATCGTGCCGGTATGAAGCAGATGGCCGACATGGCCGTTCAGGGCTTCGCCGAGCTGGCGGGCGCTATCAAGCGTGAAGCAGATCTTGTCGATGACGATATCGGCATTCAGCGCCCGGATGGCGCGGCCGAAGCTGCCGTCGCGTTCGAGAGTGGCGCGGTCCATTTCCTTCCATTCGACGCTCTTCCAGGCGGCATGCGGCGTATAGGGCTCCGACCGGCCGCGGCTGATCGCGACGACCTCATGCCCGGCCTCGAGCAGCCGCGGCACCAGATAGGTGCCGACGTGACCTGTTGCTCCGATAACGGCGACGCGTGCCATAGATATCTCCTCCATCCATCCGGCGGAGACTATGTCGTGCCGTTGTGTCCTGCGGCAAGGGGCTTAATAGGTTTTCACGAGCGCGTGAGATGCCGAGCCCGGCGGATGATTTGTCGCAGGCAGGGCACTACCTTGCGGGCATGCAAAGATTTCTCGCCGCCCTCATCGTCGTCGTCACCATGCCGCTCTCCGCCTTTGCGGAAGACCAGCGCCTGAGCGACTTGCTCGAAAGTCTGCGCACCCGTCAGGATCTGACACCGCTGAAATCAGTGGTTATCGCGCGTGATGGCCAGATCGTTGCCGAGCAAGGGTATCGTGGCCACACGACCTCCGAATCCGCCAATATCAAATCGGCCTCGAAGTCTATCATTTCGGCGATGGTCGGCATCGCGATTTCCAAGGGCTTGCTCGAAGGACCTGACCAGAAGATCGCACCGATCCTGCGGGCCGATCTGCCTGACAATCCCGATCCGCGGCTGAGCGAGATCACCATCGGCAATCTGCTCTCCATGCAGGCCGGGCTCGGGCGCATGTCGGGACCGAACTACGGGCGGTGGGTGTCGAGCCGCAATTGGGTTCGTTTCGCACTTGCCCAGCCTTTCGACGACGAGCCAGGCGGGCAGATGCTCTATTCGACGGCCTCGACGCATCTGCTGTCGGCGATCCTGACCAAGGTCGGCGGCAAGTCGACGCTGGCTCTGGCGCGGAACTGGTTCGAGCCGGTGGAAGGTTTCCGCATCGGTGCATGGGAGCGTGATCCGCAGGGCATCTATCTCGGCGGCAACCAGATGGCGATGAGCGCCCGGTCGCTGCTGGCCTTCGGCGAGCTTTACCGCAATGGCGGCAAGACGGCCGATGGCGTGCAGGTCGTGCCTGCCGACTGGATCATGCAGTCATGGCAGCAGCGCACCAATTCACGTTTCTCCGGCGATGGCTATGGCTACGGCTGGTTCGAGCGGCAGATCAGCGGCGAGGCGGTGCATTTCGCCTGGGGTTATGGCGGTCAGATGCTCTACATCATCCCGTCATTGAACCTGACGGTCGCCATGACTTCGGCCGAGAGCGGTCCCTCGGCGCGCAACGGCTATCGCGATGCGCTGCATAATGTTCTTGGAGAAATCATCCAGGCGGCGCGGCTTTCCTGAAGCCGCGCCTGAAGGATCAGGCCGAGATATCGACCACGCCGCAATCGCCGGCTTCCGAGGCGAAGGCCAGCAGCTTGCCGTTCTTGCTCCAGCTCATGGCGGTGATGGCGCCCTTGCCGGGGCGGCGGATCAGCGCTTCCTTGCTGTCGGCAAGGCGCACGGCGAGGATCATGCCGTCGATGAAGCCGATTGCCAGGATATCCTCGGCCGGATGGAATTTCACTGACGTCGCCATGATGTTGGCGCGGGTGCCGAGCTCCAGCGGCGACTTGCCCATCGGGCCGTCCTTGCCCTGGAAGGGCCAGACGATGGCGGCCGGTGCGCCAGACGATGCCAGCCATTTGCCCTTGGCGGACCAGGAGAGCGACTTCACCTTGGCCGGATAGCCGGTCATGCGCATGTGGCGGGCTTCAGAGCCCGGCTTGATATCGAGCTTCCAGCCATGCAGGGCGTTTTCCTGCATCGAGGTGACGAGGAAGTTGCCGTCGGGCGAGAAGGTGACGCCCGTGTGCGCGCCCTTCCATTCGAGATCGACCGGCTTGGCGCTCATCGTCACCCAATGCAGCGACACGCCATTATAGCGGGCAGCGGCGAGGCGCAGGCCCTTCGGCGCGAAGGCGAGGCCTTCGACGGTGCGCTCTTCGGTGAATTCCTTGGTCTCGCCGTTCGACAGGCGCACGAAGGCGCTCTTGCCATAGGAATAGGCGATGGCGCCCTGCGGGCCGGCGGCAACCTGGGAAATCCACTTGCGCGGCGCGCTGGCGAGTTCGGTGACGCTGGCATCGGCATTGATGCGCAAGACCTTGCCGTCTTCGCCGCCTGAAATCAGGCTTTCGCTATAGGGATCGCGGATGCAGGTGAGCATGCCCTGATGGGCTTCGGTCACCTTCTCGCTGCCTTCCAGGCGATGGAAGGTGCCGTTGGCATTGGCGAAGAAGGGGGTATCACCTAAAAATTCGACGGCCAGGATATGGCCGTCGAGATCAAGCGGAGCAACTGTTGGCATCAGGCCGCAGCCTCGCACGCCTTGAAGGAGGCTTCGAGCTTTTCGCGGTCGAGTTCGCGGCCGATGAAGACGAGACGGGTCTCATGCTTCTCGCCGTCCTTCCAGGGGCGCTGGTGATCGCCTTCGACGATCATGTGCACGCCCTGAACGACGTAACGCTCGGCATCGTCCTTGAAGGCGATGATGCCCTTGAGGCGCAGGATGTTCGGGCCCTGAGTCTGGGTGATCTTCTGGATCCAGGGGAAGAAGCGTTCGGCGATCATCTCGCCGCCGCGCAGCGAAACGGACTGAACCGTCACGTCATGGATCGGCGATACCGCGCCATGGTGATGGTGGTCGTGATCATGATCATGATCATGATCATGGTGGTGATGATCGTGGCCATGGTCATGACCATGCGCGTGATGATGGTGATCGTGATCGCAATCCGGGCCGCACACGTGATCGTCATGGCCATGCTCGAGGAAGTGCGGATCGTTTTCCAGCGCACGCTCGAGGTTGAAGGCGCCCTGATCGAGAACGCGGGCGAGATCGACACCGGAGCGGCTGGTCTTGTAGACGCGGGCCGACGGGTTGATGGCGTGGACGATGTCTTCGATCTGCGCCAGTTCTTCCGGGGTCACGAGGTCGGTCTTGTTGATGAGCACGACGTCGGCGAAAGCGATCTGGTCTTCGGCTTCACGGCTGTCCTTCAGGCGAAGCGGCAGGTGCTTGGCATCGACGAGGGCGATGACGGCATCGAGCTCGGTCTTGGCGCGGACATCGTCATCCATGAAGAAGGTCTGGGCAACCGGAACCGGATCGGCAAGGCCGGTGGTCTCCACGATGATGCCATCGAAACGGCCGGGGCGACGCATCAGGCCTTCGACGACGCGGATCAGGTCACCGCGCACGGTGCAACAGACGCAGCCGTTGTTCATTTCGTAGATTTCTTCGTCGGACTCGACGATCAGGTCGTTGTCGATACCGATCTCGCCGAACTCGTTGACGATGACAGCGTATTTCTTGCCGTGGTTTTCCGAAAGAATGCGGTTCAGCAGCGTCGTCTTGCCGGCACCGAGATAGCCGGTGAGCACAGTGACGGGAATGGGCTTCTGCTGCGTGGAAATTGCGTCGGTCATGAGAACCTCGAAGAAATTGGTATACCGCCGATGGGGCTTTAAACGGTCGGTTTCATATAAGGAGTTGGGAGCGGCAGTTCAAAGGGTTTTATAATGTTATAAGATCACATTCTGCCGGTGCTGCGTCTCAGGCTAGTTCGGATGCGTCGAATGCATCGACATCCTGCAGCAGCTCGACCAATCCTTTGACTGAATGCGCTATCAGAACTTCGCCTTTCTCGGCCGTTGCGACCGAAGCATTGCCGGCGACGCCGGTCTCGCTGAGATCGGACATCTTCCAGCCGAAAGCATGCGGGCCGTAGGCGCGCAGATGCTTGAAGCGCTTGGCAAATTCACTCTGGCGCGAGGGGAAGTCGGCGGCCTTCGGCATGTTCACCCTAGATGGATGCAGCGCTAGCATCACCGATGTCTCGATATCGCCGCCATGGATATCGATCGCCTTTGCTTCCGGCGAAATGACGCCATCGGGGACGCCGAAGCGGGTCCAGCTGGTGGCGACCGCCAGCATGTTGAAGTGGACGCGCGCCTCGGTCGAGACGATCGCCGTCAACGGCGAGTTGCCGCCATGGGCGTTGAGGAGCACCAGCTTGCGGATGCCAAGATCGTGCAGCATTCCGGCGATGCCGAGCCAGCGATGGATGGCCTCGCCATAGGTCAGCGTCTTCGTTCCCTCCGCATCCATATGCTCGATCGAATAGCCGATCGGCTCGGCCGGCAGGAATGTGACGGGCAGGGAAGGAGGGAGTGCTGCCTTGAGGCGCTCGACAATGCCTTCGGCGATCAGGGTGTCAGTATCGAAGGGCAGGTGGGGACCATGCTGCTCATGTGCGCCAAGTGGTAAGATGGCAATCCAGCGGCTTCTTTCGTCAGGCGTCAGCGACGGATCGTTGTCCGCAAAGTTTAGTGAGGGGACTGTCATCCGGTTTCAATGCCCCTTGTTTATGACGTGAAGCTGCGCAATGTCATATTGCAGTAAATCAAAGGGATGGCGATGGGCAAGAAGAACAAGGACGGCAAGAAGAACAAGTCCAAGAAGAAGGACCAGACCGAATATACGGTCGCCGATCTCTCGCCCGCCCTGACGCAGGCGGCGCGCTCGATGCGCACCGTGCTGTCGCGCAATCTTCTCGAAAGCGGCCTCTATGCCGGACAGGACGGCGTGATCCTGTCGCTTGCCGAAAGCGACGGCATGACGGCGGGCGGCCTTGCCCAGCGGCTCGGCGTCAAGGCGCCGACGATGACCCGCACGATCGGCCGCATGGAGGCGCAGGGCTTCCTCGAGCGCAAGCCGGATGCCGAAGATGCGCGCCTCACCAAGGTCTATCTGACGGAGCTCGGCCGCGGTAGCGTGCAGGCGATCGAAATGGCCGGATCCTCCTGCGACAAGCTGGCGACCCTCGATTTTTCCGACAAGGAAATCCGCAATCTCGTTCGTCTGCTGAAAGCGATCGACAGCAATCTCCAGGCCGAGGTGCAGCATTTCGAAGAGCCGGACGAAAATTAAACCTGGCTGAAATTTAGGTTTGCCTCTCTGCGTTTAATCTTTTAATTAAACATTTTAAGGGGCGTCGTCATCCGGTCTCATATCGCGCTCCATCATCTTGCGCGTTGCCTGGGGAGGATGCGTGGCTCAGAAGATCAAGCTTTCGACGATTGCCGAAACACTCGGTATTTCAACGGCAACCGTCTCTCTTGCCCTACGCGATAGCCCGCTTGTGGCTGGCAGCACTCGCGACAAGATCAAGGAACAGGCCCGGGCGCTGGGCTATATCTATAACCGCCGCGCCGCCAGCCTGCGCACCTCGCGCTCCGGCATCATCGGCGTCGTGGTGCATGACATCATGAACCCGTTCTACGGGGAAATCCTGAAGGCGATCGAGAGTGAACTCGACCGCAGCCGCCACACCTTCATTCTGTCGAACCATTACGACTCCGTCGAAAAGCAGCGCACCTTCATCGAGACGCTGCTGCAGCTCGGCGGCGACGGCGTGATCATGTCGCCGGCGATCGGCACGCCGCCCGAGGACCTGCAGCTGACCGAGGATAACGGCATGCCGGCGATCCTTGTTGCCCGTTCGATGGATGTCATGGACCTGCCGACCTATCGCGGCGATGACAGCTACGGCATTTCGCTTGCCACCAATCACCTGATCGGCCTTGGCCATCGCTCGATCGCAATGATCGGCGGCACCGACCAGACCTCGACCGGCCGCGACCGCTACCAGGGCTATGTCAACGCGCTGCGCAAGGCCGGCATCGAAGTCGATCCGAACCTGCGCATTCCCGGGCCGCGCTCGAAGCAGGGCGGTTTCGAAGCCGCCGTCCACTTCCTGTCTCTGCCGCAGAAGCCGACGGCCGCCGTCTGCTGGAACGATCTCGTCGCCATCGGCCTGATGAACGGTATTTCCCGCGCCGGTCTTGTTCCCGGCCGCGACATCTCGGTCACCGGCTACGACGACCTTGAGGAAGCATCGATCGCGACACCGGCGCTGACCACCGTCTGGAACGGCCAGGCGGAAGTTGGCCGGCTTGCGGCGCGCGCGCTGCTCGATCGCCTTGCCGGCAGTCACGAGCCCGATGGTATCCACCTGATCAAGCCGGAGATGCGCATCCGTCAGTCGACGAGTCCTGTTAACTCCCGCTCATAGCCCCAGCCCACAGCCAAGAGGAAAAGCCATGTCCCGCATTGCCATTCTCGTTCCCGGGAAGATACACGATCGCGTTCCTGCCAGACTGCAGGAGCATTTCGAGCTGGTTCCGGCGGCGCGCGATGCAAATGGCAGGCTGGCAATCGATGCGGAAACGGCGAAGCGCATCCGCGGCGTGGCGGTTTCGGGCACGATCAATGCAGCCGATATCGACGGGCTTCCCGCGGTCGAGATGATCTCGAGCTTCGGCGTCGGCTATGACGGTGTCGATGTGAAGCATGCGGCCTCTAAGAACATCGTCGTCACCAATACGCCCGATGTGCTGAACGACGAGGTCGCCGACACGGCGCTGGCGCTGCTTCTCAACACCGCCCGCGAATTCCCGCGTGCCGAAAACTGGCTGCGCGACGGCAACTGGAAGCCGGGCGTCAATTATCCGCTGTCGCGCTTTTCGCTGAAGGGACGGCATGTCGGCATGTTCGGCCTTGGCCGTATCGGCCAGGAAATCGCCGCGCGCCTGGAGCCATTCAAGGTCAAGATCAGCTACCACACGCGCAGCCGCAACCCGGATGTCGCCTACGACTACTATTCGTCGCTGAAGGAACTGGCCGCAGCCGTCGATACGCTGATCGCCATCGTTCCGAAGACGCCGCAGACTCACAAGGTCGTCGATGCCGATATCCTCTCGGCACTCGGATCCGACGGCATCTTCATCAATGTCGGGCGCGGCTGGAGTGTCGATGAGGATGCGCTGATCGCAGCACTGAAGAACGGCGTCATCGGCGCCGCCGGTCTCGATGTCTTCTATGACGAGCCGAATGTGCCTGCCGGTCTGCTCGACCTGCCGAACGCCGTGTTGCTGCCGCATCTTGCATCCGGCTCGGTGCCGACGCGCAATGCCATGGCCGATCTGGTCGTGGACAATCTGATCAGCTGGTTCCAGCAGGGCAAGCCACTGACGCCGGTGCCGGAAACGCCCGTCAAGGCTTAGGCGATCGCCTTCGAACCGGCCTTCTTCGCCACATAATCGCGAACAGCATTGCCAAAGGCCTCGAAGAGCTGGTTCGAGGGCTTGTCGGTCTCGGCCCAATATTCCGGATGCCACTGGACGCCGACGGCGAAGGCCTTGGCGTCGATCACGGAAACGGCTTCGACCGTACCGTCTTCGGCAAGTGCCTCGACCTGCAGGCGCGGCGCGGTCTTGGCGATCGCCTGGCGGTGCAGCGAGTTCACCTGTATTTCGCCAGAGCCGATGATCCCGGCGATGCAGGAGCCTTCCTTGACGAAGACGCTCTGGCGGATGGCATACATGCCGTCGCGGTCGACGCCTTCGGGTCTGCGGTGGTCCCAGATACCCGGCTGTTCCTGGATTTCGCTGGCGAGCGAGCCGCCGAGCGCAACATTCAGCTCCTGGATGCCGCGGCAGATGGCGAGCAGCGGGATACCGCGGTCGATGGCACGGCGGATCAGCGGCAGGCTGGTCGCGTCACGCGCCGGATCGAAGGGGCCGTCGCTGTCCCGGGCCTCGACGCCATAAAGCGAAGGGTGAACGTTGCTAGCCGAACCGGAGACGAGCACGCCATCGACGCGATCGAGGATAGCGTCGATGTCATAGCCCTTCTCGAAAGCCGGCACGATCAGCGACATGACTTCGGCGGCATTCAGTGCTGCGCGGACATACTGGTGCTGGGCGGCGTGCCAGACGGCGCCATCGAGGGTGCGGATATCGGCGGGAACGGCAACGATCGGCTTGGTCATGGTCTATCCGGAAAATCTCTTGGTGATCGCTATTTGAGAGCCGAGAACGGCTGCAAAGTCAACTTCTCGGCGCAATGGCTGGCCAAATTGCGGCAATGTTCTCCGTCCCTCCCGAAAATCGGCTAAACTGCTGATTTTGATGGAAAGCCCGCCTGTGCCGCATTGCTGCCGTGATGCCAAAGTCTCATAGACTAACGCTTGAAACGCGAACGGCTGCATGCTTAGCTCGTCGCCATTGCGACGGGTAGGGAAGAGTTTAGCCGCGCATTGCCATCTATACGGGAGGTTTTTGATGGATCGTCGTTCATTTATCAAGAAGGCGGGTGCAACGGGGGCAGGCGCCGTCGCGGCTGGCGCATTGGCTGCACCTGCGATCGCGCAGGAAAATCCGAAGATCTCGTGGCGCATGACGTCGTCGTTCCCGAAGAGCCTCGACACGATCTATGGCGGCGCCGATGACGTTGCCAAGCATGTTGCCGCGGCGACCGACGGCAACTTCCAGATCCAGACCTTTGCCGCGGCCGAAATCGTGCCGGCTCTCGAAGCGGCCGATGCCGTCAGTTCCGGAACCGTCGAAGCTGCTCACACCTGCTCCTATTACTTCGTCGGCAAGGACCCGACCTACGCGATCGGCACCGCCATTCCGTTCGGTCTCAACGGCCGCCTGACCAATGCCTGGTTCTACGAAGGCAACGGCAATGCGCTGATGAACGAATTCTACGCGACGCAGGGCATCTACGCGATGCCGGCCGGTAACACCGGCGCGCAGATGGGCGGCTGGTTCCGCAAGGAGATCAACACGCTCGACGACCTCAAGGGCGTCAAGATGCGTATCGCCGGCATTGCCGGTCAAGTCATGTCGAAGGTCGGCGTCATCCCGCAGCAGATCGGCGGCGGCGACATCTATCCGGCGCTCGAAAAGGGCACGATCGATGCGGCCGAATTCGTCGGTCCCTATGACGACTTGAAGCTCGGTCTGCACAAGGTTGCAAAGTATTACTATTATCCGGGTTGGTGGGAAGGTGGCCCGACGGTCCACGCCTTCTTCAACCTCGAAAAGTGGAACAGCCTGCCGAAGCATTATCAGGCGGCACTCACCGACGCCTGCGCTTACGCCAACACCAACATGATGGCGAAGTACGACATGAAGAACCCGGGCTCGCTGAAGCAGCTCGTCGCCGAAGGCGCGACGCTGCGTCCCTTCAGCCAGGAAATCATGGAAGCCTGCTTCCAGGCATCGATGGACCTCTACAAGGACATCTCCTCGAAGAATCCCTATTTCAAGAAGATCTACGAGGACCAGGCCGCCTTCAAGCGCGACGCCTATCTCTGGATGCAGCTGTCGGAATACACCTTCGATACGTTCATGATGATCCAGCAGCGCGCTGGGAAGCTCTGAGCTTAGAAAGCTACCCGCCAACAAAAAGCCCCGGAGAAATCCGGGGCTTTTTGCTGCCTACTTGATAACCGGCGGCTGGCTGAGGTCGGGCTGCGCCGGCGCTGCCGGGGCGGGGGCTGCCGGCGGCTGGCCGGGCGTGCCGAGCGGCGGCAGGGTGAGGCCCGGGATCTGCGGCGATGCACCACCCGGAGCGCCCATCGGCGGCAGGCCGAGCTGGCCGCCGAAGCCGGGCACCTCGATCTTGATGGTGTTCGGATCGACCTGCGGACCCTTGTCCAGCCAGTAGGTGACGGACTGCGGCCAGAAGATGATGATCGCGACGAGGATCAGCTGCATGCCGACCCAAGGTATCGCGCCCATGTAAATGTCCTTCGTCTTCACGTCGCGGCTGGCGATCGAGCGCAGGTAGAAGAGCGCGAAGCCGAAGGGCGGGTGCATGAAGCTCGTCTGCATGTTCACGCAGATCAGTACGCCGAACCAGATCAGGTCGATGCCGAGGCTGTGGGCCACCGGGGCCAGCATCGGGATGACGATGAAGGCGATCTCGAAGAAATCCAGGAAGAAGGCGAGGATGAAGATGAAGATGTTGACGAAGATCAGGAAGCCGACAGGACCGCCCGGAATGCCCGAGAGCATGTGCTCGATCCAGCGCGAGCCGTCCATGCCCTGGAAGACGAGGCTGAAGCAGGTCGAGCCGATCAGGATCATCACCACCATGGATGTAATGTGCATGGTCGAGGTCATCGCCTCGCGGATCAGCGGCCAGGTGAGGCGGCGGTGCAGGGCGGCAAGCGCGATGGCGCCGACGACGCCGAGTGCGCCGGCTTCGGTCGGCGTCGCCAGGCCCATGAAGATGGTGCCGAGCACCAGGAAGATGAGCACAATCGAGGGGATCATGCCCCAGAGGACTGTGGCTAGCAGCTTCCAGTCGAAATCGCCGCGCACTTCCTTCGGCAGCGGTGGCATCGACTTCGGATTGATGATCGACAGGATCAGGATGTAGCCGACGAAGATCGCCACCTGCAGGATCGATGGACCGATGGCGCCGAGATACATGTCGCCGACGGAGCGGCCGAGCTGGTCGGCGAGAACGACGAGAACCAGCGACGGCGGGATGACCTGGGTGATGGTGCCGGAGGCGGCGATGACGCCGGTGGCAAGTCGCGGGCTGTAGCCGTAGCGCAGCATGATCGGCAGCGAGATGACGCCCATGGTGATGACCGAGGCCGCCACCGTTCCGGTGATGGCGCCAAGCACGGCGCCGACGAGGATGACGGCGTAGGCCAGGCCGCCGGGGATGGCGCCGAACAGCTTGCCGGTGCCCTCAAGCAGGTCTTCCGCCAATCCGCATCGCTCGAGCACCGCGCCCATCAGCGTGAAGAAGGGGATGGCAAGCAGCAGGTCGTTGGAGACGATGCCGAAGAAGCGCAGTGGCAGGGCCTGCAGGAACACTTCGCCAAAGTGGCCGGTCGCGATGCCGATCAGGCCGAAGAACAGGCCGACGGCTGCGAGCGAAAAGGCGACAGGGAAGCCATAGAGCATGAAGATGATCATGCCGACGAACATGGCGGGCGGAATAATACCGTAATCGAACACGTGCTTTCTCCCCCAGTCGTCTTATTGCAGCGGCTTTTCGTATTTTGTGTCGATCTGGATATCGCCGACGAGCGCCGCGATCCTCTTGATCAGCTCCGAAATGCCCTGAAGGGTGAGAAGCGCGAAACCGGCAAACAGCATGAACTTGACCGGCCAGCGGATCAGACCGCCGGCATTGGCCGAGACTTCGCCCTGCTGGAAGGAGTGCATGAAATAGGGCCAGCAGAGGATCGACAGGAAGATGCAGGCCGGGATCAGGAAGACGATCAGGCCGATCGCGTCGATCCAGAGCCGGGCGCGATCGGAGACCGATCCGTAGATCAGGTCGACGCGCACATGCTCGTTGTTGCGCAGCGTGTGAGCGGCGCCGAGCACGACGACATAGGCAAAGAGATACCACTGGATCTCAAGCCAGCCATTCGAGCTGTAATTGAAGGTATAGCGGACGATGGCATTGGCTGCGCTGATCAGGCAGCAGAAGAGCACCATGTAGTCTGCAATCTTACCGATAACTTGGCTGAATCGATCGATCAGCCGGCTGACACTCAGCAGAGCCGCCATTCCTCTCCCCATGTTTGCCTTTACGGCAAGTTCTCCTCGTTGAAATTTGTGTAAACGAAGGGTTTCTAAAATGAAAGATTAAATGGGCCGTCTAGGAGTTTAGTCGTAGGCGCGGCGCCCGGCGCCCGCATCCGGCCGTCCCGGCGGCGGCAACCTATGAGCGGAATATCAGTCGGAAATAATACATCCCGCGGCTGCATATAACGCGTCAATATTTTGGATTTCGTCTCAAAGTTTTAGAAAAACCGGCCAAATACATAGGGTTCATGCAATCAATTTTTAAAAGGTTCTGAGTATCTTGCCCGCGCACAGGGAAAATATGGATGAAGCCACATAACCCGAACAGGGTCCCTAAGGATGTGTATCTGTCATTCGTGAGTTCCCTCTTCGGGAACCGCATGACGCTCGTGGCCGGCGTTATCGTCCATGTCGTTGCCTTCGTTGCCGTCGCCGCCAAGGCGGATGCGCCGCTCTACTATCTCCTCGCTCTCGCCTTCCTGCTGACCTTCGTCGGCCGCATGCTGACCTTCCGCCAGTTCGACAAGGTGGAGAAGCAGTCGCTGACGCGCGCCGATATCGAGCGTTGGGAGACATTCTATGTGATCGGCGCAACCTCGACCGCGGCAATCCTCGGTATCGGCAGCGGTTATGCGATCTTCATTCTGCGCGATCCCTTCGCCGAGCTCGCCTGTATCGCGGTGACGATGGCGTCGATGGTGTCGGTCGTCGGCCGCAATTACGGTTCGCAGCGGGCGATCGACCTGCAGACTCTTGCCTGCTGCCTGCCGATGATCGTCTGCAGCCTGATGGCGCTCGATTTCTATCGTGCCATTCTTTCGGCCTTCCTCATTCCCTTCGGGCTGACGACGCGGGCGATGGCCAATGGCGTTCGCGAATTCCTCTATGAGAATGTCATCGCTCACCGGCAGATTTCGCTGATCGCCGACCGTTTCGATACCGCGCTCAACAACATGCCGCATGGCCTCGTGATGGTGGATCCCGGCAACCGGATTCAGGTGATCAACCGCAAGGCCTGCGAACTCCTGAAGATCGGCGACCCCGACAGGCTGAAGGATCGCGATCTCGGCGCGGTGCTGCGCTATGGGGCGCGCTACAGCTTCGTTGATGCCTCGCAGCCGGACCTGATCCTGCGGCAGCTGTCGCAGGTGGCCGAAGGCAGTATGTCGCGCGTGCTGATCCATCTGCCCGAGGACCTGTCGCTTGAGTTCTCCGCCAAGCGCCGTATCGATGGCGGGGCGGTGCTGATCTTCGAAGACGTCTCCAGCCGCGTGAAGGCCGAGCAGAAGATCCTCCACATGGTCCGTTTCGATGCGCTGAGCGGCCTGCCGAACCGTGAATATTTCGGCCAGCTGGTCCAGGACTATCTGAACCGTCATCCGCGCCGCAAAGGCCCGCTCGGCTTCATGGTCATCGACATCGACGAGTTCAAGCATGTCAACGACATGCGCGGCCATATCACCGGCGACAAGCTGCTCTGCGCCATTGCCGAACGGGTCAAGGAAAAGGCCGGAAGCGCGATCGTCGGGCGCCTGATGGGCGACCAGTTCGTGATCTTCTTCCCACATGCGAAGAACCGGGAAACGCTGGAGGCGGAGATCCGCACCGTGCATACCGCCATCCAGGGCCATTACGAGGCCGATGAGGTGACGTTCCTGATCTCGCTCAGCGCCGGCTATGCCGTGCTCGAGGGCAATGCCTTCGCGATGGACGAGTGGAGTATCAAGACGGATCTGGCGCTCTTCGAAAGCAAGTCGCGCGGCCGCGGCGGCATTGCCGGTTTCGAGCGCGAAATGGATGGCCGCTATGTCGAGCAGCAGAAACTGAAGGCCGATCTTCGCGACGCCGTTACCGCCGGTGCGCTGAACGCCGTCTACCAGCCGATGTATCGCGCCGATGGCTCGCGGATCGACTGTGCCGAGGCGCTGGCGCGCTGGGTGCACCCGGAGCGCGGCTCGATCCCGCCCGATGTCTTCATCCGGCTGGCCGAGGAGATGGGTATCATCTCCGACATCACCCGCTTCATCCTCGTGCAGGCCTGCAGCGACTGCATGACCTGGCCGGAGCATATTGCCGTCTCGGTCAACCTGTCGGCGCGCGACCTGCGCGACAACGATATCCTGTTGCTCGTCTCCGAGGCGCTCGCCAAGACCGGCCTGCCGGCCTCGCGCCTGCATCTTGAGATCACCGAGAGCTGCCTGATCGACGAACCGGCCGCGGTGCGCGCGATCCTTGCGGAACTACGCTCGCGCGGCATCACCATTGCCATCGACGATTTCGGCACCGGCTTCTCCAGCCTCAGCTATCTCGACACGCTGCCGCTCGATATCGTCAAGATCGACCGTTCCTTCGTGCGCAACATCGCCCAGGATACCCGGCGGCTGAAGCTGCTGCGCGGCACGGTCAACCTTGCCCGCGAGCTTGGCCTGAAGATCGTCATCGAAGGCGTCGAGACGACGGATCAGCTGGCGATCATCAACAAGGAACGCAGCGCTGACCTCATCCAGGGCTATGTGTTCTCTCCGCCGGTACCCTCGCAGAACATCGGCATCCTCTCCGGAAATCTCCGCCCGGCATCGCGCCGCAAGGCCGGAGCCGCCTGAACCCCACCACCTGATCGGTATTTTTCTCGGCGCCTTTTCCGGGCGCCATTAACCTTATTGATTCAAATGTGATTAAGATTGTTTGCAATTATTGCGCGAGAAGAAACCGTATGCTTAATAGTCCGTTAACAAACGGTGGGCGTGATGGCGGACGGGTTTTCGACAGTCAGCGATTTCAGCATGAAGCTCATGGAGGTTCTCGATCACGTCGAATACCGGCGTATCGAGAGCACCGAGGACATGGAGGATGTCGAGCGTCTGCGCTTCCGCGCCTATAAGGCGCGTGAGGTTCTGCCTGTCGCCGCCAAGACCCTGATCGACGATGTCGACTTCGACAGCCAGGCCTATGTCTTCGGCCTCTACTACTATGAAGAGCTTGTCAGCACGATCCGCATCCACCATGTGACGCCCGATCATCGGGTCTCGCAGTCGGGCGGGATCTTTCCCGCCGAGATGGATGCCTTTCTCGATGCGGGGATGACGCTGATCGATCCGGCGCGGTTTGCCGCCGATCCGCAGGCGGCGGCCGAGCTTCCCTGGCTTCCCTATCTGACGCTGCGGCCGAACATCGTCGCGGCTGCGCATTTCCGGGCTGACCGGGTGCTGCAGCATGTGCGTCCGGCGCACGCGGCTTTCTACAAGCGCGTCTTCTATGCCGATACGGTCGTCGCCTCGCGCATGACCGAGATGTACGGCTTCGACCTGACGCTGATGGCGACCAATGTGCTGGAGGTCGGGCGCAAGCTGCTGACCCGCTATCCGTTCTTCATCTCAAGCGCCAGCGAGCAGCGGATGATGTATGGCAGGGCGCCGGGCAAGGGCGCTCCGGCGCTGACGATCGTGCCGACGGCGCGTTTCGTTCCGGATGGGCAATTGGGCACCGATCTGCCACTCTGATTGCGTGTCGCAAGAAAGCCTTTGGCCGTACTGCATGCGGCATTCTCATGCATTGCGCTTTCTCAAGGCTTTGTGTAAGCCCTGAACAGGGATTGTTCCGCCGCAAGTGCTGCGGAATCATGGCATTCAGGCGGTCTGCCGCACTGTGCGGGCCGGGCATTTGAGGGAGACGAAATTCATGGCCGAACATCACACCGGACCCGCCGAAGTTGGCGCACCGATGGACTACAAGGAACATGAGTCCACTTACAACCTGTTCATCGCTGGCGCGAAATACGGCACGATGTTCCTCGTTGCCCTGCTGCTCGGCATGACGGCTGGTTTCTTCACCGGTGGCGGCCTGCTCGGCGGCATCCTGGTTTTCCTCATCATTCTCGTTGCCGGTATCGTCCTGCTGCGTTGAGCGCGGCAGGGGGAGGGCATTCCCAGAACGTAAGCTGACGCTTGGGCCATAAGCGGGGAGACCCGCGGCGGTCTGGCTGACCCGGAGGAGGGGGCAGTTGGGCAATATCGTTTTCGTCGCAAAGGAAGCGGCGGACTTGGAAACGCGCGTATCCGCGTCTGCCGAGACCGTCAAGAAGATGAAGAACCTCGGTTTCGACGTCGTCGTCGAGGCTGGGGCCGGCGCGTTGTCCCGCATCCCTGACAGGGAGTTCGAAGCGGCGGGTGCGCGGATCGGAACGATTGCCGATGCGGCGACGGCCGATGTCGTGCTCAAGGTGCGGCGTCCGGCGGAAGCCGAGATTGCCGGCTACAAAAGCGGTGCCGTGGTCATCGCCATCATGGATCCCTACGGCAACGACGAAGCGATCGCCGGCATGGCGAAGGCCGGGCTCTCGACCTTCGCGATGGAACTGATGCCGCGCATCACCCGCGCCCAGTCGATGGACGTTCTCTCCTCACAGGCCAATCTTGCCGGTTACCAGGCGGTCATCGAGGCGGCTGCGGTCTATGACCGGGCCATGCCGATGATGATGACGGCGGCTGGCACGGTGCCTGCGGCCAAGGTCTTTGTCATGGGCGCCGGTGTCGCCGGTCTGCAGGCGATCGCCACCGCACGCCGTCTCGGGGCTGCGGTTTCTGCAACCGACGTTCGCCCGGCTGCCAAGGAACAGGTTGCGTCGCTCGGCGCCAAGTTCATCGCCGTCGAGGACGAAGAGTTCAAGGCAGCGGAAACGGCCGGCGGCTACGCCAAGGAAATGTCCAAGGAGTATCAGGCGAAGCAGGCGGCGCTGGTTGCCGAGCATATCGCCAAGCAGGACATCGTCATCACCACCGCTCTGATCCCCGGCCGTCCTGCACCGCGCCTCGTTTCGCGCGAGATGCTGACCTCGATGAAGCCGGGTGCGGTCGCGGTCGATCTGGCCGTCGAACGCGGCGGCAATATCGAAGGTGCCGTGGCTGATCAGGTGGCCGAGGTCGAAGGCGTGAAGGTCATCGGCTTTGCCAATATGGCCGGCCGCGTCGCGGCCAGCGCCTCGGCGCTCTACGCCAAGAACCTCGTCACCTTCCTGGAGACCATGGTCAACAAGGACACCAGGACTGTCGTCATCAACCTCGAAGACGAGCTGATCAAGGCGACGATGCTGACCTATGCAGGCGATGTCGTGCATCCGGCATTCGGCGGTGCGAAGAAGGGGGACAACTGATGGCCGGCGAACAAATGGACAAGGCGCTGCAGCAGCTGAACGACGCCGTAACGGCCGTCGCGACCGCCGCCGCCCATGCGCCTGAAGCGGCAAGCGCCGCAACGGGCGGAATGATCGATCCCTTCGTCTTCCAGCTGGCGATCTTCGTGCTGGCGATCTTCGTCGGCTATTACGTCGTCTGGTCGGTGACGCCGGCGCTGCATACGCCGCTGATGGCGGTTACCAACGCCATCTCCTCGGTCATCGTCGTCGGCGCGCTGCTTGCGGTCGGCATTTCGGCCAGCGGCCTTGCGACCGGCTTCGGCTTCGTGGCGCTGGTCCTCGTCTCGGTCAACATCTTCGGCGGCTTCCTCGTCACGCAGCGCATGCTGGCGATGTACCGCAAGAAGGACAAGTGAGGCCGGGCGCATGACCAACATCGCAGCTTTTCTCTATCTGGTCTCCGGCGTCCTCTTCATCCTGGCGCTTCGCGGCCTCTCGCATCCGGCCACCAGCCGCAAGGGCAATCTCTACGGCATGATCGGCATGGGGATCGCCATCCTCACGACGCTGGTGCTGGCAACGCCGTCCTTCATCGGCTTCGTGCTGATCGTTCTTGGCCTCGCGATCGGCGGCGGTGCAGGCGCCTATATCGCCCGTGTTATCCCGATGACCTCGATGCCGCAGCTCGTTGCCGGCTTCCACTCGCTGGTCGGCCTTGCCGCCGTGCTTGTTGCGGCCTCGGCGCTCTATACGCCGCTCTCCTTCGGCATCGGCGATATCGGCTCGATCCATACGGAAGCCCGTGTCGAGATGGCGATCGGCGCGGCGATCGGCGCGCTGACCTTCACCGGCTCGATCATCGCCTTCCTGAAGCTCGACGGGCGCATGTCCGGCAAGCCGATCATGCTGCCCTTCCGGCACATCATCAATATCGCGCTGCTCGTGCTGATCGTCTTCTTCATCATCGGCCTTGCGGTCACCGAAAGCCATTTCGATTTCTGGGCAATCATCGTGCTGGCGCTGGCGCTCGGCGTGCTGCTGATCGTGCCGATCGGTGGCGCGGACATGCCCGTCGTCGTCTCGATGCTGAATTCCTATTCGGGCTGGGCGGCGGCCGGCATCGGCTTCACGCTCGGCAATCTGGCGCTTATCATCACCGGTGCGCTGGTCGGCTCGTCGGGTGCGATTCTGTCCTACATCATGTGCAAGGGCATGAACCGCTCCTTCGTCTCGGTCATTCTCGGCGGCTTCGGCGGCGAGGTGTCGGGTGGGGCTGCCGACAATTCCGACAAGACGGTCAAGCTCGGCTCGGCCGAGGACGCCGCCTATCTGATGGCCAATGCCTCCAAGGTGATCATCGTGCCGGGCTACGGCATGGCGGTCGCCCAGGCGCAGCATGCGCTGCGCGAACTCGCCGATAACCTCAAGAAGGCCGGCGTCGAGGTCAAATACGCGATCCATCCGGTCGCCGGCCGTATGCCGGGCCATATGAACGTGCTGCTTGCCGAAGCGAATGTGCCCTATGACGAAGTCTTCGAGCTTGAGGATATCAACTCGGAATTCGCGCAGGCCGACGTCGCCTATGTCATCGGCGCCAACGACGTGACCAACCCGGCGGCGCGCGACGACAAGACCTCGCCGATCTATGGCATGCCAATCCTCGATGTCGACAAGGCGAAGACCTGCATCTTCGTCAAGCGCTCACTCGGCTCGGGTTACGCCGGCATCGACAACACGCTGTTCTACAAGGACGGCACGATGATGCTGCTCGGCGATGCCAAGAAGGTCACGGAAGAGATCAACAAGTCGATCGGCCACTGACGCCGCCCGTATCGATAATGCCGAATACGAAAAGGCCCGCCGGAGAGCGGGCCTTTTCCATTGCCGCCGGACCCTCTCAGGTCGCGGCGGGCGCCAGCGTCATCTTCTCCACGCCAACCGCCAGGTTGAGGCCTTCCTGGGCCTGGACGTTCAGCGGCTGCAGCATGAAGGATTGGTTGGTGCCACCGGCAATCACCTTGGCGCCTGCACCGGCACCGAGGCTCGCATCGGCGCCGACGCCGTAATATTCGCCGGCCAGCGCAAATTGCGGGAAGTCGGTGCCGGTCTTGGCGAGCACCTGCCAGATCATCACGCTCTTGCCGGTCTCGCCGATATCGATACCGAATTTCTCGATCTTGCCGGCATAGACGGCCTTCATGCCACCGGAGGCCGGGGTGTAGGTGCAGATCAGGTTCTTCTCGGACTTGATGATGAGCCCCTGGCCTCCATCCGATCCGCAGACCAGCCGGCCGAGAGTGACATAGTCCGCAGCTGCCGCCGGTGTGGCGCAGGCTGCAGCGGTCAGCGCGGCGGCTGCGATCATCGTGTGCTTGAACATGGTCCTTCTCCTTTGAATGACCTGTTCGAAACGGGCGATGCTTTTGATTGTTCCCTTTGCCGGCTAGTCGCGGGCAAGCGTGCTGCGCGGCGCGGTCAGCACCCAGAGAAGGCCTTCCGGCAGATAATCGACCTGCACCGTGCCGCGAAATGCGGCGGCGGCATGGGTCTTGATCACGGTCGTGCCGAAGCCCGAACGGTCGGGGCTCCTGACCTCCGGCCCCTGCGACTCGCGCCAGACGAAACGCAGCATCGGCTCGGTCTGGCTTTCTTCCTCGGCATCTTCCCAGGAGAGCGCCACCCGTCCCTCGGGAACGGAGAACGCGCCGTATTTCACAGAGTTGGTGGCAAGCTCATGCAGAGTCAGGCCGAGGTTCTGAACCGCTTCCGGCTTCAGCATGAAATCCTTGCCTGATATCTCGATCTGATCGACGGCCTGCGGGAAGGCATCGAGATGGATGTCGATGACGCGGCGCAGTGAGGCGCCTGCCCATTGCTCGCTGGTCAGGAGCTCGATCGAGCGGATGAGGCCATCGAGGCGCTCGGCGACGGCCGCCTGGAAACCCTCTACGCTGTCTGCCTGCTTGGCGAGCTGGCGCATCATCGCCTGCGCCAGCGTCAGCAGGTTCTTGGTGCGATGAACGAGCTCGTGCATGACGAAATGCAGCCGGTCTTCGGTCTGGCTGCGGTCGAAGGAGGCGTTCGACAGCGCCACCGCCACCTGGTTCGCTTCGATGACGCTGGTATCGATGGGGGCGACGATATGGCCTTCGCCCATGCGGTTTGCCATCTCGGCGATGTCGCGGATCGTCGTGCGCACCTGGCGGGCGACGGCATAGGCGGCAAAGACGGCGACGGCAAGGAGCGCGATGCCGCCGATGATCAGGAAGCGCCAGGTCGTCAGGATCGAGGCCTGCGCCGTCGAGATCGGTCCCCAGATGACCGTCTTCCATGACCAGCCGGGGATCTGCGCGTAGCCGAGCAGTTGGTCCGGCAGAATTGCCGTGTCCTCGAAGACGCCGCGCGAGGCGATCAGCGACGGCAGGATACGGGAATCGAAGGCGGTGCCGGGCGCAATCGCAAAGGGTCCGCTGGAAGCGACCACATGGCCCGACTGGTCGATGACGGCGGCGGACCACCCGGGTGCGAGGCCTTCCGGCTGCAGGATCTTGGCGAGGTCGCTGGCATTCTGCGTAATGATCAGCGCGGCCGTCTTGCCGATATCGACGGGCATCGTGACGTTATAGACCCACTCGTTGCTGACCGATCCCTTGAAGACGTTGGACGCTTCGATACGGCCGCTGTCGAGAGCATATTTCAGCGCCGTCAGGTTGCTCATCTTGCCGAGCTGGGTGCCGAAATCGCGGCGGGTGTTGAGGAACTGCTGGCCTTCCTTGTCGGTGGCGATGACGAAGAGCGTATCGCCGCGCAAGGCCGTCTCGGTGCGGGCGTGGAAGGAAGCGTAGTCCTCGTGCTCGAGCTCCGGCGAGGTGGCGAGCAGGCGCAGGGTCGTCGCCATGTCCTGCAGCTGCCGGTCGACGGACCGGGAAAGGGCGAGCGCATCCTGCGCCGTCTCGCGGCGCAGCGTATCGCGCTGATTGTCTTCCAGCTGCAGCAGGAGAAGGGTCACGAAGGCGAAGATCGGGACGGCGATCGCAACCGCCATGGCGACCAGATAAGTGCCGATCGAGGCCTTGGGAAACATGCGGGAACGCAGGCTCATCGGCAGGGTCTTCCCGGATGCCGGGCGGCAAGGCACGCGAAATTCTTGCCAACAGTTACGAAAGCAGAAAACTGCATTGCCGCCATTGCCCTCAACGCGTCCTGATTCCCGATAGCCTGCTATCGATGCCCCGTCATGTTAGGGGGTGGGGGAAGGGGTTGCAACATACTAAATGCACGCAGGCGCTCTGTCGGATTCCGTACACAGGTTCAGCTGAACCGGGTAAGCCCGAAAGGCTTCAGCATGGCGTCGCGTTCACTGGAAAGAATTTCCTTGGATGCGAGCAGGCCGGCAACCGGCGCCAGCGTCACGCCGGAATGCATGACGGCGATGTAGAGGCCGTCAACGCCGCCATTGCCGATGATCGGGAAACCATCCTTCGGTGTCGGCCGGTAGCCGACGGTGAAGAAATCCATCGACAGTCTGTCGCTCTCGGCAAGGTTGGCCTTCACCTTGGCAAACAGCGCTGCCGCTGTGACCCGATGATCTTCGCCGGGATCGCTGCCACCGAAATCGCTTCCGGCAATGATGCGGCCTTCGGCGGTCTGGCGCATGTGAAGTTCCATCGCAATCACCAGGCCGTTCAGGCGCTTTTCGAAAGGACGGGAATGGACGATCAGCCCGGCCGGTGCTTCGAGCGGCAGAGTGACGCCGGCAGAGGCGGCGATCGGAACAGATCCTGCGCCGGCCGCAAGCACGACATGGTCAGCCTCGAAAATCCCCTCGGAGGTGACGATGCCGGTAATGCGCTCGCCACTGCGCAGCAATCCACGCACCGCAGCAGTGACGAACTTGGCGCCGCGGGCTTCGGCATCGGCGAGCATCAACCGGGCGGCGGCCACCGGTTCGACGGCGCCTTCTTCGGCGGCATCGAGGGCAAAATCGGGGAGTTGTGTCAGGAAAGGTTCGCGGGCGGCGATATCGGTCTTGCCGATGCGGCGGATGTCATAGCCCCAGCTCGCATGCTCTTTCTGATAGGCGAGCAGTTCAGCCTCTGGCAGATCCCAGCAGATGCCGCCGCACCAGGAAAGCGGCAGGCCGGGCAATTCCGCAGCCAGACGTTTCCACTCGGCCATCGAGCGGCGGCGGAAGCGGAAATAGAATTCGGGATTGCCCCAGCTGGCATTGATCCAGGCAAAGGAATTGGGTGTCGCAACGCCGCCGGTATCTTCGGCGATCACAGTGACATCGGCGCCATCGCGGGTCAGGTGCCAGGCGATGGAGGCGCCGATGATACCGGCACCGGCGACGATCACACGTTGTTTCGCCGCCATGGTGCCGTCTCCGATGCTTCAGGATCAGCCGTTGCTGGGTGCGCCGAGTCGAGCCATGCCGTCGCGGGCCGGCTGGTATTTCGGGTCGAGGCCGACAGCGTGGCGATAGGAGCGCATCGCCTTGTCCTTGTCGCCGCGGCGCTCATAGACCAGCGCCTGGTTGGCCCAGGATTCGGCGACATTGCCGTTGAGCTCGATCGCGTGGTTGAAATCGGCGAAGGCGTTGTCGTCGTCGTTCAGCGCGATATAGGAAATGCCGCGGCCGTTATAGGGCTCGGGCGAATTCGGAGAGAGCGAGATCGCCTTCGAGAAGTCGTCGATCGCCTTGTCCTGCTGATTGCGCTTCTGGAAGATCAGGCCGCGATTGTGATAGGCGCGCCCGTCCGTCGTTCCGAGCTGGATCGCCTTGGAGAAGTCGTTGAAGGCAGCGTCGTCCTGACCAGCCTGACGGTAAACGTTACCGCGGCCGATATAAGCGACGTCGTAGTTCGGGTTGATCTGCAGGGCGGCATTATAGTCGCCGATCGCCTGCTGCTGCTGACCCATATTGCGGTAGACCAGCGCGCGGTTGGCATAGGCCTGATAGAAGCGCGGGTTGATCTGCAGCGCGGTGTTGAAGTCGTTGAGCGCAGCCTTGAACTGGCCGGCGCGGCCATAGGCGGAGCCACGAACGTTGTAGCCTTCGGGATCGCGCGGATTGGCGTTGATCACCGAGGTCAGCGAGGCGATGTTCCCTTCCGAGCCCTGGGCCTTGTCGATGCGGATCACGGCATCGGAGGTGTTGTCGGTCTGGCAACCTGCGAGACCGGCCGCGGCGAGAACCGCGAGCATCGGCAGCAGCCGCGCCTTGGGCGCGCGCAAGGACCGGGACGAAGAGAACAAGAAATCAGCCATTCGTGCGCTTTCCCCATGCGTCATATCCGCGGCAGCCGGATATGCGATCTTTCAGCGGCAAAAATTAAAAAGGCGGCGGCGACACCAATCGCCCCCGCCAACATGCATCTGAAAACGTCGAAATAACGACGGCAACGCCTTAGCGTGCAACCAGACCTTCGCGCTGTGCCCGCTTGCGAGCCAGCTTGCGAACGCGGCGAACGGCTTCAGCCTTTTCGCGAGCGCGCTTCTGCGACGGCTTCTCGTAATAGTCGCGCATCTTCATTTCGCGGAAAATACCTTCGCGCTGCATCTTCTTCTTGAGAGCGCGGAGAGCCTGGTCAACATTGTTATCGCGGACGAGTACCTGCACGAGAATCACGTTCCTTTGGTTTTGGTTGCGCCATGAGGCGACACGGCGCCAGAGGCAAAAACATAACGTTCGCGCGGCGAGAGCCTTGCGATTGGTGATGCGGGATAGCAGATCAGATTGGTGAAGTCCAGCCGGGATAGCGGCTTTCACGGAAAAAATGGGGATTGGCGCCGAGGTTGCAAGACCGAAACCCATCCATACGGGCGAATGGTCTTTCCCCGGAAAGCATCGTAGATTTGCGGCTCAAGCTCAAGGGCGCTGCATGTTTATGACGCGTACGCAGCAAATCGGCGTCTTTATCGGTCTGTTGATCGTTGTGGCGCTGACCGCCGTTCGGGCGAGCGATCCGCCGCTGCTGCAGCAGGCGCGGGATGTCACTTTCGACGAGTATCAGCGGATTGCGCCGCGGCCCTTCGAGCCGGTGCCGGTTCATGTCATCGATATCGACGAGGCATCGCTGAAGGAATTCGGCCAGTGGCCCTGGCCGCGCGACCGGCTGGCGCTACTTGTTGAGCGGCTCTCGGACCTGGGTGCGGCGGCGATCGCCTTCGACATGCTGTTTGCCGAGCCGGACCGGCTGTCGCCGCGCTCGCTGGCCGCGGGGATCGAGGGGATCGCGCCTGACGTCATCGCCAGGCTCCCCGATAACGATCAGATCTTTGCCGATGCGATTGCCGGCAAGCCCGTGGTGCTGGGCTTCGGTCTTTCCAACGAGGGCGATTACCGGCCACCGGTCAAGGCAGGCTTCGCCTTCACCGGCGAGGATCCGGCCTCGGCCCTGCCGCATCTCTCCGCCGCGACGCCGTTGCGTCCGGGTTTGGCTGAGAATGCCGCGGGGATCGGGCATATCAGCCTCAATCCCGGCAATCCTTCGCCCGTCGTACGCGCCGTTCCGCTCTTCGTCAGCGACGGCAATCAGTTCTATCCCAATCTTGCGATGGAGGCGCTGCGCGTCGCGCAGGGGGCGTCAACCTATGTGCTCGCCGGCGCACCTGGAATTGCTGGTATCATGACCTCGGCCAAGATCGGCGATTTCGTTGTCCCCGTCACCTCTGCCGGTGAGCTCTGGCTTTACGTGACGCCTGATCGGGCCGAGCGCTATATCTCCGCCCGGCTGATCCTCGGAGCGGCCGATCCGCCGCCTGCGGTCGGCGAGGCGATCAATGGCAGCATCATCTTCATCGGCACTTCGGCCGCGGGACTTCAGGATATCCGCACCACGGCGCTCGGCGAGAACGTGCCGGGTGTTTCCCTGCATGCGCAGACGGCCGAGCAGATCCTTTCCGGTCACTTCCTGTCGCGGCCGGATTGGGCCGATGGTCTGGAGATCCTGTCGATCGCGGTGCTCGGTACGCTGCTGGTCTTCGTCACCACCTTCGTCAGCCCGGCCGTCGCGCTCGTCTGCGGTCTGGCGATTACGGCGCTGGCGCTTGCGGCTTCCTGGTTCTGCTTCTCGGCGCTCGGCCTGCTCTTCGATCCGCTGGCGCCGATCGTCGGCGGCTCGATCACCCATTTCGCCGCGACCTCCTTCCGCATCCTGGTCATCGACCGCGAGCGGCGCGAGGTGCGGCGTGCCTTCGGTCATTATCTCTCGCCGTCGTTGCTCTACCGGATCGAGCATAACCGCGATGCGCTGCGGCTCGGTGGCGATGATCGTGAGCTCACCGTGATGTTCGTCGACGTCCGGCATTTCACGGCGATCAGCGAGCGGCTGGCGCCGACCGCCGTCGTCGGCTTCCTCAACACGCTGCTCGATGCATTGAGCCGCCATGTGATCGAGAACGAGGGGACGCTCGACAAATTCATCGGCGACTCGATCATGGCGTTCTGGAATGCGCCCGTTGATGTCGCCGATCATGAGGCCAAGGCGGTGCGCGCGGCGCTGGCAATGCGCGAGACGCTGGAGCGGCTGAACGCGACGGATGCCTTCGGTTTCGGAACGGACAATCCGGTCGGGATCGGCATCGGCATCCACACCGGCATTGCCTGCGTCGGCAATATGGGGGCGGAAACGCGCTTCAATTACTCTGCCGTTGGGGATGCCGTGAATGTCGCGGCACGCATCGAATCCTCCTGCAAGGAGGTCGGCTTCGATATTCTGATCTCCGAGGAGACAGCGCGGCGCCAGCCGGAGATCGCCCTGCTCGAAGCCGGGGCCGTGGGGCTGAAGGGCAAGAGTACACGCACCGAGCTCTTTGCCGTCGTCGGCGATGCCGAGCTTGCCGCCTCTGCGGAGTTTGAGGAATTACGCAGCCTGCACAGTGAATTGCTGGCGGCGCTTCGCATCCGCTCGTCGAAGCTCCGGCGGCTTGCAAGCGCGGTGCGTCTGCGGGCCAAGATCGTCTCGCCGCAATTGCCGGATTTCTATCGCAAGCTGGCGCGGCGCGCCGATCACTTCCGCCACGCGGATACGGAGGCGGAGGAGCAGCCGCGGGCGGCGACCTAGCGGTTGTTGCTCCAGCCGCGGCCCTTGCCGCCCCAGCCGCCACGATCCCTGTCATTGCCCCGGTCGCCGTCGCGATCGCCTCTTCCGTGGTCATCGTCGCCGCGGTCGTGATCGCCGTGGTGATCGCGGTCGGGACGATCAGGCCTGTCTGGCCTATCCGGTCTGTCCGGCCGGTCAGGCTTGTGCGGCTTGTCGGGCTTATGAGGCTTGTGCGGCTTATCCGGCTTGTGCGGTTTCGGTGGCTTTTCCGGGGGCGGAGGTGGTGGTGGCGCGACGCGGGGCGCCGGGGCGACCGGATCGCGCCGGTCGCGGAGAGCCGCGGTCATGCCGCAGCTCGTTCCCATCATTCCGGAAAGACGCTGGTTGCCGGAGAGAAACGGCAGGGCGCGTGCTGTACCCAGGGTGTCGAGCACGTTGCGGTCGACAGGCCTTACGTCCGTCATTGCACCATTGCGCTTGGCGACCACGCAATCGCAGCGCTGTGTCAGCTGGCGGCAGCCGCCGGGACCGCAGAATTGCGCGGCGCCATTCAACAGCACTACCGCCGTCGTCCCGTCGGGGCCGACATAGAAGTCGAAGGCGGTACCGCGCACGCCGATCGTGCCGGCCGGTGTCAGAATCTGGTAGGCCGATGATTTCGAGCTGCCGCTGATCCAGCGGAACGTGCCTTTGGCCGCCTTGATGCTGAGGCGTTTCACAGAATCGGAATCGTCGAAGACGTAGCGGTCGATGACCACCGACGAACCCCAGCCGACGGCAAGCTTGGTGCCGTCGCGGAAAACGAACTGGCCGAGGCCGGATTGCGAGGTGCGGATGCGCTCGTCGCGATAGACGGAGGAGCTGACGATGAGGGGGCCCTGCTCGCCGGTGACTTCCGTCTTGATCTGCACAGCTTCGCCGACAGGCTCCGCAGCGGCGGCCGTCCAGGCATTGAGCAACAACAGACCGAGCGCCACGACGATGGCGCAACGCAAACGCAACATGAAATACCCCTCACACATATGGATATTAGCATGTGCGGTATTGGGCGGTCTGCCTGCCCTCTTGGGCTAACCCTGTCTGGAAAGGCAGTAGACCGAGGCGGGCGGCAGGTTCAGCTGGACGCGGCCGAGCCTGCGCGCCTGCAGCCCGAGCGAACGCAGAACGGGGGCCGGGACCGAGCATCGCTGGCCGTAGGTGAACTGATAGAAGCGGCCGCCCCGCGGCATCAGCGAGAAGGCGCCGGAGACGATCGCATGGATTGTCTCCTCGCTCATATTACGCAGCGGCAGGCCGCTGACGACGGCTGCGAAATCCTCGCGGTCCAGCTGATGCAGCCGCCGGGCGTCGTGCTGCAGGACGGTTGCCTGCGGGAAGCGGCGGCGCAGTAGATTGACGAAGCTGGTTTCGACCTCGACCAGCGTCAGGTTTCTTGGCGACATGCCGCGGGCGATCAGGGCCCGGGTGAAGATGCCTGTTCCCGGCCCGAGCTCGAGGACGGGACCCGCGGCGGGATCGATCTCCGAGGTCATCAGACGCGCGAGGCCGGAGCTCGATGGCGCGATCGCTCCGACGGTTTTCGGTGCCGCGAACAGCGTCTTCAGAAATGTTGCAAGGAAGGTTTTGGTCATCGTGAGCTCTCCGGGGCTTTTGCTGACGCCCGTCTTGGAGAGCTCACGTGATGTGGACATTGCGTGCGGCCTCAGACCACCGGAAAACTCATGGTGAAACGCGCGCCGCCACCGGGCGCTTCCCCGGCGCGCACTTCGCCACCGTGGAATTCCACGATCTCGCGGACGAGATGCAGGCCGAGACCGATGCCGGCGCGATCGGCTGACAGCCGTTGGAAGGGCTCGAAAATCCGCTCGCGATCGGCAGGCGCGATACCCGGGCCATCGTCCGTTACCGAGATTTCCGCCGGTGCCGAGACGCGGATGCTGATCATGCCGCGCCGCCCGCCATGGCGGATGGCATTCTGCACAAGGTTGGCGATGGCGCGCTCGATAGAGGATGGATCGGCCATGATCGTCTGCGGCTGCGACCGGATGTCGAAGTCCGCTTCGTATCCGGCTGCGACGATCAGCGGCGCGAGGTCCGCCACCTGGCGTCTGGCGAGCGCGGCAAGATCGACCGGTTTCAGCTGCGCCGGTTCGCTGTTCAGCCTTTGCAGGTCGAGCAGCTGCTCGGTGAGGGTCGCGAGCCGGGCGAGGTCTTCGAGGAGCTTTTCGGTGGCGGCGCTCCGCTCCATCGTTTCGATCCGCGTCTGCAGAATGGCGATCGGCGTGCGCAGCTCATGGGCGGCGGAGAGCATGAAGCGCTTCTGCCGCGTATAGGCCTGTTCCAGACGCGTCAGGGTCTCGTTCATGGCGGTGACCAGCGGCGCGATCTCCGCTGGAACTGCGTCGAGCGGCAGGCGGTAATCGCGCTGCTCCGCGGTAATCCGCCCGGCAGCGGCTGCCAGGGTTTCCAGATCGCGCGGGATGCCACGCATCACAAGCAGCGTCACGGCCATGGTGATCAATCCGGTCAGCAGGATCGCGGGAAAGACCGCGCTTGAGGCCAGGGCGGTCAGTGTCAGCAGCAGCCGACCGGGCGGCAGGATGCCCTGGCGTCCCAGGATCACCGTCAGCGGACCGTGAGGGGTGTCGAGGACCTGCATTCTGGCAGCAATGGAATCGGCTTTCCGTTCGTCTCCATTGAAACGCGCTTCCGCAATGCCGGCGCCCATGGCGGCGATCGTCCTGAACTCATCAGGAACTGCGCCTTCGGAAACGGTGCTTCCCGCAGCGTTGCGGGCGATGAACCAGAAGCCGGGCGCCGTCCGCTCCTTCTCCAGCTCCGCCGTGCTCCGGATCGTGAGCTCGCCCTTCTCGGACCATCCGATCGACGAAGCGACATTGGCGATGGCGTCTTCATCCGGCGCAATGATACCGACGAAGCCCATGCTCCAGAGGCCGAGAACAAAGGCCGTTGCCAGCGACAGGATGGTCAGGGCCTGTAGTGCGACGAGGCGCCGGATCAGCCGCCATTTCAGCGATGGGAAACGGCGGTTCATGGATGCGTCTGCCTGAGAAGGTGACCGACACCGCGGATCGTGTGGATATCAACACCGGCTTCGGCGGCCTCCAGCCGGCGGCGAAGGCGGGAGACATGCGTATCGAGCGCGTTCGACTGGATCTCGTCGTCGATGCCGTAGACGGCATTTTCCAGCACCGAGCGCTCGACGGTCCGACCGGCACGGCGCATCAGCGCTTCCAGCACCAGGAGTTCCCGGCGTGGCAGAACGAGCGGAATGCCGCGGACACTGGCCTCGCGGTTGAGGATATCGAATGTCAGCGCGCCGAGCTTCAGCGGTGCGGTTTCCAACGTACCCGGCCGGCGAAGCACGGCGCGCAACCGTGCCATCAGTTCGGCGGTCGCAAACGGTTTGGCGAGATAGTCGTCGGCGCCCTTGTCCAGCCCTTCGATCCGGTCGGCGAGATCGCCGCGGGCCGTTAGCATGATTGCCGGCGTGCTGGCGTTGAGGGTGGCGCTGCGGCCCTGGCCGAGCAGTGACAGGCCGTCTCCATCCGGCAGGCTGCGATCGAGCAGCAAGGCATCGTAGCGGTTGGATTTCAGTGCTTCGGCAGCATCGGCCAGTGTCGCGACATGATCGACGACGAGGTCGTGGCTCTGCAGCGCCGCCGACAAAACGGCAGCAAGCTCGGCTTCGTCTTCGGCTAGCAGCAACCGCATGGTAATCTCCCTGCAGCGGCTTGCCTGCCCAACATTGCGTGAACATGACGCGCGGTCAGCGATTTCGCGCATGTCAAACAAAAGCCCGTCCACGTCGCAAAAGAAACGTTGTGCCGCATTTGGATTTGCGATTTGTATTGCCACGAAGAAGAATGCCTGTCCCTGAAGGAGATGATGGCGGATGCGGAAATACTCGGTCTTTGCCGTTGCGAGAGAAGCCCTCCGAGCCCACAAGGGCTGGGAGAAGCAGTGGACCTCTCCGGAACCGCGCGCGGAATATGACGTCATCATCGTCGGCGGCGGCGGCCATGGTCTGGGCGCTGCCTATTACCTCGCCAAGGAGCACGGCATCACCAATGTCGCGGTGCTCGAGAAGGGCTGGCTCGGCGGTGGCAACACCGGCCGCAACACGACCATCATCCGCTCGAACTATCTCTATGAAGAGAGCATGCACATCTACGAGCATTCGATGAAGCTCTGGGAGAACCTCTCCCAGGACCTCAACTACAATGTCATGTACTCGCCGCGCGGCGTGATGATGCTCTCGCACAATGTGCACGACCAGCAGTCCTTCAAGCGCCACATCCATGCGAACCGCCTCTACGGCATCGACAATGAGTGGCTGACGCCGGAGCAGGCCAAGGCCTATTGCCCGCCGGTCGATATCTCGGCGACGGCGCGTTATCCGATCAATGGCGCCGCCCTGCAGCGCCGCGGTGGCACGGCGCGTCACGATGCGGTTGCCTGGGGCTATGCCCGCGCTGCCTCCGATCGCGGCGTTCACATCATCCAGAATTGTGAAGTCACCGGCATCCGCCGCGGCCCGGACGGGCGCGTTACCGGTGTCGAGACCAATCGCGGTTATATCGGCGCGAAGAAGATCGGCGTTTCCGCTGCCGGTCACTCGACCGTCGTCATGAACATGGCCGATGTCCGCGTGCCGCTGCAGTCGAGCCCGCTTCAGGCGCTGGTTTCCGAGCCGCTGAAGCCGATCTTCCCCTGCGTTGTCATGTCGAACACGGTGCACGCCTACATTTCGCAGTCGGACAAGGGCGAGCTCGTCATCGGTGCCGGTACGGACCAGTATAATTCCTACTCGCAGACCGGCGGCCTGCAGATCATCACGCATACGCTCGACGCGATCTGCGAGCTTTTCCCGATGTTCCGCCGCGTCAAGATGATGCGCCAGTGGGGCGGTATCGTCGACAATACGCCGGATCGTTCGGCGATCCAGTCGAAGACGCCGGTTCCGGGTCTTTATGTCAACTGCGGCTGGGGCACCGGCGGCTTCAAGGCGACACCGGGGTCTGCGAACCTGTTTGCGCATCTCATCGCCCGCGATGAGCCGCACAAGTTCAATGCCGGGCTGACACTGGACCGCTTCCGCACCGGCCGCCTGATCGACGAGGCAGCGGCTGCCGCCGTTGCGCATTGATGATTGCGGAGGTCCTCCTTTCGGCAGGACTTGTCATGGGGGCGGTGCCCGCTGGCAATGTCGTGCCGGAAGCCCAGGACTTCCGGCTTCAGAAGATCGAGAGGGCAGGGGGCGAGAAGGATTGGCCCTTTGTTGCTGATAGCGGAATGCTTGCCTGCGCCTTCGTTTTCCACCAGCCGGCGGTCTATTTCCTGCCGTCGGAGGGTGGTTCCAAAGACCGGGCCTACGTGATCGATACGGACTTATACGGAATGGCTTTCGCAAATGTCGGAATGACGGATGTGCTGAAGCCCTATGACAATTTCGAGCAGCTGCTCAAACGGATCGGCCCCTATGTCGCGCTTGGCAGGCGGCTTTGCAATCAACCTCCCGGAACCATCGTGTCCGGATCGGAACTCTAAGACGGGTATCAAATGCTACTGATCTACTGCCCATATTGTCAGGAAGAGCGCTCCGAGCTCGAATTCCGCGGCGCCGGCGATGCGCATATCGCCCGCCCTACCGATATCGCCTCGATCTCCGATGAGGCTTTCGAGGAATATTTCTTCCTGCGCGACAACCCGAAGGGCCTGATCTTCGAGCGCTGGCGCCACATGCATGGCTGCGGCCGCTTCTTCAATGCGGCGCGCGACACGATCAGCGACAAATTCATCAAGACGTACAAGGCAGGCGAGCCGAAGCCGGATATTGGCTCGGCCACCATCCCGCACGCCCCCGTCGAAACCCAAGCGACCGAGGGAGACGCGAAATGAGCGGCGCAAACCGTATTGCCGGCAAGGGCCGCCTGACACCTGCCAAGACCGCTCGTTTCACTTTCGACGGCAAGAGCTATACCGCGCTCGAAGGCGATACCGTCGCCTCGGCGCTGATTGCCAATGGCATTCACCTCGTCGGCCGCTCGTTCAAGTATCACCGTCCGCGCGGCATCCTGTCGGCCGGTGCGGAAGAGCCGAATGCGCTGATCGACGTTGCCCGCGACAGCGCCCGCAAACAGCCGAACGTGCGCGCCACGGTTCAGGAAGTCTTCGACGGCATGATCGTCAAGTCGCAGAACCGCTTCCCGTCGCTCGCCTTCGACATCGGCGGCGTCAACAATCTGATGTCGCCTTTCTTCGCTGCCGGATTCTACTACAAGACTTTCATGTGGCCGAAGGCTGCGTGGAAGCACATCTATGAGCCGATGATCCGCCGTGCGGCCGGTCTCGGCGTTGCGCCAACCGAAGCCGATCCCGATCACTATGCCAGCCGCTATGCGCATTGCGACGTGCTGGTTGCCGGTGCCGGCGTTGCCGGTCTTTCGGCGGCTCTTGCGGCTGCGGAAGCCGGTGCCAGCGTCATCATCTGCGACGAGCAGGCCGATGTCGGCGGTGCGCTGCGCTACGACAGCGGCGTGAAGATCGACGGCGTCGACGGTTACACCTGGGCGCAGCAGACGGCCGCCAAGTTGCGCGCGATGGACAATGTCCAGGTGCTGACGCGCACGACTGCCTTCGGCTACTACAACCACAATTTCATCGCGCTTGCCGAGCGCGTGACCGACCATATGGCCAAGCCCGGCCGGGACCTGCCGCGCGAGCGTCTGTGGCAGGTGCGTGCCAAGCGCGTCATCCTCGCCAACGGCTCGATCGAGCGCCACATGGTGTTCGCCAACAACGACCGTCCGGGCATCATGCTGGCCTCCGCCGCCCGCATGTATCTCAACCAGTACGGCGTCGCCGTCGGCGCCAAGGTTGGCGTCTATACGGCGCATGACTCGGCATATGAAGCGGCCTTCGATCTGAAGCGCGCCGGTGTGGCGATCGCCGCGATCGTCGATTGCCGCCCGCAGCCAGGTGCCGCTGTGCTTGCCGAGGCACGTTCGCTCGGCATCGAAGTGCTGACCGGCCATGCCGTCATCGACACGGCAGGCAAGCTGCGCGTCTCCTCGATGAGCGTCGTGCGCAATGGCGGCGGTTCACCGCGCAAGATTGCTATCGATGCGCTGCTGGTTTCGGCCGGCTGGACGCCTTCGGTGCACCTGTTCTCGCAGTCGCGCGGCAAGGTGAAGTTCGAGCCGGAAACCGAGCGTTTCCTGCCCGGCACCTATGCCCAGGAGTGCCTCTCCGTCGGCGCCTGCAACGGTACGGACGATCTGCAGCAGACGATCGAGGAATCGCTGGCTGCCGGTGAACTGATGGCACAGGCTTCGGGGAAGCAGGCGAGCGGCAAGATCAGCATGTCGGCCGAGCAAGCCTTCCAGTGGACGGGCGGCATGATCGGCGCTGCCGAAGGTGCGGGTCCGGAGACCAGCGCCAAGGCCTTCATCGACTTCCAGCACGATGTTTGCGCCAAGGATATCCGCCTCGCGGTTCGCGAAGGCATGCATTCGATCGAGCACATCAAGCGCTTCACGACAAACGGCATGGCCTCCGACCAGGGCAAGCTGTCGAACATGCACGGCCTGGCGATCGCCGCCGAAATGCTCGGCAAGGACATTCCGCAGGTGGGTCTCACGACCTTCCGCGCACCGTACACTCCGGTTACCTACGGCACGCTGATTGCGCATTCGCGCGGCGAGCTGTTCGATCCTACGCGCAAGACGCCGCTCCACCAGTGGGAAGAGGCCCATGGCGCGGTGTTCGAGGACGTCGGCAACTGGAAGCGTGCCTGGTTCTATCCGCGTGCGGGCGAAACCATGCATCAGGCCGTTGCGCGGGAGTGCAAGACGGCGCGTGACGTCGCTGGTGTCTTCGACGCTTCGACCCTCGGCAAGATCGAGGTGGTCGGTCCCGATGCGGCCCAGTTCATGAACCTGATGTACACCAACGCCTGGGACACACTGAAGCCCGGCAAGTGCCGCTACGGCATCATGACCCGTGAAGACGGCTTCGTTTACGACGACGGCGTCGTCGGCCGCCTCAGCGAGGATCGCTTCCACGTGACGACGACGACCGGCGGTGCGCCGCGCGTTCTCAACCACATGGAAGACTACCTGCAGACTGAGTTCCCGAATTTGAACGTCTGGCTGACCTCGGTCACCGAACAATGGGCGGTTATCGCGGTTCAGGGTCCGAAGGCGCGCGAGATCATCGCTCCGCTCGTTGAAGGCGTCGATATTTCCAACGAAGCCTTCCCGCACATGAGCGTTGCCGAGTGCAAGGTCATGGGTGTTCCGGCCCGTTTGTTCCGCGTCTCGTTCACCGGTGAAGCCGGTTTCGAAATCAACGTGCCTGCCGATTACGGCCAGGCCGTTCTCGAAGCTGTCTGGGCCAATGCCGAGCCGCTCGGCGCCTGCGCCTACGGTACCGAGACGATGCACGTGCTGCGCGCCGAAAAGGGCTACATCATCGTCGGTCAGGACACCGATGGCACGGTGACACCTGACGATGCCGGTCTCTCCTGGGCTGTGTCCAAGAAGAAGACCGATTTCGTCGGTATCCGCGGCCTGAAGCGCATCGACCTGACGAAGGAAGGCCGCAAGCAGCTGGTCGGTCTCGTCACCAAGGATCCGAAGGTCGTTCTGGAAGAAGGCGCGCAGGTCGTCGCCAATCCGAACGAGCCGAAGCCGATGACGATGCTCGGCCACGTGACCTCATCCTACTGGTCGGAAAATTGCGGCCGGTCGATCGCCTTCGCGCTTGTCGCCGGTGGCCGCGCGCGCATGGGCGAGACGCTCTATATCCCGATGCCGGACAAGACGATCGCCGTCGAGGTGACTGACATGGTGTTCTTTGACAAGGAAGGAGGCCGGATCAATGGCTGAGACCGCAACCCGCAGATCCGTTCTCGCCGGCCGTCAGGGCGGCTCATGGGCCGTGCGCCTGACACCCGCGGCAAACGCCACCCGCGTTGCGCTGCGTGCGCCGCAGGCTTCGCTTTCGGCCCTGTCTTCGGCGCTCGGCGTCACCATCCCGAACGCACCGAAGACCTCCGGCCGTGCCAGTGGTCGCTCGGTTCTCTGGATCGGGCCGGACGAATGGCTCGTAATCGACGAGAATGGCGGCGACCTGATGGGCGCGCTTGCCGGTGCCGGCGTCTTGCATTCGGCAACCGACGTCTCGCATCGCAATGTCGGCATCATCGTCTCTGGCCCGGGCGCCGAACTGGCTCTCGCCTCCGGCTGCCCGCAGGACCTGTCGCTTGCCGCTTTCCCTGTCGGCGCCTGCTCGCGCACCATCTTCGGCAAGGCCGAGATCGTCATCCTCCGCACCGAGGACGATACGTTCCGCGTCGAGTGCTGGCGCTCCTTCGCCGACTTCGTCTTCGGCCTGCTCGCCGACGGCGCGGAAGACGCGGCGCATTAAATTGCTATTGCCGCCGGAGTGATCCGGCGGCTCCTTCTTAGACCTCCGGCCGGTCCTTCGGATCAAACTGTGCGATGGTAATCCACGTCGCCGTCAGCGCCGGCTTTTTCTCGTTTTCGATTTCCACCGTCACTTCGTAGGTCGTCATCATCATCGCTGCGCCGCGCAGGCGGGCGTCGGCGAGGGTGAAGCGGGCGCGGATGCGGGCGCCGCATTTGACCGGGGACATGAAGCGGATCTTGTCGAAGCCGTAGTTGATGCCCATCGTCTGTTCGCGGATCTTCGGCAGGGCGTCGAAATTCATCGCCGAGAGCAGCGAAAGCGTCAGGAAGCCGTGGGCGATCGTTCCGCCATAGGGGCTTTCGGCGGCGGCACGTTCGGGATCTGTATGGATGAACTGATGATCGTTGGTGGCGCCGGCGAAGGCGTCGATCATCGTCTGGTCTACCGTGATCCAGTCGGACACGCCGGTCTCGGTGCCGACGAGACCCATCACGTCGGCGAGTGCTATTTCCTTACCCATTCAGTCCTCGTCAAAACGGCCGCAGGCGTGAAGCCTTATCGCGCCTTTATGACGTTTGCGACAAGGATTCGCCGGGGATGGCCGGGAAGCCTAATTTTCCAGATAGAACATAGCGCTGCGGGCGGGAAGGGTTACTGCCGCCGCCACTTTTTTGCTACCCGAGCGGCTGAGCTCGCGCCATCCGGATCCGGCCGGTAGTGTGAAGGGAAGCGGATCGTTCGACCGGTTGAAGACGATGGCGAGCCGGACGATCTTGCGCGCGGTTCCGTCCCGGGTCGCGAGTATCATGCCGAAGGAGGCAAGGTTCGGTGTTTCCCATTCGCCCGTCGTCATCGGCTGACCGGACGGAGAGAGCCAGGCGACATCGCCGTTGCCGGTGAAGAAGTTGCTTTCGGAGAAGACGGAGAAGCGCTTTCTGAGACCGGAGACGAAGGCCGTGTGGGCGATCAGCTCGTCGTCCAGCGCCTTCCAGTCGACCCAGGTGATCTCGTTGTCCTGGCAATAGGCATTGTTGTTGCCGCGCTGGGTGCGGCCGCCTTCGTCGCCTGCCGTCAGCATGATGCTGCCGCGGCTGGCGAAGAGCGTTGCGATCAGCGCCATCAGGTCGGCGCGGCGTCTGGCGTTGATGTCGGGATATTTGGTCTCGCCCTCGACGCCGTTGTTCCACGAATGGTTTTCGTTGTGGCCGTCGCGGTTGGCCTCGCCATTCGCCTCGTTGTGCTTGCCGTTATAGGAGACGAGGTCTTTCAGCGTGAAGCCGTCATGGGCGGCGAGGAAATTGACGCTGCGGGTCGCCTGCCGGCCATCGCGGCCGAAAATGTCGGAGGAGCCGGCGAGCGCCGTTGCGAGCGGCCCGGTCTTCCAGTCGTCGCCGCGCCAGTAGCAGCGGATGTCGTCGCGGACGCGGTCGTTCCATTCCAGGAAGGGCGCGGGGAAGTTGCCGAGCTGGTAGCCGCCGGGGCCGATATCCCAGGGTTCGGCGATCATGACGCGGTCGGCAAGGACCTCGTCGGCGAGGAGCGCGGTCAGCGTCTGGCCGCGGCCTTCGAAGCCGTTGGCGGTCCGGCCGAGGACCGGCGCCAGATCGAAGCGGAAGCCATCGATTCCGGCGCCGAGTGCGAAATGGCGGAGGCTGTCGATGATCAGCTGGCGGACATAGGGATGGTCGCAGGCGACGGTGTTGCCGGTTCCGGTGTCGTTGACGAGTTCGCCGTTGCGGCCGGGCAGGTGGTGGTAGAAGGAGAGGTTGTCCAGACCGCGCAGCGACAGCGTCGTGCCGTAGCGGTCGCTCTCGCCGGTATGGTTGAAGACGAGGTCGAGGATGACGGCGATGCCTTCGGCATGCAGCTTGGCGACCGTATCCCTGAGCTCGGCCATACCACCGGGGCAGAGGCGTGGATCGAGCGCCATGAAGGCGACGGGGTTGTAGCCCCAGCCATTTGTGAGATTGAGCGGCGGCAGATGGCGCTCGTCGATCCAGGCGGTGATCGGCATCAGCTCGACCGCATCGACGCCGATCCGCTTCAGGTGCGCGATGATCGAGGGATGGGCCAGCGCCGCCACAGTGCCCCGCAGCTTTTCGGGTACATCGGGATGCAGGATCGTGAAGGGTTTGACGGCCACTTCGTAGATGAAGCCACCGGGGCGGAAGAGCGGCTTGCCGGGCTTTGCCTTCTGATCGCGGGTGACGATCGCTTTCGGCATCAGGTCCTGGGTGTCTTCGCCCAAGATGCCCAGGCGCGGATCGTGCTTGAACGGCCGGTCCAGCTCCTTGGCATAGGGGTCGACGAGGAGTTTCGACGGGTCGAACCAGAGGCCGTTGTCAGGCGAATAGATCCCATCGGCGCGCAGGCCGTAGCGAGCGCCTTCCTTCAGGTTGTCGACGAAGAGGCGATGGAAATGGCCGTCCTCGCGCGCCATGGGCAGGCGCGCGACTTCCTTGTTGCCGCTCTTGTCGAAAAGGCAGAGCTGGATCTCTGCGGCGTGGTGCGACCAGACTGTGAACTCGACGCCGGTTTCGAAAAGAACGGCGCCGCCTTGTGCCCTGTTGTCTGCCCGCATGTGCCCCCGGTCAGGTGATGACGGAAGGTGCGTCCCGGCCCGTGCGCTTGCGGATGTCGGCGATGGCCTCCGCGGCGGCGATCAGGTCGGCCAGCGCCTCCTGCGTTTCGATATTGTGCCGGCTCGAATCCGGCTCGTAACGCTCGATATAGACGCGCAGGGTTGCGCCAGACGTGCCAGTGCCGGAAAGACGGAAGACGACGCGCGAGCCGCCCTTGAAGAGGATGCGGATGCCCTGGTGCTCGCTGACCGACTTGTCGACCGGATCGTGATAGGCAAAATCGTCCGCCTTCTCGACCGTCAGGCTGCCGATGGTCTTGCCCGGCAGCGTCGGAAGCTGGGCGCGCAGATTGTCGATCAGGCCGTTTGCGGCATCGGTATCGACGCCTTCGTAGTCGTGGCGCGAATAGTAGTTGCGGCCGTAGGTCTGCCAATGCTGGGTGACGACGTCCTGAACGCTCTCGCCGCGCACGGCGAGGATGTTCAGCCACAGCAGCACGGCCCAGAGGCCGTCCTTTTCACGGACGTGGTTCGAACCGGTGCCGGCACTTTCCTCACCGCAGATCGTCGCCATGCCGGCGTCGAGCAGGTTGCCGAAGAACTTCCAGCCGGTCGGCGTTTCGTAGATGCCGATGCCGCGCTTTTCGGCGACGCGGTCGGCGGCGCCCGAGGTCGGCATGGAGCGGGCGATGCCGGCGAGGCCGCCGGAATAGCCGGGCGCCAGGTTGGCGTTGGCAGCAAGGATCGCAAGGCTATCGGACGGGGTGACGAAGATGCCGCGGCCGACGATCAGGTTGCGGTCGCCGTCGCCGTCGGAGGCTGCGCCGAAATCAGGGGCGTCGTCGCCCATCATCTCGTCGTAGAGCTCTTTGCAGTGAACCGGGTTCGGGTCGGGATGGTGGCCGCCGAAATCGGGCAGCGGCATGAAATTGCGGACGGAGCCGAGCGGCGCGCCGAGACGGTTTTCGAAGATTTCCTTGGCATAGGGGCCGGTGACGGCGCTCATCGCATCGAAGGCGATGCGGAAGCCGAGGCTGATCAGGTTGCGGATGGCGCCGAAATCGAACAGCTCTTCCATCATCGCGGCATAGTCTTCGACCGAGTCGATGACCGAGAGGATCATGCCGCCCGGCAGCTCTTCCTTGCCGATGCGGTCGATATTGACGTCGGAGAAGTCTGCGATCTTGTAGCTGTCGATCACCTTGGTGCGCGCATAGATCGCGTCGGTGATCTTTTCAGGGGCCGGGCCGCCATTGCTGACATTGTATTTGATGCCGAAATCTTCGGTGGGGCCGCCGGGATTGTGGCTGGCAGACAGGATGATGCCGCCGAACGCCTTGTACTTGCGGATGATGTGGGAAGCGGCGGGCGTCGAGAGAATGCCGCCCTTGCCGACGATGACCTTGCCGAAGCCGTTTGCGGCGGCGAGCTTGATCGCCTTCTGGATGACTTCGCGGTTGTAGTAGCGTCCGTCACCACCGATGACGAGGCTCTTGCCCTGGTAGCCTTCCAGCGAATCAAAGATCGACTGGATGAAGTTCTCAGCATAGTTCGGCTGCTGGAAGACCGGGACCTTCTTGCGGAGACCCGAGGTGCCGGGTTTCTGATCCTGGTAGGGCGTGGTGGATACGGACTTGTTCATTTTCTGTCACTTGCCTTTCGGGGCGAGGCTTGAATACAGGGCAGCGTAGCGTTCGGCGCTCTTCTCCCACGAGACATCCGATTTCATGCCCTGCTTTTGCAGTTGGGTCCAGACTTTTTGATCCGCATAGAGCGTCATCGCGCGGCGGATGGCCTGTAGCATACCCTCAGCCGTGACGGGAGAAAACTGTATTCCTGTCGCAACTTTAGCCGCAAGCGCGGCATGGTTAGCATCGATTACCGTGTCGTTGAGGCCACCGGTGCGGGCGACGATCGGCAGGCAGCCGTAGCGCAGGCCGTAGAGCTGCGTCAGGCCGCAAGGCTCGAATCGCGACGGGATGATGATCGCGTCGCAGCCTGCCTGCATCAGGTGGGACATCGGCTCATTATAGCCGATCGAGATGCCGATGCGGCCGGGGTGACGCGCGGCAGCGGCGAGCAGCGAGCCTTCGAGCGCCGGATCGCCGGAGCCGAGAATGGCGAGCTTGCCGCCGAGCGCGACAATCTGATCGGCCGTCGCGGCGATCAGGTCCATGCCCTTCTGCCAGGTGAGGCGGCTGATGATGCAGAAGATCGGTGCGTCGTCGTCGTGCAGGCGGAAGAATTCGGAGATCGACTTGCGATTCTCGGCGCGGTTCTTCAGCGTCGCCGGGCCGTAATGGGTGTGGACGACGGGGTCGGTCGCCGGGTTCCAGATATCGGCGTCGATACCGTTGACGATGCCGTGCAGCGCGTCGCGGCGGCTGGCGATGACGCCCTCAAGACCCATGCCGAATTCCGGCGTCAGGATTTCGTCCGCATAGGAAGGGCTGACCGTCGTGATCGCCCAGGAAGTCTGCAGGCCGCCCTTGAGATAGCCGATATGGCCGTAATATTCGATGCTCTCCGTGGAGAAGGCATGCGGCGGCAGGCGAAGACCGGGGAAGATCTCGGCGCCGAACTGGCCCTGGAAGGCGATGTTGTGGACGGTGAGAACGCTCGGCAGTTCCGGCGTCGGGTAGTAGCGCATGTAGACGGGGGTGAGTGCCGCCTGCCAGTCATGGGCGTGGACGAGATCAGGACGCCAGTCGGGCATCAGGCCCGCGGCGATCTCGGCGCCTGCCAGAGACAGGGCGGCGAAGCGGCGCCAGTTGTCGGGATAGTCCTTGCCGGTCTGGTCAAGATAGGGACCGCCCGGGCGATCGTAATAGGCGGGGGCATCGAGCACGAGGATATCGAGACCCTCGTGCTGCACTTCCAGAACCGTCGCAGGCTCTCCCAGGAGATCATCGAACTGAAGGCGGGCGACCGGATTGCGAATGGCCCGCATGACGGCGGGATAGCCGGGCATGAGGGTCTTCGTCTCGATACCGAACCGCTTGAGAGCGATGGGCAGGGCGCCCGCCACATCGGCGAGCCCCCCTGTTTTGATCAAAGGGAAGACTTCGGACGAAACCGAAAGAACTTTCATATGTTAAAGATCCAGCTTATCGATCATGGGCTGCGTAATCAGGCAAATGCCGCTCTCCGTGCGCCGGAAGCGCTTGGCATCCAATATGGGATCCTCACCGACGATGAGGCCTTCCGGAATGACGACACCATGATCGATCACGACGTTCTTCAGCTGGGCGCGGCGGCCGATCTTGACACTCGGCAGAACGACCGCGCCTTCCAGTTTCGAATAGGAATTAGCGCGAACGCCGGTGAAGAGAAGGCTCTTGTTGAGGCTGGCGCCGGAAATGATGCAATCGCCGGCGACGACCGAGGACGTTGCCGAGCCGCGGCGGTTCTCGTCGTCGTGGACGAATTTCGCCGGAGGGGTGATCTCGGCATAGGTCCAGATCGGCCAGGACTTGTCGTAGATATCGAGATCGGGAACGATCGCCGTCAGGTCGATATTGGCCTGCCAGTAGGCTTCGATCGTGCCGACGTCACGCCAGTAGGGCTCGTTCTCGAAATCGGAACGGACGCAGGACTGGGCGAAGCGGTGGGCGACGGCCTTACCGTTCTTGACGATATAGGGGATGATGTCCTTGCCGAAGTCCTTGCTGGAATTCGGATCGGCGGCATCACGCCGCAAGGCATCGATCAGGAACTTCGTGTGGAAGACATAAATGCCCATCGAAGCGAAGGAGCTTTCCGGCTTGCCGGGGATCGATGGCGGATCGGCGGGCTTCTCGACGAAGTCGATGATCCGGTCGGTCTCGTCGACATGGACGACGCCGAAGCCGGTCGCTTCCATGCGCGGCACTTCCAGGCAGCCGATAGTGACGTCGGCGCCGGAATCGACATGCTGCTGCAGCATGTATTCGTAGTCCATCTTGTAGACGTGGTCGCCGGCCAGGATGACCATATACTCGACGCCATAGTCCTGGATGATGTCGATGTTCTGATAGACCGCGTCGGCGGTGCCTTCATACCACTGCGTTTCGGAAACGCGCTGGGAGGCCGGCAGGATGTCGAAGCTTTCGTTACGTTCCGGGCGGAAGAAGTTCCAGCCGCGCTGCATGTGGCGGATCAGCGAGTGCGCCTTGTACTGGGTGGCAACGCCGATGCGGCGGATACCGGAATTCAGCGCGTTGGACAGCGCGAAGTCGATGATGCGCGCCTTGCCGCCGAAATAGACCGCGGGCTTGGCTCGGCGGTCGGTGAGTTCCTTCAGGCGGCTTCCCCTACCACCGGCCAGAACGTAAGCCATTGCATCGCGGGCAAGTGGCTGAATGCGCTTCTCTACCATAGTCTACTCCTCCCACCAGTCTTCAAGTCTCGGGTTCAAGCATGATCGTCGCCAGCGGCGGCAAAGTGATCGTGGCGGCGATGGTGCCACCGGCATTGACGGCTTGCACGCGCCCGCCATTGCCCTTGCCGCTGCCGCCATAGATATCGGCATCGGTATTGAGGATTTCGCGCCAGCGCCCCTCGAAAGGCAGGCGGATCGAGTAGTTCTCGCGGTAAACAGGGGTGAAATTGGTGATGACTGCTACCGGCTTCTGATCCGGCGCCTTGCGCAGCCAGGCGAAGACCGAGTTCTCGTGATCGTCGGCGATCAGCCATTCAAAGCCTTCGCCCTCGCAATCGCGGGCATGAAGTGCAGGCTTCGAGCGGTAGGTGAGGTTGAGATCGCGCACCAAGCGGCGCATCCCTTCATGCATGCGGTATTGCAGCAGGTTCCAGTCGAGTGAGGTGGCCTCGCTCCATTCGCTCCACTGGGCGAATTCCTGGCCCATGAACAGCAGCTTCTTGCCGGGATAGCCCCACATAAAGGCGTAATATGCGCGCAGGTTTGCGAATTTCTGCCAGTCGTCGCCCGGCATCTTGGCGATCAGCGATCCCTTGCCGTGCACGACCTCGTCATGCGAGAGCGGCAGGACGAAATTTTCGGAATAGGCATAGAGCAGACCGAAAGTGAGCTCGTTGTGATGGTGGCGGCGATGAATGGGATCGCGCTTCATGTAGCTCAGCGTGTCGTGCATGAAGCCCATGTTCCACTTGAAGCCGAAGCCGAGGCCGCCCTCATGGACGGGCTGCGAGACCTTGGGCCAGGACGTCGACTCCTCGGCAATGGTCATGACGCCGGGGTGTTCCCCGTAGATGCGCATGTTCATGTCCTGCAGGAAGCGCACGGCCTCGAGGTTTTCGTTGCCGCCATATTCGTTCGGGATCCATTCGCCGTGTTTGCGCGAATAGTCGAGATAGAGCATCGAGGCGACGGCATCGACGCGCAGGCCGTCGAGATGGAATTTCTCGGCCCAGTAGAGCGCGTTGTTGACCAGATAGGAGAGGACTTCGGTGCGGCCGAAATTGTAGATCGCCGTGTTCCAGTCCGGATGGAAGCCCTTGCGGGGATCCTCATGCTCGTAAAGCGCCGTGCCGTCGAACCAGCCGAGGCCGTGCTCGTCGGTCGGGAAATGCGCCGGCACCCAGTCGAGGATGACGCCAATGCCAACCTTGTGGCAGCCGTTGACGAAGCGCGCGAACCCTTCCGGCTCGCCGAAGCGGGCGCTCGGTGAATACAGCCCCGTCGTCTGGTAGCCCCAGGACGGATCGTAGGGATGTTCGGTGATCGGCAGGAATTCGATATGGGTGAAGCCCATGTCCGTGACATAGGGGATCAGCGTATTGGCGAGCTCGTCCCAGGACAGGAACGTGCCGTCCTGGCGCCGCTGCCAGGAGCCAGCATGGACCTCGTAGACGGAGATCGGCTGGCGGCGCTTGTCGGTCTCGCGCCAGTGCTTGAGATGGGCGGCATCCTCCCATTCCTGCAGAAGCTCCGGCGCGGTAACCGAGGCGGTCTTCGGGCGCAGCTCGCTGCGGCGGGCAAAGGGGTCGGCCTTCAGCGGCAGGAGCACGCCGTCATTGCCGCGGATCTCGAACTTGTAGGGCACGCCGGTCGGCACATCAGGGGCGAAGATTTCCCAGATGCCAGCGCCGGAGCGGAAGCGCATGACGTGGCGGCGGCCATCCCAATTGTTGAAATCGCCGACGACGGAGACACGCTGCGCGTTCGGCGCCCAGACGGCGAAGTGGATGCCCTGTGCCCCCTCATGCTTGATCCAGTGGGCACCCATCTTGTCGAAAAGGCGCAGATGCGAGCCTTCGCGGACGTAATAATCGTCCATCGGGCCGAGGACGGGGCCGAAGCTGTAAGGATCGGTGACCGCCCATTCCGCATCGCCCTTGCGGGCGCGATAGCGGACCGGCTGCTGCTTGGTGAGCTTCACCGGGCCGGCGAAGAAACCGTCCGGGTGAAGCTGTGTCAGTTCGCCGATGACCGTGCCGTCGAGCGACATGGCGGTGACTTCTTCCGCACCCGGAATGAAGCAGCGGGCGGCATAGCTTTCACCCGCCTGATGCACGCCGAGCGCGGCAAAAGGATTTGCATGCGAGCCAGCGAGAATCGCCGCGATTTCGTCTGCCGAAATTTCCCAGGGACGCTTTACCTCAGGGGTGGCTTTCGGCGTTTTCATCCGGCTCTCCAGATCTCGTCGGCATATTGCCGGATCGTGCGGTCAGACGAGAACCAGCCCATCCGTGCCGTGTTGTTGATCGTCTTGGTGTACCAGGACGACTGGTTATTCCAGATCTGGTCGACCTCGCGCTGGGCCGCGGCGTAGGCGTCGAAATCGGCGGCGACCATGAACCAGTCGTGCGAATAGATGCCGTCGATCAGCTGGGTGTAGCGGTTGCGGTCATCCGGCGAGAAGACGCCACCGGCGATCGAGGCGAGCGCCTGAGACAGTTCGCGCGACCTCTCGATGATTTCTCGCGGATTGTGGCCGTCGCTGCGCACCTTGGCAACCTCATCGGCCTGCAGACCGAAGATGACGATGTTGTCGTCGCCGACATTGTCGCGCATCTCGACATTGGCGCCATCGAGCGTGCCGATCGTCAGCGCGCCGTTCAGCGCAAACTTCATGTTGCCGGTGCCGGAGGCTTCCATGCCGGCCGTCGAGATCTGCTCGGAAAGGTCGGCTGCGGGAACCATGACCTCGGCCAGCGAGACGTTGTAGTTCGGCACGAACACGACCTTCAGCAGGCCACGGACGGCCGGGTCATTGTTGACCGTGCGGGCAACGTCGTTGATCAGCTTGATGATCAGCTTGGCATTATGATAGCTCGGCGCCGCCTTGCCGGCGAAGAGTTTTACCCGAGGCGTCCAGTCCATCTCCGGATGCGAGCGGATCTGGTCGTAGAGCGCCACGGCTTCGATGACGTTGAGCAGCTGGCGCTTGTATTCGTGGATGCGCTTGATCTGGATGTCGAACATCGCCGACGGATCGAGCTTCACGCCCATGCGGCTGGCAACGAGATTGGAAAGCGCCACCTTGTTGGCGCGCTTCACGGCGGCGAACTTCTGCTGGAAGGCCGGGTCGCTCGCGAATCTATCGAGCGGCTTCAGCTTCTCGGCGTCGTCCATGAACTCGTCGCCGATCGCTTCGCGGATCAGGCCCGTCAGCCCCGGATTGCACTGCTGCAGCCAGCGGCGCGGCGTGATGCCGTTGGTCTTGTTGTTGATGCGGTCAGGATAGAGCTTGTGCAGGTCGGCGAAGACCGTGACCTTCATCAGCTCGGTATGCAGCGCCGAGACGCCGTTGATCGAATGCGAGCCGACGAAGGCGAGGTTGCCCATGCGCACGCGGCGGTCGCCGCTTTCGTCGATCAGCGAGATCGAGCGGATTTCGGTGTCGGAGAAGTTCTTCTCGCGGCGCGCCTCGACCAGAACCTTGGCATTGATCGCATAGATCAGCTGCATGTGGCGCGGCAGCAGGCGCTCAAAGAGCGGGATCGGCCAGGTTTCCAGCGCTTCCGGCAGCAGCGTGTGGTTGGTGTAGGAGATCGTGCGGCGGACGATATCGAAGGCGGTCTCGAAATCGAGGCCGTGGACGTCGCAGAGCAGGCGGGTGAGCTCGGCCACCGAGACCGCCGGGTGTGTGTCGTTCAGCTGGATAGCGACCTTGTCGGGCAGCGAGGTGAAATCCTCATATTGCTGCAGGTGGCGGCGCAGAATGTCCTGCAGCGAAGCGGACGAGAAGAAGAATTCCTGGCGCAGGCGCAGCTCCTGGCCGGCGGGCGTCGCGTCAGCCGGGTAGAGAACGCGGGTCAGGCTTTCGGCCTTGTTGCTCTCGCGCAGCGCGCCGATATGGTCGCCGGCATTGAAGGCGTCGAGCAGGATCGGGTCGATCGGCTGGGCCGACCAGAGACGGAGCGTATTGACGCGCTTGCCGCGCCAGCCGACCACCGGCGTATCGAAGGCGGCGGCGATGACGCGCTCGGCGGGCTTCCAGACGTAGCGCGGTTCGCCATCGTGATCGCCGACCACTTCGACGGCGCCGCCGAAGCCGATTTCATAGGCGCTTTCGCGGCGCTCGAATTCCCAGGGATTGCCGTGGGCGAGCCAGCTTTCCGGCAGCTCGACCTGCCAGCCGTCGGCCAGCTGCTGGCGGAACAGGCCGTGGACATAGCGGATGCCATAGCCATAGGCGGGGACATCAACCGTTGCCATCGATTCCATGAAGCAGGCGGCGAGACGGCCGAGGCCGCCATTGCCGAGCGCGGCATCCGGCTCAAGGCCGGCAATGACGTTGATATCGACGCCGAGAGAGGTCAGCGCATCGCGCACCTCTTCCATCAGGCCGAGATTGGAGACGGCATCGCGCATCAGGCGGCCGATCAGGAACTCGAGGGATAGATAGTAAACGCGCTTGTCGCCCGTGGCGTAAACCTTGCGCGTGGAGTCCATCCACTTGTCGATGATGCGGTCGCGGACCACGAGAATCGTGGCGGTCAGCCAGTCATGCGGCTTGGCGACTTTGGCATCCTTGCCGATGCGGTATGTGAGGCGCTCAATAATTTCTTCTGCAAGAATTTCAGGCCGGGAGCTGCGAGGAGCGGGGGAGGGGATGGTCGGCTTGGAAGCTGTGTTCATCGTCAGGTCTCGCCAATTTTGATTGGATTTCAGTATGTTATGCCTGAGGTAATCGCTTTGTCACACACACGAATACTGCCAGTTTATGCACCGTTACCAAGCACTTGCAACAGCCGATTTAACCAAAGCAAAAATTTGCGAAACCTTCACATTCCCCTCCGCCCCGGGACTTGATTTCAATCGATTTTCCCGATTTGATACAGAGGATTAGCAGACAACGAAAAGCCGCCCCGGTTTGTTCCGGAGCGGCTTTTGTTTTGGGAGGATTTGGGCGGGTTAGTTGGTGAGACGCGTAGTTGTCTTCATGGCGGTCTGAGCGATGTTCTGGAAATCCTTGACGAGATTTTCCATCGTGTTCGGTTCGTAGTAGCTGCCAGCTGACGATGCGCAATATTGAAGAAGCTTCTTGCCGTTGTCCGGCGCCATGAAGGCGACGCTGAAGATCGTGATGCCGTCTGCCTTTGCCGTGTTGCACTTTTCTCGAACTTTCTGATCGAGAGACGAGTTCCAGACGTTGCTATAGCCCGTCATCTCGCCGTCGCTCATCAGCACGAGATACCTGTCTGATGTCATGTTCTTCTTCGCAACATGGGCCTTGGTCTCAGCGTCACTGCCGTCCGTGGCTTTCTTTACGGCATTATCAGCGATAACCATCGCGCCATTGGCATCCGTTCCGCCTGCTGGATTTGACGGCATGCCGTTTACGTATTTGCGAGCGGCGGTCGTGCCCCATGCCATGATCGGCGAGGTTTGCCCCATCACGACGTGGGTATAGGAGACCGCACCTGTCCGGACCAGATCACCGTCCTTGTCGGCTCCATCGAGGGCGTCGAACAGCGCCCCGGCAGCCGATTTGAGAGCGGCAATCTTGGACACATAGGTTGTGGTGTATTCCTTGCATTCGCCTTTTTTATTTGTGCGTGTGCAGGTTTTGCTTTCCACCGTGTCGGTGTCTTGAGCCATGGACCCCGACTCATCAAGCGCCAGCACCATGGAGAGCGCGTTCCTGGCATTCTGATCCGGGCCCGAGCCGCTCTGAGCAGAGCTAGCCGCTCCGACGCTTGTCGACTTGTAGCCTACGAAATTCGCAAGGCCGCTTAGCGGCTGGCTGTATGCGGTCGTTATATTGACATTGTAAGTCGTCGATTTGCCGGAAGTCGCCTGGTTGACGGTAACGGTGACGCCATCCTTGATGCCGGTCGATGCGATACTGTTATTCAGAAGATAGTTTGACATCTGACCGGCAACGAAATCCTTCGCGAAAGCGCTCGCGCCCGAGATGGTGAGCGTTCCGTCTGCAAGAGCCGCGGCCGTGGCCAGCGCCGCGGAGTCCGAGGATTCCTGGAGTTGGCGCTGGGCGATAACGGTATTGGATATATCGACTGCCACACCGGCAGCACCAAGAGCTACAGGGACCAGAATGGCGGTCATCATGCCGAAATTGCCGGATCGGTCGCGCAGTATATGCATTGCGCTAGAGCACAGCGAGGAAATGGTAGACATCATGTCACCTGAAGCAAGAGGAAAACTTATGCTGACCTCAAACTTACAGACGACTTGTTACCACAGGTCCTAAGATAATTATTAGAATTTTAACGGTATCAAGATTTCGATACAGAGACTACTTGCGAAAGCATTTGCCGGGACTGTCTTCGCGGCAATCGAGATATTGCCGCGTTAACATATATGGCCTTCGTTACTGAGTAAGCCTGACATATTCCCCATCGGCGGCGGTGCATTCCGAGGAAACCGTGTAGAAGAAGTCCTGGCGATCCCAGCCGCCGCCATCTTCCCAGGCGTGGCTCTGCGGCTTGGAGCAGCCGAAATAGGCTTCCAGGGGTTGCGTCACACCCTGCTGAAGCTGTTTGCCATCGACGAAGAGGTAATTGGTCGTCTGCGGATTGTCCGTGCGCATCGTCGCATCGTATTTGTTGTAGGTCTGGGCGCTGTCGTTGACGCATTTAACGTCGTTGCCGTTGACCACGGCGCGCTGCTTCAACGGGCAGCCGTCCTTCTTGATGTCCATCTGCAGGACAAGCTTGGTATATTTCCCCAGATCGATCTGCGACGACGGCTTCACGACCATCGTGCCCATACCGCTATTGGAATGGGTCGTCGTGGTATATTCCACAGTGGCCAGAACGGATTCAGCGGTGCTGCCTTCGCGGACGACGCGCACCGAGACCTGCTTATACCAATAACCCTGAGCCTTCGTCGGTGTGAAGGTGACTTTCTCGGGTTTCAATGGGCTGATCGCGGCCGAGGTTACGCCAACCTTCGTGGAGCTGAAACCACCGACGTTCATCAAGGACGTCGCGGCCGTTCCGGTTATGCTGACCTGAAGAATGCGGCCGTTCGCGGTGATATTGAAAGCGACATCCTTCGGCATCTTGCTCGAATAGGAGGTGATGAATGCATTGGCGACTGCGGTTGCATCACTGAGGTTGGTTCCGTCAAAGATCTTTCCGCCAGCGAGCGCGGCGCCGTCCGCGATCTGCTGGAGGTTCGTGCGCTCGGAAGCGGCCATGGAATAGTCGACGGCCATGCCGGCCGCGAGCAGAAGCGGTACGGCGAGCAAGCCGGTCATCATCGCGAAATTGCCGCTGCGGTCGTTCACTAATTCGGCAAGCTTCGAATGCTTGAAAGATGACGGCTTCATTTTTTGCTACCTCGCCAACTGGTTGTAGTAGCAATCTCTGCATCAATTAAGTTGTTAATTGCCTTACGGGATCGGTAAAAATAGAGCGAAGCGTCCTATTTTTGTCAGGGCGTCTATTTCAGCGGCACCACATCCACGGCCTGCACCGCCCGCTGGCCGCCGTAGCTCTTGAGTACGCCGATCACCGGCGCCACATCGCTGTAGTCGCGGCCGTAGGCGACGACGATATGGTCGGTGCTGGCGGGGATGTTGTTGGTGGGGTCAAGCTCGACCCAGCCGAGCGTCTTGCCGCACCAGACGCGGACCCAGGCATGCATGGCATCGGCGCCTTCGAGGCGTTCCTTGCCGGGCGGGGGGATGGTGCGCAGGAAGCCGGAGACGTAGCCGGCGGGGATGCCGAGGCTGCGCAGCGCCAGGATCATCACATGGGAGAAATCCTGGCAGACGCCGCGTTTGAGCTCGAAGGCATCGAGCGGCGTCGAGTCCACCGAGGTCGCCTCGGTGTCGTAGGTGAAATCCTTGTTGATGCGGGCGCAGACGGCGGTGGCGATCTGCAGCACGGTGCGCGATGCATCGGCGCTTTCGCGGGCGTAATCCGAGATCGCCCTGGTCTCGTTGAGGCGCGGGCTGTCGCCTAGAAAATGGTGCGGCGATTCCGGGTCGAGCGACCAGATGGCTGCGACTTCCCCCGGCAAGCCCGCCAGCATCGGCGAGAAGTCGGCGGCGATCGAATGGCTTTCCACCTGCACGCGGGCCTGCATGCGGATATCCAGCGTCTCGTGCGGCGAGCGCAGCAGGAAGGATGTGGAGGGGTGGCGGAAGAAATCGGTGAAATGCGACTGCTCGTCGGGTGACGGCGAAATGGTGATCGAGCCGGCGATCAGGCGCTGCCGGTCGGGCAGCGAAATCGGCATCAGCCGCATGATGTGGCGGGCGCCGGAGGCCGGGCTGTCATAGATGTAACCCATATGGAGCGAGAGGTCGTAGAGCACGGCGTCACCCCAGATAGGTCTGTGCGAGCAGATCGGAGAGCGCTTCGAGTTCGCGCTCCAGCTTCTTGTAGACCTCGACGCTCATCGTTTCCGGCGTCATCACGGCGAGGCCGGAATGCAGGCGCATCGCCTCGCGGTAGAAGGGTGACATCTGGCCGTTGATAAAAGCGTTCGGCAGTTGCTCCACCTCGCGATGGATCTCGTTCACCTGGAAGAGGATGGAGCGCGGGTTCAGCGGATCGAGTGCCAGAAGGTCGGTCACCGTCAGCCGGGCGGTGTTGACGTTGTAGCGGCGGCGGTGGGTCATGACGCTGTCGCCAATCTCGAGCAGCATGTCGAGCGCGCCGTCGGGCGCATCGGGTCCGGACATGTGGCTGAGCAGCCGTGTCAGATGCAGGCCACGCTCGATATAGCGGCCGAGCGACAGGAAGCGCCAGCCGGTGAAGCGATACATGTTTTCGTGCACGAGACCGGCAAAGCCCGCAAGCTTGCGGAGCAGTATGGTCATCGCATGGCTGGCGTCGTCGCCTGCGGCCACCGTCATGCGGAAGCGGCGGGCGGTCTTGGCGAGATCGTTCAGCGCCAGCCAGCCATCGGGCGAGAAGCGGTCGCGGATGTTGCTGGCGGAATAGACGGCGCTGTCGATATTGCGCAGCAGCGTTTCCGGCACCGGTTCCTCGGTATCGATATCGAGGGCTGCCAGATATTCCGAGACGTCGGCGAGCAGCGGCTGGTTCGGGTCGGCGGCCTCGGCATAGCGGGCGTGCCAGGCGCGCAGAATGCGCAGCGCTCCTTCGGCCCGCTCGATGTAACGGCCGAGCCAGAAGAGATTGTCCGCCGCGCGGCTCGGCAGGCTGCCCGGCATGTTGCGGGTGAAGCTGCCTTCGGCCGGCAGAAGTGTGTGGCGCTCGACCGGCTTGTCGCTGACAATCCAGACGTCGGCGGCGGCACCGCCGGATTGCATGGCGATCGCCTCGACGTCGTCGCTGGCGCCTATGCGGGCGAAACCACCGGGCATGATCTGCCAGCCGTTCGCGGTGCGGGCGGCGAAGACGCGCAGCGACATCGGCCGCGGCGTGAGCTTGCCGTCCACCCAGGCGGGCGTGGTGGAAAGCGTCACGACTTCCTGGCCGACGAGCTTCGGGCCGTCGCTGCCCAACCAGTCGGAAATCGAATCCTTTGCGGTGGCGCGCAGCGAGGAGCCGAGCACGGATTCGCCGTTGTCGTCGAAGAACGGGGCGCGAGAGAAGGCGGGGCCGATCACCATCTTTTCGATATTGCCCGCCACATGTTCCTGCTCGCCCTTCTGGCCGCACCACCAGGTGGCGATCGAGGGCAGGCGCAGGTCTTCGCCGAGCAGGCGGCGACAGATGGTCGGCATGAAGGCGAGCAGCGCGCGGGTTTCCAGAATGCCGGTGCCGAGGCCGTTGACGATGGTCACCGTTTCGGCGCGGAGCGCGTCGAGCAGGCCGGGCGTGCCGATATGCGAATTCTGGTTCAGTTCCAGCGGGTCGGCATAGGCGGAATCGAGACGGCGCCAGAGCACGCCGATCGGCTTCAGGCCGGCGACGGTGCGCACCATGATCCGGCCGTTGACGACGGTTAGATCCTCGCCCTCAAGCAGCATGAAGCCGAGATAGCGGGCGATATAGGCGTGTTCGTAATAGGTCTCGTTGGCCGGGCCCGGGGTCAGAACCGCGATGCGGTCGTCGCCCGAATGCTTCATCGTCTGCAGCGTATCGCGGAAGGCGCCGAAGAAGGAGGCGAGGCGGTGCACCGGCGTCTCGGCATAGACATCCGAGAAGGCGCGGGTGGTGGCGACACGGTTTTCCAGCGCGAAGCCGGCTCCGGACGGCGCCTGCGTCCTGTCCGCGAGCACCCACCAGTTTCCGTCGGGACCGCGGCCGATTTCGAAGGCGCAGAAATGCAGGTAGTGGCCGTTCGCCGGTTTGACGCCGACGAGCGGGCGCTGGAATTCCGGGTTGGAAGCGATCAGGCCGGGCGGCACGAAACCTTCCTGGACGAGGGAATTGTTGCCATAGATATCGGCGACGATCGCTTCCAGGAGATCGGCGCGCTGCACGAGACCGGCCGACAGCTGCTGCCATTCGCGCTCGTCGATCAGGACCGGGATGTGCGAGAGCGGCCAAGAGCGCTCGCCGGTGCCCTTGTTGCCATAGGCGCGGTAAAAGACGCCGGCGTCGCGCAGATAGCGGTCGGCGCGGGCAAAGCGTTCGGCAAGCTCGGGTTTCGGCACGCGGCCGAAGGCGGAGAGGAAGCGCTGCCAGACCGGGCGGATGGCGCCGTTGTTGTCGACCATCTCGTCGGCAACGCCGGGCAATGGCGAATAATCGAGGATCGCATCGTTGCCGCTGCGGTTCTCGACTGCCTTGCGTTCTGTTGCCGGTTTCTTGCCCATTAAAACCTAGCCTAAAGTCCTGCCGGGCGCCTGAGATCGAGCGTCAGCGGGAATTCCTGCGAACCTGTTTCGGCGCGCGGAATGAAGCCGCCTGCCGTATGTCCCCACGGTTCGAATCGCGCCAGCCGCCGGGCTTCCGCTTCGTTTCCGTTGACCGGGAAGGTGTCATAGTTGCGGCCGCCCGGATGGGCAACATGATAGATGCAGCCGCCGATCGAACGCTTCGACCATGTATCATAAATGTCAAAGGTGAGCGGGGTGTTGACCGGCAGGACTGGGTGCAGGCCTGACGAAGGCTGCCACGCCTTGTAGCGCACGCCGGCGACCGAGACACCCGATGTGCCGGTCGGCGTCAGCGGCACCGTCCGGCCATTGCAGGTGACGGTGTAGCGCGAGGCGTTGTTGGTCTCCAACCGCACCTGCAGGCGCTCGACGGAACTGTCGACGTAACGCACCGTGCCGCCGATCGCGCCTTCCTCGCCCATCACATGCCAAGGCTCCAGCGCCTGTCGCAGTTCGAGCTTCGAACCCTCGTATTCGACTTCGCCGCAGAAGGGGAAGCGGAACTCCAGCTGCGCCTTGAACCATTCGGGGCTGAGGTCGAAGCCGTTTTCGCGGAGATCGTTGAGGACATCGAGGAAATCGGCCCAGACAAAATGCGGCAGCATGAACCGGTCGTGCAGGGAGGTGCCCCAGCGCACGAACTTGCCATCGGCAGGGTTGATCCAGAAACGGGCGATCAGCGCGCGCACCAGGAGCTGCTGGGCAAGCGACATGCGGGCATTCGGCGGCATCTCGAAACCGCGGAACTCAACGAGGCCGAGGCGGCCGGTTGGCCCATCGGGCGAGAACAGCTTGTCGATGCAGATCTCGGCGCGGTGTGTATTGCCGGTGACGTCGGTCAGCAAGTTGCGGAAGAGCCGGTCGACGAGCCAGGGAAGCGGCGCGACGCCGCGGCCGGGCATCGGTACCTGCGCCATGGCGATTTCGAGCTCGTAGAGGCTGTCGTGGCGGGCTTCGTCGATGCGCGGGGCCTGGCTGGTCGGGCCGATGAACATGCCGGAGAACATGTAGGAGAGCGAGGGATGCCGCTGCCATTGCAGCACCAGGCTCTTCAAGAGATCCGGGCGGCGCAGGAACGGGCTGTCGCCGGGATTGGCGCCGCCGACGACGACGTGGTTGCCGCCGCCGGTGCCGGTATGGCGGCCGTCGATCATGAACTTGTCGGCGCCGAGGCGTGTCTCGCGGGCTTCCTCGTAGATGGTGGTGGTGATGTCGATGCAGTCCTGCCAGTTCGAGGCAGGGTGGATGTTGACCTCGATGACCCCCGGATCGGGTGCAACGCGGATGACGTTGATGCGCTCATCCTGCGGCGGCGAGTAGCCTTCGATATGGACGGGAAGACCGAGATCGCGGGCGGCATGCTCGGCAGCGGCGATCAGCTCGAGATAGTCCTCGATGCGCTCGACCGGCGGCATGAAGATGCAGAGCCGGCCGTCACGCGGCTCGACGGACATGGCGGTGCGCACCGAGCCGCCGATCTCGCCGATCGTCTGCTCGACACGGGTCTGGCCGCCCTCTTCGGCGTGGCGCGAGGCTTCCAGCATGGCGCGGCCGGGCGGCGTCATCACCTTCGGCAGCGCTTCACGCGGGATCGAAGGGTCGGCGGTGTGGATATAGGGAAATTGCGCGGGCGAGATATAGGGCAGGGTGCCGAGCGGCAGGCGGTAGCCGACGGGGCTGTCGCCGGGCACGAGGAAGATCTTGCCGCGGCGTGTCTGCCACTTCTCGCTCATCCAGCGGCGGCCGGCGGCCTGGGCGTTCCAGGCCTGGACGGGGAGGATGTAGCCGGTCGGAACCGTTAGGCCGCGTTCGAAGACGCGGGCGATGCGGTTGCGCTCTTCGGGATCCTTGAGCTTCGAATTCGAGGGATCCACATTCTCCGGCAGATTGCCTTCCTTGACGATCCACTCGGCGGGATCCTCATAGGCGGGCAGCACCATGTCCGGCGAGATTGCCAGTTCGCGGGCGATGCCGGTCATCAGCCGTTCGGCATCGGCCGGTGTCACGCCGGTATCCGTGCCTTCGGCAGCAATCAGGTTCGGGTCCTGCCAGATCGGCATGCCGTCCTTGCGCCAGTAGAGCGAGAAGGTCCAGCGCGGCAGGCTTTCGCCTGGGTACCACTTGCCCTGGCCGTAATGCAGGAAGCCGCCGGGCGCGAAGCGTTCCCGCAGCTTGCGGATCAGGCTGTCGGCCTTTTCGCGCTTAGTCGGGCCGACGGCGGCGGTGTTCCATTCGGCGGATTCGAAGTCGTCGATCGACACGAAGGTCGGCTCGCCGCCCATTGTGAGCCGGACATCCTCGGCTTCGAGAATGCGGTCGATCTTCTCGCCGAGTTCGTTCAGCTCGTCCCAGCTCTCGTCGGAGAAGGGCTTGGTGATGCGCGGATGCTCGGCGACGCGGGCGACCTTCATGTCGAAGGCGAATTCGGTATTCGCTTCGCCGAAATAGCCGCCGGAAATCGGCGCCGCATTGCGGAAATGCGGGGTGGCGGCGAGCGGGATATGGCTTTCGCCGGTGAGCAGGCCGGAGGTGGGGTCGAGGCCGATCCAGCCGGCGCCCGGCAGATAGACTTCGGCCCAGGCATGCAGGTCGGTGAAATCGACTTCGGTGCCGGAGGGGCCGTCAAGCGCCTTCAGATCAGGCGTCAGCTGGATCAGGTAGCCCGAGACAAAGCGGGCGGCGAGGCCGAGATGGCGCAGGATCTGCACCAGCAGCCAGCTGGTGTCGCGGCAGGAGCCCTTGGCGGTTTCCAGCGTCTGCTCCGGCGTCTGGACGCCGGCTTCCATGCGGATGACGTAGCCGATCTGCTGCTGCAGCCGGGCATTGAGGCCGACGACCATATCGACGGTCGGCTGGCCCGGCGTGTAGTCGAGCGTTTCCAGAAGCGCCTTGAGCCGCGGGCCGGGCTCCTCGGGCTTCACGTAGATCGACAGGTCTTCGCGGATGGTCTCGGGATAATCGAACGGCCATTTCGTCGCTTCCTCTTCGACGAAGAAGTCGAATGGGTTGTAGACGGTCATGTCTGCGACCAGATCGACCTCGATCTTGAATTCGGTGACCGGCTCCGGAAAGACGAAGCGGGCGAGATAGTTGCCGTAGGGATCCTGCTGCAGGTTCACGAAATGGTTCGACGGCGTCACTTTCAGCGAATGGCTGAGAACGCGGGTCTTCGAATGCGAGGCGGGTTTCAGGCGGATGACCTGCGGCCCGAGGCGGACCGGCTTGTCGTAGGTGTAGTGCGTCAGATGATAGATGCTGGCCTTGATCGACATATTTCGCCTTATCCGGCGCCGCATCGTTGTGCGGCTTAGCTGTTCCCAAGGCGATAGTGTGCAATGCAGCGAAAGAATGCAAGGCACAAAGGTTAACGGCTGGAAGGCTTTACGACAGTTTTGCGAAGGTGACCGAAGCCTTGAGGCCCTTTCCATCCGGACCATTGGCAAGCGTCAGGCTGGCATTGAAGAGATTGGCGATCTCCTCGACGATCGGCAGGCCGAGACCGGCGCCGGGGGCACCCGAATCGTTGCCGCGCGAGAAACGCTGGCGCACCGCTTCCAGTTTTTCCGGGGGAATGCCGGGGCCGTTGTCCTCAACTTCGAGCGCCACCGTCTCGCCGTTGCGGCAAACGCGGACGGTCACCTCGGCGCCCTTTCCGGCATAGGCGATGGCGTTGCCGGCGAGATTGCGCAGGAGTTCACCGATCAGCAACGGTTCGGCGCGGATCATCGCGGCCCCTTCGCCTTCGAAACCGAGATCGATCCCCGCCTCGGCGGCGGTCGGGATCAGCTCGCCGGTGATTTCCTGGGCGATCGGGGTGAGATCGATCGCCGTTGCCGTCAGCGCTTCCTTGGCGGTGGCGGCATCGATCTTCGCCATCAGCAGCAGCTGGGCAAGGATGCGCTCGGCGTGAGCGACCGCCTGATCGCCTTTCAGCGCGGATTGATGGGCTTCGTCCAAGGTCGCGGAGCGGGCGGAGAGCGCAAGCTGAGTGCGGATGATCGCCAGCGGCGTGCGCAGCTGGTGGCTGGCATTGCCTGTGAAGTTGCGTAGCGCCTCGAGCGCCGATTGCAGGCGGACCATGAAGCTGTTGACAGTATCGACGAGCGGCTCGACCTCGGTCGGGACCGACTGGCGGATCGGGTGCAGGTCGTCTGGGCTGCGCTCGCCGATGGCGTCACGGAGCTTGTAGAGCGGGCGGAGCGCCACAGTGACCGAGATCCAGACGATGACGGCGGCACCGGCGATCATGAACAGCAGGCGCAGCGCCGAGCGCAGCAGGATGGCGCGGGCGAGCTGGCGGCGGGCGATGGTGGTCTCGGCAACGGTGACGGCGAAGGGCACGGAGCGGATGCCTGTCGAGGCCGAGCGCCGGAGCGTGGCGACGCGGATCGGCTCGCCGCGGAAGGTATCGTCGGCGAAGCCCGCGACCTCGCCGGATGTATCGGCAAGCGTCGGCAGGTTCTGGTAGCCGGTGATGAATTCGCCGGGCGGGCCGTCGACGCGGTAGAAGACGCGGTCCTGGGCGGCCGAGGTCAGCATTTCCAGTGCGACATAGGGAATGTCGACCTCGAGCGTTCCGTCTTCGGCAACGACGACACGCTCGGCTATGGCCAGCGCCGAGCCGGCGAGCACGCGGTCCGAGACGATGTTCGATGTCTGGATCGCCTCGCGATAGGTATCGGCGAGCGCCAGCGTTCCGATGATGGCGGTGGAGATCAGCAGCCAGAACAGCAGTCTGCGGCGCAGCGAATAGGCAGCGCTCATGCGGCCTCGGTCAGTTTGTCAAGATAGTAGCCGATGCCGCGGGCCGTCTTGACCGTCAGGCCATAGGGCGCGAGGCGCTTGCGCAGGCGGCTGACATATTGCTCGATCGCATTGGCCGATATGTCGTCGTCGAAGGCCGTCAGCGACTGGATGATGGCTTCCTTGGCGACGACCTTTCCGGCGCGCATGAAGAGGATTTCGAGCAGGCCGAGTTCGCGGGCGGGGATATCGATTTGCACGCCGGCTGCCGAGAAGGTGCGGGAATTGAGATCGAAGGAAACCGGACCATACATGACGGTCGCCGAATGCAGCCCGGCCTGGCGGCGCAGGAGAACGCGCACGCGCGCTTCGAATTCGGCGATATCGAAGGGCTTGATCAGGTAGTCGTCGGCGCCGAGATCGAGGCCGCGGACGCGCTCTTCCGGCGTGCCGCGGGCGGTCAGGATCAGAACGGCGGCCTTGCTCTGGCGGGCGCGCATGTTGCGCAGCACTTCCAGGCCGTCCATTTCCGGCAGGTTGAGATCAAGGATGACGAGATCGAAATTCTCGGCGGCGATAACGGCATTGGCGGAGGCTCCGTCATGCACGACATCGACCGCATGCCCCGTACCGCGCAAGATCGCGGACAGGCCATCGGCAAGCGCGACATTGTCTTCGGTCAGCAGGATGCGCACGGATGTTTCCTTTTTTGGAAAGGAGATTACAGGGCAGGTGTGCCGCTGTCATCAGCCGTGCTGTCGGTGTTTTTGCTGATGCGGGGGTGAGCTGCCTCTTCCTGCTGCGCAATCTCGCGCAGCCTGATGAAGCGCGGGTGGGTACGGACGTTGTCCAGGTCGGAATCGTTGTCGAACCATTTGATATGGTAGATCGAGCTGCGCACCAGCAGCCTTTCTAGGAGCACCATCGCCTCGTCCACATCGCCGAGGACGGAATAGACGCAGGCGAGATTGTACTGCGCGACGATATCATCCGGGTCGATGGCGATGGCGCGGGCCGCCCAGTTGCGGGCTCGGCCGGCATCGCCGAGATGGGCGAGCGCCAGCGCGCCGCGATGCGCCGGCCCGGAATTTTCCGGGTTGAGATTGAGGGCGCGCTCGGCGCGCAGAAGCCCGAGCTTTGCCCAGTTTTCGGTGTCGGCGGCGCGCCCGAGCGAGCGGTAGGCGCTCATCAGATGGATCGGCGATACGTAATCGTCGGTGCGGATATGGGCGGCGCGGGTGAAATAATGCACCGAATTCGCATAGTCGCCGCGCATGAAGAAGAAGCGGCCGTAGTGGAAATTCGCTTCATAGAGGTTCGGGTCGAGGGCCAGCGCGCGCTCGAATGATTCGATCGCCTGCTGCTCCTCGCCGTTCTGATGCAGCGCCAAGCCGTGCGAGGCATGGGCTTCAGCAAGATCAGGGTTGAGTTCCAGCGCCCGGGCGCTCGCCTTGAGAATCTGCTCGACGGAGACCTGATCCGGATCCCAGTCGCGGATGGCGGCGTCACAATCGGCAATACCGGCATAGGCGCGGCCATATTCGGGATCGAGCTCGACGGCCTTTTCGAACATGCGGCGGGCAAGGACGAGATAGGATTTCGTCCAGGTATGGGAGAGCTGGCGGCCGCGGAGATAATAGGTATAGGCCTCGACATTGGCGGTCGGCTCTTCGGCGATCGCCTTGCGCTCCTCCGGCAGTAGGCGGATCTTCAGCTGGCCGACGATCGAATTGGCGATCTCGTCCTGGATGGCGAAGATGTCGGTCAGGTTCCGGTCATAGCGGTCGGCCCAGAGGTGGTCGCCATTGGTGGTGTCGATCAGGTGGCTGGAGATGCGCACGCGGGTGCCCGCCATGCGCACGCTGCCCTCCAGCACATAGCGGACGCCGAGTTCCTGGGCGACCTGCTTGATGCGCACCGAAGTGCCCTTGTAGGTGAAGACTGTGTGGCGCGGCACGACATGCAGGCTGGAGACCTTGGAGAGATCGGTGATGATGTCCTCGGTGATGCCGTCGGAGAAGTAGTCCTGCTCGGTATCGCCGCTCATGTTCGTAAAGGGCAGGACGGCTATGAAGCAGGTGTTGCGGCGTTGGGTGGCGCTGCGGCTGCTGCCGGAACCCTTGGTGATATCGATGGTATAGACCTGCACCGGCTGCTTGATGTTTTTCAGCGCATGCTCGCCCTGCAGCTCGAAGCCGACATTCAGCCGGGTGCCGACCTGATCGCGCACCGAGCCGGACACGCAGATGCCGCCGGGCTGTGCGAGCTTTTCCAGCCGCGCCGCCACGTTGACGCCATCGCCGAACACGTCACCATCTTGGACGACGACGTCGCCAAGATTGATGCCGATGCGGAATTCGATGCGTTGTTCCTTCGGTACGCCCTCGTTGCGCGCCGCCATGTTTCGCTGGATTTCGACCGCGCAGGCAACGGCATTCACGACGCTCTGGAACTCGACAAACATTCCATCGCCTGTCAGCTTGAATGTCCGGCCCTTGTAGTCGGAGATCCTGACATCGATCAGTTCGCAGCGGTGACGGTTGAGAGCCTGGAGGGTGCCGGACTCGTCGATACCCATCAGGCGGCTATAACCCACGACGTCGGCAGCGAGTATTGCACTCAGCCGTCGTTCCAACATCCCCTCCATGAAAACGGTCTAATTTAGCTTAACTTCTTTTGAAGTTCTTGTCGCGGGGCGACTGCGATTTTGCCGCTTTGACTAGAGTATCGGCGCTTGCTCCCGTTTTGCACGCATGCAATCCTTGGGGCATGAGGAGACTTTTCATTCTTTTACTAATGCTCTGTCCGGGCTTTGCTTACGGCAACCAGACCTTCTACCCGGCAAAATCGGGCAAGGCGGATGCCAGGGTGCTGACGGTCTATTCATCGCTGGACGAGCCGCTTGCCAAGCCGATGATAACGGGGTTCCAGCATGCCAATCCCGATGTGGCGATCCGCTATGAGGATATGCTGACCGGGGAGATCTACGACCGGATCGTGCGGGAAACCGATGCCGGCAAGAAGACGGCGGATTTCGCCTTTTCATCGGCCATGGACCTGCAGGTGAAGCTGTCCAACGACGGTTACGCGCAGGTCAGCAACCTGCCGATGAGCGGGCGCTGGCCAAAATGGGCGAACTGGCGCAACACCGCCTATGCACTGACCTTCGAACCCGCCGTCTTCGTCTATCACAAGCCGAGCTTCAAGCATGAGGCGGTGCCGTCGTCGCGTGCCGAATTCGTCGATTACCTCACGCGCAAGGGCAACGCCGTTTATGGCCGTATCGGCACCTATGACATCGAGCGGTCGGGCGTCGGCTTCCTGTTCATGGCGCGCGACCAGGAGCAGTTCGGCGATATCTGGTCGGTGATCGGCGCCATGGGCGCGGCGGGCGTCAAGCTTTACTCGACGAGCTCGGCGATCCTTGAGCGCGTTGCCGATGGGCGTTTCGTGCTCGGCTACAACATCCTCGGCTCCTATGCCGCTGACTGGGCGGCCCGGCATCCGGATGTCGGGATCGTGCTGCCGAAGGACTACACGGTGGTGATGTCGCGCATCGGGCTGGTGCCGCAGGCAGCAGCCGACCCGGAGCTTGGGCGGCAATACCTCTCGTTCTTCATGTCGAAGGAGGGGCAGACGATCATGGCGCGCGAGCTGCAGATACCTGCCGTCAGCCCTGAGGTGGCGGGCGACAATACTGCCAACACCATGCAGGAGCTGCTCGGCGCGCAGCTGAAGCCGGTGCCGGTCAGTCCCGGTTTGATGGTCTATCTCGATCAGGTGAAGCGGGCACGGCTGATCGCCCATTGGAACGAAGTGCTGCGCCGACAGTAAGTCCGGCTCAGCGTCCCTTGAAGAAGGCGGCGGTCCGGCCCCTCAGCTCGTCATTCTGTTCGGCCGCGCTGTCATAGTCGAAATGGCCGGCATCGAGGATGAAGACCTCCTTCTCGCCCGGCAGAGCATTGGCGACGGAAAACTGGCAAGGGGGTGCCACGGCAGGATCGAACCGGGCGGGTGCGACGAGCATCGGCACGCGGATGCGCGTTGCGGCCGTTGCGGCATCGAAGAAGCGCAGGGTTTCCAGAACGCTGCCGTGCTTGCGCTGATATTGCTGCACGGAATCGGCGCTGCCGACGGTCGGTAGGCGCAGCCAGAGCGGCCGGTTTCCGAAGGTCGGCACAGTCAGGAAGCCGCGGTCGATACGCCGGTCGAAGGGGATCGCCAGGGCGCCCAGCCCGCCGCCGAAACTGACGCCGGAATAGCCGATTGCGCCATCGAGCCAAGGGTAGAGTGCGATCAGCGCCGAGACGCCAAGCCAGATATCCTCGACGCAGCCGCCGATGACATAGCTGTCGCGGCTCTCGATGCCATGCAGCACATGGCCGCTGGCCTCATTCGGGATCGGTGGATGGGCGCTTCGCGACATGCCGCGGGCGCAGAAGAACAGTACAGCGGTGTCTTCGACGGGCATGTCGAGATCCGGCTGATCGCGGCCGCCATAGCCATGACCGACGACGAGGCCGCGGCGCACCTGTCCGTGCTTCGGCAAAAGCAGCCATCCGCCGATCGTCACGCCGTCCGTCGAGGCGTAGGTGATATCCAGCACGTGCCAGCGGGCATGCCCGGTCTCGTTGCGCGAAACGGCAGGTTTCGGGTCGATGGTGAGTGCCCGGGAGTAGCGCTCTTCCCAGAAAGCATCGAAGCCATCGGGCGCTTCCGGCGGACGGATCGATTGCAGCGCCGACAGGGTGGCGCCGTAGGTGGGATCGAAGGGAAACGGATGTTGCTTCGGGATGCTCATGGCACATTCATTTCCCGAAAGTCTGATGTGCGCAAGCGGCTTTGATCCAGCTATTTTGAAGCTGGGTGAGAGCGGGAATTTATACTTACGCATATTCTCAAGTGATAATATTTATGCGGATCCCGCAAAAGAAAATTTTACTCTGAAATTAAGAAAAACTTACTTTGGCCGAGTGTCGCCGAAAATGCCGCTTTTTTACATCTGATTTTACAAGTTCTTTGTTTTTATTACTATTTTTTCTGTGTCGCATTTAGCGAAAATTAATCGAAAACCGGTGGTTATTCTCGATATGAAACGGCTTGCGCGGGGCCGTCAGAATGTCCGTGCGGGCGGCATGAAGCTGCAAATCATATCTCTCCACAATGACGGGGCGGGGGAGCGCGAGAGCGCGGGGCCCCCTTTTTCAGAGGTTCTTTTTCATGAAGCGTCCAAACGTAAAAACATCGATGGTGGCGATATTCGCGGTCATCGCAATCTTGTTCGGCCTGACCGGCTTTATTTCGCTGCGCAGCCTCAACACGTTCAACGAGAATGCCGACGACTTCGCGACCAGCTATCTGCCGGGCGTTTCGAAGGCGACCGATATCCAGCTGGCGCGCTACTCGCTGCGCGGCTCCTACGGTGACTACGTCATGGGCCGCACCGAAGGCGGTCCGGATGGCTTCGTGAAGAAGATCAAGTCGAAGCAGGCAGCGCTGCTGAAGGCCGTTGCCGACTTCAAGGATCAGGTCGATACCGACGCCGAGCGTGAGGCCTTCGCCTCGATCGACGATACGTCCTCCAAATATGTCTCCGCGGGCGACAACCTGATTGCGCTCGTCCAGGCCGGCGAAAAGCAGAAGGCAATCGATGCCTTCGACAAGGATCTCGGCCCGATCGCCGACGAGCTGGCCGCCAGCGTCGACAAGGTCGTGAAGTCGAACCAGGCACTGGCCGCCAGTGCCGCTGCCGAAAACCGTTCGGAATTCAGCCGCACACTGCTGCTGCTCAGCGTCATTCTCGGCATGAGCGCGCTGCTCGTCTGCGGTGCAGCCTATTTCGGCATTGCCGGCATTGCCAATGCGATCGGCCGGATCACCGGTTCGATGCGCGCCCTCGCCAATGGCGATACGCATATGACGGTTGCCGATGCCCATCGCGGCGACGAGATCGGCGAGATGGCAAAGGCCGTCGAAGTGTTTCGCCAGGCTGCGATCGACAATCAGCGCCTGCAGGCCGATGCGGAAGCCAACCGCGCCCAGGCCGAGGCCGACCGCGAACGGCTGACGCGTGACGCCGAAAGCGCTGCCCAGGCACGCCTCAGCGAAGCGACCGCCGGTCTTGCGGCTGGCCTGAAGCGCCTTGCCAATGGCGATCTCAGCTTCCAGCTCAACGAAGCCTTCGCGCCTGATTTCGAGCCGCTGCGCCAGGACCTGAACGGCGCCGTCATGCAGCTTGCCAACACGATGAAGGCGATCTCCTCTTCGGCAGGCGCGATCGGCACCGGTACCCGCGAAATCGGCAGCGGTGCGGACGATCTCTCCAAGCGCACGGAACAGCAGGCCGCTTCGCTCGAGGAAACGGCAGCCGCGCTCGATGAGATCACCGTCAACGTCTCGAACTCTTCCAAGCGTGCCGACGAGGCCCGCCAGGTGGCGATCCAGGCAAATGAAAGCGCTGCCCGCTCCGGCCAGGTCGTCTCCAACGCCGTCAACGCGATGCAGAAGATCGAGCAGTCGTCGAACCAGATCTCCAGCATTATCGGCGTCATCGACGAAATCGCCTTCCAGACCAACCTCCTGGCTCTCAATGCCGGTGTCGAAGCGGCGCGCGCCGGTGAAGCCGGTAAGGGCTTTGCCGTCGTCGCCCAGGAAGTGCGTGAGCTTGCTCAGCGCTCGGCGGAAGCCGCCAAACAGATCAAGGACCTGATCCGCAACTCGTCCGTCGAAGTGCAGGGCGGCGTCCAGCTGGTGCGTGAGACCGGCGATGCGCTGAAGACCATCGAGGGGCTGATCGTCTCGATCAACCAGCACATGGATGCGATCGCCACGTCGTCCCGTGAGCAGTCGACCGGTCTCTCCGAGGTCAACAGCGCTGTCAATCAGATGGACCAGGTAACCCAGCAGAACGCCGCGATGGTGGAAGAAACCAATGCCGCCAGCGCGACGCTCGCCTCCGAAGCAGTCCGCCTGCGCGACCTGATCGCCAACTTCAAGCTGGCCGGCGATCACCATCAGGGTGCTTCCGATGCCGAGGCTCTGCGCCGCACGGCCTCTGCAATGGCCCGCAGTGCACCGAAGGCCGCTGCACCGGTCTATCGAAGCCACGGCAACGCCGCCGTGCAGCAGGAATGGTCGGAATTCTAATTCCAACTGTCTGAAAACAGATCGCAATTCGATCGAACGGCCGGTCCGCTGAAAGGCGGGCCGGCCGTTACCGTTTCGGTGCCCGGGCGAAAGAATTGCGGCAAAAAAGTGTCAACGGACACTGGATAGGTGGGCGATGTCAGCTAAATGACAGCTTCTTGTGGTGCTTTCGGACACTTCTTCTCCGTGGAGGCGGAGGAAGTTTCGGGAGGACTTGCCGTTCATTTGCGATCGATCGCTCTTTCGCCGGCGGCCGTGCTTCCCCCGATCCCTGACAGCAATGACGCGGCATTAAGCCCGCGCTCAAGGAGGAAACGTCTTGAAACATACATTTATCGCCACTCTCTTTGCAGCCGCCATCGCGCTGCCGGCCGTTGCGGCCGATTACACCATCATCGCTCCGGCAGCGCCGGGCGGCGGCTGGGACCAGACGGCCCGTTCGCTGCAGTCGGTGATGCAGCAGGAAGGCATTTCCAGCAACGTTCAGGTTCAGAACGTACCGGGCGCTGGCGGCACCATCGGCCTCGCACAGTTCGCCAACCAGAGCGCCGGCAACCCGAACACGCTGATCGTCGGCGGCTACGTCATGGTCGGCGCGATCCTGACCAACAAGGCGCCGATCACGCTCGCCAACGTTACGCCGATCGCCCGCCTCACCGGCGAATACGAAGCGGTCGTCGTTCCCGCATCGTCCGACATCAAGACCATGGCCGATCTTGTCGCCAAGCTGAAGTCCGATCCGGGCTCGGTCTCCTGGGGCGGCGGCTCTGCCGGCGGTACCGACCACATCACGGCCGGCCTGATCGCCAAGGCTTCGGGCGTCGACCCGACGAAGGTCAACTACATCGCCTTCTCCGGTGGCGGCGAAGCACTTGCCGCTATTCTCGGCGGCCAGGTCACGGCCGGTATCTCCAGCTACAGCGAGTTCGAATCGCAGGTTAAGGCCGGCACGCTGCGCCTTCTCGCCGTTTCGAGCGACGCTCGCCTCGAAGGCATCGACGCACCGACCCTGAAGGAAGCCGGCACCGACGTCTCGATCCAGAACTGGCGCATGGTTGCAGCCGCTCCCGGCCTGACGGACGAGGAAGTCAAGGTTATCGCTGCCGACGTCGAAAAGCTGCACAAGTCTGCCGGCTGGCAGGAAACGCTGAAGACCAAGGGCTGGGCTGACACCTATCTCGCGGGCGACGAGTTCAAGGCTCAGCTCGAGAAGGACGTTTCGGCGACCGAAGGCATTCTCAAAGAGATTGGACTGGTAAAATGAGCGAGGGTAACACCCCCTCGGCAACGAAGCGCCGCCCTGATTGGGCGGCGCTGGCTATTGCCGTCTTTCTGTTCGCAATCTCGGGCGTGATATTCTGGGATGCGTCTCATCTGAGCGCGATTGCGCAGTATGACCGCGTCGGTCCGGCGACCGTGCCGGAGTTCGTTGCCTTCGGTCTTGCCGCTCTCGGTCTGTGGACCGTCGCGGAAGCCTGGCGTGGCGAGTTCCCGGAGCGCGAGCGCCAGGAAGTTCCGCCGGTTCTCTGGGTGGTCGCTGGTCTGGCCTGTCAGATGATCTTCCTGCGCACCGCAGGTTTCTCGATCGCTACCGGCCTGCTCTTCGGCCTGACGGCGCGCGGCTTCGGCAAGCGCCAGCTGTGGATCTCGATCCCTGTTGGTATCGTCTTCAGTTTCATTGTCTGGATGATCTTCTCCAAGCTGCTGCAGCTGACGCTGCCTGCCGGCTGGCTTGAACATCTGTTCTTCTAAGGTGCAGCCCCCATGAGCACTTTCGAATTCCTTCTTCAGGGTCTCGCGGTTGCATTCCAGCCGATGAACCTACTCTTCGCCTTCATCGGCGTCATGCTCGGCACCGCTGTCGGCGTTCTCCCGGGCATCGGCCCGGCACTGACCGTCGCGCTGCTGCTGCCCGCCACCTACAAGCTCGACCCGGGCGGCTCGCTGATCATGTTCGCGGGCATCTACTACGGCGGCATGTATGGCGGGTCGACGACCTCGATCCTCTTGAACACGCCGGGCGAAAGCTCGTCGATCGTCACCGCGCTCGAGGGCAACAAGATGGCCCGCGCCGGACGCGGCGGACCCGCACTTGCGACGGCTGCCATCGGCTCCTTCGTCGCGGGGCTGATCGCGACGCTCGGCCTCGCCTTCATCGCGCCCTACATCGTCAAGCTGGCGCTGGTCTTCGGTCCGCGCGAATATTTCGCGCTGATGATCCTTGCCTTCGTCACGGTATCGTCTGCCTTCGGCGACTCGGCGCTGCGCGGTCTGACGTCGCTGTTCATCGGCTTTGCGCTGGCCATGGTCGGTATCGACCAGCAGACCGGTCAGGCGCGTCTCTCTTTCGGCATTCCCGATCTGCTCGACGGCATCGAGGTGACGACGCTTGCCGTTGCGATGTTCGCGATCGGCGAGACGCTTTACATCGCTGCCCAGGGCAATTTGGTTGCCGACAAGATCGAGGCCGTGAAGGGTTCGCTCTGGATGACGGCGCAGGACTGGAGCCGCTCCTGGAAGGCGTGGCTGCGCGGAACGGTCATCGGTTTCCCGATCGGCGCGATGCCGGCCGGTGGTGCCGAAATCGGCACGTTCCTCTCCTATGCCACCGAGAAGCGCCTGTCGAAGAACCCGGAAGAGTTCGGCAAGGGCGCGATCGAAGGCGTTGCCGGTCCCGAGGCTGCCAACAATGCATCGGCTGCCGGTACGCTCGTGCCGCTGCTGACGCTCGGCCTGCCGACCTCGGCGACGGCTGCGATCATGCTCGCCGGCTTCCAGCAATACGGCCTGCAGCCCGGTCCGCTGTTGTTTGCGACCAATCCGCAGCTCGTCTGGGGCCTGATCGCCTCGCTGCTGCTCGCCAACGCTATGCTGCTGGTTCTGAACCTGCCGCTGATCGGCCTCTGGGTGCGTCTGCTGACCATCCCGAAGCCGTGGCTCTACGCCGGCATCCTGCTGTTTGCGACGCTCGGCACCATCGGCGCCAACCCGTCGGTCTTCGAACTCGGCATGCTGCTCGCCTTCGGCGTGCTCGGCTACATCATGCGTCTCTTCGGCTATCCGATCGCGCCTGTCGTCGTCGGCCTGATCCTTGGGCCGCTGGCAGAACAGCAGCTGCGCCGTGCGCTGTCGATCAGCCAGGGCGACCTGACGACGCTGGTGATGTCGCCGATCGCGGCAGGCCTTCTGCTCGTTGCGGCAGCGGCCTTCATCATTCCGCTGATCCTTCGGTTGCGCGGGCGCGGGCAGGTCCTTTCCCAGCTCGCTGCAAACGAAGACTAACAAAAAGACGCCACTAACCCCTACCTGCCAACCGGCCCGCGCAAGCGGGCCGGTTTTTTCGTTTTGACTGCAAGATGATTGGATGGACCGCTTTGTATTCCATAAATTTCGCTAGTGAAATTTGCGGTATTGGTGACCTCTTAGAGTTAATTCTGTTTTAATCCCTCAGCCATTACTTTCATAAGAATCGTATATGATGTCGCATCTTCGTATTTCTATTGCTGATGTCATATACTTTCATATTTTCATTTTAGGATCATTCGATGAAGCGCCCCCGCATCAAGATGTTATTGTCTGCCATTTTCGCCGCCGTCGCGATCATGTTTGCATTGCTTGGATGGATGGCGATCAGCAGCATGAGCATGCTGCACGGCCAGACCGAGGTGATCGCCACGAACTGGATCCCGAAGATCTCGACGGGCAAAAGCATCGAGAGCGCCTTTTACCAGCTCGACAACGCCTATTCGCAGCACATCCTGGCTTCGACGCCTGAGGAGATGAAATCTGCCGAAGCGCTGATTGCCGAGCGGAACGGCGCGCTTCAGAAGCAGCTGGAGACCTATCATCCGCTGATCTCGACGCCGAAGGGCGCAGACTTGATCAAGTCTATCGAAGACAGCATCGATGCCTATCGCAAGGCGTCCGAACACATGGTCGAGCTTTCCTCGGCAGGCAAGGATGCGGAGGCCAAGGCTTCGCTTTCCGGCGAGATGCGCACGGCGATGAACAATGCCAGCGCCCATCTGAACGAACTGCTCGACTTCAACACGGCGAGCTCCGAGAAAATCCATCAGCAGGGTGCTGACGTGTTCCGGTCGACGCTGGTATTCGCCTGCAGCCTGATTGCCGGATGCCTTGGCATCCTCATTGCCTCGGTGGTCTTTGCGATTGCCGGTATTGCGCGGCCGATCGAGGCGATCACGGCATCGATGCGCGTACTTGCCGGCGGCAATGACGAGGCGGCGATTCCCTTTGCCGGGCGTACCGACGAGATCGGCGACATGGCGGCGGCGGTGGAGGTGTTCCGTGCCAATTCAGTCACCAACAAGCGGCTGGAGCGGGAAGGGGCCGAGCAGCGCCATCTCACCGAAGAGCAGCGGCTTCGCACGGCCGAAAGCGATCGCATCAGGGCCGAGCAGATGCGGCAGGCGACGTCGGGCCTTGGAAATGGTCTCAAGCATCTGGCATCCGGCGACCTGTCCTTCCAGCTCGACCAGCCTTTCGCGGAAGATTTCGAATCCCTGCGTGCCGATTTCAACGGCTCGGTGACACAGCTTGCCGAGGTTTTGCGTTCCGTCTCCGCCAGCGCCTCGTCGATCGACAGCGGCAGCCGCGAGATCAGCCAGAGCGCCGACGACCTGTCGCAGCGCACCGAGCGTCAGGCCTCCTCGCTGGAGGAGACGGCGGCGGCACTCGACGAGATCACGGCGAACGTTGCCAATTCGTCGAAGCGTGCCGAAGAGGCGAAGGTCGTTGCCGTTCAGGCGAATGAGAGCGCCGCGAAGTCTGGCGCCGTCGTCTCCGATGCAGTCCGGGCGATGGAGCGCATCGAGCAGTCGTCGAGCCAGATTTCCAACATCATCGGGGTCATCGACGATATCGCCTTCCAGACCAACCTGCTGGCGCTGAACGCCGGTGTCGAGGCTGCGCGTGCCGGCGAGGCCGGTAAAGGCTTTGCCGTTGTTGCGCAGGAGGTGCGCGAGCTGGCGCAGCGGTCCGCCCAGGCGGCACGCGAGATCAAGTCGCTGATCGGCGCCTCGACGGGCGAAGTCGAGGCGGGCGTGCGGCTGGTGCGTGAGACCGGCGATGCGCTGACGGCGATCGGCGAGCACGTTGCCGTCATCAATCGCCACATGGAGGCAATTGCCACGTCGTCGCGCGAGCAGTCTCTCGGCCTCAACGAGGTGAACGCTGCCGTCAACCAGATGGACCAGGTGACCCAGCAAAATGCCGCGATGGTCGAGGAGACAAGTGCGGCCGGTGCCACACTTGCCACCGAGAGCGGCCGGTTGCGCGACCTGATCGGCAGGTTCAGGCTCGGCCAGCAGCAGGCGGCTGCGCCTGCCGCAAGGGCTGTCAGCGGGTCGGCTCCGCGTACGGCGCGCTACGCAACTTCGGGCAACGCCGCACTGAAGCAGGAATGGTCGGAATTCTGAGTTTCACCACAGCCTGAACGCGATCGAAGCCCGGCTCTCATGTGGCCGGGCTTTTGCATTTCGGCCGCCGCATCGGCGTTTTTGCATGGCAGCGCTGAATTTCCGCGACTTGTGGTAGATGTTGCGATGCACCATGTGTGAGCAGTCAATAATGAAGCTAAAGCGAGAAGACAATGTCCTACGTTAAGTCCATCCGTGAAGGTTTCCTTGGCCGCGCCTTCGCCGTCATCGGTGCCGCAAATGCAGTCAGCGCCGCAGTCGATGCAGGCCGCCGTCCGCAGGGCCGCCATCTGAAGACGCTCGGCATCGACGCCGATGTGTTCGATCACATCCGCCGCTAAGCGCCGCTGAAACCTACGCATGAAAATAGCCCGCAACCGGTTGGTCGCGGGCTTTATTTTTGTCTTGGTGACTGCGGCTGATGCCCCGCCGCAGTCTCGTTATCAGGCTTCCACGCTCTTGGCGTGATGGCCGTGCGCCAGGCCTTCGGCCGCTTCCTTACGGTTATGACGGATCGAGGACCAGAGCGAGATGCCGATCAGCGTCGCGCCGCCGAGACCGGTGATGACTTCCGGAATGTGGTAGAGCGTCTGGACATACATGATCACCGCAAGGATCAGGATCGCATAGAAGGCGCCGTGTTCCAGGTAACGGTATTCCGTCAGCGTTCCCTTTTCGACCAGCATGATCGTCATCGAGCGAACGTACATGGCGCCAATGCCGAGACCGATGGCGATGATGAAGAGGTTCTGCGTCAGGGCGAAGGCGCCGATGACGCCGTCGAACGAGAAGCTGGCATCCAGCACTTCCAGATAGATGAAGGCGCCGAGGCCGCCGCGGGCGGCTTCGCTCATCGCCCTCTGGGATGCGTCCAGCAGGCCGCCGATGACTTCGACAGCCAGGAAGGTCACAAGGCCATAGATGGCGCTATAGACGAAGGTGGTGGCGTCCTCGCCTTCCAGAAGCGACGAGAAGAGCAGGATAAGCAGGAGAACGAAGGCGATCTCGATGCCCTTGATGGCCGCACCGCGCGACATCATCCGCTCCAGCGAGGAGATCCAGTGGATGTCCTTCTCGTGGTTGAAGAAGTAGGAGAGGCCGACCATCATCAGGAAGGTGCCGCCGAAGGCTGCGATCGGCAGGTGGGCGTCGTTCATGATGCGTGCATATTCGGCCGGTTCGCGGGCGGCGAGGATGATCGCGTCGATCGGGCCGATACCGGCGGCGATGACGACGATCGCCAGCGGGAAGACGATACGCATGCCGAAGACGGCGATGACGATACCCCAAGTCAGGAAGCGATGCTGCCACTCCGGCGTCATCTCTTTCAGCTTGTTGGCGTTGACGATGGCGTTGTCGAAGGAGAGCGAGATCTCCAGAACCGCCAGCACCGCACAGATGAAGAAGACGGTCGCCATGCCGCCGATCGTGCCAGTCGATTGCCAGCCGAGAATGGCGCCGAGCGCCAGGCCGACTGCGGTGATGATGAAGGACCAGCGGAAATATCCGAGGGTCGACTTATGGCTTTGTGCCTGGTTCATGGCCGCACCTCATTGGTGCGAACATCGTTTCTGACATTGGGTGTCGTGAAGGAACGCGGCATGCCAGAACGGGCATGCGCGAAAGGCATGGTGAACTTGTTCATCGATTGAAAATCCGCCGGCTCTCTGCAGGCGGTACCGACATCACGAGAGCGCCGTAAAAACTCTCGCCAGAGGGGCCCGGCACCAGTGTTTATCCGTCGCCGATGTTTTTCGCATGGGGGGCAACCACGCACATCTCTGCGGCGACAGATCAGCGTTTAGGTAATCAACTTATACAGGCAGTCAAGAGGGAAGACGTCTGATCCCAGCACGATTTTCTTTGGAACCTTGCGCAGCCCCGGCCGTTTGAATGAGGTTGAGCGATGCGATGCATCGCGGGTGCGATGATAAGGAGGCCGATGATGCAGACTTCGACCCACTCCCCCGACAAGAGAACCGAGGCAGCCGACCGCATGAAGCGGGCACGCCCGAACCGCATGCAGAAGGCACAGGTGCTGCCGCCGCATCAGGTGGATCTCACCCTGCCGCAATCGCCGGTGCATGATGTTCATGTCCCCGCGCATGTGACCGGCAGCGATCTTTCCAAGGGTGGCCCGGATATTGCCGCCGATGCCATCAAGAACAAGCGCTAAGCCAGTAGCCACTATGAAAGGTGATATGCGAATGGACACTCGTCTTGTGCCGCAGGACATCTATCTCCAGCATGAAGAAGAATGGCGGATGATCCACACGGCCGAAGACAGCGGCAAGGATGAGCGCAGAGGCAGCGTTGCCTGGAAAGGCATCAAGGCGAAACCGAAGGCTTCGCCATCCCTCGACCAGGAAAGATCGATCCGCAATTGATGCAGATGGGCCCGGCCCAGCCGGGCTTTTTCTTTAGTGGTGATCTTTTTCGTCGGAAGCAGAGAGGCGCTTTTCCATCTTGCCGAAGGCATAGAGTACGCAGACAGCCGCCACGGTGGCGAAGAAGGCGATTGGCCAGTAGCCGAAGCCCATGGCGAGACCGATCGCGCCGGACAGCCACATGCCTGCCCCTGTCGTCAGTCCCTTCACCCGGCCGCGGGCAAAGACGATCATTCCCGCGGCCAGAAATGCCACGCCTGCCGTGACCGCTTCGATGACGCGGAGCGGATCGATGCGGACCTGCTGGTCGTCGGCAATGCCGGGCATATGCACGGCCTCTATCGAGATGATGCCGAAGAGGGCGGCGGCAAGGCTGATCAGGATATGCGTTCGAAATCCTGCGGGGTGATCGCGGGCCTCGCGCTCGATGCCGATCAGGCCGCCAAGGATGACCGCGCCGATCAGGCGGGCGAAGATAACAGGATAGTGGATGCGCGACTCGGGAAACATGTCGGCAAAGACCAGGTCCATGGCTTCAGTTCTCCAGCGAAGAATTCTTCGCCTGACTAACGCCGGCAGGTCACCTTTGTTCGGCTTCAGAAACCGATCGTCTCTTCGTATTTGTCCCAGGAGCTGTACATGGCGTAGCGGCCAAGGCCCTTGATGGCGAAGTTGCCGTAATAGGGGCTGAGCTGGAACTCGGCGGCTGTCTCGCTCTTCTTCTCGACGGCGCCGACATAGATTGCAGATGCAAGGCCGGTCCGGTTGGCGCCGTGTTCGCAGTGGATGAGAAGCGGCTTCGGCGCATCGGCCATGATCTTTGCCAGCTTCTGCGCTTCCACGATCGACAGTTCGCGCGACGAAGACATCGGGAAGTCGATCAGGGCGATGCCGTTGTCGGCCGCCGCCTTCTGTTCGTCGGTGTACCATTCCGTGCGCTTTTCATTGCGCAGGTTCAGGATGGTGCGGATGCCGTAGTTCTTCGCGTAGGCGTTGACATCGGCGCCGCTCGGCTGCGCTGAGCGGTAGAGCTCTCCAGCGATCACTTCATGGAAATTACCCGTCGCCTGTCCGAGTGCCGCATGCGCGCCGACAAGGGCCGCCAATCCGAGGATGGCACCTGCGGGCCAGGCTATGAAGGACAGATAATGCATCAGACACCGGTTGCTTTTGCGCGCGACTAGCCACCCAAATGGGGGCTCAATGTGACGGATGCCAGACCGCACGCATATTATTCTCAGATAGACCTTGTTCCGCTTCATTGTCCAGCGTCCGCAGAAGCGTGTGCATAGCCATGTCGCTCGCCAACCTTTCGGAAAGGATTGCCGTCCAATAATCCGGCCACTCACGGGATTCGGGACAATGGCGAAGACAGCGACTCGCGGCCGTAGCCGCAAATCATCGGGACGCAGCAAGAGCAGCGGCAGCGGCATCCTGCCCTGGGCGGCGATCGGCATTCTGACGGTCGGCGGCATCTATGCGCATGACAACTGGAAAAGCGTGAAGCCGATGCTGGCCCGCGCACCCGATGTCTCGACGATCACGGCTGCAATCAAGCCGGATGCTCCCAAGGCCACAGCGCCCAAGACTGCGGAAACGAGGACTGCCGAGCCGAAGCCGGCCGTTGCACTCGCTCAGCCGCAGCGTCCGCTGCCGCCGGCCGATGTGCCCGTGCCCGCCGCCCAGCCGGTCAAGGCATCGCCGGCCGATACGCTAAGCGGCAAGGCCGCCTTCGGCTATTGCGGCCAGGGCGAGCATGTGAACTGCGTCGGTGATGGCGGGGTGTTCTGGTACAAGGGCGAGAAGATCGTCGTTGCCGATGCGCTGGTGCCAGATGTCACCAATGCGCGCTGCGAAAACGAGCGGCGTCTCGGCTTTGCCGCCAAATCGCGTGTCTTCAAGTTCCTGAATGCCGGACCCTTCACCATGAATACGGCCGGCAAGGGCGGCAATGACGGCGCCCCGCGGGTGATTTCCCGCGACGGCCGTTCGCTTGGGGCGCAGCTCACGAACGAGGGGCTGGCACGCAAGCCAGGCGCCGGCGGCGCCTGGTGCGCCTGATCTGATTATTTCTTGGCGGGTTTGGCCTCGGGCGCAGGCGCTGCTGCTGCGGCGGGCGCCTTCGGCTGAACCGGCGCCTTGCCGTTAGTCTGGAAATTGGCAGCGAAGGTGCTGTCCTTGCTCTCGGCAGTGCATTCGATCGCAACCGGCTTGCCGCCGTAGGGATTGCCGAAGGTGCAGCTGCCGGCAACCTTCACTTCGCCGGTCATCTTCTGTCCGACGCCCGTGGTCACCAGCGTCAGCGGGATCCGGGCATTACCGTTCGAGGCCGGCTTGATAGCCTTGCCGTCACCCTGGAAGCCCAACATCTTGCCCTGTGCCGTGAAGATGAAGGTCACGTCGCCGTTTGGCAGCGCCACGGCCGCGATCTCGTTCTTGCAGGGCTTGGAAACATCGAGCTTGCCGACGACAAGCTTGGAGCACCGGCCGGCCAGCGTGGTGACGCCTGCGCTCGGAAAGTTCTGGGATTGGGCGGAGGCCAAACCGGCAAAGGCAAAGGCGGAAATGGTGGCTGCGGAGAGGGCTGCCGCGGCGGTAATCAGTCGTCTCATAAGGTTGCAAATCCTGTCATGCTGCTCGTCTGATCTGTGACTGGCATGTTTGTGTGTCGGAATTTTGCTTTGTTCAAGCCTTCGAGACCCGCAAAGATAGATGGCAGGCAAAAATGAAACGGGCCGCTACAGGGGATCGCGGCCCGTTCCAGGAAGCGGGGGCGCCTTGGCGGCAGCCGCCCTCTTTATCTCTTCAGTGCTGGCGGTTGGCGTCTTCCATCGACCAGCCAAAACGCCATGCCTCATAACGCGCGTACCAAGTTTCGAGGGCTGCAGCGTCCCAGATGGGCATGAATTCCGGGTGCGACATAGGGTTGTCACTCAGCCGGCATCCCAGGATGCGGTCGCGGATGCCCCGCTCCTGCATATTCAGCAGCTCTTCGATTTCCATATGCGTGCCCTCAACCACCGGCCCCTCAGCCGACCCGTTCAAGGAAACATTTCCCTTTGCTAATGTCCACAAAAGCCGAACTCATCCCCGTTATTCACAGGATTAATCACGAAAAAGCCTTGACGCACTCGGTGATGCGCCAATGCAACTTCTATCTGTCTAATCCAGTGCGAATTTAACCTTATTAGAATCTTGTGATGGATGTGTGCTGTTACGCCAACTATAGATTTTTATGGGTTGTAAGAGGGCGTGATGGGCAAGGTCGTATCGAAGATCATCCGGATATTGTTGCATCCGGCATGTGTTTGCATTGCCGCGATATTGTTTTTCGCGCTGATCCGTTACCTCGATACTCGCTGGCGGTTCCTGCCCTATACATTCGCCGTGACGCTGGCGATCGCGGCGATCTTCTTCCTGTTTTCGCGGCGCCCCGTCTTCTCGTTCTATGGCGCGGCGGCGATCGTGCTGTTGCAGACGGCGGCGTCGATCGTGAAGTTCAAGCTCAAGGGCTATTCGCTGCACGTTTTCGATTTCATCTTCACCAGCACCGATACGGCGATCCTCGCGTTCCTCATCAAGTATTATACGCCGCTGGTGGTTGGGGCGGTGCTGGCGCTCGTTGCGACCGGCGCATTCCTCTGGGCGCTGTTCCGTGCTGAGAAGCCATGGAATGCGCCGGTGCTCGTCCGGTTGCCGGCGCTGCTTCTGACCGTCGGCGTCTCGATCGGTGCACATCCGACGGCGCGGCCGGGCGATCCGCCGTTCATCTTCGGCTTCAACGCCTCGTCGCTCTTCATGTCCTTCTGGCATCTTCCGAGCCTGATCGGTGAACCGCCGCTGGCCGCCAAGCTGCGGGCCGTCCAGACGCAGGGTGCGCTTGCCGATACGGTCGAATGCGGGCCGGAGGTGGGGAGGGCCGACCTCTATCTTGTGCTGTCGGAGAGCCACGCGTCGCCGATGCGGTTTCCCGAGATCAGCTTCCCGCCCGAGATCGCCGACACGTTCCGCTCCGGCGACGGTACGATCAAGCCGATGTTCGTCGAAACCTTTGGCGGCGGCACCTGGATGAGCAATTTCTCGATGCTCACGGGACTTTCCAGCGCCGATTTCAGCTGGCAGGCGCCCTATGTGAACCAGTTGCTCGAAGGCAAGATCAAAGGCGCGCTGCCGGAGATGCTGGCGCGCTGCGGCTATCGCACCGTGGCGATCATGCCGATGAAATATAATGCGGTAAACGAAGGACCGTTCCTGCGCTCGATCGGCTTCCAGGAGGTCTTCGATGCCGCCGATCTGGCGCTGCCGGAATGGGGTGTGAGGGACAAACTCTACTTCGACTTTGCCGAAAAGCTGATTGCCGAGCACCGCAAGACCGACACGCGGCCGCTGTTTCTGGCGATGGAGACGATGTTTGCCCATGCGCCCTACGACAAGGAAATGGTGCCGCAGGCTCTCGTGCCCGCCGAGACCTTTGCCGATGACCGGAAGGTCAATGAATATGCCAGGCGCGTGGCGCTTGCCCGCGCCGATTTGCAGGCGTTTCTGGATCGACGTGCCGAGGAGGCGCCGGAGCGGCGCAGCGTCGCAGTCGATTTCGGCGATCACCAGTCCGAAGCGACGCTCGGCTACGCACTGGCGCTCGATCCCGCGAAGAACATGTTCGCCGATTTCCGCTCGCCCGTTTACGAAACCTACTTCGCGGTCAGGGGCTACGGCGTCGCTATCGACTATGCAAAACTCGATCAGGCGGAGGACATCGCCTTCGTCATGGCCCGAATTCTGAACGCCACGGGGCTGCCGATCTCGCCGAAATTCAGAAACCTGAATGAACTGAGTGAGGCCTGTGGCGGGCGCTATCACACCTGCAATGACCGCGGGATTGTCGATGAACACCTGAAAAAGCTAGCAAATTCAGGGCTTCTGGATGCCAGCTGACGGCTAAAATCGTCATCACTAATGTTGTAAAAATATCGTTAAAATTGCCCATAACAAGTTTTTGTTCATCTGCCGTTCAGAAAACTGTTTGGGAAAGACGCAAAGTGGCGCACACTCTTCCTTGTGAATAAGGAGATAGTGCATGATTCGATTGACCGCGGCTCTGACGCTGTTCTCAGTCTATGCGTTTACGATGTTCTTCATCGCATCCATTCCTGAGACCCCGTATCTGCAAACCGCAGCAACGACGATAACCGAAGACGCATCGCTTACGAAGTGAGTTGGGCGAAGAGGGCAGGCTTGGGGGCAAGCCTTTATACAGGGTGGTGGCGTAAATGATACGCTTCCCTGTGTGACAGAGCTTTTATTGCTTTGTCGTGGTGTCAGGAGTTGCGGCCGGGCCGCCTGACTTTGCTGAGAAACCCTCCCATCACCGCGCTGCCGATTTTTATCCAAGCTTTGCCGGCTAGGTTTCAGCGCGTTTCTCATCCCGCTAATAATCAAGACAAAACAAGCTGCCAGAAGCTGGACGACAGCCGTCGGCCGTACGCTTAGGTTGTGCATTTTTCGCCGCTACGAATCGGGCGTTGTTTCTCCATCCTCGCGCAAGCTTAGTGCGACACATATCCCAGCAGGACAACGGCACATTAAGTTGTAATTGCTGGTTGTATGTGCGCCTGGATTTGCAGTTCGCAAATTGAGGCTTCGAGCGCAACGATGTTGCGATTGCCGTGCCGAGGCCGTGGTTGGGGGACCGTGGCTCGGCTCTATGTGCACTGTCCTGGCATCGGCTCCGTCGAGCGATGTCTTCCAAAGCAGTCTGTCGAACCATCCCCTCATGTAGCAACGCGCGGTGCGCGAAGGCTCCGGTCGTGGCTGGAGCGCGCGGGCTTCAGGGATGTGAGAGACAGAGAAATGTAATCGCCAACGCCGGGGCAGGGCAATTTCATGACGTCGATCATCTCCTCCTTTACCAGCAGCCAGATCAAATCCCTGTCGCCGAAGACGATCCGGGAACTCTCTGCAGAGGATATTGCAGGGCTTTCGCCCGAGCAGCTCAAGAACCTCAGCAAGGATCAAGTGGCGGCTCTTGAGGCCGAGGATATCCAGGCGCTCAGCTCGACCCAGCTGGGCGCGATCTCGACGAGCGCAATCGCCGGGCTGAAGCCGGAACTGCTCGCCGTGCTCGATGCGGCAAAGATCGCAAGCCTCGGCAAGGATCAGCTGGCGGCATTCAGCGCCACCCAGATTGCATCCCTTACCCCCGATCAGATCGAAGGCCTAACGGTCGACCAGATCAAGGGGCTGAGCGCCACGCAGATCGCGTCGATCGGCCCTGACGATATCATCAAGTTCACGCCTGATGAGGTCGCCGCCATCACGCCTCAGGCGATCAGCGGCCTGAAGCGCGAGACGATCGCAGCGCTGAGCGACGAGCAGATCGCCAAGCTGAGCGCCGACCAGATCAAGGCGCTGACGGCGCAGCAGATGCCAGGTTTCAGTGCTGCCCAGCTCGGCACCTTCTCGGCCGTTCAGATGGGCGCCCTGACGGCGACGCAGGTCGGCGCATTGAGCACGCTGCAGATCGTCGGCTTCAGCGGCAGCCAGATCGGCCAGCTGAGCACAGCGGCGATCGCCGGCCTCAAGGCAACGCAGATTGCGGCGATGACGGAAACGCAGCTTGAGGGCCTTAACGTGGCTCAGGCGGCCGCGTTGACGGCGGCGCAGGTGGCGGCCCTGACACCGGCAGATATCGAGAAGTTCACGCCGGACGAAATCGGTGCCATCGGTGCCAAAGTCATCGGCAGTCTGAAGCCGGAAGCCGTGGCCGCGCTCAGCGCCGAACAGATTGCCAAGCTGAGCCCTGACCAGATCAAGGGTCTGGCGTCGAAGCAGATCGTGATGTTCACGGCCGATAAGCTTGCAGGCTTCTCCCCGGCGCAGATGAGCGCGATGACGGCTGTGCAGGTCGGCGCCCTGACCAACGCACAGATCGCCGGCCTCAGCGCCGCGCAGATCGGCCAGCTCAGCACCACGGCGCTTGCCGGTCTCAAGGCGACCCAGATCACCGCGATGACGGCCGATCAGGTCTCCGGTTTCTCGGCCGCGCAGACCGCCGTCCTGACGGCTGTCCAGGTTGCCGGCTTCACCGCTGCAAACTTCGCCAAGCTGTCCGATGATGCTGTCGTGGCTATCGGTCCCAAGGCCATTAGCGGCCTGAAGGGCGAGGTGATGCCCGTCTTTAGTGATGCGGTCTTGAGCCGGTTGAGCACGGATCAGATCAAGGCGCTGACACCGAAGCAGATCGCCGGTTTCACGCCGGCCCAGATCGGATTGCTGTCCGAGACACAGATTAAGACCCTGTCGGCCGCGCAGGCGGCGGCGCTGACCACCGCGCAGATCGGCGGCCTTAGCGCCACCCAGATCGGCCAGCTGAGCAATGCCGCCTTCAGCGGCCTGAAGGCGACGCAGATCGCGGCGATGACCGGCGATCAGATCGCCGGGCTGACGGCCAGCCAGATCGGCTTTCTCACTGTCTCGCAGATCGCCGGCTTCGGTGCCGGCAACATTGCCAAGCTGAGCCCGGAGGCATTCGCCGCCATTCCTGCAAAGGTCATCGGCAGCCTGAAGGGTGAGGCGGTTGCCGCTCTCACCGATGCGCAGATTGCCAAGCTCAGCGCCGACCAGGTCAAGGGCCTGACCTCAAGGCAGATGATGAGCTTCACGCCGGAACAGCTCGGCCTGTTCTCCGAAACGCAGATGAAGGCCCTGTCGGCGGTCCAGGTCGGATCGCTGAGCAACACGCAGATTGCCGGGCTTAGTGCGGCCCAGATCGGCCAGCTCAGCAACTCGGGTATTGCCGGCCTGAAGGCAACGCAGATCGCATCGATGAGCGCGACGCAGCTCGAAGGGCTCAGCGTGGCGCAGGTCGCGGCGATGACGGCAGCGCAGATCGCCGGGCTGACGCCGGAGGATATCGCCACCTTCACGGACGACGAGATTGCGGCCATCAGCACCAAGGCTATCAGCGGCCTGACGAATGATGCGATCGCCAAGCTCAGCGAAAGCCAGATCGGCCATCTCAGCGCCGATCAGATCAAGGCTCTCACAACCAAGCAGATCGCCGCTTTCACGCCCGAGCAGTTCAGCAAGTTCACCGATACGCAGCTCAAGGGGCTGACGGCGGCGCAGGCCGGATCTCTCACCAGCGCGCAGATCGCCACGCTTTCCGCAGCCCAGATCGGCGAGCTTACCAACGTTGCCGTCAGCGGTCTGAAGGCCACGCAGATTTCGGGCATGACGGCGGATCAGGTGGCCGGCTTTACGGCGGCGCAGACCGCTGTAATGTCGGCGGCTCAGGCCGCCGGATTTACCGCGACCAATATCGTCAAGTTGGCGGACGATGCCGTCGCAGCCCTCAGCACCAAGGCCATCAGTGGCCTGAAGAATGAGGCGATTGCCAAGCTCAGCAATGATCAGGTCTCGATGCTGAGCGCAACTCAGCTCAAGGCCTTTACGGCAACGCAGATCACCGCCTTCACCGACACGCAGCTCGGCACCTTCACCGACGAGCAGATGAAGGCGCTGTCTGCAGCGCAGACCGGTTCGCTGACGGCCCCGCAGATCGGCGGGCTGTCCGGCGAGCAGATCGGAGAGCTTACCAATTCGGCCGTGACAGGTCTGAAGGCCGCGCAGATCGCCGCCATGACGCCGGCCCAGGTTGCGGGCCTGACCGCGGCTCAGCTTGCCGTCCTGACGGCAGCGCAGCTGGCCGGGTTCACCGCTATTAATGTCACCAAGCTGTCGGATGACGCAATTGCCGCGATCAGCCCCAAGGCGATCGCCGGTCTGAAGGGCGAGGCGATCGCGGCGCTCACCGACAGCCAGATCGCCAGCTTGAGCCCGGATCAGATCAAGGGCCTCAGCGCGCAGCAGATCGCGAGCTTCACGCCGTCCCAGCTCGGCAAGTTCAGCGGCGATCAGATCGCGGCGCTGTCGGGCGTTCAGGCCGGTGCCTTGACCAACGACCAGATCGCCGGTCTCTCCGCCGCCCAGATCGGCCAGTTCAGCAACGCGGCCGTTGCCGGATTGAAACCGGCGCAGATCGACGCGATGAGCGATGCGCAGCTCGAGGGCTTGAGCGTTGCTCAGGCCGGTGCGCTGACAGCCGCGCAGCTTGGTGCGATGACGGCGGCGGATCTCGCCCGGTTCACCGACGAGGAACTGGCAGCGATCAGCCCCAAGGCACTTGCCGGCCTTAAGAGCGAAGTCATCGCTGCTCTGAGCGACAGCCAGATCGGCAACCTGACGCCGGAGCAGATCGCCGGTCTGCTGCCGGCCCAGATTGCCAGCATCAAGCCTGCCCAGGTCGCCCGCTTCACCGACGAACAGATCGGCGCGCTGTCGGCGGCACAGGCCGGAGCGCTGACGGATACGCAGATCGATGGCCTGTCCGCGGGTCAGATCGGTCAGCTCAGCAATGCGGCCGTTGCCGGTCTCAAGGCATCGCAGATCACCGGCATGACGGCTGACCAGGTGGCAGGCTTCACGCCCGCCCAGGCGGCTGTGCTGACCGCGGCGCAGACGGCCGGTTTCACGGCGGCGAATATCGCCAAGCTCAGCGACGAAGCCGTGGCCGCTCTCACGCCTGCCGCGATCGCCGGCTTGCCGAATGAGGCGGTTGCCGCGCTGACCAGCAGCCAGATCGGCGAGCTCAGCACGGACCAGGTCAAGGCGGTCGCGACAAAGCAGATCCCGGGCTTTACCGCTGCGCAGATCGCCCAGTTCAGCGAGGCGCAGATCGGCGCGCTGACGGCGGCGCAGACGGGTGCGCTCACCGGAGCGCAGATCGGGGCGCTGACACCGGCGCAGATCAGCCAGCTCAGCAGCGCGGCGATTGCCGGCCTGACGGCGGCGCAAATCTCCGCAATGACGGCCGATCAGGTGGATGCTCTCGGCGCCGACAAGATCGCGCTGCTGACGGCCGCCCAGGTCGCCGGTTTCACGGCCGCCAATATCGCCAAGATGAGCGACGAGGCATTTGCCGCGATCAGCCCCAGCGCGATCGGCGGGCTCAAGCCTGAAGTGCTCGCGGGTCTCAGCGACAACGAGCTCGCTTCGCTCGGACCTGACAAGATCAAGGGACTGACCGCCCAGCAGATGGCCGGCTTTACGGCCGGGCAGCTTGGCAAGTTCACCGAGGAGCAGATCGGTGCGCTGTCGGCGGCGCAGACGGCCGGTCTGACCGAGACGCAGGTCGGCAGCCTCAGCGCGGCTCAGATCGGCCAGCTGAGCAGCGCCGCGGTTGCCGGTCTCAAGCCTTCGGTGATCGCCGCCATGTCGGCAGCGCAGCTTGAAGGTCTGAGCGCGGGCCAGACGGCGGCACTGACGGCGGCCCAGGTCGGCGCATTGAGCCCCGAGGCTATCGCCAAGTTCTCCGCAGATGAAATCGGTGCGATCAGCGCCACCGCGATCGCCGGCATGACGAATGCCACGATCGCGGCTCTCAGCACCGAGCAGGTCGCGAGCCTCAGCAAGGAGCAGATCGCCGGGCTGCAGCCTACGCAGATGCCGGGCTTCACGACGGCGCAGCTTGGCAATTTCACTGATGAGCAGATCGGTGCCCTGTCGGCAACGCAGGCCGGGGCGCTGACCAATACGCAGATATCGAGCCTCTCTGCCGCCCAGATCGGCAAGCTCAGCCCCACGGCCACGAGCGGCCTGAAGGCGAGCCAGATCACGGCAATGTCCGCTGATCAGGTCGCAGGCCTGACGGTGGCGCAGGTGGGCGCCCTGACGGCGCTCCAGGTCGCGGGTCTCACGCTTGCCAATATCGCCAAGATGAGTGACGAGGCCTTCGGTGCCATTAGCCCCCGGGCGATGATGGGCCTGAAGGACGAGATCATCGCGTCGCTGAACGACAGCCAGATCGGCAAGCTCAGCGCCGATCAGCTCAAGGCGGTCACCGCGCTGCAGATGACGCACTTCACCTCGGACCAGCTCGCCAAGTTTACCGATGCGCAGCTCGGCGCGCTGCTGCCGTCGCAGGTGGGGGCATTGACCACCGCTCAGATCACCAATCTGACGCCGGCGCAGATCGGCAAGCTCAGCGATGCCGCCATCACCGGCCTGAAGCCCAGCCAGATCGCTGCCATGACGCCTGCCCAGATCGAAGGTCTGACGCTGTCGCAGACGGCGAAGCTGACCGCCGAGCAGATCGCCGCAATGGCGCCCGAAGATGTGGCAAAGTTCGCCATCGACGAAATCTCGGCGATCAGCGTCGGCGCCATTGCCGGCCTCTCCGTCGATGACATCTCGAAGCTCGACAGCGCTCATGCAAATGCGTTCACGACGCAGCAGGTCGAGGCGATGACCAACGACCAGCTGGCGGCAGTGATCGCGGCCTACAATGCCGTCTGAGCGCTAGACAGAGCAGGGGTGCGCCAGCACCGCTGATCGCAATCGGGTCCGCAATCTTGCGGGCCCTTTTTCGTTTCCGAAGTCAGATTTCGATTCGCGGCGCGAACCGGCGATCATCGCGTGGCGTCGAAACGAATTGTCGAGGATGTGAGATCGGATGGTGGGCGTGACAGGGATTGAACCTGTGACCCCTACGATGTCAACGTAGTGCTCTCCCGCTGAGCTACACGCCCATCCGATGGGCAATAAATCCGTCGCGAATTCATGCCCTTAACGGCGCGCTTGATAGCGAGCCTTTGGCGCCTTGGCAAGCGCTTATGTGATGCGGCGCGATCGAATTTGTGGATCGAGCCCGGTATTGTGCCTGGCACGCTGAAATGCGCGATATCGAACGTTCTGAGGAGCCGAGGAAGGGCCGCGGAGCTTGCTGCCGTGAGGCCGCGAAACTGAGCGGCGATCGCTGCCATCGCCAAGCCTTGCCGTGCGGCAGGCTTCTCCGCGCGACAAAGCGAACCGCTCTTCGCTTTGCGAACCGCTTCTCTAAGTCTTTGACTTTGTGGAGATTTCGGATGGTGGGCGTGACAGGGATTGAACCTGTGACCCCTACGATGTCAACGTAG